>JALOPI010000050.1 GCA_025453975.1 Syntrophobacteraceae bacterium
TGCCCCGGATCTCAAGGGCCAGATGATCCCCATCACCAGGGAGTATGTGCGTGAGACGCTCCAGGAGATCATCAAGGACGAGGATCTGAGCCGCTACATCCTGTGAGACGCGGGTTCTGGTTTCTGAAAACTGGCTCTTGACTGCAGTCCCCTGCCCCCCCGGTTTGCAGAGGTGGCAGGAGGGTCCGCGAGGGCGGGAGAGGTGACGCATGGGTCCTACGCCGGAAGACGTGGAAAAACGATGGATCGACAAGGCCGAAATCCTGAGTGAGGCTCTGCCCTACATTCGGCAGTTTTATCGGAAGACCGTGGTCATCAAGTACGGCGGGCACGCCATGGTGGCCGAGGATCTCAAGGAGAGCTTCGCCAGGGACATCGTCCTCATGAAGTATATCGGGCTCAACCCCGTGGTCGTCCACGGCGGGGGGCCTCAGATCGGACGGATGCTCGAGCGCATCGGGAAGAAGAGCGACTTCCTGGCGGGGATGCGGGTGACCGACGAGGACACCATGGACATCGTGGAGATGGTGCTGGTCGGCAAGCTCAACAAGGAGATCGTCTCCCTCATCAACCGCCATGGGGGACAGGCGGTGGGTCTGAGCGGCAAGGATGCCCAGCTCATCAAGGCCCGAAAGCTCCACGTCTTCCGCTACCAGGGCGACGATCAGCCGCCGGAGATCCTGGACATCGGGCTGGTGGGCGAGGTCCAGAGTGTCAACGTGGAGATCCTGAGGCTCCTGGAGGAGAGTCAGGTCATTCCCGTCATCGCGCCGGTGGGCATGGGCCAGAACGGCGAGACTTACAACATCAACGCCGATCTGGTGGCGGGGCATGTGGCGGGTGCCCTCCAGGCCGAGAAGCTCCTGCTCATGACGGATGTCCAGGGGGCTCTCGACCGCGAAGGCAGGCTCATCTCCAGCATGACGGTGGCCGAGGCCGCCGACGCCCTTCAGGACGAGACCCTCAAGGGCGGCATGATCCCCAAGGTCCAGTGCGCCATCGATGCCATCCAGGCCGGCGTGGGCAAGGTTCACATCATCGACGGGCGGGTGCCCCACGCCACGCTGCTGGAGCTCTTCACCGACCACGGCGTGGGCACGGAGATCACCAAGAAACGGTTCATTGCGAAGATGGAGCTCTGAATGGAGGACACGAGGGAGGCTTGCCAGCAGCACATTTGCACGACCTATGCGCGGCTCCCCGTCACGTTCGTGCGGGGACGGGGCTGCAGGCTCTGGGATGACGAGGGACGGGAGTACCTGGATGGCCTGGCGGGGATCGCCGTCTGCAACCTGGGACATTGCCCGCCGGAGGTGACCCGTGTGCTGTGCGAGCAGGCGGATACCCTGGTACACGTCTCGAACCTCTTCTACACCCGGCCACAGGTGCTTCTGGCGGCGGAATTGACACGTCTTTCTTTTGCAGATAAGGTGTTTTTCTGCAACAGCGGCGCCGAAGCCAACGAGGCCGCCATCAAGCTCGCCCGCAAGTACAGCTGGGACCGTTACGGGGCTGGGCGATTCCACGTGGTGAGCATGAAGGACTCCTTCCACGGGCGAACCCTGGCCACCCTTTCGGCCACCGGCCAGTCCAAGGTGCACAAGGGCTTCGAGCCGCTGGTGGAGGGGTTCACCTTCGTGGATTTCAATTCCGTGAGGGCGGTCGAGGCGGCCCTTACGGATCGAACGTGTGCCGTGATGGTGGAGCCCATACAGGCCGAAGGGGGCGTGAACGTGCCGGATCCCGGATACCTGCGGGACCTGAAGGCCCTGTGCCGGGAGCGGGACGTCCTGCTCATCTTCGATGAGGTCCAGGTGGGAATGGGCCGGACGGGAAGCCTCTTCGCCCACGAGCAGGAGGATGTGACTCCCGACATCATGACGCTGGCCAAGGCTCTGGGAAACGGGCTGCCCGTCGGGGCGATGCTGGCGGCGCCGGGGGCCGCGGACGCTTTCGTGCCTGGAAGCCATGCCACCACTTTCGGCGGAACCCCGCTGGTGGCCTCGGTGGCCCTCGAGGTGCTGAAAACCATCTCGAGCCCTGCCTTTCTCGAGGGGGTGCGGTCGGTGGGTGCCTACTTCGCTGGGCGGCTGCGTGAGCTTCAGGCGCGCCATCCCCTGGTTCGGGAAGTCCGCGGCCGAGGGCTCATCCTGGCCCTGGACCTGGATCGGCCGGCCCAGCACCTGGTGGAGAAATGCCTTCAGCGCGGCGTCATCATCAACTGCACCCATGAGACGGTGCTCCGATTCGTACCTCCCCTGATCATCGAGACGGAGGACGTGGACCGGCTCATCTCGGTTCTGGACGAAGCGCTGGGCGAGGAGACGCCATGAAAAGGGACCTTTGCACCATACTCGACCTGACCGCCCAAGAAGTCCAGAGCCTGATCGCCCGAGCGCGGCAGATGAAGCGGGATTGGACGACGGGGACGCTCGGGCCCTCGCTGGCCGGCAGGGTGTTGGGGCTCATCTTCGTCAAGCCTTCCACCCGCACGCGGGTCTCCTTCGAGGCCGCCATGTACCGCCTGGGCGGACACTGCATCACCATGACCGAGAGGGACACCCAGATCGGGCGCAAGGAGAGCATGGCCGACACGGCGAGGGTGCTCTCGCGCTATGTGGACGGCATCATGATCCGAACCTATCGCCATGAGGACGTGGAGGAGCTGGCGCGGTTCGCCACGATCCCGGTCATCAACGGCCTGACGGACCTTTTTCACCCCTGCCAGGTCCTGAGCGATCTCCTGACCATCGAGGAGCACCGGGGATCCCTGGACGGGCTTCACGTGGCGTGGATCGGGGACGGAAACAACGTGGCCAACTCCTGGATCAACGCATCCATCCGCCTGGGCTTCACCCTCCACCTGGCCTGTCCTCCCGGTTACGAGCCCGACGCCGGGACCCTCGCCCGGTCCCGGTCCGTAGGCCGGGGTAAGGTGGTCCTGACGACGGACCCTTTTGAAGCCGTCGCGGCGGCTGACATCCTCTACACCGACGTCTGGGCCAGCATGGGACAGGAGTCCGAGGAAGCCGCCCGGAAGACTGTCTTCGCGTCCTACCAGATCAGCACGCGGCTCCTCGAGGCGGCTCCGCCCCACGCGCGGGTGATGCACTGCCTCCCGGCACATCGTGGTGACGAGATCACCGATGACGTGATGGACGGCCCACGATCCATCGTCTTCGACCAGGCCGAGAACCGGATGCACCTCCAGATGGCGCTCATGGAGTGGATGATGAGCCCCTTGGCTTTCGAATCGGCCCTAGCACAGGCATGAAAGGAGGCGTCGCCTCGCATGAAGATCGAAAAAGTTGTCCTGGCCTATTCGGGTGGACTGGATACGTCGGTCATTCTCAAATGGCTCATCGAGACCTATGAATGCGAAGTGGTGGCCTTCGCCGCCGACCTGGGTCAGGCGGAGGAGCTGGACGGACTCGAGGCCAAGGCCCTGGCCACGGGCGCCGTCAAGGCCCGCATCGAGGATCTCCGCGAGGAGTTTGTCCGGGATTTCATCTTCCCCATGTTCCGGGCCAACGCTCTGTACGAGGGCCACTACCTCCTGGGGACGTCCATCGCCCGGCCCATCATCGCCAAGCACCAGGTGCGCATCGCCGCCGAGGAAGGCGCCGATGCGGTGAGCCACGGGGCCACGGGCAAGGGCAACGACCAGGTGCGGTTCGAGCTGACTTACACGGCCCTGAGCCCCGGATTGAAAATCGTGGCTCCCTGGCGCGAATGGAGCCTCAAGTCCCGCACGGCCCTGGTGGATTTCGCCAGGAAGCACGGGATTCCCGTCCCCGTGACCCAGGAGAAGCCCTACAGCTCGGACCGCAACATGCTGCACATCAGCTACGAGGGGGGCATCCTCGAGGACCCGTGGCTCGAGCCCCATCCGGACATGTTCACCCTCACCGTGGATCCGGCGCGGGCACCCGACACCCCCGAAGTCATCGAGATCGATTTCGAGGGGGGCGACCCGGTCGCCATCGACGGCGAGCGGCTGAGCCCGGCTTCGCTGCTGCAGCGTCTCAACGAGATCGGGGGGCGTCACGGCATCGGCCGGGTGGATCTCGTGGAGAACCGCTACGTGGGCATGAAATCCCGAGGGGTGTATGAAACGCCCGGCGGCACGGTGCTGCGCGCGGCCCGGCAGGCCGTCGAGTCCCTCACCATGGACCGTGAGGTCATGCAGATCCGGGATTCCCTGGTTCCGCAATACTCGCGTCTCATCTACAATGGTTTCTGGTTCTCGCCGGAGATGCGGATCCTCCAGGGTCTCATGGATGCTACTCAGGAGAACGTCTGGGGAACGGCGCGGCTCAAGCTTTACAAGGGCTCGTGCGCGGTGACGGGTCGGAAGTCCGACCGGTCGCTCTACCAGCCGAGCTTCGCCACCTTCGAGGAGGACACGGTTTACCGGCAGGACGACGCCACGGGCTTCATCCGCCTGAACGGTCTCCGACTGAGGATCGAGTCGCTGGTGCGGGGGCGCTGATGGTTTGGGCTCCCGATGGTTGCGGGTGGACGTCTCGACGGGCCTTGGGGTCGGACCGCCAGGAGCGATGGAAGGAAACGGCTCATGAGTGAAAAGCCTTGGCAGGGGCGTTTTGAGCAGCCGACCAATCGACATGTCGAGGAGTACACGGCTTCCATTCAATTCGACAGCCGCCTGTACCGTTACGACATCGAGGGGAGCATCGCCCACTGTCGGATGCTTGCGGAATGCGGAATCATCACTCACGAAGAGGCGTCGCTCATCGTCGGCGGTCTGGGAGAGGTGCTACGGGAGATCGACCGCGGGGATCTGAGCCTGGACCCGGCGGAAGAAGACATCCACATGGCGGTGGAGCGCCGCCTGATCCAGAAGATCGGAGACGTGGGGGGAAAGCTCCACACGGCCCGAAGCCGCAACGATCAGATCTGCCTGGACATGCGGCTTTACGTTCGTGATGTGATCCGCCATGGGCGGACCCTGCTTCTGGCGGTGCGGAAGGGATTCGTCGAGACGGCGTCCCGGTGCATGGGGCTGGTGATGCCGGGCTTCACTCATCTCCAGCATGCCCAGCCCGTCCTCCTGTCCCACCACCTGATGGCCTACTACGAAATGTTTCGCCGGGACGACGAGCGTCTGGCGGATTGCTTCCGCAGGGCCGATGTTCTGCCCCTGGGAAGCGCGGCCCTGGCGGGCACGTCGTTTCCCATCGACATGGAGTATACAGCCCGCGCTTTGGGCTTCTCCCGGGTGACCCGGAATTCCATCGATGCCGTCGGCGACCGCGACTACCTCATCGAGCTCGCCGCCGCGGCCGCCGTGATCATGATGCACGTGAGCCGCCTGGCGGAGGAGCTGATCCTGTGGTCCACGAGCGAGTTCGCATTCGTCGAGATCAGCGACGCGTTCTGCACGGGATCGAGCATCATGCCTCAAAAGAAGAACCCGGATGTTCCAGAGCTCATGCGGGGCAAGAGCGGGAGAGTTTTCGGCAATCTCATGGCCCTCCTCGCCCTCACCAAGGGGCTGCCCCTGGCTTACAACCGCGATCTCCAGGAAGACAAGGAGCCCGTGTTCGATACGGCGGATACGGTGCTGAGCACGTTGCGCCTCCTCGGCCGACTGCTTCCCGAGATCCGGTTCAATGAAGACCGGATGCGCGAGATGGCCGCCCAGGGCTTCACGCTGGCCACCGAGCTGGCGGACTACCTGGTCCGCAAGGGGCTGCCGTTCCGCAAGGCCCATCACGCCGTGGGACAGATGGTTCAGTATTGCATTCAGAAGGGGAAAGGGCTGGAGGATTGCAGCCTGGAAGAATTCCGAAGCGTCAGCAAGACATTCGACTCGGATGTCTTCACCTTTCTGGACCTCCGGGCGGCGGTGGACCAGAGGGTCTCCGCCGGCGGCACGGGCTCGACGCGGGTTGCCGAGGCCATCGCCCTGGCGCGCGAGGAGATTGCGGCGATCGAGCGGGGGCTTGAGGCTTGAGGCATGGGTCTCCCACGTCCCGGTCCCCTTTTCGGCGGGATCTTGAAGCATGTCATCGAAAGCGGATCGGTCGCTTTCGCGGAAGATGAGGGTCATATGACGAGCCGGTTTGTTCCAAGCACGTCCAGGACTGCCCAGGATGCCATGGCCTCGCTGCTGCTCATCATGGCGGCTCTGGCGGCCTCGGGCTGTGCCAACAAGGTTTTTCCCAGACCCATGTCGGAGACGGTCCGACCCGAGATCAGCGACCTGTCGGCCCTCATCCTCCCTGGAGGGGTGGAGCTGAGCTGGACGGCGCCCGAGGGGGTCAAGGTGACTGAGAAGGGCTCCTCGCACCGTTTTCTCATTTTGAAGGCTCCCGTGAAATGGGAGAGCCGGAACTGTCCGGACTGCCCCGTGGAGAACCAGTCGGAGGTGCAGCAGATCGACCCCGCGGCTCCCCAGCCGGCCCGAAAGGTGGGGGATAAGCTCCTGTGGGAGGACACCGCCGTTTCCAGAAACCAGGCCTATCGTTACCAGATCGTCATCCAGGACCGCAAGGACCGACCCCAGTCCCAGTCCAACCCGGTCATCGCCAAGGTGGTCCCCGGACCGGGACGCCCGACGAGCTTCGAGGTCGCGCCCCAGCCCCAGGGCATCATGCTCCAGTGGAGGGCGGCCAAAAAGGATCTGCAGGGCAAGCCCTTGCAGGGGGAGCTGCAGTACGTCATCGAGCGCAGGACGGGTGGCGGTGAATGGGAGCGCATCACATCGACGCCGGTGCGCGCCAACAACTTCATGGACAAGGCCGTCGCCTCTCAGAACAGCTACGATTACCGGATCACGCCTTTCATCCAGTTCGAGGGCGCACTCATCATGGGAGAGTCCGTTGTGTCCGCCAGGACCAAGGCGCCTTCCGCCGTGCCTCCTCCCCCTCCCCGAACGGTGTGGATGATCCCGTCCCAGGGAGGCATTGAAGTCCACTGGACGGAGAGCGAAGGCGTGGTGGGGGGCTACCATGTTTATCGCAAGGAAGGCAAGGAGATCACCCGTCTCACGGCGGGACCGGTGGACCGTGGCCCCTTCATCGATCGCGCGGTGAAAAAGAACGCGGTCTATTCCTATGCCGTGTCCGCCGTGAACCCCCAGGCTCAGGAGCAGGAGGGTCTTCTGTCCAGGTGGGTGGAGATCCGCAGCCTGCAGTTTGACTGAAACCTTTCGGGACGGAAGAAATCCGCGATGCACCATTTCCGTTATGAGCAGGATGAGCTTTATTGCGAGAAGGTTCCGCTCAGGAAGCTGGCGGACCAGGTGGGAACCCCCAGCTATGTCTACAGTCATGCCACCCTGAAGCACCATTTCACGGTTTTTGACAACGCCTTCTCGGGGGTGCCTCACCTCACGTGCTTCGCCATGAAGGCCAGCTCCAATCTGGCCATCCTGAATCTCTTCGGCAGCCTGGGGGGTGGCGTGGATATCGTGTCGGGAGGGGAGCTGTACCGGGCCCGCAGGGCTGGGATCCCCGCCGACCGGATCGTTTACTCGGGGGTGGGCAAGACCGTCCAGGAGATCGACTACGCCCTCAAGGAGAACATCCTCATGTTCAACATCGAGTCCGATCTCGAGCTGGAGGCCATCAACACCAGGGCCGGGGAGCTGGGGATACGGGCTCGCATCGCCCTCCGTGTGAACCCCGACGTGGATCCCAAGACCCACCCTTACATATCGACGGGGCTCAAGAAGAACAAATTCGGCATCGACATCGAGGGGGCTCTCCGCTCCTACCAAAGGGCCAGGGAGCTGGAGCATGTGGAGATCATGGGAGTCGACTGCCACATTGGAAGTCAGCTGACGGACATCTCCCCCTTCGTGGATGCCCTCAGGCGGCTGAGGGTCCTCATCGAGCGGCTCCAGGACATGGGGATTGCGGTACATTACCTGGATCTCGGCGGGGGGCTGGGCATTGTGTACGATCAGGAGTCGCCGCCCCATCCCCATGAGTATGCCGACGCTATCCTGAAGGAGCTGGAGGGCCTTTCCTGTACCTTGATTTTCGAGCCTGGCCGCGTTATCGTCGGCAACGCCGGGCTGCTGCTGACCCGCGTCCTTTACACGAAAAAGTCCGCCAGCAAGGATTTCGTCATCGTGGACGCCGGGATGAATGACCTGGTCCGGCCAAGCCTTTACGGGTCCTATCATCAGATCCTTCCGGTGGTGAAGAGCGACCGTGACATGCAGGTGGTGGATGTGGTGGGACCCATTTGCGAGTCCGGGGACTTTCTGGCTCGAGAGCGGGGGCTTCCCATGGTGCTGCCTGGAGACTCCCTCGCGGTCATGAGTGCCGGAGCCTACGGGTTCACCATGTCCTCCAACTACAACTCGAGGCCGAGAGCCAGTGAGGTTCTGGTCCGGGACGATCAGTATTTCGTGATCCGGAAGCGCGAGACCCACGAGGATCTCGTGCGCGGCGAGTGGATTCCGGATCTGACTTGAGACGGCGCCTCGAGCATCCCGGGCCTTCATCTGACGCATCGGACAGCCGGGGCATGGCCGAGAACGAGAGGAACGGCGGGGTAATATGGAAAGCCCGGGAGTGGATCGCATCCCTTTTTTCAAAATGACCGGCAGTGGAAACGACTTCATCCTCATCGACAACCGGTCGCGGAGGATCCCGGGGCGGGAAAAGCAGCAGGAGCTGGCGAGAAAGGCCTGCCGCGGCAAGCTCTCGGTGGGTGCCGACGGCCTGATCCTCATCGAGAACGACCCGGAAGTGGATTTCCAGTGGCGCTTTTATAACGCCGACGGCAGCGAGGCCGAGATGTGCGGCAACGGAGCCCGTTGTGCGGCGCGGTTCGCTCATCTGTCGGGAATCGCTCCCCGCGGGGAGATGGCTTTCCGAACACTGGCCGGCATCATCGAGGCCGAGATCCGCGGGGAGCGCGTCAAGATCCGTACGACACCACCCCATGGACTGGCGGCGGGGCTGGAGCTCCAGGCCCTGGGGCGATCTTTCGCCCTGGATTTTGTGAACACCGGTGTCCCCCATGCCGTCCAGTTCGTGGAGTCGGCCGATACGCTGGAAGCGGCCCAGGTGGTGGAGTGGGGACGAGCCCTCCGTTTTCATCCTCATTTTCAGCCGGCGGGGACCAACGTGAGCTTCGCTCATGTTCGAGACGCTCATCGGTTGACTCTTCGAACGTATGAGCGCGGGGTGGAGGGGGAGACCCTCGCCTGCGGCACGGGCTCCATCGCCACGGCTCTGCTGGCTGCGGCCAGGGGGTGGGCCGAGTCTCCCGTGGATGTCCTCACCAGGAGTGGGGAGACTCTCACGATCTATTTCAACCTTTGCCGGAGCACATCCCCAGCGTCGTTCACCGACGTGTGCCTGGAAGGCGACGCTCGGGTGGTTTACCAGGCCGAGCTCTGGGATGAAACGTTAAGAGACGGATAGACCAGGGAGGGAGGGAATCATGTTTCGAGGGGCAATGGTGGCTATCGTGACGCCGTTCACGGGCGGACAGCTCGATGAAGCGGCACTGCGCGATCTGATCGAATTCCAGATTGCCAATGGAACCCACGGCATCATCCCTTGTGGCACCACCGGGGAATCGGCAACCCTTTCGTTCCAGGAGCATGAAAGGGTCGTGGAGATCACCGTGGAGCAGGTGGCCAGGCGAGTCCCCGTCATAGCGGGCAGCGGTTCCAACAACACGGATGAAGCCATCCGACTGACCAGGCACGCCAAGGCTGCCGGCGCGGACGGTGCGCTCATGATCAGCCCCTATTACAACAAGCCCACCCAGGAAGGCCTCTACCAGCACTTCCGGAAAGTGGCCGAGGCCGTGGACATTCCCATCATCCTTTACAATATCCCCGGGCGGACCGCCGTCAACATGGAGCCGGACACCATCGCCCGGCTCGCCAGGATCGACAATATCGTGGGCGTCAAGGAGGCCTCGGGCAGCATGAAGCAGATCACGGACATCATCGCTCGATGCGGCGAGGGCTTCTCCGTGGTCTCGGGCGAGGATTTCCTGACCTTTCCGCTGCTTTGCGTGGGCGGCCAGGGGGTCATCTCCGTCACGTCCAACATCGTTCCCAGGGACATGGCGGACCTGTGCAACCAGTTCTTCGAGGGCAGGTTCGCGGAGGCCCAGAAACTCTTCTACAAGCTGCTCCCCTTGTGCCACGCGCTTTTCTACGAGACCAACCCCGCTCCCGTCAAGGCGGCCCTGGCGATGATGGGCAAAATCCAAAGCGACGAGGTGCGGCTGCCCCTGGTGCGAATGTCCGACGCCAACCGTGAGCGTCTCGGAAGAGACCTCCAGTCCTATGGACTTCTGTAGCCTGTTCCCACGAAGGAGACGCTGAAATGATCAAGGTCGCGGTGGCCGGAGTGGCCGGCAGGATGGGCTCGCGCATAGCACAGCTCGTCAATGAGGCGGAAGGCATTGAGCTTGTGGGCGGCTTCGAGCACCCCGATCATCCGGCGTTGGGACGTGAGCTGGCTGAGTGCATTGGCGGACCGGCGCGCGGTCTGACCGTGTCGGGCTCGGTGACCGATGTGCTGGACCAGGCTGACGTGGTCATCGATTTCACCAGTGCGTCGGCGTCCTGCGCTCACCTGGAGGCGGCGGCCGCGGCCCGTAAGCCCATGGTCATCGGCTCCACGGGGTTTTCTGCCGAGCAGACGAGGAGGGCCCGGGACCTGGCCCGGGACGTGGCCTGCGTGCTGGCCCCCAACATGAGCATGGGGGTGAACGTCCTGTTCAAGATCGTGGCCGATGTAGCCCGGATGCTCGGCGACGGCTTCGACATCGAGATCGTGGAGGCGCACCACCGTTTCAAGAAGGACGCACCCAGCGGGACGGCGCTGAAGCTGGCCCAGGTGGCCGCCGAGGCTCTCCGGCGCGACCTGGATCGCGTGGGGGTGTATGCCCGCCACGGCATCATCGGCGAGCGGTCCCAGCAGGAGATCGGCATCCAGACGGTCCGGGCCGGAGACATCGTGGGGGAGCACACGGTGACCTTCGGCGGCATGGGGGAGAGGATCGAGCTGACCCACAGAGCCCACAGTCGCGACAACTTCGCTCGAGGCGCCCTCCGGGCCGCCCGGTGGGTGGTCACCCAGCCCCCCGGCCTTTACGACATGCAGAACGTCCTCGGCATCAAGTGACGTCGAGGTGAACCAGCCCCACCGGGGCGGGCCGGGATCTTGACCCGAGCCTTGCAGCATGAATAACTCACAGATGCCGCAAACGGAGGATTGGATGGGCTTTGAAAAGGCTGAACGACTCAGACGGCTTCCCCCCTACCTGTTCCAGGAGATCGACCGCCTCAAGGCGGAGCTCGTCGCCAAGGGAGTCGATGTCATCAACCTGGGTGTGGGAGATCCCGACCTGCCGACCCCTCGACACATCATCGAGGCTCTCCAGAGAACGGCTGAGGACCCGGCCAACCATCAGTACCCATCCTACTCCGGCATGAACGACTTCAAGGGGAGTGTCGCCCGCTGGTACAAAAGCCGCTTCGGGGTCCATCTCGACGCCGACCGCGAGGTGCTCACCCTCATCGGGTCCAAGGAAGGCATCGCTCATCTGCCCCTGGCCTGCATCAACCCCGGGGATGTGGCCCTGGTGCCCTCCCCGGCTTACCCCGTTTACGACATCGCCACCATGTTCGCCGGCGGCGAGAGCCACATGATGCCCCTGCTGGCGGAAAACGGGTTTCTCCCGGACCTCGACGCCATTCCGCCGGAAACGGCCCGCAAGGCCAGGGTCATGTTCATCAACTACCCCAACAATCCGACGGGTGCCATCGCTGAAAAGGACTTCTACGAGCGGGTGGTCCAATTCGCCCGTCAATACGACGTCATGATCTGCCATGATGCGGCCTACACCGAGATGGGCTTCGACGGCTATCGCCCCATGAGCTTTCTCGAGGTTCCGGGGGCCAAGGAGGTGGGTATCGAGTTTCACTCCCTCTCCAAAACTTACAACATGACGGGATGGCGCCTGGGCTTCGCCGTGGGGAACGCGGACGTCATCGGGGCTTTGGGGCAGGTGAAGAGCAACATCGATTCGGGCGCTTTCAACGCCATCCAGTGGGCCGGGATCACGGCCCTGGAAAGCGACCAGGGTTGCATCGCGGACAACCAGCGCATTTACCAGGAGCGCCGGGATGTTCTGGTCGAGGGGCTGAGGAGTGCCGGCTTGAGCCCCGCATCCCCCCGGGCCACCTTCTATGTGTGGTGCCCGACGCCCGGGGGTTATACGTCCAAGGAGCTCACGTCCCTCCTCCTCAGGGAGGCGGGAATCGTCACCACCCCCGGCAGCGGATTTGGCGAGCCCGGCGAGGGGTATGTGCGCCTGGCCCTCACGGTGAGCAAGGAGCGCATCCAGGAGGCTGTGGAGCGCATCCGGAAGCTTTCGTTCTGATCTCGCACCGGCTGCGGGCGTGGGCTTCGAGTACAGCCATGAACGGTGACGGAACATCAAGCCCCCCTGTGAAGGCGGCCGCGCGCGCACGTCGCGCCCCGGTACGGGCCATCATCGGATTCGGGGGCAATGTGGGCGATGCGGCGGCCAGCTGCCGCCAGGCCATCCAGATTCTGGGCATGCATCCGGAGATCGTTGTCCTCCGGTGCTCGTCGCTCTATCGAACGGAGCCCGTGGGGAAGATGGATCAGGACTGGTTCGTGAACGGAGTGGCCCTGTGCGAGACATCCCTGGAGGCCGAACAGCTCCTGGGTGTTTTGCAGGGCATCGAGGAGGACTTCGGCCGGACTCGCCGGGAGCGCTGGGGTCCCAGGACCCTGGACCTGGATATCCTGAGCTTCGCGGACCGGGTCCTGGACACGGAAGGCCTGACGTTGCCGCATCCGAGGCTCCATGAAAGGAAGTTCGTGCTGGTGCCCCTCATGGAGATTCATCCCCATTGGACCCACCCGCGCCTCCGTCGGACCGTGAGTGGGCTCCTTCGGGATCTGGAGGACCAGGGCGGACAGGCGGTGGACCCTTTGGAGCCCCGATGATTCGACTTCTCATCTATGGATTCCTCATCTATTTTGGATATCGACTCGTCAGGACGTGGGGGAAGTCCCTCATGTCCACAGGCGGGGATGCTGGCGATATGCCGAAATCCCAAGACACGGAGCTGATTCAGGATCCACAGTGTGGCACCTACTTTCTCAGGCAGCAGGGGGTCCAGGGCCGGGTTCATGGCCAGGTGCTCTACTTCTGCAGCGAGGGGTGCCGGAGCGACTACCTGCGGAAGCATGGCATATCCTGAAACTTCATCCCAGGGAGGATCTTACTTGAAATTCTTCATCGATACGGCGAGTCTGAAAGAGATCCAGGAGGCCCACAGCCTGGGCGTCCTGGATGGCGTGACCACAAACCCGACGCTCATCGCGCGGGAGAGCATCGATACGCGGGATGCTTTCGAGAAGCACATCAAAATGATTTGCGAGATCGTCGACGGGCCGGTGAGCGCTGAGTGCGTCAGCTCCTCCGCTCCGGATCTCATCGTCGAGGCCCGGACCCTGGCTGCCATCGATCCCCACGTCGTCGTCAAGATTCCCATGACGACGGAGGGCATGAAGGCGGTGCGCAGCCTCTCCGAGGAAGGCATCAAGACCAACGTGACTCTCGTTTTCTCCGCCCTTCAGGGGCTCATGGCCGCCAAGGCCGGGGCCACTTACATCAGTCCGTTCGTGGGCCGGCTGGACGACATCGGCCACGAGGGCATGGGACTGGTGGAAGAGATCCTGGATGTCTTTTCCAACTATCTTTTCGAGACCGAAGTCATCGTGGCCAGCATCCGCAGCCCCCTTCATGTGCTGGAAGCGGCCAAAATGGGAGCGGATATTGCTACGATCCCCTTCAAGGTCATCGGGCAGCTGGCAAGGCACCCCCTGACGGATGCCGGGATCCAGAGCTTTCTGGATGACTGGCGCAAGGTGGAGAAAGATTTCTCGATGAAGTGAGCGGCAACGCCGACGGTGCTGCACCCTGGCGACAGCGGGGCGGCCAGGATTCCTGTCGGAGGGAGCTTCGGTCAGGAGCCGCCCCAATGCAGCGCAAGCCACTCCTGAAGATGAGGTGTAGCGATGAGTCACGGAGCTGACTTGATGATCCGTAGGGTGACAATGGGCGTATTGATCCTGCTCGCCTTGTGCATGGCCTTGCCGGGGCCCTCGGGCGGGGAGATCTACAAATACGAGGACAGGGATGGGGTCATCCACTTCACGAACATTCCCGTCCAGTCCCACGCCCGGGAGGTCTCGCCGGTGCGCCAGCTCATCGTGGCGAAGCCCGGGGCCCTCCGCATGTCACCGGCAAGATTCATCCCTTCCCTCGACTCCTGCACCAATCAGAACCAGTTCGAGCCGCACATCCGTCTGACCTGTATGCGTCATGGTCTTGACACCAACCTCGTCAAGGCCGTCATTCGAGCTGAATCGGGATTCAATGCCAATGCCGTCTCGCCCAAGGGCGCCATGGGGTTGATGCAGTTGATGCCGGAAACGTCGCGGGATCTTGGGGTCCTGAACCCCTTCGACCCGCTGGAGAACATCGATGGTGGCTCGCGTTATCTCAGGTCGATGCTGAACCGCTTCAACAACGACCTCCAGCTGGCTTTGGCCGCCTACAACGCGGGCCCGGAGGCCGTGGCGCGGCATGGGGGCATTCCACCTTACGACGAGACGCAGGGTTACGTGCAGAAGGTGCTCGAATACTATCGCAGATACAGCCATTAGGGATCGCCGGGAGACGCGTCAGCCCAGGGGTCTCCATCGGAATTCACGGAAATGATCCGAACCCGCCAGGCACCCGGTACATCGATCGACCAACAAAAGCCCATGGAAGCAATGAGCGAAGCGCCAAGGCATCTCTCACGCCAGCATTTGACCGGTCTTCCCAATGTGCTGACCTACATGAGGCTGGCGGCCATTCCCGTGCTGATCCTTCTCCTGATCCAGCCGACCCCGGGGGAATCCACCAACCTGGCCTTCCTGGTGTTCGGTCTGGCTTCCCTCACGGACTATTTCGACGGCATCCTGGCTCGCCGCCACAACATGGTCACCGCTCTCGGGAAGCTCCTGGACCCTCTGGCCGACAAGCTCCTGAGCTCCGCGGCGCTGATCATGATGATTCCCATCGGCAAGGTCCAGGCCTGGCTGGTTTTTCTCATCCTCGGGCGGGAGATGACCATCACGGGGCTTCGCTCCATCGCCGCCAGCCACGGCCTGATCCTGGATGCCAGCCGAATGGGAAAGAACAAGATGATCTCGCAGATTTGCGGGATCCTTTTTCTCCTCCTCACCATTCCGGGCGTCACGACGTTTCTCGAAGCCCTGGGAACGGCTTTTTTGTGGGTTTCCCTCATCCTGGGCTTCTGGTCCGCCAGGGACTACTTCGTTCAGGTTTACAGGCATGCCCGGAGCGAAGCGGGAGGCCCGGAGCCCCAGTAGACCCCCCGTCCGCTGCTTTGAGCCCATTTCCCGCCTGATTCCTGGCGTCCCGCATACCGACCCTTCCGAGAGCCCGCGGAGAGTGAGTCATGGCTTTCAGCCTGCCCGAGTACGTGGCCCCCGACTTTCGCAAGCCTCCACTCTCGGGGTCGCCGCTGGCGCGGTTCAAGACCGTGACCGAGCCTGGAGTGGCCCCCGAGGACTATCACGCCACCACGATCTTTCCCGAATACCTGCATCTGACTCCCGGCCAGTGGGTGATCCTTCGGGATTCGCGCATGGACTGCGTCGTGGTGCGCGACGGGGAGGGAGTCCTCCATGTCACGGAATTCCGGCATCTCCAGAAGGGCGATGCGGTGGCATGCGGACGGCGTGAAAATGGTGAGGACGGCATCTTCGTTCACACCGATCCTTTCCCGTCCGGAAGGGGACCGGCAGAGATCTTCGCCTTCCGGACCCAGGTCTCCCGTGAGACGTCATTTTCCCATGACTACGATGAGCTTTACGAGCTCTTCGAGCATGAGCGCAGGTCGGGCTTCATTCTGTGGGTGCTGGGGCCTGCGGTGGCCTTCGATCGAGACGCGCGCGAGTCATTCGTGAGGATTCTCGAGGCGGGTTTCGTCCATGCGGTCCTGGCCGGCAATGCTCTGGCCGTCCATGATCTGGAGGCGGCTCTTTACGGGACGGCCCTCGGTCAGGAGATTTATACCAAGCGCCACAAACCCCTGGGCCACTACCATCACCTGGATGCCATCAATCACATCCGTCGGGCGGGATCGATCCAGCGGGCGGTGGAATCGGGGTCCATTGCGGAGGGCATCATGGCCGCCCTCGTTCGATTGCGGATCCCCACGGTTCTTGCGGGATCCATCCGCGACGACGGTCCGCTTCCCGACGTCCTGGCCGACGTCTACGAGGCCCAGGACCGAATGCGCCGTCTTGCCTCCAGGGCGACCACCGTCATTGCCATGGCCACTCAGCTCCACGCCATCGCCACGGGGAATCTGATTCCCGCCTGCCGGGTGATGAGCGACGGCCGCGTCAGACCGGTTTATTTCTACACGGTCGACATGTCGGAATTCGCATCGAGCAAGCTCGCGAACCGGGGCTCCCTGACGGCCCGCTCCATCCTGACCAATGTGCAGGACTTCATCGTGACGCTGGCTCGCGGCTTGATCCCTCGCTGTGGCCCATGAAGGTCGCGGCGGCCTCTGGATTGGCCCCTCGCCCATCTCGCCGGCGGGGGGTCGGCCCCCGACGTCTTCATCGTCTGGCAGCCTCCCCCACGGGACGCCGGATTCCCCACATCCTCGGTGGAAGGCCTGCTCCCTTGACCGAACGTGCATGGAGCCACTATACTGCCTTTCGTTTCGCCGTCGAAAAGCTCCATGGGGCAAACCGGATATCAGGATGGTAATGGACCACACGAGGAGGAGACATGTCTGAAGCTGCAACCGATTCCCCTGTCCTGAAAGCCATTTTAGAACGCCGCAGCATCCGTCATTTCACCGAAGCCTCGGTCGCGAGGGGGCTCGTGCTGGAAGCACTCAAGGCGGCATCCTGGGCCCCTTCGGGACTCAACAATCAGCCCTGGCGGTTCGGCCTCATCCGGGATGACGATCTCAAGGCCCGTCTCGGCGGTCTCACGCGGTACACCAATGTCATCAAGTCCGCCTCGGTCCTGGTGACGTTTTTCCTGGATAAGGACAGCTCCTACGATCATGTCAAGGACTGCCAGGCCGTCGGCGCATCCATCCAGAACTTCCTGCTGGCGGTTCATGCGCGGGGGCTCGGAGCTGTCTGGATCGGCGAGATCCTCAAGAACAAGGACGAGATTCAACGCCTGCTGGAGCTTCCCGACAGGCTGGAGCTCATGGCGGTCGTGGCTGTGGGGCATCCGGCCCATCGGAGTCAGACCTCGCATCGGCGGCCCGTTGAAGAGCTGGTTCTTTTCGAGAAATAGGGGGTCTTGCCGCATTCGGCATGACGAGCCAGTGCCCATGACCCTGGCATCGCGTGATTCCACAGGGTCTCCACGGGGAGAGAGGAAGTCCCATGATCTTTGAAACGTTTATGGTGGGAATGCTTCAGACCAATTGCTACCTGGTGGGGGATGAGCATTCCCGCAAGGCCGTGGTGATCGATCCCGGCGGCGACAGCCAGCGCATCGCGCGGCGCTTGCGGGAGGAGGGCCTGGAGCTGAGCGCCATTCTGAACACCCACGCCCACTTCGACCACGTCATGGAGTGCTGGATGCTGAAATCGCTCACTGGGGGCGAGATCATCATGCATCCCGGGGATGAAGGGCTCCTTTCGGACCGGATGGTTGGGATGGGGGCCGTCATGAAGAGCGCAGTGGACCTGGCGGCCTGCAGCATCGATCGGCAGGTCCGCGGGGGTGACCAGATCGAGATTGGCTCTCTCATTTTCCATGTCATCGAGACGCCGGGGCACACGCCTGGACATGTCTCTTTCCACCTGCCACGGGAGAAGATGATCTTCGTCGGCGACACCCTTTTTGCCGGATCCATCGGCCGAACGGACTTTCCTGGGGGATCCTACGATCAGCTCATTCGATCGGTGAGGGAGAAGATCTTTACGCTGCCGGGTGAAACGTTGGTGTACCCGGGGCATGGACCCGAAACGACCGTTGACCGTGAGAGGACGACCAACCCCTTTTTCTAGGGAGGTCTGGTCCGGTCCTTGACCAAAAGCGATGGGAGGAATGTCGATGAAAAACCTGAGACGTTTGGGGACGGCCCGACGAATGGAAAGTGCTTTGGTGTGCCTTCTCGCCATCCTGCTGCTTTCGGGGTGCGGCGCCACCGGCAAGGGGAGCGCCCCACCGCCCAATCCCATGGGCCAGACCACGGAGCCGCCACCCGGCTCATCCACGCCGCCTCCCCCCCTGCTCCCCCCCCTGGAAAGTCGCCCCATGGTTCTGGATTTCCCGGATGTTCCCGTGCCCCAGGAGCTGAGCCGGATCGACAGTGAGTCTTTCGTATTCCAGTCGGGAAATCTCGCCGTTGGGCTCATGACTTTGCGGGGACTGAACGTCGACACCCAGTCCATCATCAATTTTTACAGGATCGCCATGCCGCGCGAGAACTGGAAGCCGAGGGGGGGCTTCAACGCCAAGAAGACGGTCCTCATCTTCGAAAAACCCGACAAGACGTGCGTCATCAACGTTTATGAGAAACTGTTCCGCACTTATGTCGAGGTCTATCTGGCGCCCATGACTGGCGTTTGACCCATCAACCGGACGTTCACCCGGCGCGCCCCGTCGCCGTGAAGGATGCTCCGGGGGAACCTTTGCCGAGATGCGGATGTTCAACGGTAAGTCGATCCTTTTGGGGGTGTCCGGGGGGATAGCGGCCTACAAGGCGGCCGAGCTGGCCCGCTCTTTCATCAGGGAGGGTGCCGGGGTCCAGGTGGTCATGACGGCTGGCGCCCAGCGCTTCATCACCCCCCTCACCCTTCAGGTGCTCTCGGAGCAGCCGGTGGCCACCGACCTGTTCGATCCGGGACTCGAGTCCCAGATCGGTCACATTCAGATGGCCCGAGCCGCACACCTGGTGGTGGTGGCCCCGGCCACGGCCAACGTACTGGCCAAGGCCGCCGCGGGTCTGGCGGACGATTACCTCACCACGGTGCTTCTGGCCACGACGGCCCCAGTGCTCTTCTGCCCCGCCATGAACACCCGGATGCTCGAGCATCCGGCGACACGTCGCAGCCTGGAGACTCTGCGGCAGCTCGGATACAGCGTGCTCGAGCCGGACGCGGGTCAGCTCGCGTGCGGCGAGGAGGGCGCCGGCCGGCTCCCCGACCCGCCCGTCATCCTCGAAGCCGCCTGCCGCCTTCTGACTCCACCGTCGCTTCAGGGGCGACGGTTCCTGGTCAGCGCGGGGCCAACGTGGGAGCCCCTGGACCCCGTGCGGTTCATCACCAATCCCTCCAGCGGAAAAATGGGCTTTGCCCTGGCTCGCATGGCCGCCCGCCGCGGGGCGGAGGTGACCCTCGTTTCCGGGCCGTCGTCCCTGGCGAGCCCCACGGGAATCTCGACGGTTCGGGTGAGGACAGCCCTGGACATGGAACAGGCCGTCCTCGAGCACGCTCGGAACATGGACGCGATCATCATGACGGCGGCTGTGGGGGACTACCGGCCGGCACACGCCGCATCCCAGAAGATCAAGAAGTCATCGGACACCATGACCATCCCCCTCATCAGGAACCCCGACATCCTGGCTTCACTGGGGAAGTCTCGCCCGCACGGTGTGCGCCAGGTCCTCGTGGGCTTTGCCGCCGAGACGGAGCATCTCATCGAAAACGCCCGGGAGAAGCTCATCCAGAAGAACCTCGATTTCATCGTGGCCAACAACCTGGGTGAATCGGGATCGGGATTTGGAGTCGATACGAACCGGGTCAAGATCATCGACCCCACGGGAGCCATCGAAGAGCTTCCCATGCTCACGAAAGACGAAGTCGCCGCCAGGATTCTCGACCGCGTGGAGTCGATCCTTTCCTGACGGTGCTCCGCGAGGTCCCGGGCGGCGGCGCGGGGTCTCCGTCATGGGAAGCACAGCCCAACGGAGTCGATGCCACGGACATGGTGCAGGACGCATTGGACGACACGGTCAGACTGAAGGCCGCCCTGCGGCAGCTGCGGTGGCTGCTCACCAGCTTCCAGGGGAGCGGGATCGAGCAGTTCCACCGACAGGAAGGTGCTCCGGCCCCAAAGCAGGAGGCGCTGGAGGAGCCGGTGGATCGGGTGGTGGAGGGGGATCGGGCCTCGGATCTGGCCCAAGTCCGCCAGGAGCTGGGAGACTGCCGCAGATGCCGACTCCACGCGACCCGGACGAATCTGGTCTTTGGCGAAGGGTCCGCGGAAGCTGGGCTCCTTTTTGTGGGCGAAGGTCCCGGATTCGATGAAGACCGGTTGGGGCGGCCCTTCGTGGGAAGGGCCGGAAAGCTTCTCGACAAGATGATCCAGGCCATTGGGCTGCGGAGGGAAGACGTCTACATATGCAACGTGGTCAAATGCCGTCCCCCCGAGAACCGAACACCCGAAGCCGACGAGGTCGCCCAGTGCTCCCCTTTCCTGTTTCGACAGATCGAGGCCATCCGCCCCAAGGCGATCTGTGCGCTGGGGCTGAGCGCGGCCCAGGCTCTTCTGGGAAGGACGACCTCCATGGGGGGGCTCCGGGGCAAACGATTCCAGTGGCGCGGGACGCCCATGGTCTGTACCTACCATCCCGCCTACCTCCTGAGGAATCCAGCCCAGAAGGCCGCCGCCTGGCAGGATCTACGCCTGTTGAGCCGTCTGCTCAACGAGCCAAGGACGAAGGCTGAGCTATGAGAGCACGCATTCACTTTTTTCGATGGCTCCTTCTCTTGTCCGTCCCGGGATGGATCTGCCCCGTGCATTCCGGGGCGGCTCACCTCAACCTGGTTGAGATACAGGACAGCATCAATCCCGGAGTCGAGGATTTCATCAAGCATTCCATTGACCGATCGGGGCAGGATGGGGCCGAGCTGCTGGTCATTCTCCTGGACACTCCCGGGGGGCTGGTCACGTCCACGCGGGGTATCGTGCAGGCCATATTGAACGCCAGCGTTCCCGTGGTGGTCTATGTGCATCCTCGCGGAGCCCAGGCGGCGTCGGCGGGAGTCTTCGTGACGGTGGCGGCGGACATCGCGGCCATGGCGCCGGGAACCAACATTGGCGCCGCTCACCCCGTCTCCACGGGTGGGCAGGAGATGTCGGACACCATCGGTGAAAAGGTCGTCAACGACATGGTGGCCTTCATCCGGAGCCTCGCCGGTCAGCGGGGGCGCAACGCTGAGTGGCTCGAGGACGCCGTTCGAAAGAGCGTTTCCATCACGGCCGAGGAGGCTTTTGAAAAGAATGTCATCGACCTCGTGGCCGAGGACCTGCCCACTCTCCTGGAGAAGCTGGATGGCTGGGAGATCCACCGGGCGGGCTACCAGAAGACGCTCAGGACCAAGGGGATCGAGCAGCGGACCATCGAATCCGGATGGCAGGAGCGCATCCTTCGTGCCATCAGCAATCCGAACGTCGCTTACATCCTCCTCATGATCGGACTGGCGGGTCTGTATTTCGAGCTTTCCCAGCCGGGGGCGATCCTGCCGGGCGTCGTCGGGGCCATCGCGCTCATCATGGCGCTGTACGCGATGCAGACCCTGCCCATCAACTTCGCTGGCGTTCTCCTCATTCTGATGGCCATCATCTTCTTCATCCTGGAGATCAAGGTGGTATCCTATGGGATGCTGAGCATCGCGGGGGCCGTTTCCCTGTTCCTCGGCTCCCTGATGCTCTTCCGGGTCCCGGGTCAGTCGACGGCCGTGGCCTGGTCGATTCTCATCCCCACCGTTCTCAGCATTTCCGGTTTCTTCGCGGCGGTCACATCCCTGGCGGTCCGGGCGCATCGGACTCGGCCCCAGACGGGCACCGAGGCCCTGGTGGGCATGGTGGGTGAGGTTTTCCAGGACCTGGAGCCCGAGGGCAAGGTCTTCGTGAGCGGTGAGCTCTGGAATGCCGTCGCGGACGAGCCCGTACCCGCCGGTCGCAAGGTGGAGGTCCTGTCCGTGGACAGATTGAAGTTGAAAGTGAGGAAGATCGATGCTAGATGAGCTTGATCCATGACTGAGCGCCTTGTATCTCGTTCGTCTCCGAGGAGGGAAATATGACCGGTCTCTATGGACTTCCACTCGTCATCATCCTGGTGGCTCTCTTTCTGGCCAATGCCGTCAAGGTCCTCAACGAATACGAAAGGGGCGTGATCTTCCGTCTGGGGAGGGTCATCCGTGCCAAGGGCCCCGGGCTCATCCTCCTCATCCCCCTCATCGACCGCATGCAGAAGGTCAGCCTGAGGCTGGTGGCCCAGGATGTTCCATCTCAGGACGTCATCACGCGGGACAACGTGTCGGTGAAGGTCAGTGCGGTCATCTATTTTCGCGTGACGGATCCCGTCAAGGCCATTGTCTCCGTTGAGAACTACCTTTATGCCACCAGCCAGCTCTCCCAGACCACCCTGAGGAGCGTGTGCGGTCAGGCGGAAATGGATGACCTCCTGGCGGAGCGTGACAAGATCAATGCGCACATCCAGGAGATCCTTGATCGCCATACCGAGCCCTGGGGCATCAAGGTGACGGTGGTGGAGCTCAAACAGATCGATCTGCCCATCGAGATGCAGCGGGCCATGGCCAAGCAGGCCGAGGCGGAGCGCGAGCGCCGGGCCAAGGTGATTGCGGCCGAAGGCGAGTTCCAGGCGTCCACCCGCCTGGCCGAGGCCGCCGAGATCCTGCAGCATCAGCCCGCTGCCATGCAGCTGCGATACCTGCAGACTCTCAGGGAGATCGCCACCGAGAACAATTCCACCACCCTGTTCCCCATTCCCATTGACCTGTTCAGGCCGTTCATCAAGATCGCCGAACAACTGGAAGTTAAGAAGAAGGAGTTGGATAATGGGTAAGAAAGACGAGAAGCAGATCAAGGAGAAGTCCTTCGAGGCCATGACCGCCAAGGAGCTTCGTGAAATGGCCCTTACCCTGGAGGGGATCTCCGGGGTCCACGCCATGAACAAGAACGAGCTCATCGATGCGATCCGCAAAGCCAAGGGCATCGTGGTCGAGAAGACGCGCCAGGCGTTGGTGGATGTTCGCGCCTTGAAGCTCAAGATTCAGGAGCTCAGGGAAAAGAAGAGCCAGGCCGGCGAATCCGGCAACAACAAGCTGGAGGATGCCCTGCGGCGGCGCATCAGTAATCTCAAGAAGAAGACTCGCCGGGCTGCCTGATGCGGATTTCGGGTGCGTTGAGGCACCCACGCGGTGGAGGACGCTCCCGGTGGATTTGTAAAAAAAAAGCGGGCAGCCATGGACATGCGGCGACGCTGGCGGACGCGGCTGGAGCGCCGAGGCTGAACCGTGGCTCATCCACCCCATCGGGGAGAAGGCCCGGCGCATTCGCCGGCAAAACCGAAAAAAGGAAAGGCGGCCCTGGAGCCGCCTTTTTTCATTTCAGTCCACGATCCCTCGGAGCTCAGTGTCGTGAGCAATGCATTTTGGAGCCGAAGTCCTTGATCGTTCTCTCATCGTAATTGAGGATGGCGTCCTGGAAATCCCTCAAGCGCTCACACTCCTTCCCGCACTCCTCCTTGTTGAGATGCACGTTCTCGCAGCATCGGCAGGGGCTTTCGATCGTCTTGGCAAAGCTCAGACTCATAACGGTTTCCTCTCGTCCATGATGAAGGCCAAACAGTGGAATAATGTAAGGATATGAGATCAGCGGAAGCTCATATAGAATACGGGCTGAAAGACTGTCAAGCCGATTGTATCCCGTGGATCCAGGCGCGGCCGAGGCTCAGCGAACCGGCTGCTCCTCGTCTATTCCGGAAAGCTTTTCGCGCTTCGCCACGGCCTCCCGCTTGAGCCGGTTGACCGTCTCCTCCAGGACGGGAAAAACGTTCTCACGGATGTCGCCGGCTACCGCCACCAGCATGACATCTTCTCCCACGTGCCGGCGCCCGGTGAAGAGATAAGCCTCGATGGCCGCGATTCCCGGTCGGGCGCGCATGTCCCTCAGAATCTGGTCCCAGGCTTCCTGCTTGACATCGACGTCCAGATACTCGGCCGGGTCTCCCGCGCGACTCGTGGCCCGAACCACTCCGTTGTGACAGACAATCATCCCCACCTTCGAGGGATCCATGTGACGTTTGATGCCATCCACCAGGTCATGGAGCGTCGGCATTGCTCTCTCCTCCTTCATGCGTCTCCGTGCCGCGGGCCTGGGATCCCCCGCCCACGGCTGTAAGAAAAAACACTACAGGGGGCATCGCTTTTCCTGACAGCAAAATCAGAACCCATCGGATATTCGATGGGGGCTCCCCATCGTATAAGAGGCTCGGTGCGGATTCCCTGGCCCTATCCTGCCTGGTTTTGCAGTGAGGGCTGCCGGCAAATGGTCTGTTGATTCTTGTTCTGCTCACTGCTATAGGTTTTTGGGGCGGAATGGCGCGAGCCAAGCTCTCATGTTTAACCTCATGTGGCGGATGAGGCAAGATTGTGACTCCAGGTTTATCATCCCCGTTCCGTTTCTCCCCCAATCAATGGCCAGGGCTGATCCCAGGTCGCCCTGCCACACTCTCGAGCCACGGGAATTCTCACCACGGATCGTTGCGAGATGTATTCGAGAAGTCGGTGTCAACGGGGGGCTCCCGTCCACCGCTGGAAGTGAAACGTGTCGAGGAGGAGCAGCATGTCCGAGGACAATAAGTTGCAGGGATTGAAGGCGGCAAAGGAGAAATGGGAGCAGGGGAGCGTGCTGAAGACTCTTTCCAAGGCCCCCGAGCGCAGGAAGGTCTTCACGAGCATTTCGGACATTCCCGTGGAAAGGCTCTACACCCCCCTGGATATGGCCGGGCTCGACTATGAGAAAGACTTGGGGTTTCCGGGCGAGTATCCTTTCACCCGCGGTGTGCAGCCCACCATGTACCGGGGCCGGTTCTGGACCATGCGGCAATACGCCGGCTTTGGCAGCGCCAGGGAGAGCAACGCTCGCTATCGCTATCTTCTCGACCAGGGCCAGACCGGACTCAGTGTCGCCTTCGATCTGCCCACCCAGGCGGGCTATGACAGCGACCACCCCCTTTCCATGGGTGAAGTCGGCAAGGTGGGCGTCGCCATCGACTCCATCGAGGATATGCGGGTGCTCTTCGACTCCATCCCCCTCGACAAGGTGACCACCTCCATGACCATCAACGCGCCAGCAACGGTGCTCCTGGCCATGTATCTGGCCATTGCCGAGGAGCAGGGGGTCTCCTATGACAAGGTGGGCGGCACCGTGCAGAACGACATATTGAAGGAGATCACCGTCCGGGGCCAGTACATCTACCCGCCCAAGCCCAGCATGCGGCTGACGGTGGACCTGATCGACTACTGCTTCAAGAGTGTTCCCAAGTGGAACTCCATCAGCATCAGCGGTTATCACATCCGTGAGGCGGGCTCCACGGCGGGCCAGGAAATGGCCTTCACCCTGGCCGATGGCATCGCCTACGTCCAGGCCTGCGTCGAGCGCGGGATGGCGGTGGATTCCTTCGCGCCGCGGCTCAGCTTCTTCTTCAACTCCTTCACCAACGTTTTGGAGGAGGTGGCCAAGTTCAGGGCGGGGCGGCGTTACTGGGCCAAGGTCATGAAGGAGCGGTTCGGAGCCAAGGATCCGCGCTCCATGATGATGCGCTACCACGTCCAGACGGGAGGCGTGACCCTGACGGCGCAGCAGCCTTTGAACAACGTGGTGCGCGTTGCCTTGCAGGCCTATGCCGCGGCCCTCGGCGGCTGTCAGTCGCTGCACACCAACTCGTACGATGAAGCCCTCTGTCTCCCCACCCAGGAGGCCGTGACCGTGGCCCTCCGCACTCAGCAGATCGTCGCCGAGGAAAGTGGGGCCGCTGACACCATCGACCCGCTGGCTGGCTGTTACTTCGTGGAAGCCATGACGGACAAGATCGAAGCGGAGATCGCCGACTACATCCAGAAAATCGACGCCATGGGCGGCACACTGGCGGCCATCGAGCACGGCTACGTCCAGAAGGAGATTCAGAACAGCGCCTATCGGTTCCAGAAGGAGATCGAATCGGCGGAGCGTGTTTATGTGGGAATCAACAAATACACCATGGAAGAGCCCCCTCCCACCAATCTGCTCAAGGTCGACATGGCGGTGGGTGATGTCGAAGCGGCCAAGCTGAAGAAGATGCGGGCCGAGCGGGATGCCGGCAAGTGGAAGGCCGCCCTCGATCACCTGCGGGAGGTTTCCCAGTCCGAAGAGAACGTCATGCCGGCGGTCATCGAGGCCGTCAAGGCCAGGGCCACGGTCGGCGAGGTCTGCGATGTGTGGCGGAGCATCTACGGGGAGTATCGCCCCAAGGAATTCGTGTAAGCCTGACGTGGATCACGTTGATATCAAGCCCCCTGGGGGGGCGGGTCAATATCTATCGGAGGCACATCCATGGCACAAGAGCGCAAGATCAAGATCATTGTAGCGAAACCAGGCCTCGACGGTCACGATCGGGGCGCCAAGCTGTTGGCGAGAATATTCGCCGAGGCCGGCATGGAAGTCGTGTACACCGGCTTGCGGCAGACCCCGGAGATGATCGTTGAAGCAGCCCTGCAGGAAGACGCCGACGTGGTGGGCATGAGCAGTCTTTCGGGCGTTCACAACTACTTCTTCCCGAGGGTGGTGGAGCTGCTCAAGGAAAAGGGACTGGATGACGTGCTGGTGGTGGGGGGCGGGATCATTCCCCTCGAGGACATCGACGGCTTGAAAAACGCCGGGGTCAAGGCCATTTTCGGACCGGGGACCGACACCAACGAAATCGTGAGCTTCATCAAGGAGAACGTCAGGAGCTGATTCCTTTTTTCGAACGGTCCGTTGTGGGCTGAAGGCCCGCACTCCAACGCTCGCCATGTTTCGTGGAACCAGTCCGCCGATCAAAAGAAGGGGGTTGTCGATCATGTTGATGGAGTTGGCTGACGAGATTCTCAAAGGCTCGCCCCGCGCGGCTGCTCGACTGATCACCTGGCTCGAGAACGAGGATCCCCGTGCCTTTCCCTGCATGGAAACCGGGTCTCACGGTGGGCATCATCGCCGTGGACCCCTCCAGTCCCTTCACGGGAGGCGCGGTCCTGGGAGACCGGGTGCGGATGAGTCAGCTGAGCCTGGATCCGGGCGTTTTCATCCGGAGCATGGCCACCCGGGGATTCCTGGGTGGAATGGCCCGGTCGACGGGCGAAGTGGTCAAGGTTCTGGACGCTCTCGGGAAAGACATCATCCTCATCGAAACGGTGGGGGTCGGCCAGGATGAGGTCGACATCGTCGGCATCGCGGACACCACCTGCGTGGTGCTCGTCCCGGGGCTGGGTGACGCGATCCAGAGCATGAAATCGGGTATCATGGAGATTGCGGATATCTTCGTCATCAACAAGTCGGACCACTCCGGGGCCGATCAGCTTCATGCCGAGGTCATGACGCGGGTGGAGCAGGATCACCACATCAAGGGGAGAGCCTGGCTGGCGCCGGTGGTCAAGACCGTGGCCGTCGACAACCTGGGCTTGGAAGAGCTCTGGCAGACCATTGAGAAACACCGCCTTCATTTGGAGGAGAGCGGCGAGTTTCTGCAGCGTCGTCGTGAGCGCACCGGGCGCGAAACGTTGCGGATGATCCATCATGAGCTATTCCGACTCGTTCGGCAACACCTGGAAGACACTGGTGAAATGGAGCGGCTGGTCGGAGAGATCACCGACCGGAAGCGCGACCCGTACAGCGTGATGAAAGACATACTGAGCGGCTGGCTCAAAGAGCGGGGTCCAGTCGGGGAGGCACTATGAAGGTGTTGAAAGTCGACCACATCGGCATCGCGGTCAAGAGCATCGATGAAACCAGGAAGCTGTATCACGATCTGCTGGGCCTGGAGCATGCGGGAAACGAGACGGTCCAGGAGCAGAAGGTCACCACGGCGTTCTTTCCCGTGGGCGACACGGAAGTGGAGCTCCTGGAATCCACGGCCCCCGACGGACCCATCGCCAAGTATCTCGAGAAGCGTGGCGAGGGCGTGCAGCATATCGCCTTCCGGGTTGAGAACATCGAGGAGGCTCTCGCCGAGCTGAAGGCGAAAGGCATCCAGCTCATCGACGAAAAGCCGCGCAAGGGCGCGGGTGGGGCGCAAATCGCTTTTCTGCACCCCAAGTCCACCTACGGCGTCCTGGTCGAGCTCTGCCAGCGCGACGATTGAGGCTCGGCGTCATCCCTCGCTGATCCCGGGCTCGACGGCGCGGAGAGAATTCGCGCCGTCGAGCCGACTCGCATCTACACAGACCCTACCCCGCCCCATCAAGCCTCGGGGCTCGTTACCTCTCCTCAGACAGACCCACCAGCCTGTTGGCCACCTTGCCGGCCTGGAGCTACCCAGGGGTGATCGGCCCCCATGGTTTTTCCCGCGAGCCCACAGCGGCTTTTGCCGCAGGACGGCACGACAGCCAAAAAATCCTCATGCAGGCCAACCTCAGTGCCGTTTACGTCATCGAATTTTCGATGTGGAGCCGATTTCCAGGAGCCTCCCCAAGACTCACAGCTGAGCTGTCTCCAATGGGATCCCGGGGGAGCCGTGGTGCTCTCGCTGCAATCCATGACAGTGCATCAGGATCAGGAGCTTCCATCGCCTTTCCGGCATGCCACTGACTCAGGCACAGGGTATTTGACACATGTCGCCGCCCCGCAGCATGATCCAAAAACGAAACATCGCCGCCATGGTCATCAGCTTTGGACTTCTGGGCTGCCTGGCTTTCCTCCTCATCGCCAACTACCAGTCCATCTCCCTCCTCCGCCGATCGACCCTGGACCTGGTACAGCATCATGCGGAGAAACGATCGGCCACCTTGAGCTGCTATTTCCTGGAGCGCAAGGATGATCTTCGTTACCTCTCGGACACCATCGAACGGGCATCTCTCCTCGATGGTCAAAGGCAGGGTGGTCCATCCGCCGAAACGGGGCTTCATTCGGCGCGGGAGGCCATGGTCGGAGCCTTCGAGAGGATTCTCGAGCGCAAGACCCTCGGCATCTATCAAGTCTACTCCCAGATCGCCTTCCTGGAGCCCGGCGGCCACATCGGCATGAGCCGGAGCGCCGAAGCTCCGGACACATCGGCGTATTCCGAAATCTCGGGTGTTCTCGACCCCGCGGATCCCAATCCCAGAATCGTGGCGTGGCAGAGCCGTGACGGGAGCCATCAAGTCCTGCTGGCCCTGCCCCAGTATCATCAATCGACCTACTGGGGCCACATCCTGGCCTCCCTCTCCATGGAGACGCTCAGCGAGAGGCTTTTCAGGGATTCGGCCCTTTCCACCGAGCAGACTTCCTGTGTCATCACTGACCAAGGCAAGATCCTCTGGCTCAGGATGGAATCCCCACGACCCGGGGGATCGCCTCCTCTACCCAGGACCGCCGATTTACCCCAGGGCCGCCCCTTTCGCTTTTCTCACGCCAATGATCGCGGCGGAGAAACGCCCTACATCGCCCTGAAGGTCGACATTCCCGGAACGCCACTCAGTCTGGTGAATGTCTATCCCGCTGTCCAGGTCATGGGCCGAACGGAGCCCGCCCTGCTGCTGGTGGGCATTGCCATACTCTCCATTCTCCTCTTTACCGGCATGGCCTGGATCCTGCGCGTGAACACACGCAACCAGATCCTCGAAGCGAGACTGGACGAAGCCTCCAAGGGGAGGAGCCTTGTGGAGGAGGCCAACCTGGCCCTGGCCCAGGAGAACGCCGAGCGGCTGCGCACCGAAGCGGCTCTGAGGGAGAGCGAGCAGCGCTATCGGGATCTGACGGACCTTCTGCCGCAGCCCATCTTCGAGATCAATGCGGACGGATGGCTCACATTCGCCAATCATGCCGCACTCGACGTCTTCGGGTATTCGCCGGAAGACATGACCGGCGGTCTCCATGCCCTCCAATTCATGGCTCCCCAGGAGCGGGCCAGGGCCAGCGAGAACATACGGCGCCGCTTCGCCGGCGAAGTGTTCCCCACGTCGGAGTATATCGCCCAGCGCAAGGATGGCAGCCGTTTTCCCATCATCATCTACACTTCGCCCATCATGAAGGACGAGACCCCCGCCGGGATGAGGGGCATCATCATCGATGCCACGGAACAGAAGCGCATCGAGCTGGAGAAGGAGGCCACCATCGACATCCTGCGCCTCATGAGCTCCAGCCTGAACATCGAGGACCTGAGCCAGGCGATCATCCAGCGGCTCTGCTCTTCCCTGGGCTGTGACGCGGTGAGGATCCGGGTGAACTGGGAAAGCACCTGCATCGTATCCAAGGGGAACGATCTCAGCGACCCTCCCGCGGCCCATGTCTCCAATCACTCGTGCCAGTCCAGTCCGCGGCTGTCCGTCGACGGCAACGGAGACAGTGGCCGCGCGCCGACTTGCCTCTGCGATGAGATGCTGCGCCGGTATGGCCCTGCCGACGAGCCATCCGCCAGCTTGACGGGGAGCGGCACCCTGGTCCTCGTGCAGGCTTCCAGCGTTCTTTCCCAGGCCGCCCGGGACGAGCCATGTCTCTCCCATTGTCCCCACCTCCATGATCTGAGTGCTTTCGACTCCCTGCTCATGGTCCCCCTGAGGTTCGGGCGCAAGCAGCTCGGGTCGCTTTATCTCTGCGACCGCGGCCCTGAGTTCTTCAACCCCACCCAGATAGCCTTCGTGGAACGGATCGCCGAGAGCATCGCCAGCGCTCTCGCTCAGCGCTGCGCCGATCAGGAGCGCAACCGGCTCACCTCGGTGGTGGAGCAGGCCGCCGAAACGATCATCATCACCGATCCCCGGGGAACGATATGCTATGTGAACCCTGCATTCGAAAAAGTCACTGGATACAGCAGGGAAGAAGTCCTCAGCCAGAATGTCAGGATTCTGAAAAGCGGAATGCACTCCTCGGTATTCTATCGAGACATCAAAAGAGCACTCGACAAAGGGGATACGTGGTCAGGCCGACTCATCAACCGCAGGAAAGATGGGTCCATATACGAGGAAGAGGGCACCATTTCCCCCGTTCGAGATGACTCCGCGAAGATCATCAACTACGTGGCCGTCAAAAGGGACGTGACCCAGGAGGTCACCCTGGAAAAACAGCTCCAGCAGGCCCAGAAAATGGAAGCGCTGGGAACACTGGCAGGCGGGATCGCTCATGATTTCAACAACATCCTGGCTGCCATCCTCGGTTATGCCGAGCTGAGCCTCGGTGAACCGTCAGCGGATGCCCGCCTCAAGGGGCACCTGGAGCAGGTCATCAAGGCCGGCAAGCGGGCGAGAAGCCTCGTCCAGCAGATTCTGGCCTTCAGCAGGCAATCCGAGCAGGAGCGGAAGCCCGTCCGGCTGGGATCCCTCGTTCAGGAAGTGCTCAACCTGCTGCGGGCCTCGCTTCCCACCACCATCGACATACGGTTCAAGGGGGAGAGCCAGGATGGGCTGGTCATGGCGGACCCGACCCAGATCCATCAGCTCCTCATGAACCTTTGCTCCAATGCGGCCCATGCCATGCAGGAGAAAGGCGGTGACCTCCATCTGGAGCTCTCCAGCAGCAAGGTCGCTCCTCATGCCTGGCGCATGGAAGCTGAATTGAGCCCTGCCTCCTACCTCCGCCTGACGGTCAGGGATACGGGGCATGGCATTCCCCCCCACCTCCTGGATCGCATCTTCGATCCCTATTTCACGACCAAGGAAAAAGGCACGGGTACGGGACTCGGACTGGCGGTGGCCCACGGCATCGTCGAAAGTCATGAAGGTGTCATTGCCGTGGAGAGCGAGCCCGGTAAGGGTACCAGTTTCCACGTCTTCCTTCCCATGATCGAAGGAGAGTCGAAGTCCGCCCGGAGCGAGAGCGAGATGCCCCTCGGCGGCAACGAGAGGATCCTTTTGGTGGACGACGAGGATACCCTCGTCGATCTCGGAACCATGCTGCTCGAAGGCATGGGATACTCGGTCCATGGGCGGACCAGCAGCCTGGATGCCCTCGAGTCCTTCCGAGAGGACCCGGAGAGCTTCGACCTGGTTATCACCGACATGACCATGCCCCACATGACGGGGGAGGAGCTGGCCCGGGAAATGCTCAAGATTCGGCCCAGGCTCCCCATCATCCTCTGCACCGGCTTCAGTGAGAACCTGTCCTTTCAGAAGACCCGGGCCATGGGTGTCCGCGAGATCATGACCAAGCCCTTTCTGATCCGCGACCTGGCACGATCGATTCGAAACGCTCTCAGCGCTTGATGGAGGACATGGCTCGGAGGGATCAAGCTGGGAGGGTTATGGAGAAGTGAGGCCCTCTGGATTGATGGAAGTCCAAAAAGTCAACAACGTCCCCTAACTTCCCAGGTAGGCGGACTGGATTTCAGGATTGGAGGCCAATTCCTGCGCGGGACCCTGCAGGACGATCTGGCCGACCTCCATGACGTACCCGCGGTGAGCCAGGCGCAGGGCCGCCCGAGCATTTTGCTCCACCAGCAGGATCGTAACTCCCGCCCGGTTGATCTCCTCCAGGGTTTTGAAGATGGCCTTGACAAGAAGTGGGGCCAGCCCCAGGCTCGGCTCGTCAAGGAGCAGGACCCTGGGGGAGCTCATGAGGGCCCTGCCGATGGCCAGCATCTGCTGCTCGCCGCCGCTGAGGGTCCCTCCCAGCTGATCCCGCCTTTCGGCCAATCGGGGAAAGAGCGCGTACACGCGATCCATGGCATCCTTCACCCGGGCCCCATCGCGACACACGAAGGCCCCCAGGCTCAGATTCTCCTGGACCGAGAGCGTTCCGAATATCCGCCTTCCCTCCGGCACCTGGGCGATGCCGCGTTTCACGATTTCATGGCCCGGAAGCCTGTGAAGCTCCGCGTCACCACAGCGAATGGCCCCGCTCGCAGCCTGCACCAGACCGCTGATCGTCAGCAGGGTGGTGGACTTCCCCGCCCCGTTGGCTCCGAGAATCGCCACGATCTCCCCCTGCCGGACGGTCAGGTCGATGCCATGAAGGACCTCCACGTTCCCGTACTTCACTCGCAGGCTCTCGATCTCAAGGATGGCTGCCTTACCAGTCATGCTCAGTCCCCAGGTAGGCCTCGATGACCTTCGAATCGCCCTTGATCTCCTCCGGCGTCCCTTCGGCGATCTTGAGGCCGTACTCCACAACCACGATCCTCTCGCAGACCCGCATGACCAGGCTCATGTCGTGCTCGATGAGGAGCAGCGTGATACCACGATCACGAATGGCATGGATCAGATCCACGAGCCGGTTGGTCTCCTGCTCGTTCATGCCACCCGCCGGCTCGTCCAGGATCAGGAGCTGGGGAGCCGTTGCCAGGGCGCGGGCGATCTCCAGGAGCCGCTGGCTGCCGTAAGAGAGGTTGCGAGCCAGCTGCTCAGCCTGCCCCTCCAGCCCCACAAAGCCCAGGTATTTCAAGGCAGTGGCAATTCCCAGCCGCTCCTCCCGCCGCTGGTGTCGCGTGTGGAGCAGGGATCCCATGAGCCCCGTCTTCATCTGGCAATGATAACCGGCGAGAACATTCTCGAGAGCCGAAAGATTCTGGAACAGGCGAATGGTCTGGAAGGTGCGCGCAATGCCGCGCATCACGATCCGGTGGGTGAGGAGTCCGACGATGCTCGAGCCGTTGAACTGGATCTCCCCCTGGTCGGGCCGGTAAATCCCCGTGATCAGGTTGAACACCGTGGTCTTTCCCGCACCGTTGGGACCGATGAGTCCCACGATGGCACCGCCCTCCACGTCGAAGGAGAGATTGGACACGGCAGTCAGCCCGCCAAAGCTCTTGGTCAGGCGGCCCACGCTCAGGAGACTCATGCTCCACCCTCCGGCCCCCCGGCTTCGGGCAGCCGGTAGCGGCGCGGCCTTGCCGGCAGAAGGCCCTGGGTTCGGAAGATCATCATGGCGACCATGGCCGCCCCGAACAACAGCATGCGAGCGTTGGCAAACCCTCGAAAAACCTCGGGCAGTCCCACCACCAGGAAGGCTCCCAGGAGCATGCCCGGAATGGAGCCGCACCCTCCGAGAATGACGATGGCGAACATGATCACCGACTCCCAGAACGTGAAGGACTCGGGCGAAATGATGGTCATCTTGGCGGCGTAGACATTCCCCGCCATACCGGCCCAGGCGGCCCCCACCACGAAGGAGGCGAGCTTGTAGTGGGCCGTGTTGATGCCGCTCCCTTCCGCCGCCGTCTCGTCTTCCCGCAGATAGTTGAGGGCGCGGCCGAAGCGGGAGTACTCCAGGAGATGGAACAGAGCGATCGTCACGCCGACGAAAGCCCAGATCAGGTAATAGAACTGATGGGGTGTCCGGATGGTCCAGCCCAGGATGCTGGGCCTCGCGATACCGAAAATACCGTTGGACCCTCCGGTGATGCCGAAAACATCATTGATGAGGGCGATCCTCACGATCTCGCCCACGCCGATGGTGACGATACAGAGGTAGTCGCCCCGCAAATGGATGATGGGCCGCGCCACGAGCAGGGCAAAAAGCCCCGCGCTGGCGCCGCACACGGGTATGAGCCAAAGGACCGGAATCTGGAGCTGGGTGTTGAGGATGGCCGCCGTGTAGGCACCCACGGCATAGAACGCGGCGTGGCCCAGGTTGAACAGCCCCGCATGGCCCACGATGAGGTTGAGGCTCATGGCCAAAATCGCGTAGATGCCGATGCTGTTCAGCACGTCCACCCAGTAGGGGTTGAGAAAGGCGGGCAGCACGGTCCCCACCAGGCACAGACCACCGTAAGCCCAAGTCATCCGTCCCATCAGACCTTTTCCGCCACCCTTTCACCCAGAAGCCCAGTGGGGCGAACGATGAGAATCAGAATCAAGACCAGAAAAGCGATGGCATCCTTCCACGCCACCGAAAGGTACGCAGCTCCCATGGCCTCGATGACACCGAGGAGGAGCCCCCCCACCATGGCGCCCGGAATGTTGCCGATGCCTCCGAGGATGGCTGCGGTGAAAGCCTTGAGCCCGTAGACCCAGCCCATGGTGAAGTTGATCTGGCCGTAGTACAGCCCCACCATCAGCCCCGCGGCGCCCCCGAGGGCGGGCCCGATCATGAACACCAGCAGGATCACGCGGTTCACGTCGATCCCCATGAGGCGCGCCGCTCCCTGGTCGATGGCCGCGGCTCGGATGGCCGTGCCGATGCGTGTCTTCTGAATGAACAGGTAGAGGACGGTCATGAGTCCCAGCGAGGCCGCCAGCACCAAAACCCGGATCACGGGGACCTGGATGCCGAACAGGCCGATGGCCTTATCGGGCAGAATGTTCTGGGGATAGACCTGGAAGCGGGCTCCGTAGACGAGCATGATGGCATTCTGCAGAAAGATGGAAGCCCCCAGGGCCGAAACCACCGCCGAGAGCCGGGGAGATTCCCGCAGGGGCCGGTAAGCCACGCGGTCCAGGAGGGCACCCACCAGGGCGATGAGCCCTACCACCAGGGCCGCCAGGATGACAACTCCCCAGAAGGGCCCGACACGGTCCGTCAGAAGAAGCGACGTGAGGAGAGTCAGACCGAGGTAAGCACCCAGGGTGAACAGGTCGCTGTGGGCGAAATTGATGAGCTTGAGGACGCCGTAGACCATCGTGTAGCCAAGGGCGATCAGCGCATAGATGCCTCCGACGGCGAGGCCGTTGGTCAATTGCTGGAAAAACTGTTCCATGGCTCCATGGGTGATTCGGTGAAGCGTTCCGTTCATTCTGAACCGTCTCGAGCTACAGGGGGCACTTCCTGAAACACATGGAAGCTCGATGAGACCAGTATCGCCGCCGAAAAAACGAATCAGCGCGAGGAAGCCAGCTTCCCCGCGCTGATCGAGCTCCTCGCTGCCCCGCCTAAGGCTGCAGGATGAACTCTCCGGTATCGCTCACCTTGTAGACCCGATAGACTTCACCGACTCGGTCGCCCTTCTCGTTGAAGGAGATCTTCCCCGTCAAGCCCGGGAAGTCCTTCAGCTGCTTCTGAAGGTATTCGACCATTTTCATGCTGTCCGTGGCTCCAGTCTTCTCGATGGCGTTGGCCACCACCCGGAAGCCGTCGCCAGCCAGCACGGCATAAATGGAGCTGGGGGCATTCCCGTATTTCTTGCTGAAGGCGGCCAGGAAGGACTTGGCTTCTTCCGAGGGCAGATCCTTGGGCAAAGGAGCGCTCAGGAAATAGAAGCCCGCCGCCGCATCCTTGCCGGCGGTCTTGACCAGGTCGGGGTTGTTGGTGGCATCTCCACCCATGAAGGGAACCTTCCAGTTCATCTGTCTGCTCTGTTTGAGCAGGAGGCCGGCTTCACCGTAGTAGCCCGTGAAGAAGACCATCTCCGGCTGAGCAGCCTTCATCTTGGTCAGGATCGTCGTGTAATCCTGCTCCTTCGGCGTCAATGCCTCGAAAAACACCACCTCGACGCCCTTGAGAAGCGCCCTGGCTTCATCGGCAAGCCCCTTGGCGTAGGTGCTGTTGTCGTGCAGAATGGCCAGCTTTTTCACTCCCAGCTTCTCGATGGTCTGGGCGGCGACCTTGGCCTGCTCATCGTCGCGGGGGCACGTGCGGAAGAAGGTCTTGATACCCTTTTCAGTCAGTCGGATCGCCGTGGAACCGTTGGCGATCTGCAGGATCTTGGCTTCGCCGAAAATATTCTGGGTGGCCTCGGTCACCGCCGAGCCGTAGGTGCCGATGACCGCTGCCACGCCCTGGGTCGACAACCGCTGCGCCGCCAGAGCCGCCGTTCTTGGGTCTCCGCCGTCATCCTCGGTCACCACTTCGACCTTCTTGCCGGCAATACCGCCCTTGGCGTTGATATCCTCGGCCAGAAGCTCCAGAACCTGCTTCATTTCCTGACCTTCACTGGCCCAGGAGCCCGTCATGGGCCCCATGAGACCGATCTTCACGGTTTCGGCCCCGTGGGCGGTTCCAAACATCACGCACACCAAGAGAGCCAAGAGTCCCAGTTTCTTCATAAACCCCTCCTTGCGGTCAGGATAGACAATGTTGGTTTTCGGCTGGCTCAGGCGGTCGGAAAGACCCCTTCGATGAGTGGGCGGACCATAGCAGCCAATTGATTTCATGTCAACTTTAAGGTAATCGTGCAGTTGGGGCTCTTTCCGGTCCGCCGCCGAAGGATCATTTTCAGTCAAGCCATGGACCACACCAGGACCGGATGCTGAAGATCCTCATGAATCCAAAACCGGCATCCCGAAGCTCGAGACTCGAGAGGCCCTCATCGATTCTCGAGGCGGGAGGCTCCCCGGAGGTACCATGGGCTCCACCCTCGAACAATCCGTCCGCAGGACCGGCCTCTGGCTTTACCAGCTCTTCGAGGAGGAATCTCCCTCGGTCTTCCGCGAAGAATACTGGATGGGCAAGGTCATGGACTGGTGCATGCGGGACGAGCGATTCAAGGTCCAGATGTTCCGGTTTGTGGACGTCTTTCCCTCCCTGAGCCGGCCCGAATCCGTCGCCCGGCATTTCCAGGAGTACTTCGGCCATTCGGAGGCTCCCATCCCCCCGGCCCTTCAGTGGTCCATACGCCTGGTGCCACCGGATTCCCTCGCGGCCAGGATGGCCGCCAAAAGCCTGGCCGGCAACCTGACTCACATGGCTGCCCATTTCATCGCCGGAGCGACCCCCACCGAGGCTCTGCCGACACTCGCGCGACTGCGATCCGAGGGCATGACCTTCACGGTGGATCTCCTGGGGGAGGCCGTGATCTCCGAGGCCGAGGCCCTGGATTTCCAGAATCGCTACATGGACCTCCTGGACGTCCTCCACCGGGAGCAGGCCTCCTGGCCCGCGCTGCAGGCACACCCCGATGATCCCGACTGGGGCCATTCGCCCAAGGTGAACGTCTCCATCAAGACCTCCGCCATGTACTCCCAGATGAGCCCGCTGGCCTTCGAGCGCTCCATCGCCGTGGCCAGGGAGCGGCTGATCCCCATCTTCCGCAGGGCCATGGAGACGGGGGCGTTCATTTCACTGGACATGGAGCAGTACAGTCTCAAGAACCTGACCCTGGCCCTTTACCGCAGCCTCATGCGGGAGCCTGAATTCCAGGATTATCCCCACACGGGGATCGTCATCCAGTCCTACCTCAAGGAGAGCGAGCAGGATCTCGACGCCATTCTCCATTGGGCGAGAAAAACCCGGCGGCGCTTCACCATCCGCCTGGTCAAGGGAGCCTATTGGGATTCCGAGCTGGTCTGGGCCGGGCAGAACCACTGGCGCATCCCCGTTTTCACCGACAAGAGGAAGACCGACGCCAGCTTCGAGCGGCTGGCCCGCATCATCCTCGAGCATCACGACTGGGCCCGGCTGGCCTGCGCATCCCATAATGTCCGGTCTATCGCCGCGGTGATGGAGACCAGCAAGATGCTCCGGGTTCCCGACGGGCGCGTCGAATATCAGGTCCTCTACGGCATGGGAGAGCCCGTTCGCAACGCGCTTCGCAAAGCCGGCCTCCCCGTCCGCATTTACACGCCCGTGGGGGAAATGATCCAGGGCATGGCTTACCTGGTGCGCCGACTGCTGGAAAACACGGCCAACGAATCCTTCCTGCGCAAGAGCTTCGCCGAAAAGGTGCCCAAGGAGGAGCTTTTGCTGAACCCCATGGAGGAAATCCGCAGGGAGGAGCCGCACCCCACCCCCGAACCTCCCACCATTCCGGAAACAGAAGAAAATTCCTGCGAGGCCAGCCCCGGGAGGCAGTCCGATCGATCGCACGCACCCTTTGCGAACGAGCCTCCATGGGACTGGGCCCACGCTGGCCATCGCGAGGCCTTCAAGGACGCCCTGAAGCGGGCTCGAAGCCGTTTCCCCATTGACGTCCATCCCCGCATCGCCGGGCGAAAGATCAAGACCGGCAGATCCTTTCATTCAACCAATCCAAACCTCTCAAGCGAGGTCGTGGGAAAGGTCTTGGGAGCCGGTCACTCCGAGGCGCAACGAGCCGTCGAGGGAGCCAGGGAGGCGTTCCCCTCCTGGCGGGACACTCCCCCCGAGGACCGCGCCGGGATCCTTTTCAGGGCTGCCGCGGCCGCACGTGGCATGCGCTTCGATCTGGCCGCCCTCCAGGTCTTCGAAGTCGGCAAGAGCTGGAGCGAAGCCGACGCCGACGTTTGCGAAGCCATCGATTTTCTGGAGTATTACGGCCGCGAAATGATTCGACTGGCTGTCCACCGCCCCATGGGGAACGCCCCCGGTGAATCGAGCCGACTCTTTTACGAGCCCCGGGGCGTCGCGGTGGTCATCGCACCCTGGAACTTCCCGCTGGCCATTTCCATGGGCATGGCTTCGGCCGCCATCGTGGCCGGAAACACCGTCGTCTACAAGCCCGCCTCCCAGTCACCCGTGACAGGATCCATGGTGGCGAGAATCTTTGAGGAAGCGTCCCTCCCCCCGGGTGTATTGAATTTCCTCCCGGGCCCCGGATCGGAGCTGGGCGACGCTCTGGTCACCCACCCCGATGTGGCGCTCATCGCGTTCACGGGGAGCCGGGACGTGGGGCTGCGGATCATCGAGCTGGCGGGCAGGAGCGCTCCGGGCAGCCGCGACATCAAGCATGTCATTGCGGAAATGGGCGGAAAGAATGCCATCATCGTGGATGCGGACGCTGACCTGGACGAGGCCATCCCCCACATTCTTCACTCGGCCTTCGGCTATCAGGGGCAGAAATGCTCGGCATGCTCGCGGCTCATCGTGCTGGAGGAAAACTACCCACGACTGACTGCGCGCCTGAAGGCCGCGGCCGAAAGTCTCCACCTCGGCCCCGCGGAGGATCCGGCTCACTTCATGGGCGCCGTCATCGATGCGTCGGCTCGGAGCAAGATCCTCGACTACATCCAGGTGGGGAAGCGGGAAGGTCAGCTCCTCCTGGAACGTCCATTCGGCGACGGCTCGGGGCATGAGGTGCCCCTCGCCATCTTCACGGAGATTCGCCCCGAGCACCGGCTGGCCCAGGAAGAAATCTTCGGACCCGTGCTCTCCGTCATGAAGGCCAGGGACATGGACGAGGCCCTGCGAATCGCCAACGGGACGTCCTACGCCCTGACGGGCGGTCTCTTCTCCAGGAGTCCTGCGCACATCGAAAAGGTCAAGAAGGAATTTCGAGTGGGAAACCTCTACATCAACCGGGGATGTACGGGGGCTGTTGTCGGGCGCCACCCCTTCGGGGGCTTCAGGCACTCGGGGGTGGGCTCCAAGGCGGGCGGCCCCGACTACCTCATCCAGTTCATGGTGCCGCGCAATGTGGTGGAGAACACGCTGCGCCGCGGCTTCACCCCCATGGATTCCCCCGGGGCGAGACGAATCAAATGATGCTCCGACAGTTCCTCAGGGAGCTCAGAAAAAGCCCCAGCCCCCCCACCAGCAGCACCAGGATGGTGAGCAGCTCGAAGGCCGTCATGTTCCGCAGGTGGAAGCTGGTTTGAGCGATGACGCCGAAGATGAGCATGACGAGGGTCGCGAGAGTCAGCAGCCAGCCGAGGACACTCCCGCTGTTGTAGAAGATGAGGCCCACTCCAAACATGAAAGGGAACATCACCATGCCGCTGGTGATTCCCATGCCGTAAAAATCGAACATACGGTAGCCGAGCCCAAATCCGAAGCTCACTTGAATATTGTGGAGCAAAAGGTAGCCGCCGGCCATCATCATGATCAGCCCGATGAAGAAACGCCCGATCCCGCCTTCGGTCCCCCCGGCACCCCGCATCTCCCGCTCCTCTCCCGGCCATTGAAGTCGATGAGCTCCTTTCCCTGCATATACAGAAAAAAAGGCTCCCTTGCGAGAGCCTTCCGTGAAATTTCGTAAACAACCGGGCCGCGCGTTCGGGAGGAGAGGACCGTGCGGTATCTCACGAATCCCTCCTCGACAGATGTCGAGGAGGGAAGGACGTGAGGCGCAATACCTCCCTGAAGGTGCCCAATGGATACCGACTCGGTTAAAACCTGGATTATTTCTTCCAGCAGGGATCGGCGGGACCGTAGTGCTCGGGCACCACCGCCTGCTCGCCCCAGCCCTCGGGAATCTTCAGGCCCGGCTTCTCGCCCATCTTCTCCTTCACCCCGCGGAGACCCGGGCGGGCGAACTTCATGTGCCCCTCTTTCAGCGTGCGACCGTTGACGATGGCTTCCGAGCGGAGCCGCATCCCCGCCGTCTTCTCCAGCTTTCGGCCCAGCCAGAGCACCCGGTCCACATCGTAGCCGTGCTCGATACCCAGCTCGTCGATCTGAACCAGCAGGTCTTCCGTGCAGATCAGGCCGACGTAGCGGGGGTCGTCGTAGTAATACTCACCGGTGCCCTTGATGGGGGAGTCATCGAGGAAGTTGGCCGGCTGGCCGCCCAGCCCGCCCAGAGTCGATTCGAACCGGCAGATGCCCGCCTGCAGGGCCGCGAGAATGGACGAGGAAGCGATGCGCTTCGTCTCGTGCAGGTGGCAGAGATGGGCCTCTGGATTCGGCATGGCATCCAGGATCATGGAGAAGTACCGGTACACATCGGCGGCGTTGGCCGAACCGTCATGGTCCGCGTGCTCAATGTCGTGAGCGCCGATTTCAAACCAGCGCCTGGTGAACTCCACGGCATCCTCCAGCTTCGTGGCGCCGCTGATGGGGCTGCCCCAGATGGTGCTCACGGTCCCGCACATCTTGATCCCCGCGTCGCGGGCCTTCTTGATGCAGCGCTCGGCCTCCTTCCAGTAGTTGGGAAGCGTCGTGCCGGAGTTGGCGAAATGATGCTCCTCGTCCGTGGAGACCATCATGAGGATCCGGTCGGGACCGTAGCCCTTCTCCTTCATCTCGATGGCACGGCTGACGGCGGACTCGCGAATGGTCACGCAGGTCAGTGTCACGTCCTTGTCGATGTCGATGCCCTTCTTGGCTGCGCGCATCTTGAACTCTTCGCTGCGCATGGCCATCATGACCTCATCGGCGTCCGCGAACTGCGGGGTCGTCGTGACGGCACCCAGGTTCGTCACCTCCAGCTCGCGGCAGCCGGCGAGGATCAGCTCCTGGCCGTAGAAAATCTTGGCCCTGGTGGAAACGAACTTCTCGAGATGCTGAAAACCGTCTCGAATCGTGATATCCCCGATGGTGACCTTCCTGGGCATCCTCGGGAAGATTTTCCAGTAATCGTACTCAGTCATTTGCGCCATGAAGCTTCTCCTTTCTCTCTCCCGTTCGTTTTAGGTTTTTCGCGCTCATCAACCGCCTCATGCCCATTTCAGCCTCTACAGGACTGGCCTGTGAGCCGCTTCGGTCAATACGACATTCATGTCACGAACGCGCCCCGCAAAGCCAACCAGCTCCGCGGGAGGTGGAGCCAGTCGCGAGACGTCGGCCGCGCTCCGGACGGCCGACATGGATGGGACATGCACCCGGGGGGGCACTTCCACCCCTTCCACGAGAGACAGGTGCATCACGATGACGCCGTCCCCCAGGGAAGCCTTGAACACCACACTGTTGAACCCGATGAAGCAATCCTCCCCGACCAGGCAGGGTCCGTGAACCACGGCCCCGTGAGCCAGCGAGGCGCCCTTGCCGATGATCACGCTGGATCCGCCCAGGGCGTGTACGATCACTCCATCCTGAATGTTGGCGCGATCCCTCACGATGACGGCCTGGACCCGCCCGTCGGGGCCCGGCTCATCGGCGCGGATGACGGCGTTGGGTCCCACGAAAACCCTGGAGCCGATCTCAACCTTACCCACGATGATCGCCGAAGAGCACACGTAAGCACCGTCGTCGATGCGGGGCATGTCGCCCGCCTGGTTGGCTCGTATCATCCCCCATTCCCTCCTGCATCCAGTTTGAAAGGTCATGCTTCCCGGGGCGCCCAAATCCCTCGGACGGCGGTGAGGTGAGCTCCCCGGGCCCGACACCGTCGGGCAGGGAAGGACAATCCCCTCACGGTACAAAAAAAAGGCCGCAATCCGTTTCCACGAAACGAAGCACGACCTCATCTTTCATCCGCACCCTTCGACATCCCGGAAGGGCCCCTCCGAACCATTAGGCTTTAAGTGTCATAGGACTTCCGGACCCTCCTGAAGAGCCGCGCAGGGTCGCCTCTCTTCAAACTGGTTTAACTCTCACTTAACACCACACACCCGGTCTGTCAAGACGTAGTCTGGCATTGTCGGGGCTGAAAGGTCCCGGGACCCTTTCTTTCAGCCATTGCGCTCACACACCAGGGCAGGCGGGGAGCTCAGTGTAAAAAGGATCATCCGCTCCCCGGTCACGGTACTGATGTCGGTATGGAGACTCCTCACTCCCACGCCCAGGATCCCCTTCACGGCGGCCTCCAGCAGAGGCCGACCCTGCTCCAGAAGGGCGATGCGGATGCGCTTGATCAGCTCGCGCCCGTTCTGATGATCCCCGGCGTCGGCCAGCTTGAGCTCCGCCTGAGTTAAAACGCCCTTCAGCCTGACCAGGACCATGTCATCGATGATGTAGGCCTTGGTCTCCAGGGGGCCGCGCCCCATGAACTCCTTTTCGAATTTGATCACCGCCTCGCAGATCAGAGCCTCGAGCTGCCCTTTTGTCCTGGTCATAGTCCTTTCACCAGCCCCCCCTTTACCCAATCCATCCCTCCCCATGACAGAACGGAATGGGCGCCATGCTGGAAATCGTGCCTATATTGCAGAATGCGGCCCGAGACTATCGGTACGGAGCCCCTGGAGATGACGATGCCCATGGACAGGATTCGAGACCACCACCCGTCGCGCTGGCCCGGAGCGCGCACCATTCTGAAGTACGCGCTGGTCCAGCTTCCGGACATCGTGATCTTTGCCGTGGTGATGCTGACCCTCCAGCGATGGCTGGATCTTTCCCCGATCCTGGTAGGCGTTCTCATCGCCATCTGGATCCTTAAGGATATCCTGATGTTTCCGCTGCTGCGGCGATCTTTCGAGGAAAACCGCCCGGAAGATGCCCACCCCATGATCGGTGAGACGGGGACGGCGAGGGATCGGCTCGACCCGACCGGTTACGTCGTGATTCATGGCGAGCTGTGGCAGGCCGAGCTGTTGGAGGGGCACCCACCCGTCGAGCCCGGCGAGCCCGTGCGGGTGGAGGAGGCTCGCGGGCTCACCCTGCTGGTGGTCCTGGATGCCCGGGCTTCATCGCCTTGAGCCCCTGTCGAAATGCCGGAGGCGTGTCGGCGTCCCGCCCTCCCGCGCCAGGAATGAAGTCCTCCCAAACCACCAGCTCAGCGACTTCCCCCCCCCAGAATGGCCTCCAGCGCATCCACCAGGGCCTTGCACTGGTCATCCCTCCCCACGGTTATGCGGAGGAACTGCTCGATGCGAGGCAGGCGGAAATGGCGGACGATGATGGACCGCTCCCTCAGCTCGCGCGCCAGCTCGGAGGCGTCTATCCGCGGATGCCGTACAAAAACGAAATTGGCCGCTGACGGTATGACCTCGAATCCCAGAGCCGTCAGATCCCGGACCAGTGCTTCGCGAGTCCGGATGATGGCCTTGCGGGTGTTTTCGAAATATTCCAGGTCCTGGATCGCCGCCACGGCCCCCTCGATGGCAAAACGATCCAGGGGATATGAGTTGAAGCTGTTTTTCACGCGTTCGAGGGCCTCCACCAAGTCGGCATGCCCCATGGCGAAGCCCACCCGCAGCCCCGCCAGAGACCGCGATTTCGACAGCGTCTGGATCACCAGGAGGTTGGGGTAGCGGTCCACCAGGTCCACCACGGACTCGCCCCCGAAGTCCACGTAGGCTTCGTCTATGACCACCACGGACTGTTCATTCCCCTGAAGCAGCCTCTCGATGTCCCCGCGGGACATCGCTCTCCCCGTGGGTGCGTTGGGGTTTGGAAAGATGATGCCCCCGTTGGGCCGCAGATAGTCTTCGATTCGAATGGCAAAATCATCGGTCAAGGGCACGACTTCATACGGCACGTCGTACAGCTTGCAGTAAACAGGGTAGAAGCTGTAGGTGATGTCCGGAAACAGCAGGGGCAGTGAGTGCTTGAGGAGTGAGAGAAAGGCGTGGGCCAGCACCTCGTCGGAGCCGTTTCCCACGAACACCTGCCGCTGATGGATGCCGAAGTGCCGAGCCAGGGCAGCCTTGAGCCGGTCGGCGTTGGGATCTGGATAGAGACGGAGGACATCGGCCGCTTCGCGCTTCAAGACCTCGATGACCCTGGGTGAAGGGCCGTAAGGGTTTTCATTGGTGTTCAGCTTCACCAGGTCGGGCAGCTTGGGCTGCTCGCCGGGCACATAGGGGGTGAGCTCATGGACGATCGAGCTCCAGTAGATGCTCATATCCTCTGCCTCATTGGAAAAATGCTCAGACACATGAAACTCGTGGACGCGTTGCGGGGAAATCCCCGGGCTCCTGCCCTCCCCCGGCCCACGAGCCTCCGGACCGCTCATGACCGGGGCGCGCTGGGGGCCCCTCCCCGAGACTTCTCATCCTGTTCGATCTCGGATTCGATGGGCTGGTAAAAATAGCTGATCCGGCCCTGGCTCAAAGGCTCGTCATAGGTGAGGAGGATGTGCACCTTCCCCGATGTCCAGAAGAGCCTGAGCCCCGATTCATCATGACGGAACGGACTCCCATGCTCCCGGGCCAGCCGATCCCGCACCTGGTTGAAGCTCGCCATGGAGCTGAAATAGACCATCACGCTGTAGAACCGGCCCCTGTAAAACCCGTAAACCACATTATCCGCGACAATACCGTGAATCTCCAGGGATTCGCCTTCGCGCACGTAAAACTTCTGATCCCCGTCCTCCCCGATGAGCTTCAGCTCCGGGAGATCTCGGATATTGGCGGCCCAGGCCATCCCCTGGAAACCCTCGGTCTGGCGATCCGGGGGAGCCGAGAGAAAACTGAACATGGCCCAGCAAATGAGCAGCAGAGTCATTGCCAAAACGGCAATGGCGACGGTCTTGGCCGTGTTGCGATCACCCATTCCTTATCCTCACCTTATCCGGGCCAGGAGGCCTAACCCTCGGACTCCTCTTCGTCCTGGATCACCAGGTGCCGCTGGAGGAAATCCAGGAGCTTTCGGCCATCGGCCGTGGGGATCCAGCCGACCCCCGCACATTCAGGGCACTCGGTCATCTCCCCGTGATCCTCAGACGCCAGGACCCCTTCCCCCCAGCACTTCCAGCACTTGACCTCGAGATCCGGCAATCCCATGGCCGCGGTCTCCTTCCTCCCGTCGCCTTCCCACCCAAAAGCACGCTCCACCAGTAACCTCTCGCGCCTCAGTCATTCGGGGCACCACTCCATCTCCCGCCGCCGATCCCACCTCTCCTCTTCCGAAATCGACCCGGCAGATCCAGCAGGCAGCAAGAGCCAGCGCCCCCCCCAGCCTGTCCAGCCCGGCTTCGTGTCAAAGCCCCTTCCCGCGGACGGGAGATGCGGGCACCGGGGCTGATCTTTCTACCAGGATGAGGATTCCCTCGGGAAAAACCGGCGAGAATCTACCCGCCAAAGGCGCGGGTGACAAGGACAAATCCTTCGAGGCTTCAGAGCTCGGCGTGGCCGGGTGTTCGAGGAAACGGTATGGCTTCGCGGATATTGGCGATTCCGGTGCAGAACTGGACCATCCGCTCGAGCCCCAGACCAAACCCGGCATGAGGCACCGACCCCCACTCCCGCAGCTCCACGTACCAGCGATACTCCTCCAGGGGAATGGAGCGGAGCCTCATCTGCTCGAGAAGCACGTCCCGCCGCTCCTCCCGCTGGGACCCCCCGATGATCTCGCCGATGCGTGGCACCAGGATATCCATGGCCGCCACGGTGCGATCGTCGTCGTTGACCCTCATATAGAATGGCTTGAGACTGCGCGGAAAGTCGAGAATGGCCACCGGCTTCCTGAATACCTTTTCCGTCAGATAGCGCTCGTGCTCCGCCTGAAGGTCACCGCCCCAGACCACTGGAAATGAAAAAACCTCCCCCGACTTCGTCAAGAGGTCCACGGCATCGGTGTAAGAAATGACCTCGAAGGACTCCCGCACCGTTCGCTCCAGGTGCGTCCGCAGCCCTGGCTCCATGAAGCGCTCGAAGAAATCGACCTCTTCCCCGCACCGATCCAGAACGGCCTGGATACAATGCTTGACCAGAACCTCCGCCAGCTCCAGGTCCCCCTGAAGGTCGCAGAAAGCCATCTCGGGCTCGACCATCCAGAACTCGGCCAGGTGCCGGCTTGTGTTGGAGTTCTCGGCCCGGAACGTGGGGCCGAAGGTGTAGACTTTTCCGAGAGCCAGGGCATAGATCTCGGCCTGGAGCTGTCCGCTCACCGTGAGATAGGCTGGCCTCCCGAAGAAGTCATCGGAGGGCATGGCGGCTGACTCCTGGCCCGGATCCAGGGTGGTGACCCGGAACACGTTGCCGGCACCCTCACAGTCGCTCGCCGTGATGATGGGCGTATGGACGTACAGGAAGCCACGGGCCTCGAGGAGCTCGTGGATGGCGAAGCTGATGCGGCTTCGAACCCGCGCCGCCGCGCCGATGGTGCTCGTCCTCGGCCGAAGATGGGCGATCTCTCGGAGAAACTCGAAGGAGTGCCGCTTCTTCTGAAGGGGATACGTGCCGGGATCGGCCGCTCCCAGCAGCTGAATTCGAGTGGCATGCACCTCGACGGCCTGCCCTTTTCCCGGGGATGCCACGACCTCACCCTCGATGGAAAGGCTGCAGCCGTTGGTGACCTCCGCCAGCAGATCCTGAAAGCCCGGGTGGCCGTGCTCGGCCACAATCTGAAGGTTCCTGAGACAGGACCCGTCGTTCAGCTCGATGAAGCTCACCCCAGCCTTGGAATCCCGCCGGGTGCGAACCCAGCCGTTCACCGTCACCGTTCCTCCGGCTGCCGCCGGATCCATGCGCAGAACCTCAAGGACGCTGCCGCTCCGACTCATGCTCTCTCCCGCTGGATGCCAGCCTCCTCCCCAGGGGGAGAAGGATCCGCTGCAAAAAGGTCCACCGACCCAAAGGCCTGCCGCAGCACCGGCCAAGGATCCGCCTTGGCCACCGTGCGCCTCCGCAAGCCGCAGACCAGGATACCCTCCGTCCCCGGGGCATCCTCGAAGGATCCACCCGACGAGCGCCTTTTCGACCCTGCCGTGAGCGCCCGACCCGGGGTGTGGATGAGAAGGCGGGATCATCCCCCTTCGTGACCCGGAAAGCGGCCCTCCCTCCCCACGGACACCGGCCACGGGACTCCCCGCGTGCCGAGGTAAGCCGGGAGCTTTATCACGATCGGGCCGATCGGGCATGATCGACTTCCGGCAAGGACCGGAGAAATGCTGGAACGCCGCGGGAAGAAACAGGGGAAGGCGCATTCCTTCCCCTGTCTGCCTTGCTTACGATGAGACCCTGCGAGGATGACTGCGAGGGCTCCGGATGGAATCCCGTCTCGTCCTTACGGATTCAGGGATTCAATCAGCGAGGAGCCGTGACACCCCCGGAGCCTTCCAGCGAGCACTTGGAGAAATCGATGGGCTTTCCGCAGCCGGCACAAGCATGGGATTTACCGAACTCATCCGAGAAAATTTCCTTTTCCTTCCCGCACTCAGGGCACTTGCAGACAAAAGAGCTCAAATTCTTGAAATTCTCATACCCGGGGCAATGTGCAGGTGTTGACATGAATCCCTCCTTGATTGTTCATCACGAACCGTCCATTGAAAAGCGCTATCCGACCCTGAATGGGCCAGATCCCACTCCCGACACACTCAAGACTCCACTTCCTCGACCGTCAACTTACCCTTATGCTTGGTCCCGCAGGTCGGGCACATGATCTCCATCTCTTCCTCGGGCCCAATGTACTTCTCCTTGATGGTCTCGGAAGGGATGAAGGACACATCGCCACAAGCGCACTGTGGACATTGGCCCCTCACAACGTGCCTCGTCTTTTTTGCCATGATTCCGCTCCTTTGGTTTCAACATGTCCAGGATTCACTCGTGATGCCGGACCATTCCCCCAGGCGCCGGCGCCTGCCTCGACCTAACGCTTCAGCTTCTCCAGCTCCCTCACCAGAACGGCCAGGTCCGGGCGCTGATTGATATCGTGAATATCAATGTAACGGACGACACCCTCCCTGTCGATGACGAAGAGGGCCCGCTCGGAAGTCCCCTCGGTCCGCAGCACGCCGTAAAGGTCCGAGACTTTACCGTGGGGCCAGAAATCGGAGAGTACGGGAAACCAGACCCCGCCCATCTGCTCGGTCCACGCAAAGAGGGTGGCGGCGTTGTCCGTGGTGATACCCAGCAGCATCGCGCCGTGCTGCTCGAAGATGTCTCTGATCATGTTGTAGCCCGGCCACTGCTCGGAGCAGACGGGAGTGAACGCGGCTGGAACGAAGGAGATGACCACATTTTGCTTGCCCAGAAACTGGCTCAGGGAAACCTTTTCACCCTTGATGGAGGGCAGCGTGAAATCGGGAGCCCTGTCCCCGACCTTGAGCCTGGGCTGGCTGGTGATGGGAGCTAGCTTGCCCGCATCGTAAATCTGACCTTTGAACTGCTCCGAAGCCCCCATCGCCCACGACCCCTGGAGGATCATGGCAAGGGCAGCCACAGCCATAACCGGATGAAATCGAGCCTTCATGCTGCACCTCCCTCAATGAAGCCCGGCCAGCTCGATGATCTGGTCCAGGAACTGACCCGGGTCGCCGATGGTGCCGACTCTGGAATAAATGACCCGCTGTTTTCCTCCGGGCTCAAGGGAGACCGCGATGAAATAAGGGGTTCTCACCTTTCCAAGCGCTGTGTGGAGGCTGAGATCGCTGTCTGGAAGGAGTGGAAACCTGATTCCGAACCTGCCCTTGAAAAGATTCACTTCGTATGGGGAGTTGCCGGCACCCAGCCCAATGAGCTTGATTGCGTCCGCGAGCCCGCGCTCGGCGATGCGGTCGTAAAGGGCGTTGATGGCGGGTGCTTCATTCTGGCAATAGGGACAGTACATGCTGAACACTTCCAGAATGACCACCCGGGCCTTCACCTGCCCGACCTTGAACGTCGCCCCCGGCTTGGCTCCAAGCCCCAGGTAATCCAGGTGCTCTTTCCCCTTGGGGACGGGGAGCTTCAAATCCGGAAAAGCCTCACCCGCCTGAGGGGGCTCGGCTACGGCCATGCCCGAGCCGGCAAGGGCCAAAAGCCCAGCCAGAATCAGGGCTGGGGCCAAACCCCGCCCGACCCGTCCTCGAATCATCCTTGCCTCCCGCTTTCGTTTCTCGGTCCGCATCGGCCAAGGTGCCCGGTCACGCAATGCCACCCGCGCCGTCCAGTCTCGCCCTGCTTTTTTCCATGAACCAGGATTCGGGGTCCGTGTAATAGAATTTCAGATCAGCCAGCAGCACGTAGTGCTCCCGCTCCTCCTTGATCATATTCTCCAGAAACTCCCGCTCCACCGGATCCCCGCACACATTCAGGGCTGTCTGGAAGAACTGGATGCTGGCGTTTTCCAGCTGCATGCCCGTCTGGATCGCCACTACATCGTCCACGCAGGCCTTGGGAATCTTGCCGTGCTCCTCGGCGATTTTTCTCAGGACGGTCTGCTTATCGTCGGTTTCGAAATCATAGTAGCGACAGGCATCCACCGGCACCTTGCCCTTCTTGGCCTCTTCGTAGATTTCCTGTATTCGGTGGGCATGCTCCTCTTCAGCTTCCTTGAGCATACGGAAGGTTTCAATGCCCACCTGGTCAGGACACGCTTTCATGGCGTCATCGTACAGTTTTTTCTTACGCTCCTTCATTTCGATCGCCGTGCAGAACATTTCCAGGGCTTGACTCTGTGATGTGGTCATACGGAGCTCCTGATGAAACGGGAAGAATTTCACGAACGACGCCAGTCCGCGTCGCGCGGAGTGAACGGTTGGATCAAACCGAGTATAATGGCGATGAGCCCCGGTGTCTACCGCCAGTTTGCGGACTCGGTCCGGGAACGCCCCGACGGCCTTCGGCTCCGTTTG
>JALOPI010000051.1 GCA_025453975.1 Syntrophobacteraceae bacterium
CTCACTCGGGATGCCTGTGGAGATGGCGAAATCCAACTGAATTTTGTGACCATAGGAAAAACCGGCCTCTATGATTAACCAAGGGTTCAAGGGGCAGTCACAATCACGCCAGAGTAAGCCTCTGAGTCATCCCAGGCTCAGTGGCTGCGTGGCTTTGGGCTGCATACCCTCTTGTTGGGCTTAAACCTCAGCACACTACGAGGTGATCACATGCAAATTCAAACGAAGTTGGTGGTGTCAAACCCATCGGTCATGATGGGCAAACCGGTAATCGCGGGGACGCGTATTACCGTTGAGCTCATCCCGAACAAATTGGCTGCAGGCGAGACAGTGGAGCAAATTCTCGATGCTCATCCGCGGCTCACTCGCGAAGGCATCCAAGCCGCATTAGCTTTCGCGGCCGAAGCACTGCGCGCGGATGTCATCTACCCCATCGATGAGGCAGTCCATTGAGACACATGGCTGACGAAAACGTTGATCGACAAATTGTTGAGCGTTTGCGGCAGGATGGCCATGAGGTCTGGTATGTCGCGGAGATGGACCCTGGGGTCAGCGACCAGGAAGTGCTCACCTTCGCCAATAATGAACAAGCTGTGCTCTTGACGGCTGATAAGGATTTCGGTGAGTTGGTTTACCGTCAGGAGCTTGTCAACCCTGGGGTCATTTTGCTTCGTTTGGCGGGCCTGTCACCCGATGTCAAAGCTGAACTGGTTTGAGGTGTTCATATGAATCAAGGTGAATTACTCGAGCAAATCAAACAAGCTGTCCGTGAAGTGGAAACTGACGCGGAGATTATTCTTTACGGTTCACGCTCCCGTGGAGATGCTCTTTCTGAATCCGACTGGGACTTCCTTATCCTGGTTGATGGCCCACTGAGTGATGAACGTACAGATCGAATCCGTCATAGGCTCTATGAGGTCGAATGGGAGTCTGGAGAGGTCATCTCCTCGATTGTACGGCGCCGAGAAGAATGGAATAGTGGCATCTACCAGGCAATGCCATTTCACCAGCGAGTTCAGCAGGAAGGAATCAGACTGTGACGGAATGGAGCAAGAATCTGGTGCTGTACCGTATGACACGAGCAGATGAGGCCCTGGAAGATGCATGTATTCTCGCCAGGGCGCAACGGTGGATGCCTGTGTGAACCGTCTCTACCATGCCTGCTTCTATGCCGTCTCAGCTCTTCTTTTCATGGATGGTCTGTCGTCTTCCAAACATGCGGGTATCCGTGGCCTCTTTAATAGGCAGTATGTGAAGACAGGCAAGGTCCCGAAGGATTTTGCCAGGATTTACAATGATCTTTTTGAGAGACGTCAAGAGGGTGACTACATTGACTTTGTCAGCTTTCAGGAATCACAGGTTCTTCCATGGATCTCTGAGGCAGAAGAATTGATCAGGTTCATCGCCACTTTGGTTCAAGAACAGACTAATTGACACACGTGCTCTCTTTATTCCGTTCGGGAACGCCCTGCGCTAAACAAGGCATGCACGCGGACACGCAACCACGCCTGGATCAGTGGGTGGCGTTCTCCTCTAGCTCATTGGCGGCGAGGTTGCGTGCCGGTGATGCCCGGCGTTAGCAGATCAAAGGCACCAGCAAGGTATGCATCCGCGAGTGTGATATGATTTATGAACAAAGGGTTGTGCCAGCACGCAATCTATGCTTGGAGTGTTTGCACAATGGGTCATGCCAGACCGAATATGGAACCGTGCTCGGAAGGAGATTTGCGCATGGCTGAGGCAGCAAAGCGAGAAGCTACTTATGTAGACCTTTATGGCATCCCTGAAGGCGCCGTGGGGGAAATCATCAACGGTGAACTGATTGTCACTCCCCGACCATCAAGGATGCATGGCTTTTCGGCCTATGCTCTTGGGGGCGAACTGCTTCCTCCTTACCAGTTCGGTCGCGGAGGAGGGCCTGGTGGGTGGGTCATCATCGGAGAGCCCGAAATCAAGTTCGGAGAAAATTACCTGGTACCCGACGTAGCGGGCTGGAGGAGAGAAAGATTTCCCCAATCGGAAGAGACCAATTGGATTTCTGTTTCTCCCGATTGGATTACCGAGATTCTCTCTCCCAGCACTGTTCGGGTGGATAGAATTAAGAAGATGGCCATCTACGCCGAACACGGAGTTTCTTACCTATGGCTCATCGATCCTATAGCCAAGACGCTTGAAGTCTTCAGACTTGAAGCTGGCGGCTGGCTCTTGCGATCCGTCTTCGGTGAAAGTGATAAGGTACGGGCAGAACCCTTTGCCGATATCGAAATTGACCTTAAGAACCTCTGGATTGAGTAGAACCAACGGTATTGAACCCTACGCTCTTCTGCTAACGAAGGATGAAGAGGAGGCCGCTTTTCAGACAATCCGCATGGGTGGGAGCGTCGCAGCGAAGCCCGGCTTCAGGGGATTCTTCATGATCTTCATCCGTTCCGGGTGTATGCTTATCGTTCCGAGGCTGATGGTACGGCAGTCGGAATGAGATCCCACGTTCCTGCGAGCTGGGGCCGGGCTTATGAGTGTTTCGGCGAGCCAAGAATGCCTGGAAGACCAGGCGGCGGGCATCGAGGCGGTGCCGGCTTCGGCCGTGTACGAGGCGCTTTCGACGCGGCCCGAGGGGCTGAGCCCGGAAGAAGCCCGGGAGCGGCTCGCGCGGTGCGGGCGGAACGCCATTGCCGCCGTCCGGGGGAGGTCGCTCCTGGCCAGGTTCCTGGCCAACTTCGCCCATCTCATGGCGGTGCTCCTCTGGATCGCGGGCGGGGTGGCGCTTGCGGCCCGGATGCCGCAGCTCGCCGTCTCCATCTGGCTCGTGAACGTCATCAACGGGCTTTTCAGCTTCTGGCAGGAATTCAAGGCGGAGAAGGCCACGGAGGCCATGCGCCGCCTGCTCCCGACCTTCGCCCGGCTCGTGCGGGACGGCGCGGCGCAGCGGGTCCCGGCGGAGGAGCTGGTGCCGGGGGATGTGCTCCTCCTTTCCGAGGGGGACCGGATCTCGGCCGACGCGCGCCTGGTGGAGGCGGCCGAGCTGCGGGTGGACCAGTCGACGCTCACGGGGGAATCCGCCCACGTTCGCAGGACCGATGAGCCCATCCGCGCCAGGGACCTGGCCCGAACGGAAATCCCCAATCTCCTCTTTGCGGGAACCAGCGTCATTTCCGGCACCGGCAAAGCCGTCGTCTTCGCCACCGGCATGGAGACGGAATTCGGCAAGATCGCCGGTTTCACCCAGAGCCTGGGGAATGACCTGAGCCCCCTTCAGCGGGAGATGCAGCGGGTCACCCAGATGGTCACGGGCATCGCCCTCTGCGCGGGATGCGTCTTTTTCGCCCTGGCCGTGACCCTGGCCGGAGTCGACCTGGCCGAGAGCTTCATTTTCGGCATGGGGATGATCGTGGCCTTCGTGCCCGAGGGGCTCCTCCCCACGGTGACCCTCTCCCTCGCCATGGGGGTGCAGCGCATGGCGGCCCGGAACGCCCTCATCAAGCGGCTTTCGGCCGTGGAGACCCTGGGCTGCACGTCGGTCATCTGCACGGACAAGACGGGGACCCTCACCCAGAACGAGATGACGGCCCGGGAGATCTGGGTGGCCGGCAGGCGGTTGACCGTCACGGGGACCGGGTATTCCTTCGAGGGGCGGATTCTGGAAGGAGGCCGGCCCCAGGACTCCCCCGAGGGAAGCGACCTGCGCGCGCTGCTCGTTTCCGCGGTTCTGTGCAACAACGCCCGGCTCATGCCCCCCGATTCCGAGCGCCCCCGCTGGTCCATCCTGGGGGATCCGACCGAAGGCGCCCTCCGGGTCCTGGCACGGAAGGCCGGCCTGGACCTCGATCTCGAGGAGCGCGGGAATCCCCGCCTGCGGGAGCTCCCCTTCGAATCGCGGCGCAAGCGGATGAGCACCCTGCACCGCACCGGCGGGACCGGCGCGGGCGGCCGAGGCGGGGCGGAGGCAGCGCCGGGCGGGGACAAACCGCGCCCCCACGGCAAGGCCTCGTCCAGGGAGGCAGGGGCGGGCTTCAAACCCGCTCCCGTCCATCGACCGGACCCCGCGACCCCGGGTGTCGAGCCGTCCGTCGTCGCCCACGTCAAGGGGGCCCCCCGCGAATTGCTCGGCCTGTGCACGCGGTTTCTCAGGAACGGGACCGAGGAGGACTTGAGCGAGACCGTCCGGGCAGAGATCCTGGCGGTCAACGATGGGTATGCGCGAAACGGACTGCGGGTCCTGGCCGTCGCCCGCCGCACCATGCCCTCCGAAGGCCCGCCGGGACCGGGAATGGGCTCGACGGGCATGACTCCGGAGGCCGTCGAGCGGGACCTCGCCTTCCTGGGGCTCGTGGCCATGATGGACCCGCCCCGGCCGGAAGTCTCGCGGGCGGTGGAGACCTGCCGCCGGGCCGGCATCCGCATCATCATGATCACGGGGGACTACGGCCTGACGGCCGAGAGCATCGCCCGCCGGATCGGCATTCTCCAGGGCGACCGGCCGGCGGTGGTGACCGGGGCCGACCTCGACTCCATGACGGATGAGGCTTTGCTCCAGACCCTCCAGGGGGAGGTGATCTTCGCCCGGGCGGCCCCGGAGCACAAGCTGCGCATCGTTTCGGCCCTCCAGGAGATGGACCACGTGGTGGCCGTGACCGGAGACGGGGTGAACGACGCCCCCGCCCTCAAGAAGGCCCACATCGGGGTCGCCATGGGCCTCACCGGGACCGACGTGGCCAAGGAAGCCGCCGACATGATCCTGACCGACGACAACTTCGCCGCCATCGTCCATGCCATCGAGGAAGGGCGGGCGGTCTACGCCAACATCAAGAAATTCACGGGCTACATCTTCACGAGCAACACGCCCGAGGCCGTCCCCTTCATCCTCTTTGCCCTGAGCCGCGGGCGGATTCCGCTGGCCCTCAACGTGATGCACATCCTGGCCGTGGACCTGGGGACGGACCTGGTGCCGGCCCTGGGGCTGGGGGCCGAGCGGCCGGAGCCGGGGATCATGGACAGGCCTCCGCGGAGCCTCTCGGAGCACGTCATCACGCCGGCCCTCCTGGCTCGCTCCTACCTCTTCCTCGGACCGCTCCAGAGCCTGGCGGTCATGGCCGCCTTCTACTACCAATACTGGACCCACGGGTACTGGGGGCAGTGGCTGGGATTACCCTCGGAAGGCCCCTTGTACGCCTCGGCCACGGCCATGGCCCTGGCCTGTGTCGTGACGACCCAGATCGGCAACCTGTTCGCCCAGCGCACCGAGCGGTTGTCGGTGCTCCGGATCGGTCTTTTCAGCAACCGGCTGCTGTGGGCCGGCATCGCCACCGAGCTCGCGATCATTTTTCTGATCGTCTACGCGCCTCCCCTGCAGTCCATGGTGGGCACGGAGGCCTTCGACCCCGAAAACTGGCTGTTCCTGTTTGCCTGGGCGCCGCTGCTCCTCGTCGCCGACGAGGGCCGCAAGCTCGTGCTGCGCGCCTGGGAACGCGGGAGGCCTCATGGAGGTGAGCCATGAGATTCATCGTCGTCGGCTGCGGTCGCATGGGAATGGGGCTGGCGCATGTCCTCGGCCTGCGCGGCCATGCGGTCACCGTCCTGGACAGGGACCCGATCGCTGTTGAACGGCTGGGGTCGTCGTTTCGGGGCGACGCCGTCATCGGGTCGGGCTTCGACCGGGGAGCGCTCCGCCGGGCGGGGATCGAGCATGCCGACGGCCTGGCGGTCGTGACCAACAACGACGAGGTCAACGTGGTTCTGGCTCGCCTGGCCGGTCTCGCCTTTCACGTGCCGAGGGTGGTGGCCCGCCTGGTCGACCCGCGCAAGGCCGAAGTCTATCACAGGCTGGGAGTGCAGACCGTGGCCCCCATATCGTGGGCCATCCATCGGCTGGCCGACCTCCTGTCCTACTCCGAGCTGGATGCGGTCCTTGGTCTGGGCGGCGGGGAGGTGGAGATCGTGCAGGTGGAGGTGCCGCCGCTGCTCACGGGACACAAGGTGAGTGCGGTTTCCGTTCCCGGGGAGATCCGGGTGGTTGCCGTCAGCCGCCGGGGGAAGGCCTTCATTCCCTTATCGGAGACGGTTTTCGAGAAGGATGATTCGCTCCACATCGCCGTCCTGACGACTTCCGTCGAACGTCTCCGTTCCATGCTGTCGTCGGATTGACCGGCCCGGAGGAGAAGCGGGATGAAAGTGATCATCGTGGGAGGGGGAAAGGTGGGAACGCACCTGGCGTCGCTGCTCCTGGCCGAAAACCACCATGTGAGACTCATCGAGGCGAGAGAGGCCGAAGTCCGGCACCTCCATGGCGAGCTTCCCGACGGGACGGTGATCCCCGGCAGCGGGACGGACCCCGCCACCCTGGAGTCGGCGGGGATTCGGGACGCGGACATCCTGGCGGCCGTCGCCGGGGCGGATGAAACGAACCTGGTGGCCACCAGCCTCGCCCGCTTCGAATATGGGGTGGCCCGCACCATCGCCCGAGTGAAGGACCCGCGGACTGAGTGGATGTTCACGGAGGTCATGGGCGTCGACGTGGCCGTGAGCCAGGCGAACCTCATGGCTCACCTGATCGCCGAGGAGATGTCCCTGGGGAACATGATGACGCTTCTCAAGCTGTCCAGGGGAGAGTTCTCCCTGGTGGAGGAGAAGGTGCATCCGGCAGCGGCCGCGGCCGGCAGGACGGTGGCGGAGCTTCCCTTTCCCGCCGAATGCCTCCTGGCCGGAGTCATCCGGCAGGGGCGACTCATCATCCCCCATGGCAGCACGGTGCTGCTGCCGGGCGACGAGGTCCTGGCCGTGGTGCACGCCTCCCGGGCGGCCGAGCTGGCCTCGATCCTGGGGCAAACGGGGGCTTGAGCCATGCATCGCGTCAGCCGGGCTGACCGAGGACAGTGTGCGGATGCTTTCGTCGGGGATTGCTCACAGATTTTTCGAAATGGAAAGGTAAAACGTCGTGCCTTCTCCTTCGGGGCCCCGACGCTCCACCCATACCCGGCCGCCGTGCTGCTCGGCGATCTCCTTCACGATGGTGAGGCCGAGCCCCGCCCCCTCGATTCCGGAGGACGTTCCCTCCCGTTGAAAGGCCTTGAAGATCCGTTCGGAATCCTTGCCCTCCAGTCCGCGACCATTGTCGCTGAAGGAAATGATGTGGAAATCGTCCGATGCCTGATAGCCGATGCAAATCCGGCTCAGCCGGTCTCCTCCGTACTTGAGGGAATTGTCGACGAAGTTCCTGAAGGCCCTGATCATGGACAGGCGGTCCGCCTTGATTTCCACCGGCATCTCGGGCTCCAGCCATTCGATGCAGCGAATATCCAGCCGCGCGGCGAACTCCTCCCGGAGCATCCTGAGGACCTCGCCGATGCTCATGGGCTCCATGGAGAGACGGGCTTCCTTGGTGGCGATGTAGACGTTGACCTTGTCGACCAGCGCCGCGATGTGCTCCGAAGCCTTCAGGATCTGATCACAGTACTTGCGCCCCTTTTCATCCAGGATGGACTTGTAGGCCTTGCTCAGGCGCCTGGCCAGGCCGTAAATGCCGATGGCCGGGCTCTTGAGATCGTGGGCGACGGAATAGGCAAAAAACTTCAGCTTCTCGGAGCTCTCCGCCAGGGCTTTCTCCGTCCTCTTGCGGTCCGTGATGTCCCGGTTGCTGCCGCGGCGCCCCAGAAAACGGTCCTCGGCGTCGAAGACGGCCTGGCACACATGTCCGATCCAGCGGATGCCGCCGTCCCGGTGAATGATGCGAAACTCCAGCTCGTCCGACGCGCCGGTGGTCTTGCTTTCCGCCTGGTGGGCCTGGTACCGGGCAACATCCTCGGGGTGAACCATGCGCGACATCAGGGTCGGGTCGGCTTCGAGCTCGCCGGACGTGTAGCCCGTGATGCGCAGGCATGACGGGGAGGTGTACAGGATTCTTCCCTCCGAGCTCAGCCAGTATTCCCAGTCGTGCGTGTTGTCGGCGAATATTCTGTATTTTGTCTCCGAGGACCGGAGCCTCTCCTCCATTCGCTTGCTTTCGGTGATGTCTTCGTAGGTGCCCAGGACCCCCTTGACCCTGCCCCTGGCATCCCGCAGGGGAACCTTGTTGGTGCGCAGCCAGATGCGGCCCCCGTCCGGAGTGGTCTGCGGCTCCTCGTAGCCGATTTTCGGCTTTCCGGTGTCCATGACGAGCCGGTCGTCGGCCCGGTAGATTTCGGCCTGCTCCGCCCATCCGAGCTCGAAATCGTTCTTCCCGACGATCTCCTCGGGGGACCGCAGGCCGGCATCGAGGGCGAAAGGGCGATTGCAGCCCAGGTAGCGGCAGTCGAGATCCTTCCAGAAGACCCTCACCGGGATCGTGTCCAGAACCGACTGCAGCATCTGCTGCGATTCCTGGAGCGCCTGCTCCACGCCCTCGCGCTCCTCCTCGTGCTTCTCCAACCGGGAAATCCGCCCGCGCAGATCGTTCAGCTCACCGATGAGCTGTTCCCTGGATTTGTCACTGTCTTGTTTCATAACCGAAAGGTCCAGTTTGCGTCTCCCCCTCCGAGAGTCGGCGACTACAAGGTGAGCCACGGACCTCCAAGATGGATTTCAATCTCTTCAAATGGCTCCACGCGCTGGTGCTTACCCCACAGGCATTCCCGCCAGGCTCGGATCATGACCCACCCCTATCATTCCGTCCCCGAGCCTGTCAAACGTTCGATGATCGCCGGAGAGCTGTTGATTGGGCTCCTGGTGTGGGAGTATCCTTGAGTGGACACCGGCAGGGACACCCCACCGTCCTGTTGAAGCTCGGCAGCCGTGCGGAGTGAGAGAGACGGAGACACGGGGAGATTCACCGAGCTCCCGTGTCTCCCGGTCCCCCGGTCCCCCTGTCCCCCTGTCCCCCTGTCCGTGGCTTGATCAACAGCATTGGGGACACCCCACCTCCGCCAGCCGGAATGCGAATGATGAAGACAGCAGTCATCCTGAATCCCGCCTCGGGCCGCGGCGATGGGAGTCGCCTCTGGGTGCGGCTCCTTTCCATCTCACATTCCGCACCCAGGTGCTGACTGTGAGTTGGTGCGTTAGTCTCCCCGGTATTTGTTCACAATAAGCTGAAACTGATAGCGAGGCAGCAAACGCGGAAATTGGCTCAGGATGTAGGAATGCCGAGGCATCGTGGTCCATCAGTCGACTCGAGAAAAACAAAAATATGCTGACCGGATAAGCTAGCGCTCTGTCAATGATGTTCTACAGGGTAGCGCCGTGGGCAAAAGCGCAGCGTTGCCCACCATTGCGTCTCGGTGGGCACGATGAACCTGTGCCCACCCTAATTCTGTAAGCCCCCCCCTCACCCCAACCCTCTACCCCCGAAGGGTGGAGAGAGAGTCACCCTCACGCTAATCAACGATGATCCACCATTTGCCGCAAGCGCCTCACTCAGTTCACGATGCTCACGCACCTGGCGCTCGAGAAGATCGCGGGCCGGCGCCTCTGCGCGGGGGGCTGTCTCAGGGCGATTTGATGGGATCTCCACCACCTGCCTGCTGCTTGCTGATATACCAGTCCAGCTGGCGGCAGACGCCGCGGATCAGCTTGACCTCCCGGGCGCGAAGGCCGATGCGGCTGCAGAACCGTCGCACGCTCATCATCCAGTAATCGGGGTTCTCCGGGTTGATGAAATTGATCCGGGTGAGGATTTGGGCGAGGTGCTCGTACATGCCCTCGAGCTCCCGGCTGGTGGCCAGTCGCGGGGTGAACGGCCTGGGCTCCGGCGTGGAAGCCAGAAAGATCTCGTAGGCCAGCACCATGACGGCCTGGGCCAGGTTGAGGGATTTGAAATCCGCCGTGGGAATGGTCACCAGGGCATCGCAGTATTTGAGCTCGCGGGCGGCCAGTCCCCGGTCCTCGGGGCCGAAGAGGATGGCCACCCGGTTGTTCTGGCTGATGGGAATCAGGTCCCGGGCCAGTCGCCTGGGGCTGCGCACCGTCTGCCGATGGGAGCCCGTGCGCGCCGTGGTCCCCACGATGTACTGAAACGGGGCCAGGGCATCCTCCAGGTCGTCCACGACCTCCATGTCCGCCACCACGTCCTCGGCCACGTGGGTGGCCATCCTGAGAATGCGGGTCAGGTCGCACTTGTACGGATCGGACACCACCAGCCGGCGGATCCCCATGTTCTTGGCCGCCCGGGCCGCCGCCCCGATGTTCTCCGGGAAGTGCGGCTTGTGCAGCACGAGGGCTATGTTGCTCAGCCTGATCCGGACTTCCTCCGTCTTCACCGCCACTCTTTCCGGGCCCTGTCCACGAACGCGGACGCTCGCTTCATTTCGAGGGCCTCCTCCATGCCGTCAAGGACCCCGTCCATTTCCTTTTCCGTTCGGCCGGACATGAGGTGCTCGGCAGGGATATAGCCGGCGATCACGCTGAGAAAGACGAGAATTCCATACGCCTGTGCAATGCTGTCGAACGACTTGTCGAAGCGGACCATGGTGTTCACGAGCCCCACCAGGGCATAGATGAAGGCGGCGGTTTCGATGCCCATGTTGACGGTCTTGGAAAAAGGCTTTCGAACCGTCGATTGGGACCGCTTCCATCGGATCCGGTTGCCGAGGATTTCGCGGAACAGCCTTTCGATCCCGCCTTCCAGGCGCTCAACCTCCGCCAGATCCGCCAGCAGACGCTGCCTGAACCCCCTGGCCCGGCGGGTGCTGAGCCAGGCCAGCACCATCCCCAGGGCCACCCCCAGGCAGACCATGCCTGCCATAAACCATTCGTGCTGCGCCATCGATTCGATCCATCTCTCGTTGCGATGCGGCGTGACCCTCACGCCGCATTCCCCCGCCCTCACCGATCAGCTCCACTCCGCGAGCCCGGAGCGCGCTTCCCGCGCCAAAGGTGCGTAATGTACACGAAGTTCACCAAAAAAAGAACCCGTGAAGAGAATCGCCGCGAAACCGCTGATTCAACAACATTGCCGGGGAGGGGGGACCTTTCAGACGTGGCCCCGGTCAGGGGGCCAGGACGCGGGCGGCGGCCGTGGCGAGCTCGATGAGGGGGTTCGGGAAGAAGCCGGCCACCACCATGACGCCGATGAGCGCCACCGACAGCACCTTGAGGGAAGGCGAGAGGACCACGGGGGGCGGCTCATGGGCAGGCTCCACCTGGTAGGCCGCCTTGATGACCAGGAGATAATAATAGAGCGAGATGAGCACGTTGATCATGGCGATGACGACCAGCGCGAACAGACCCTTTTCCATGGCGGCGACAAAGATCAGGAACTTGCTCGTGAACCCGATGGTCGGCGGGATGCCGGCCAGGCTGAAGAGGGACACCATGAGGAGCAGGGCCAGGATGGGCGAGCGCCGGTGCAGTCCCGCCAGCTGGCCGATCCGCGGATTGCTCCCGTCGGGAGTCACGGCCACCACCACCAGGAAGGCCGCGAACTTCATCACCAGGATGGACAGAGCGTAGAAAATGACCGAGGCATAACCGGCCTGGCTCATGCTCAGGACTCCCATGAGCACATACCCCGAGTGAGCCATGGTCGAGAAGGCCAGGAGCCGCTTGACATCCTTCTGGGCAATGGCCGCGAGATTCCCCACGGTCATGGAGACGATGGCCAGCCCCACCAGGACGTGCACCAGGTAGTCGCTGCCCTGTCCCGCCGCGGCCACCACCTTCAGGATCACGCCGATGGCCGCCACCTTGGACGCCGTGGCGATGTAGGCCGCCACCTGGCTCATGGCCCCCTGGTAGGTGTCCGGAGCCCAGAAATGGAAGGGAAAGACGGCCAGCTTGAAGAAGATTCCCCCGAGGGTCAGCAGGAGCCCAATGAGGACCACCGGCCGATGGATCATCTCCGGCAGCACCCGGGCCACCTCGCTCAGGACAGTCGCCTGGGCCGCGGCGTAGAGCATGGCGATCCCGAAAAGCATGATGGCCGAGGAGAAAATCCCCACCAGGAAATACTTGAGGCCGGCCTCCAGGGCCATGTCCTGGTTCCGCCTGAGCCCGACCAGGATGTACAGGCAGTAGCTCGAGAGCTCGAGGGAGAGGTAAACGGCCACCAGGTGATCGCCGCTCACGAGGAGCATCATGGCGAGGGTGCACGAGAACATCAGGACGTAGAAGTCGTGCCGGTTCCGATCCTCGATGTCCCGCATTTCCCCGCAGATGCAGATGATCAGGAAAAGCCCCAGGGAAAGCATCACCTTGAAGACCTGCGAGAAGAGGTCCGCCCGGTAGGCCTTGATGAACAGGTATCCATCGGCCGTGACCGAAGCCAGGCAGACACCCACGCCCGCCAGGGACAGGAGCAGCGCGGTCAGGTGCTCGCGCCTCGGATCCGGCGGCGCGGCCAGGGAGAGCAGCAGGAACCACAGGGCGGCCAGGAAGGTGAAAACCTCGGGGGCGGCGATCATCCAGTTCATTGGGCCATTCCACTCATGAAGGGAATCGATGCGGTTTGCACCACGTCAAGGATGATCCCCGGAAAGAAGCCGAAGATGACCAGGACCAGCGCCAGGATCATCCGCGGGATGCCGAGAAACGGGGAGACATCGGGGAGGTCCGCAAAGCGTTCGTTTCGGGGACCGTAGAAGGTCCTCTGGATCACGCGCAGCATGAACAGAGCCGTCACCACCAGGGCCAGAACCGAGGCCGTGCCCTGGACCGGGTAGACCTTGAAGGCGGCGATGAGGACCGTCAGCTCGCCCCAGAAGCTGGCGAGGCCGGGAACCCCCATGCCGGCCAGGGCGGCCAGGATGAAATAGCCCGAGGCCACGGGCATGGTCTGGATCAACCCTCCCAGCTCCGGAATCATCTTGGTGTGGGTCCGGTCGTAGATGTAGCCCACGGACGAGAAGAGCAGGGCCGTCATGATGCCGTGGGCGAACATCTGGAACACGGCGCCGTTGAGCCCCTCGGCCGTCACGGTGGCCAGACCCAGGCCCACGATGCCCATGTGCGACACGCTGGAGTACCCGATGACGTACTTGAGATCCGTCTGGCGCAAGCCGGCCAGGGCGCCGTAAACGATCCCCACGGCGGCCAGGACCGACATGAGCTCGGCCCAGTGGCGCCAGCCCTCGGGGCAGAGCATGATCCCCACCCGCAGCACCCCGAAGGCGCCGATCTTCATGAGCACGCCCGCGTGCACCATGCTGACGGCGTGCGGCGCCGCCACGTGCCCGACCGGAGACCAGGTGTGAAACGGCCAGACCGCCGCCAGGATGCCGAATCCCAGGAAAATGGGCAGGAACGCAAACTTCTGCTGCTCGGCCGATAAAACCCCGGGCTGCATGAGGGCCACCACGTCGAAGGTGCGCAGACCCGATCCCGCATACAGGTAAATGATGGCCGGCAGAATGAGGGCGCTCCCGGCCAGGAGATACAGGGTGAGCTTCATGGCCCCGTACTCCTTGCGGGTGGTCCCCCAGACCACGACGAGCAGGTACATGGGAAAGAGGGACACGTCGTACCAGACGAAAATGAAGAACAGGTCCAGGCTCATGAAGAGCCCGAAAACACCCGTCACCAGCAGGAAGTAAAGGGCGAAGAACTCCTTCACCCGCGTCCTGAGCTCCCACATGGTGAGCACGCCCGTGAAGAAGACGATGCCCGTCAGCAGCAGGTTGGGCAGACTGAAACCGTCCACTCCGTTGAAGTAGTTGATGCCGAGGGAGGGGATCCAGGCCACCCGCTCCACGAACTGCAGCCCCCCGAGCTCCCGGTCGTAGGCCAGGAAGAGGTAAAAGGAAAGCAGCAGGGTGATCCCCGAAAATGCGGCGCTCACCTTCTTGATGAGATCATCCCGCTCATCGGGAAGCAGCACAATGATCAGGAGCCCCGCCACGCAGCTCGCCAGGATGAGGGAAAGGACGGGAAGACCGGCATAGGTTATGGGCATCGAAACAAGACCTTGGTTTCAAGTTTCAAGTTTAAGGTTTCACGTTCAAGGCTGGTGGCTGGTTTCCGACCTCCGCTCGCTCACCCGAGAAAGCAATAGAGAGACAGGAAGACGATGACGGCGAAGGTCACCAGCATCCGGGCCTGGATGCCCCCGGTGTGGAGGAAGGCCAGGAATCGTCCCGTGTCCACGGTGGACCGGCTCACGCCGTCGATACCGCCGTCGATGACCTTGTTGTCCGTCTGAAAGCACAGGGCCGAAATGGTCCTGTCGACGACCCGGTCCACCAGAAACCGGTACACATGATCCAGGTACCAGCGCTCGGCAAACAGCCGGTGGACGGCTGGCACACGGTCCACGAATCCCACCCGGGGAGCAGCTTTGCGGCCGAATTCGAGCCAGGCCAGGCCCAAGCCCGCCGCGGCCATCCCGAGGGGCAGCAGGGTCACCCAGATGCCCGGCCCATCGTCGTGAGCGGCGGCTGCCCTGGAATAACCTTCCAGAAACCCTTTCAAGGGGTGCTCCAGGAAGCCCAGGATCAGGGTGAGGACCGCAAGGACCATCAGGGGCCAGGCCATGGCCCGGTATTCCGATGCATGGTCCTCTTCGACATGCGCGTGCTCCTCCCCGCGAAAACCCGTCTCGGCGGGCTCCTCACGAGGGATAAAAACCACGAAGACCAGACGGAAGGTGTAATAAGCCGTGAGGAAGACCCCGACCACTCCCGCCGCAAACCACACCGGGTTGGCGAGGCCGGCCAGCTGGGCCATGACCGCTTCCTTGCTGAAGAACCCCGCCAGCGGCGGCAGGCCCGAGAGGGCAGCGGCGGCCACGATCATGCAAACGGCCGGCGTCCTGAATCGGCGGCAGTCCGCAGAGGAAAGCTCGAAGATGTCGTTGGTGTGAACCAGGTGGATGAAGACCCCCGAGCACAGGAAAAGCAGAGCCTTGAAGGCCGCATGGGTGGTCAGGTGGAAGACCCCCGCGAAATAGCCCCCGGCCGCCAGGGCCATGATCATGAGCCCCAGCTGGCTGATGGTCGAATAGGCCCAGATCTTCTTGATGTCGCGGCTCACCATGGCCATGGTCGAAGCCAGCAGCATGCTGAGGGTCCCCACGGCAAGGAAGACGCTCATGGCCGTCGGGGACAGGCTGAAAAAGGGGAACAGCCGCGCGAAGAGGTAAACGCCCGCCGCCACCATGGTGGCCGAATGGAGCAGGGCACTCACGGGAGTCGGCCCCTCCATGGCGTCGGGGAGCCAGGTGAGCAGCGGAAACTGGGCGCTTTTGCCCACGATCCCCCCGAAAATGAGCAGGGCCGCCAGGGTCAGGCCGGCCGGCGCCATGAGCTCAGCCACCCGTGGGCCGTTGATTTCCAGGATGGAGAGATTCCCGAGAGCAAGCAGCACCACCAGGAAGCCCAGGAAGAAGGCCACGTCGCCCGCCCGGGTCATGACGAAGGCCTTCTTGCCGGCCTGGGTGGCGCTGAACTTCTCGATCCAGAAGCCGATGAGCAGATACGAGGCGAGGCCCACGAGCTCCCAGAAGATGAAGAGCTGAAGCAGGGTGGGGGCCACCGTGAGATTCATCATGGCCCAGGCGAAAAGCGACATGAACGCGTAATAGCGCGAAAACCCGGGATCTCCCGCCATGTAGCCCAGCGAGTAGACCTGGACGAGAAAGCTGATCACCGCCACAATGGCCAGCATGAGCAGGCTCAACGGGTCCAGCAGGAAGCCGAAGGGAATCTCGACGGAGGCCGAAACCAGCCATCGCGCCGTGAACTGAACCGGCTTCTCCATGCCCCAGTGGCCCCCGAGGAGGAAGAGCGAGCAGCCGAGGGAGGCCGTGACGGCCCCGATGGAAAGGCGCGCCGAAAGCCGGGGGCGGGATCGCGTGAACAGGAAGATCACGGCAAAAGCGAGCAGCGGAAGCACCGTCGCCACGATGACGGCCGCAAGGGTTGCGTTCTGAGCCCAGGATGTGGTCATCGCTATCCCTGTCATTTTCCGGAAATGTCAGACCCTCGTGCCTGCCGGTCGGTCCCTCACCTCAGCAGGTTGTAGGTGTTCGGGTCGAAGGACCCCGATCTCCTGAATGCGTAGACGATCACCGCGAGACCCACGGAAACCTCCGTGGCCGCCACGGCCAGGATGAAGAGCACCATGGCCTGCCCCTCGATGCTTTTCCAGTGCAGCGCCGAGCCCACGAATACAATGGACGCGGCATTGAGGGCGATTTCGATGCCCAGCACGATCATGATCAGGTTGCGGCGGGCCAGTGCGCAGTACATGCCCAGGGCAAAGAGGATTCCCGCCAGCAGCAGGACATGGCTGAAGGGCACGATCATGCCTCACCCCCGATGCTCGCTTTTCCTCTTCCCTTCCCCAGTCTCAAGGCGCCCATGAGGGCGATGAGGAGCAGCAGCGAAACCACCTCGATGAGAAACCAGTGGTGCTGAAAGACGTACAGCGCAAAATCGCGGGGAGACGCCCGCAGCATGCCGAGGGGGGTCTCGGCTCCCGGCGCCGACAAAACCATGAGAAACGTCACCAGGACATAGGCCCCGGCGATGACCGCCGCGGGAGCCCACTGGCCGGCCGAGGCCATGAGCTCCTTCTGGGACTCTACCTTGATCATGATGACCACGAACAGAAACAGCACCATGATGGCCCCGGCGTAGATGATCACCTCCAGGGCGGCCAGCAGGGGCGCCCCGAGAAGATAAAACAGCAGGGCCGTGCCCAGAAAGGAGAGAATCAGGTACACGACCGCGTGGACGAGGTTGCGCCGGGTGACGGCAATACCCGTCGAGGCGACGATGACCGCCGAGATGAGGTAAAACAGGAAGCCCTGGAGAGTCATGGTCGATCCAGCCCCTCGAAGACGAGGAAATGAAGTTTCGGGTTTCGAGTTTCGGGTTTCGAGTTGAAGGCCGGCATTGGCTATCGGTCCTCATTCGGCGTTCGGGATGGTCGAGAAGGGCGTTGGCGCATGGACTGCGCCAGGTCTGAAGGGCGGCAGCGCGGCATCAGGTGATGTTGCTCCTGATGCTGACGGGCTCCTCCTCGTTGATGTGCCCGCCCTTGTCCGCCACGCCCGTGGCGACGCCCGCAACTTTGTAAAAGTTATAGTCCGGATCCTTCCCCTGGTGATCCACCAGGAGATCTTCCTTCTCGTAAACGAATTCCAGAATATTCTTCTTGCAGAATTCGTAGTCCGGCGTCAACTGAATGGCGGCCGTGGGGCAGGCCTCCTCGCACAGCCCGCAGTAGATGCAGCGCCCGAAATTGATGCGAAACCAGGCGGCGTAGCGCCTTCCGTCAGCCCTTTCCGCAGCCTCCATGGAGATGCAGTTCACGGGGCACACGGCGGAGCACAGGTAGCAGGCCACGCAGCGCTCGCCCCCGTCGGGATCCCGTGTCAGGATGATCCGGGCCCGGCTGCGGGCCGGGAGCTGCCGCTTGAGCTCGGGATACTCCTCGGTGATGGGTTTCCGGAACAGGTGCATGAATGTGGTGGCGAATCCCGACGCCAGCGCCTTGACGGCATCCCAGGCCGATTCCATGTTTCAGCAGTTGCCTCCTCTGAATCAGTTAGAGCAGTCCCACGGCGGCCGTCAGCACGATGTTGACCAGGGCCACCGGGATGAGCACCTTCCAGCCCAGGGTCATGAGCTGGTCGTATCTCAGGCGGGGCAGCGTCCCCCGCACCCAGATCATGAAGAGAGCCACGGGCACGATCTTGAGGATGAGCCACACCAGGGGCGGCAGAAGCGGCCCCCGCCAGCCCCCCAGGAACAGCACCGCCACGATGCCCCCGAGGACGATCATGTTGACATACTCACCCAGGAAGAACAGCCCGAACCGCATCCCGCTGTATTCCGTGTGGAACCCGGCGTTCAGCTCATTTTCGGCCTCGGGGAGGTCGAAGGGAATCCGCTTGGATTCGGCCATGGCGCTCACCACGAAGATCATGAAGGCCAGGGGCTGCACCAGGATGAAGGGATAGCTCTCCTGGGCCGCGACGATGTCCACCAGGCTGAACGATTGGGCCAGCATGACGATGGGCACCAGGGAAAGCCCCAGGGCCAGCTCGTAGCTGATCATCTGGGCCGCGCCCCGGATTCCCCCCAGGAGGCTGTACTTGGAATTGGAGGCCCAGCCGCCGATGGCCACCCCGTAGACGCCCAGTGAAGACATGGCAAAGACGAAGAGAAGCCCGATATTGAGGTCCGCGACAACCATCGGGACCCTCTTGCCGAACAGGGTGAAATCGCTCCCCAGGGGAACCACCGCGAACATCATGAAGGCGGTCCCGGCCACCACGGCGGGAGCCAGCTTGAAGAAGATCCGGTCGGCGCCCTCGGGTACGGTGTCTTCCTTGGTGAGCATCTTGACCACGTCGGCCAGGGGCTGCAGCAGGCCGTATTTGCCCGCCCGGTTGGGACCGTAGCGGATTTGCAGCCGGGCCAGGAACTTCCGCTCCAGCCAGACGAGGTAGGCGGCCCCGATCACCAGGAGCAGCAGCACGGCGACCAGCTTGATCATGAGGATAACGAACCCTGCCAACCAGATCAGCATCTTCTCACACCTTGATGCGTCGTAACGGCCTCACCGACTCAACGGTCGATGTCCGGCAAAATGAAGTCCAGGGACCCGATGAGCGCAATGAGGTCGGCGATGCTCCCTCCGACGGCCATGAGGGGCATGGCCTGCACGCTGGCGAACCCGGGGCCGCGGATGCGCAGCCGGTATGCCGACCCGAGCCCGTCGCTCACCGCGTAGTACCCCTGCTCTCCCCTGGGGATTTCACAGGCGACGCAGGCTTCCCCCCCGGGGATCCTGGGGCCGCGCGTGACGTTGATGAAATGGTGAATGAGACTCTCGATGTCCCGGAGCATATCCTTCCGGTCGGGGATCGCGTAACGGTAGTCGTCCGTGACGACTCGGCCCTCCGGCATGTTGGCCGCCGCCTGCTCGACGATCCTCACGCTCTGGCGCATCTCCTCGACCCTCACCAGGTAGCGCGCATAGCAGTCGCCTTCGACGGCCGTCGGCACTTCGAAATCGAAGTTCTCGTAACCCGAATAAGGCATTTTCCTGCGCAGATCCCACTCGAGGCCGCAGGCGCGCAAATTGGCCCCGGTGACCCCCCAGTCCATGGCCTCCTGGAGGCCGATGCGCCCCACGCCCCGGGACCGCGCGAGGAAGATGGGGTTCCTTCGGGTCAAACGCTCGTATTCGTCGATGCGCCGGGGCAGGATCCTGACCAGGGAGTCCACCGCCTCCTTCCAGCCATCGGGGAGGTCGGCGGCGACCCCTCCCAGCCGGAACCAGGACGGGTGCAGCCTGCCGCCGGTGATGAGCTCGACGATGTCGAGAATCATCTCCCGTTCGGCAAAGGTGTAAAAATTGGGCGTGATGGCTCCGAGGTCGTGAGCATAGGTCGCAAACCACACGAGATGGTTGCTCAGCCGGAAAAGCTCGCTCAGCAGAACGCGGATCACCTGGGCCCGCTCGGGGACCTCGATGCCCGCCAGGGTCTCCACCGCCAGGAGATAGGGGAGCTCGTTGGCGCTCCCCGCGAGGTAGTCCACCCGATCCGTGTAGGGGATGAACTGGTGCCACGACTGCCGCTCGCCCAGCTTTTCGGCGGCCCGGTGGTGATAGCCGATGTCCAGGTCGAGGCCGGTGATCTCTTCCCCCACCAGGGAGACGATGCAGCGCAGCAGGCCGTGGGTGCTCACGTGGTGGGGCCCGATGTTGATGACCAGCTCCTGGTCGCCCTCGGGCAGACGGCGGTCCTTTTCCATGGCCATGCGGGCGTCCAGGGGCTGCCTTTGGCGCGCATCGGCCAGCGTGTAGGGCGCCATCTCCGTGGCGCGCCCGGGATAACTCTTCCTGAGGGGATGCCCTTCCCAGTCGTGGGGCATGATGATGCGCCGGAGGTTGGGATGGCCGTCGAACCGGATGCCGAACATGTCGAAGACCTCCCGCTCGTACCAGTTGGCGGAAGGCCAGATGTCGGTGATGCTGGGGGCGACGGGGTCCTCCCCCTCGAGGCCGACCTTGATGCGCAGCCGGCTCGCCGCATCGAAGGAGAGCAGGTGAGCCACCAGGGTGTAATCGGGAAGAGGCCGCCTCGACTTCTCGCCCATCCGCCCGGCGGCGCCGACATCGGTCAGGGCCCGGTCGAAGCTCCGGTCCCGGATCCGGTCCCTGCGAGCCGATTCATCGATGGCCGTGAGGTCGTCCAGCCGCTGAAACCTCGGCTCGGACTCGTATTTGAGGAAGCGAAGCACGTCCTTGAGACGGCTCGCCTCAACCTGAAACGCCGCCATGTCGGACGTGTGGGGCTCCCGGACCACGGCTTCGCCGAACCGCTCACTCAAAGCGGTCGCCAGGGAGCGGTCGCGGGGCGTGAGCTCGATGCGCCGCGCGGGGGGCGTCCACATGACATCGGTGCGGCTGCCCCAGAAACCGGGAGTGGAGACCCCCGTCCCCCGCCTGGAGGTCCCCTCGTAGCCCGGGCCCCTCGAGTCGCGGGATTTGGTGACCCCGTCCACCAGAACGGGCCTTTCCGTTCCCTGGCTTCCACCTCCGAGATGGAAGATCCTCCGGCTGGGTTTTTCGCTCAGAATCTTTTCCTGCAGGATGGTGAGCCCCTGGAGGAGCGCTTCGGGCCGCGGGGGACATCCCGGCACGTAAACGTCGACGGGCAGGATCTGGTCGACCCCCTGCACCACGCTGTAGACGTCGTACATGCCGCCCGTGTTGGAGCACGAGCCCATGGAGATCACCCACTTGGGCTCGGCCATCTGCTCATAGAGGCGCAGCACCACCGGGGCGATCTTTTTGAACACCGTTCCGGAAACGATGAGGAGGTCCGCCTGCCGGGGTGACGGGCGGAGCACCTCGGCGCCGAACCGGGCCATGTCGTAGCGGGCCGTGAAGGCCGCGGCCTCCTCCACGAAGCAGCACGAAAGGCCGAAAAACATGGGCCAGAGGCTGTACTGGCGGGACCAGTTGATCACGATGTCGGCGAGGTCCAGGAACTGGTCGTTCGCTAGGCCTCGTATTTTGCCCTCCAATCGAGTCCTCCGTGCTTCCAGATATAGAAGAGTCCTATGAGCAGCAGGGCGATGAAAAACGACATCTGCGTCCAGCCGGGCCAGCCGACGTCCCTGTAAATGACGGCCCAGGTGAAAATGAAGGCGCCCTCGACGTCGAAAATGAGGAAGAAGATGGCTACCTGGTAAAAGGGAACGGGATAATGGAGGCGAGCCGGGCCCGTGGGGATGACGCCGGACTCGTAGGGCCTCGACTTTTCCGGGCCTGGCTTCCGCTCTCCCAGCCACGAGGCCAGGAAAAGCTGGACGGCGAGGAAAGCCAGGATCACAACCCCGTAAAGGATGAGGGTGAAAGCTCCCGGCTCCCAGGGCGACAGCATCCCTGCGGCAGGTATCGGTTGCATCGGGCCTCCGCGGTGCACGGTGTGCGCTGAAATCATCATCCGAAAACTACTAAAGGCTAAGTGGAGTCTATGATGATTCTTGCGCGGAGTAAACCGAAAACACCCGCCCCCACGCTCGCGTTTTCATCTTGATTCGTTAGCGAATTCTTGAGCCGTGGCTGGCTTAATACAACGGTTCTGTGCTAAGGTTGTATTTCAGTCCGGTGCTTCAGGTGGGGTGGCTCGAAGTCACCGAGGCATCCTTCGGTGCGGTGGAAGCAAGAGGGGAGTGTCATGAAGGAGAGCAATCCGCGGTTTCTGACGGACTACGACCTGTACCTCTGGAGTGAAGGGAGCCATTATCGGTCGTGGGAAAAGATGGGTGCCCACCTCGTAGAAGTGGGCGGTTTCGCGGGAACGCGCTTTGCCGTCTGGGCCCCCAATGCCCGGTCGGTTTCGGTCATCGGCGACTTCAACGGCTGGAATGACACGGCGCACTACATGAATAACCTGGGGGATTCCGGGGTCTGGGAGCTGTTCATCCCTGGAGTCGGGCAGGGGGCGCTTTACAAGTACGCCATCCATTCCCAGTGGAACGGGCACGGGGCGGAAAAAACAGACCCCTTCGGCTTCGCTTGCGAGATCCGGCCCAAGTCCGCCTCCATGGTGTGGGACATCTCGGGCTACCAGTGGGGCGACGACGACTGGATGGCCCATCGCGGCCGGCGCCAGGGCGTCAAGGCTCCGCTCTCCTTCTACGAGGTGCATCTGGGCTCATGGATGCGGGCTCAGGAAGAGGGGAACCGCTGGCTCACCTACCGGGAGCTGGCCCCGAAGCTCGCCGCCTACGTCAGCGAAATGGGGTTCACTCACGTGGAGCTGCTCCCCGTGAGCGAGCATCCCCTGGACGCCTCCTGGGGATACCAGACCGTGGGCTACTACGCACCGACCAGCCGGTTCGGCACCCCCCAGGATTTCATGTTTCTCGTCGACACCCTGCACCAGGCCGGCATCGGAGTGGTCCTCGACTGGGTGCCGGCACACTTCCCGCGGGACGGCCATGGACTGGGCTCCTTCGACGGCACGCATCTCTACGAGCATGACGACCCGCGCAAGCGGGAGCATCAGGACTGGGGGACCTTCATCTTCAACTACGGCCGGCATGAAGTGAAGAATTTCCTGCTCTCCAATGCCCTGTTCTGGCTCGAAGTTTATCACATCGACGGCTTGCGCGTGGACGCCGTGGCCTCCATGCTCTACCTGGACTACTCCCGGGAAGAGGGTGAATGGATTCCCAACCAGTACGGCGGGCGGGAAAACCTGGAGGCCATCGATTTCCTGAAGCGTTTCAACGAAGTGGTCTACGCCGAGCACCCGAGCGCCATGACCATCGCCGAGGAGTCCACCGCGTGGCCCATGGTGTCCCGGCCGACTTACCTCGGGGGACTCGGCTTCGGGTACAAGTGGAACATGGGCTGGATGCACGACACGCTGCTCTATTTTTCCAAGGATCCCATTCACCGCAAGTATCACCACGGCACCCTGACCTTCAGCCTCCTCTACGCCTTTCACGAGAATTTCATCCTCCCCTTCTCACACGACGAGGTGGTCCACGGCAAGGGCTCCATGATCGGCAAGATGCCGGGAGACGACTGGCAGAAGTTCGCCAATCTCCGGCTGCTCTACGGTTACATGTTCCTTCACCCCGGGAGGAAGCTTCTGTTCATGGGATGCGAGCTGGGCCAGCGGGCTGAGTGGAACCACGAATCCAGCATCGAGTGGGATTTGCTCCAGGTTCCCAAGCACCGCGGACTGCAGCGGTGGGTCCAGGACCTCAACCATTTCTTTCGATCCGAGCCGGCCGCCCACGAGCTCGACTTCCAGCCCGACGGCTTCCGCTGGATCGACTGCAATGACAGCCAGCAGAGCACCCTGGTCTTCATGCGCCGCGGGCAGCATGAAGCCGATGTCCTGGTGTGCGCCCTCAACTTCACCCCAGTGGTCCGACACCATTACCGCATCGGAATGCCGTTCGGGGGTTACTGGCGGGAAGTGCTCAACAGTGACGCGGATCTGTACGGGGGGAGCGGGCAGGGGAACCTGGGCGGGGTTCGGACCACATCCGTGGGCGCCCATGGCTTTCCCCAGTCCATCGCCATCACCCTGCCTCCACTGGGCAGCGTGGTCTTCAAGCCCGCGGAGGAGCCCGCGGCATTCGTCGAGACCCAGTGAGGGCTTAATGGCGCTCCCATCCCTTCTTGCTCCTTGATGGCTGCGCACGGCCGGCGTAAATTCGACCGAAGGTCAAACGAGTCATCTCCTCAATCAGGAGGACAGTAATGGACCAGGATTCCCAAAGACAGGTCATCGTTACGGATATCCGCATGCCGTTCTGGTCGATGGTGGCCTTCATGGTCAAGTGGGTCATCGCCTCCATCCCGGCCTTTCTGATCCTTGGGATGCTTTGGGTGCTCCTCATGGCCGTTTTCAAAATGCTGGGACGCATGGGGGGCTGGCACCACTTCTGACTGTATCTGCAACGGGACGCGAGCCATGGCGAAGAAGAAATCTTGGAGAGAAAAGCTGCGAGGGAATCCCGATCTTCCCAGCATCAAGGAGCTTTACAACGAAGCCGAGCCCCCGAGGCTGACTGGCTGGATGGTGATCCCCTCGCCTTCGGAAGTCTATGAGATCATGAGACAAGTTCCAGCGGGCAAGTTGATCACCGCCCTGGAAATCCGAAGCATCCTGGCCAGGCGACACGGCGCCGACCTGGCCTGCCCCATGACCACGGGGATCTTCATTGGGATTGCCGCCCAGGCGGCCGAGGAAGCCGCTTCGGAGGGTGAGCGGGAGATTGTGCCCTACTGGCGCACCTTGAAATCCGGCGGGATCCTCAACGAGAAGTATCCGGGGGGACAGGAAGAGCAGCGGCGGCGGCTCGAGGGTGAAGGCCACCAGGTGGTGGCCAGGGGAAAACATCTTGGCGTGCTCGACTACGAGGAGTCGCTGCTGGACGAGGATCAATTCGACAGCTGATCAATGCCCGGATCTTTTGACACCTCTCGAGCAATGCTTATCATCCATGTTCGATAAACGAGGCCTTTTCAAAGTCACGCTCATGTCCCATGGCGGAAGCCCAAAAACGACGAAGCCGCCCGCAGCCGGCATGGCGCCCGGCTCGAAGTTGCAGGCTCGAAACCTTCCCCGGGAGGAGGAATGCCCATATGAGTGCACAGAAGTCATCGACCCGCATCGAAGGCCTGGCCCGCAAGGAAGTGGAAGACCAGCTCAAAACCATATTTGGAGCCCTTCCCCACAATATTCCCATTTACCTTTTCACCAGGCGCGGAGAGAACGATGTTCTCAACGACGCGGCCCGCGACTTGATCAAGGCATTTCGGAGCCTGAGCAGCAAGATCGAATTCAAGGAATTCGACCTCAGCCATGAAATGGCGCGAAAGTGGGCCGTGACCGCCTCGCCGACGCTCCTGTTCGACCCCGAGCGCGTCTCCATCAGCTACATGGGGGTCCCCTACGGGGAGGAGTCGCGGACCTTCATGGGAACGCTGATCCTCGTGGGGCACCGGGAAGCGAACCTGAACGAGCAATCCCGCGGAATCATCGAGGAGATCGACTCCCCCCGGCACATCCGGGTGTTTGTGAGTCCCACCTGCCCCTACTGCCCCGAGCAGGCCATCAACGCCGTCAAGGCGGCGCTCCTGGCCCCGCAGCTCATTTCCGTCGAGATGATCGACATTCAGGCCAATCCCGAGCTGGCCGCCAGGTATTCGGCCTTCAGCGTGCCCCAGACCTTCGCCAACGATATCCTCATCGGCCAGGGGCTGCAGCCCGAGGAGCTCTTCGCCCTCTCCCTCCAGAAGCTCGAGCCCCAGACCATTTTCATCCCCGAGAGCACCGCCGAGGAAGTGGAGACGGATGTGGTGGTGGTCGGTGGCGGGCCTGCCGGGCTCACGGCCGGCATCTATTCCGTCAGGAGCGGCCTGCGAACGGCTGTGGTTGAAAAGGGCCCGCTGGGAGGGCAGATCGCCACGACGCCCATCGTCGAGAATTATCCCGGGTTCACCCGCGTGGCCGGAAAAACCCTCGTGGACATCATGGTGAGCCATGCCCTCGAATACGTCCAGATTTTTCAGGGCGAGGAGGTGCTCGACATCCAGCCGGGAGGGCCTGGCGAGAACATAACCGTTCAGACGAGCCGCCGGAAATTCATCACGCGGGCGGTCATCCTCGCCACGGGAGCGAAGCACAAGCACCTGGACGTCCCGGGAGAGGCGGAGCTCGGAGGCCGTGGAGTGAGCTACTGCGCCACCTGCGATGGCCAGCTCTTCGCCGGCAAGAGCGTTCTCATCGTGGGAGGCGGCAACACCGCGGCCACGGAGGCCCTCTACCTCCATAACCTCGGGGTGAGGGTGACCGTCGTCCACCGGCGGGGCGAGATGAGGGCGCAGGACTACCTGGTGCGGGACATCGAGGCCAAGAACATCCCCATCCTCTGGAACACCGAGGTGAAGGCGATCCGCGGTCGGGAGCGCGTCACCGAGATCGAGCTCATCAACAACCAGACAGGGGAGGTCTTTTCCGTGCCGGCGGACGGGGTCTTCGTGGCGGTGGGCTACGAGCCCACGGTGGAGCTGGCCAGGAAGATCGGGGTCGAGCTCACACCCGATGGGTTCATCAAGCGCGACGCCCACCATCGGACGAACATCCCGGGCATTTTCGCGGCCGGCGACGTGGAGGGCGGCTACAAGCAGATCGTGACCGCCGTCGGGCAGGGCTCCGAGGCAGCGCTTTCCGTCTACGAGGAGCTGATGCACCCCAGCTGGAAACAGTCCCCGATCATGGCCCGGACGGGCTGATCCTGTCAGGAGCGTTTCGGGTTGTACTGATTAAAGATTGGATTTTTCTTCTCTTGATTCACCGCCAAGGCGCGAAGAACGCAAATAAAGATAGAATTGGACCCTTTGCGTCCTTTGCGCCTTTGCGGTGAGAAATGTGACTTTTCAAGCTCATTCAGTATAAGTGAGCCTTCAGGGATTCCGCATCGGGGTCGTGGCGGCGCCGGAAATCCCGGGCTCTCTCCAGGCTGCTGGTGGCGTAGCAGTACACACAGCCGAAGACGCAGGTGTCGTAGGCCCCGATGTCCCTGCTCACCGTGCAGCCGCAGGTTCTCCTTTGGGACGGGTCCTTCGACGGCGCAAGCTGAGCCCCGAAGGTGCTCGACAGTGCTTCCGCGTCGATGCAGCGTCCCGGCTCGATGCCCAGCGCGGAGAAATCACGCCCGGAGGCGCATGCCCTGATCCTCATGCCGTTCCGCCGGGCCGCGCCGGCGAAATCCTCCAGAAGGTTGTCCAGCTCTGCTTCCGCAAGGTCCAGGGGGCGGAGCCCCAGGGTCTCCAGCCTCTTCAATCCTTTCTCCACCTTCCGATATCGCTCCATCATGCTGATGACGGATAGACGGGTGAGCCCGCTCAGTGCCTCGGCAATCCGCGTGAAGCGGCTCCCGTGATACGAAGGATCGGTCAGGCTGGAGAGAAAAACGGGGTCATAGCGCCAGGTGATCCTTTCCGGGCCGATCCGCCGCGACAGCTCGCGGAACGTGCTCAACGCCGTCATCAGGGGCGGGGCCGACGGGTCGATGATCCTCGGATAGCCGAGCAGACTGTATTGAAAGGTGTAACGGTACCCGAGCCGGTCCAGCTCCGGGAGATGGGGAAACATGGGTCTCGGGTGGCGGGTCCAGAAGACGATGACATCCACGTCCCGGGGATCGAGGGAGACCCGGGTCACCTGCCCGGCATTGAAGGGATTCACCACCAGGCAATAGCCTGCCCGAATCCGATTCATGAACCATTGGCTGTAGAAAGCCGGGATGTCGGTCCGGCGGCTGGCGCTGATGATCATGGACTCCGCTTTTCCCAGGGCTCAAGTCCCAGCGGACGCTGAATCCGCATCTTGACTGTGAGCAGACAGCACGACAGCCCTTTCACCTGACAAATGCTTGTGCTAAACTTCACCTTGAGCTGTTCCGTTGCAATGACCCAGAGAGCACACAACCCAAGCAGAGGAGTAAGGAAATGAACGTCGCGGTTCTGAGCTGCAAGAACATCAAGGATGAGACCTGCATCGGTTGCCATCGCTGCCTGATGGGGTTCGACAAGAAAGAGGGGGAATTCGAGCGCTACAAGGGGACTGATGCCAACCTGCGGGCTCTGATCCACTGCGGCGGCTGCCCGGGCACCTCCCCGGTCCTGAGGCTCGTTCAGCTCAAGACCTGGATGGCTCCCATGGGCGAGACCATCGACGCCGTGCACATCGGGACATGCCTCCTCGACAACTGCCCCCACAAGGACACGATCCTCCAGAAAGTCAAGGCCAAGGCGGGGGTTGAAGTGATCGAGGGAACCCATCCCTATCGACCCGTGAAAGTTTTTGGAGCCTGAGTCTCCGAGCATGCAGGGGCGAAATATACCGCAGACGGCTGAAAACTGGACTTCCCGTCATTTCGACCGAAGGGAGAAATCCAGGGAGATCCCTCACATGCGTTCGGGATGACAGAAAGCCAAATTCAAGCCGTTCGCAGTATAACGCTGTGGCGTGATCGCCCCTACAGACAGAAACTGAGGTCCCGACCCTCAACGAGCATGGCTCTCACGCCGGTTTCGAAACCGCTTCGGGGGGGAACTGCGCGCCTTCCTTCCTCTTGGGAAGGGTGACCGTGAACGTGGTCCCCTCGCCGAGGCGGCTTTCGACCTTGACACGCCCACCGTGGCCCTCCACGATGGCTTTCACCGTGGCCAGTCCAATTCCGTACCCTTCCCTTTTCTCGGACCCCGGAGTCCTGTGGAAAATGTCGAATATGAAGGGAAGCTCTTCTTCCGCAATGCCGATTCCCTCGTCGCTCACCCTCACCATGACTTCTCCCGGCCTGTCCAGGGCGGTGACAGTGATCCTGCCATGGGACTTCGAAAACTTGAGGGCATTGTCCAGGAGGTTGGTGAAGACCCGCCTCAGACGATTCACATCCCCTTCGATGATGGGCAGCGTCTCCTCGAGAACGAGCTCCAGGCTCAGGTCCTTCTGGATGGCCCTCGGTTCGTAGACACTGTGAAGCTCCAGGAGCTCCTTGTCCAGGGACATGGCCCTGAAGTTCAGCTTGAGCCGCCCCGTTTCCAGCCTCGAAAACTCCAGGAAATCGTCCACGAGGGATTCGAGCTTGGACGCTTCCTTGTTGATGATCTTGAGGTATTCGACCTTCTTCTCCTCGTCGATGGAAGAAGCCTTGGTGAGCAGCCTCAGTCCCAGCCCGTGAATCCCCGTGAGCGACGAGCGCATATCGTGGGCGAACATGGAGATGATATTGGCCTTCTCCCTTTCGAGGACCTTGATTTCGGAAATGTCCGTGAGCACTGAAAAGCTGCCGTCGTAGTTTCCGTCGTAGTCGAAGATGGGCACATGGGAGACGAGGGTCGGGATGTGGCGCCCATCCATTCCCCTCCAGGTCATCTCATGGCAGCGGGTGCAGGGAGCCCCGCGCTCCGCCATGCATTCAAGACCTTTGGCGCGCTCGCCTTCGTCCAGGAAGTCGCTGGCGGGCCGGCCGAGGATCTCCTCCCGGCCGCAACCCCACATCTGGCAGAGCTTCTTGTTGACGTAGACGATCACACCGTTCCTGTCCTCGATTTCGAGTCCCTCATTCATGGTTTCGACCAGTCCCCGGAATCGCTCCTCGCTCTCGACCAGGGCCTTCTGAGCCTTTTTACGCTCCATGATCTCCCGCTCGAGCTCGGCCACCTTCTCCTCGAGCTCGTAGCCCTGCCGCATGAGCAGCATTTCCCGCTCCCGGTAATAGTCGATCTTGTGCTTGAGCTCCGAGGGAGTGAGCCTCAGATGGGCCAGCATCTCACCGTACACCTCGGACAGCTCCCGGGACTCCCGGGGACCGAACACCATCTTCTGGCGAATGGCCTTGTAAGCGGATGCAGAGCCGATGGAGCCGGCCAGGATGGTCTCCACCTCGCTCTGCAGCTCGACGAGCTGAGTGATTGAAATCTTCTCGGCTTCACCGATGCCGACATTCTCCAGGCTGCGATCGAGGATGGAAGCCGTTTCAGGCTGCGGGAAATACTGGCAGAGCAACTCCTCGAGCTCCCTCAGCTTGGGAGCCAGGTCGATGAAGGCTTCCCGGTGAACGGCTGTGCGAAAAGCCGTTCTGGGTGAAAAGACATCCACGAATTCCTCGGCCACCCCCTGCTCGGCCTGAGTCGGCTCGTGGTAAAGCGACGCAAGCACGTAAAACCCCACATTGAACAGCAGGCTCCACAGAACCGTGTGGCTCAGGGAGTCCAGCCCCGAAAGCCCAAAAAGGGCCTCGGGTCTGAGTATCCCGAATCCCAGGGGACCCTGGTCGAGGAGCGACTCCGGCAGCCACCCGTTGCGAACAAAAGAGGGGATGAGCTGCGTGTAGCACCACACGAGGAAGCCGGCGCTCAACCCCCAGAAGGCACCCGTGGCATTCGCTTTTCGCCAGTAAATCCCTCCCAGGAGAGCGGGGGTCAGCTGGAAGAACGCCGCAAAGGAAATGAGCCCGATGTTGACCAGCATGTACGGCTTGAAGATACGCTCCTCCAGCCAGAAACCTATTGCAATGAAGCAGGCCACCACGACCCAGCGGCACCGGAGAAGATGCCTTTTGAGCACTCCGAGCGGCGGAAGCCACTCCACCACGGGGAGGAGCAGGTGGTTGGTGATCATGGTGGCCATGGTGACCGAGCTCACCATGATCATTCCAGCCGCCGCCGAGACTCCTCCAAGAAAGACCAGCAGGGAAAGCCACTCCTTCCCATGCTGGAGAGGCAGCAAAAGCACGAAGGTATCGGCCTTCTCCGCGGGGAGCCCACTGATGAGCCCCCCCAAAGCGATGGGAATCACGAAAATGTTGATGAGCAGCATGTAAAGCGGAAAGCACCACATGGCTGTCAGGATGTGTCGCTCATTGCTGTTTTCCACCACCGTCACGTGAAACTGCCGCGGGAGGCATATGATGGCGGACATGGACAGCAGCAGGTAGGTGGTCCAGGTGACCGCGGGGATACCGTTGGCCCCCCAGGAATTAAACAGACTGCTCGCAGGGCTGTTCTGAATCCTGCCGAAAATGTCCCCCCATCCGTCGAACAGGAAGTAGGTTACGAATACTCCCGCCACGAGGAAAGCAATCAGCTTGACGAGGCACTCGACGGCCAGGGCCGTGACCATGCCTTCGTGGCGCTCCGTGGGATCCAACCGCCTCACCCCCAGGCCGATGGTGAACAAAACCATCAGGACCACCACCATGGGCCCCACGTAGCTTCCCACCCAGCCCATCATGGCGGTGTCGGGGGACAGGTCGGGAGTGGCGGGTGTGGTGATGAGCACGAAGGTCGAGATGATGGCCTTGAGCTGAAGCGCGATGTAAGGAAGGATTCCCACGATGGCGATCACGGTCACCAGGGCCGCCAGGGGCTGAGACTTGTTGTACCGCGCCGAGATGAAATCGGCGATGCTCGTGATGCGATGGGTTGTTTTGAGCCGCACCAGCTTGCGAAGAACGGTCCACCACAGGAGGACCACGATGGTCGGCCCCAGGTAGACGGGAAGAAACAGTATCCCCGAGGTGGCGGCCTTTCCGACGCTGCCGTAATAGGTCCAGGCGGTGCAATAAACCGCCAGAGAGAGCGAGTAGACCAGCGGGTGATTGGCCGGACCCTTCCCCACCGCCGATCGCCGCTCGACCCAAAGGGCGATCACGAAGAGCATGCACACATAGGCCCCGAGAATACCAAGGACCAGCGTCGCATCCACCATGGACCGATCCTCACGCTCCAGTTGACATCACGATGGAATCAAAACGGCTCTTCCCGGGCGCTCTCAGGCGCCTCCGCGCCGCACGCCCGCTGGACGAAAAAGAGGATGACAATGACCAATGCCCAGATTGAAAAGAAGTACGCTATGATGCTTTCCGGCCGATTGCCGTAAAAAATGTTCAAAATTGGCCAATTGAGCGAGACAAAACCCAGCAGAAAGAGGAAGAAGTGAAGCTCTGTCTGCCTCAGCAGTCGGTTTATGCGCCGCATCACGCCTCCTCCTGAACAGGGGGGAACAAAACGTCTCAGAGCCTGTTTGGGAATTGCTCATCCTGCCCTGTCGGGGGCGGGGGATAAGCCCCGCCAACGCCGGCCGGGACGCAGCCCGGCCTAACGCTGGATAACCGTGCCGGTAGGTCCGGGTTGCGTCCCGGCCGGATCCGACTTCTCCGTGCCGGCCTGCCATCCCAAACAGGGTCTCAGGTCAGAAACCGCTGATCTTCGAATATATTAACGGAACACGGCGCCGCGCGCAACCTATCCCCACCCCGATCAGCTCATTACAGCTCAGCACAATAGTGTGTCCACCTCTCGAATCGTCGTTCCGGCAGTCTTTTAGCCGGAATGACGAGCGGCGAAGTGGACATCTCATTCCGTGGAGCTGTGCTCATTGCCGCGCCCTTTTGGCCGGGCTGGTCCATCCATGATCCTGGCTCCTTCGAAGGGATCGGCCTCCGGAGCTTCGGTCGGGGATGGCGCCGTAACGTCAAACGATGGGATCGTTCCGTAAGGTGGAAGTCACTGGAGGCCGCTGGCGGCCGGAATCCACAGATAGTAGAAGCCGCTCGGCATGACGTTGATGTGATCGAGCATGCCCAGCTCCAGGAGTCTGAGGACGCCCCCCTGGGACAAGGCCGTGCTGCTGTTGTAGACATTGTCGTCCGACTGCTCGGTGCGCCGATAGACCACCACGCGGGCATTCTCCGGCAACCCGGCCAGCGCTTTCGCACGATCGACGGCCTCGTCCAGGTAGCCGACCTGGTCCACGAGGCCAATTCTCAAAGCCTCGTCCGCCAGGTAGACCCTTGCGGAGGCCACGCTCTGGAGCCAGGCGGGATCCAGCGGTCGATGACTTTCCACGAGGTTGAGGAACCGTCCCGCAAGGCCGTCAATGAGCGACTGGGTGATCTCCCGCTCCTCCTCGGTGGATCTTCGGAAGGGAGAGCCCATATCCTTGTTCCTGCCCGATTTGTCCACCTCCACGTCGAGCCCGATCTTCTCCATGAGTCCGGTCACCTTGGGCTTGAGGAAGATCACCCCGATGGAGCCGGTGATCGTCGTGGGATGGGCCACGATGACGTCGGCCGACAGGGCCGCGTAGTAGCCCCCCGAGGCGGCAATCCCCATGAGCGCGGCCACGACCTTGGCCCCGGAGCGCTCCTTGAACCTCATGATTTCATGGTACAGCAGGTCGCTGGCCGTCACCGTGCCCCCGGGCGAGTCCACCTTGAGGAGGAGGGCCTTGATGTTCTTGTCCTCCTCGGCCTTCCTGAGGTGCGACACGACCTCCTGCACCATGGAAGGCCTCGTCCTCAGGAGGGATTCCCGTGGACCGTCCGCCATCACTCCCCGCAGGGGAACGACCAGGATCTTCTCCCTGGCCGAGCCCTCGAGGGTGTATTCCTCGAGGGGCTCCGTCGAGTCCGGAAAGAGGCTGAACTTGGCCTTGATGCAGCCCGCAAGCAAAAGAGGCAGGATCGTCAGGAGCCATGCGATTCGAAGAACGGACTTCATCGGCCACCGCCGGACAAATTCAGGGGTTTCCGCCGGAGCGGGCCTCCGCCAATGTTTTCGATGCGGGCTTGCGCCGCCCCCCTCCCATTTCGTTCCGGGATTTCATCAGGAGCCGGCGCCGCACTTGCGGCCCAGCTCGAAAGCCTTCCAGTTGAGGTCGAAGAGCGGCGGCGGAAGGACCCTGCTCAAGGCTTCCCGCCAGCTGGCTTCGGAGATGGCGAGCCGGTTCATTCCCGCAAGCACCCCGACCATGGCCACATTGGCCGCCCGGTCCGAGCCGGCCTTGCGCGCCAGGGCCACGGCATCCACCTCAATGACCTTGGAGACCCTCTCCATGACCAGCGAATAAATGGTCTCGTGGCTGGGATAGACGCTCTGCCCCACGGCAACCGTGAAGGGAACGATGGGCACCGTGCTGGAAATGACAATGGTCCCCGAATGGCACTTTGGGAGTGCCCGAAGGGTCTCCAAGGGCTCGAATGCCATCAGGATGTCCGCCTCGCCGTCGGCAATGATGGGACTGAATATGTCGCCAACCACCACCGAGGATTCCACGACGCCCCCGCGCTGAGCCATGCCGTGGATTTCACTGAGCGTCACCGGCATCCCCTCCTCCAGGGCAGCCTCTCCCACCAGCCGCGTCGCCACGAGGGTCCCCTGTCCCCCCACACCCGTAAAAAAGATCCGCACGGCTTCAAATTCCTCCTTCATCGTCGTGGTCATTGTGCCCCTCCCGACTCGTCAATGCGCCGGGGCTTGACGGATTTGCAGACCTGGGCGCACACGCTGCACCCCGAGCAGAGGGCCGGGTTGATCCGGACGCATTCGCCGGCGGTGCCGGCGCCCTCCCAGACGAAGGCGGAGCACCCGAGCTCCTCCAGACACTGCTTGCAGAGATCGCAGTCGGGCTGCACTTCGAACACCACCTTCTGCTTCTTTCGCAACATGCGGTTTTCGAAGAGGGGGCAGGGGCTCTTGGCAATGAGGACCGAAACACCGGGCGACTGGAGCTCAGAGCGCATCCTCTCCAGGGCTTCCTGGGTCTTTTTGACCTGCAGGGGATTGACGGTGGCGATCTTCCGGATCCCGAAGCCCCGCACCACCGCCTCGATGCTGACCTTGGGCTCCACCTTCCCCCCGGGCGTCAGCTCGACGCCGGGATGCGGCTGGTGGCCGGTCATGGCCGTCGTCCCGTTGTCCAGGATAACCAGGAGGATGCGGTGGTCGTGTGAAACGGCATTGACGAGTCCCGGCAGTCCGCCATGGAAGAAAGTCGAATCCCCGATGAAGGCCACCACCGGTCGATCGAGGACCTTGCTGAAGCCTCCTGCCGTAGGGACGCTGGACCCCATGCAGATGAGGAAATCCGCCATGCGAAGGGGGGGGAGCAGGCCCAGGGTGTAGCATCCGATGTCGGTGGGATAGATGGCCTCCTCACCGAAGACTTTCTTGACCGAATAGTACGTGGCGCGGTGCGGACAGCCGGGGCAGAGATTGGGCGGCCTCTGGGGCAGCTCGGGGATGGAAAACACCTCGGGAGGCTCGTATTCCACACCGAAAAAGCGGCTCACAGCGCGCTTCACCCGCACGACGTCCAGCTCGAAGGCCCGCGGGATGAGATCCCCGCCCTTGCCGCCCACCAGCACGAAGCTTCCGGCCTCCTGGGCCGTCACGCGGAGGGCCTCCTCCTGGAAGGGCTCGAGCTCCTCCACCACCAGCACCTTTTCCAGCCCCTCGATGAATTCCCGAATGACCCGCCGGGGGTGAGGATAGCTGAATCCGAGCTTGAGGATCTTCACGCGGCCTTCCAGCCCAAGGTCCCGAACGGCGTCGCGAACGTACAGATAAGAGACGCCGCTCGTCACGATGCCCCAGGAACCGCTGCCCGAAACCACGTTGAGGGGGCTCCCTTCGGCATCCTCCCGCATCCTCTCCAGCTTTTCGAGGAGGACAAGCCGAAGCTTGCGGCCCACCATGGGCACCACCACCAGGTTGAACGGGTCCTTCTCGAACCGCGGCTCGGGTTTCTCCGTGGGCAGCGTGCCCAGGCTCACGGGACCCCGACAGTGATTCACGCGGGTGGTGGTTCGGAGAATGCAAGGGATCCCGTGCTTCTCGGAGATCTCAAAGGCCCGGATGGTCATCTCACGGGCCTCTTCCGGCGTCGAGGGCTCCAGCATGGGAACCCCGGCCAGCTTGGCGAAATAGCGAGTGTCCTGCTCGTTCTGGCTGGAATGCAGCGAGGGGTCGTCGGCCACCACGATGACCATGCCGGCCTTGACCCCGACGTAGGCCAGGGTCATGAAAGCGTCGGCCGCCACGTTGAGCCCCACGTGCTTCATGGAGCACAGGCTCCGCACCCCCGAAATGGCCGCGGCGCAGGCGGTCTCCATGGATATCTTCTCGTTCACCGAGTACTCGACGTAAACCCCGGCCTCGTCCCCCAACTGGGCAAACCGGTCGATGATCTCGGACGAAGGGGTTCCCGGATACGCCGCCACGAACCTTACATTGGCCTCCAGCGCCCCCCGGACTATGGCTTCATTGCCCAG
>JALOPI010000116.1 GCA_025453975.1 Syntrophobacteraceae bacterium
CTCGGCGGCGAGGGCTTGCAGGCTCCAGGGCGCATCCCGTCGAAAGGCGGAAACGCTCACGCCGTCAACGCCCCCCATACCCCTGGACGCCTCCACCCGCGCCAGCGCCGCATGGAGGTTCCGCATTTCACTCACTTCCCGCAACATGGAAAGCTCCTCCCGTCAGGGCTCATTCCCCCAAAGGATGGGCCGGGAAAGGGGATGCGCGGGACCGGCAGCGGGGCCGCGCCCCCGCCATCATCTTGCCGTGCCTGGGCCGACCTGAGACGATGCTCCTCTCTCGTTCCGCGCTCCCAGGGATGCATGCCCGGGACGCCATGGGCTAACCATCGCTGGTCCTTGGGCCGCCGCGCTTCCGGAGGTGCTCTCCCCAGTGCATCCGCCTCCTGGCATTGTCCACGAGACGACCCAGCCAGGCGTATTCGATCTCCATCTCCTTCATCTTGAAATGAAGTCCCCTGAAAGTGAGTGCCATGTCCACGGGGATGATCAGCAGCTCGACGCCCTTTCCATCACCGAGCCCGAGGGCGGCGATATTCCCTTGGAAATACTCTTTCTTGGCTGGGCTCCAGTCCATGGCGATGGAAAAGGTGATGGAGCAGCGCTTGCCGCGGAGGGTGAGCGCTCTTGAGCCCCGGGGAAGGTCGGGCCTGGTCGTAGGCCCCTCCGTGTACGACATCGCAAAGCCCTCGGGTACCCATACCTCATCAAGGCTCGGCGAGGAGAGGAACGGGCTTTCCCTTAAGGTTTTCGGCCATTTGGAACGGCCGATCCCGCACTTTTTCATTCGGTCGGCGAACCGGCGGAATTCGCCGTGGTGCCGGGCGGTTGAGCTCAGAGTGGCGTTGCCGTACTCCTTGATCAGGAGCAAAAGGAGCGATTCGATGAGGGTGGCGATGTTATCCCAGACCGGTGCTCCGGGGATGAAACCGTCTCCTTGGAGGGGATTGCCGTGGGGATGGCCTTGGAACAGCTTATCCCTCGCTGCCTCATCGATATTGAGGAGGCACTGGCCGGCGTGATACAGGGGGGCATATCCCGTGGACTTTCCGTTGTTCCCTTGGGTGATGAGGAGCGCCAGCCCTCTTTCCCGGTCGATGCGGAACGGCAGCAGGATCCTCAGCCCATCCCACTCCGTCTCTTCCTGGTTCTTCAGGTAGAGAACGAAGCCTCCCCCGCCCACCACAAGGAGGGCGAGGAGCCCTCCCGCCAGCGCCAGTGAAACAGGTTTGGAGGGGCTCCAGGCGTTCATGAGCAGCGAGGAGGCAAGATTCACCATCAGGCTCAGGAAAATGGCCACCAGAATGATCTCCCAGGTCAGCAGCCGACGGACCTTGACCCGTTCGAACGCCCCTCCCATTCGATCAGTGAGCATCGTTACTCTCCATCTCCTTGGCCATGGAGCCGATCCATGCCGAGAGGACGCCCAGGGGATCCCCCATGCCCAGTCCCTCCACCAGCAGGCTCATGCCGGTTTGGACGCTGCCGTCGGTGTTGTCCCAGAGGATCTGGTCGCCGGTGGTGGGCTCGTACCAGGCGGCGAGGCTCGTGACCCTTTCCGGCCTCAGTCGCAGGATCCCGAAGCCGCGCGAGGTGAACCTTCCAGCTCGGAAGAACCCGGAGCCCATGAGATCGACGGCGAGGCAGAGGGCCACGAGGGCTTCCATGGCGTGGGGGCCGCCGGAGATCTCCATGACCAGACGGGCCCCGGCGTCGAGCTCCATGGTTTCGATGAGCACATTGCCGTTCTGGCCTGCCAGGGACTGCCAACCGTAGATCAGATTCTTTCGTGACCATTGGGTGGTCGCCGTGGCGGGTATCGAGCTCCCGTAAACGGCGCCGTTGGCGTCATGACAGAAAAGGCGAACGGGTGATCGATGAGCCGCGAAGGATTTGGGCTCCCTGCCGGTCTCCTCACGGGCCTCGCCGAAGATCCCCCCCAGAAGGCAGGACCATTCGGGAGGCCGTCCGTAGTCGGAGGTGAGGGGGACCCGGGATGCATCGTGACGGCGGTGCATGCCCTCCATGAGCCAACCGGCTGCGGAGCGGAGAACCCCCCTCAGGGACGATACCAGGAGGGCGGGGGAGGGGGCCGCTCCTCCCCTCCGGCGGAGGGCCAGGCTTCTCGTGACCTGCTTCTTCCTGCCATGGCTGTCGACGTAGAGGCCTCGGGGAGCGCCATGGAAAGCCTTGGCAAAAGCCTCGGACACACCGGTGCACAGAGGAGCCTGGGGCATGATGGACCAGGCGATCCTCAGAGGCCACGAAATCCCGGCCGATGATGCTTTGGCCGTCTTCGCCCCGGGGGGCCTGGCTCGCACCGATGGGCTCCTCAAGGCAGGGCATTCACAGCCCCCCGCCATGACCCATGGGGGAATCTGCTGGAAAGCCCGCCCGAGACACACGCTGAGCTTCCGCTTCGTTCTCAGGCGATGATCATGGATCTGGAGAAGGATGAACGGACCTTGATTTCCACCATGCCGAAGCACCTGGGAAGAAAGGGCGCACCCTTTGGGGCTACACCAGGCCTGAAGGGGGCAGCGCGCGATCCATTCCTTGAGGGCTGCGCCACCCTCCAGCGAGTGCACGAGCACCCGGCTCTTCCAAAGATTGGGCAGCGATTCGAGCTTGCGGGAATCGAGCTTTTTCCAGGTGTCGAAAAGCTCTTTCGCGGCCGGCGAGTGAGCGAGCTGGCCCTGAATGGCTCCATCGGCCCCATACCGGTCTTTTTTGTCCGAGGTGACCCAGTGGTCCTTCTTGACTCCCAGAAGCCGACGCCAGGTCTTCCCGACCCCGTGGCCGGCCAGAGCGCAGCGTACCAGGCCCTTGGCGGCGAAGCGCAGCTCCTCCGCGGTCATGCTCGGCAGCCATTTCTCCGTTTCCGGCGGACGCCTTGTGGAATACCTTTCATCATCGGGCGGCTTGCACACCAATGGGCTCTCCTCTTCACGCTTCGTCTTCATGCCAGTACACCTGTCCCCATCCGAGGCGGGTGAAGTCCGGGTCTCCAAGGCCCTCGAGAAACCAGCGCCCTATCGCTTCCGCGCTCGCCTGAAGTCGGAAGCCCGTGCCCTCCGGCAGGCCGAGGCGTGAACGGGTCAAGTGCCACTGCCTCCGACCGGCGCCCGATGTCCCGTAGGCAAGCCACCGGCCCGCTTCCCAATAAAGGCCGGTGCGCCAGAACCGGTAGCCGCGCATGGAAAACCCGGCTATTTCCTGAATCTCGGGGACCCGGAGGTCGGAGGGGCCCCGGAGAATGGCCGGCGACAGCAGCCTGAGGTGTGCCGGGGGGGACCCATCCAGGAAGGCTTCGGGCGGGTCATATTCGTGCTCCACCGCCGCCTCCACCTGAACCAGCTTGCCCCGGCCACCGCCGAAGGGAAACAGGGTGAGCCAGCGGAGTGCCTTCCTGAAGGTGTCGACCAGCTCAGGCCTCAGCGTCACGAAACCGCGATAGGTTCGGCTGGCGGGATGAGCCTCGAGGCCGTGGAGGCGGTCTCCGTGAATGGAGAGGCGAGCGCGGTCCAGGGGAGCCCTCGGCAGGATCCCGCCGGCCCCGCGGCTCAAGGCGGCGGCATCGCGGGCGTAGTCGCGGGACGAATAGGGGGTGGCCGTCTCGCGCGGACCAGGCACCAGAGGGCTGAATCGGGGCGCCGGGGTTCCCCCATCCCGCATGACGTTGAGCAGCATTGCATACCCGCAGGCAGCCTCCCCGGATTCCAGACACTGTCGACAGTCCCCCGTGGTGATGAGTGCCAAATCCTCGCGGCAGGTCATCCTCATCAGGGTGCTGGCCACGGCGCCATACAGGGTCGAGCCCGGAACGAAGGGCCAGCTCTCCTTGGTGACCCTGCGCCACCGCTCGGCTCCCGGATGGAGAGCACCGAAGGACTTGAGGCGCACCACGAGGAGCTTCATTGATGACCCCTTTCCGTCGGTTCAAGCTCATCCTCGGCGGTGAGGCAGGCCTTCATGGCTTCCTCCCACCAGGTCCCGCCATCCTTGACGAGGGTCAGAAGATTCAGGAACTTGGGAAAGCGGGTCCAGGGATAGTCGTGGCCGGCCACACTCCTCCATCCGGATTTCAGCTCCTCGAGGTCGTAGGCATCGGGATCGAAGTGGAAGATGCCAGGACCACACTGGAAGGGCTTACCCACCAGCTCTACGTTCACCAGGCCGAATCCGACGGTGCCGTGAGCGCCCAGGCTGGCCAGGTTGAGATTCAGAGCCCGGCAGCCGTACTCGAAATGCTCGACCTGTCTTGCCGTCATGTTCTCCATGATGACGAAAAAGTAGAACACGACCCCCGCCGGAACGGCCTCCACGTCGAAGAGCTTCCCCGAATCGGCGGCGCCGGTGATGCGGTTGATGGCGACCCGGGTGATGATGTCCACGGGAAACCGCTTGGGGTCGGATTCCTTGAGCGACGTGTAGGCATGGGTGAAACGGACCCGGCCCCGCTGCCCGGGATGGCCGAAAATGGAGCAGGCGCGGCAGGGGCCCCGTTCCAGGTCCGCCATGTCCGGTTTCGCCCAGGCCGATTTGGCCTGGGGAAGAGAGGCATCCCTCCCTGAGGGCTGCTCCACCGGTGTATCGCACTTGTCGTGCTCCCAAAAGGGGTTGCAGACCGTCCGGTAGATGTGCCAGCTTTCGGGCAGATTCCCGCGATCCAACGCGTGAGCGGCGGGAAGGACCAGGTCGCTCTTGACGCTCCGCTCCAGGACGGGCGCCAGCTCCTTCCATTGTTCCCTGAAGCGGGTCAAGGCGGCTTCAAGGTCCGGGCGTTCCGGAGTCTGGCTACGGAGCGCCTTTTCCACCCACGCCCGCCAGACCCCGTGCAGGCTCGAGGCCGGGATGTAGGGGATCCTTTGCTCGGTGCGGTCGGTGGAGTCGCAGATCAGGGCCCGGATGATGGGCTTGTCCACCGGCCGGAGCTCGCCCGCGGCCTCCCCGGACCCGATGGTCAGGTGGGACCGGGTGATCACCCGGTAGAGGCGTATTTCCAGGGATTCCAGTCTTTCCAGGGTCGGTCCATGCTCGCTCATGACGATTCTCCTGAATCGAAGCCTTGCATCCTGGCCTCG
>JALOPI010000013.1 GCA_025453975.1 Syntrophobacteraceae bacterium
ACTAGGTTTTGTGGACCATCAACATGCGGCTTCAGCGAATTTGCGCCAAAACTTGCGCCAAATCGCCTTGTTTGAGGCGATTTTCTCAGTGATTTCAATTGGTGGTGCCGAAGGCCGGACTCGAACCGGCACGGGTCGCCCCGCCACCCCCTCAAGATGGTGTGTCTACCAGATTCCACCACTTCGGCACAAGTTGGGTATTATAATGATCTGGAGCGGTTTTACAAGCATTATCTGCACTGGTGTTGGCAATTTCCGCGTTGGCTGTGTTCATGGTCAAAACCACTTCCGACCTCGTCTGACGGCATTCTTCCTCTCTTCCACCGGCTCCACCGGCGCCTTGGCCGCCGGGGCCGCCTCGGGAGACAGCCTTCGAGCCTTCTCATAATAGAAGGCGGCTTCGTCAGCCTGTCGCAGATCCTCGTACAGGCGGGCAAGAGCCAGGGTCACCCCCAGGTGCTCGGCATTCAGTGTCAAAGCCTTTTTCAAGCACTCGATGGCCTTCTGGGGCTGCTTCCGCCCCCGGTGGCACCGGGCGGCGCACTCATGGAAAGCCAGCTCCCCGGGGAACTGGGACATGGCATCCTGAATCCAGGACTCGGCGAGATCGAAGAAGCGCCCTTCGATCAGCATCTCGATGATCCGGAAAAGAAGCTTCTTGCCGACCCTCCCCCCTTCCTTGAACTTCCCCAGCAGCTCCTCCAGAGCATCCCGCTCCCCCTGGCGCATGAGACAATACGCAACACCCAGTCGGAGGTGAGGATCACCAGGGTTGAGGAGGAGTCCCTCCTGGAAGGCTCGATGCGCCATCTGGATGACTTTGGGAGCGTCCAGATTCACGAAGAAACTGAGATCCACATCGGCGTTGCGACTCTTGGGCCCGCCCGCCAGGTAACGTTTTTCGACATCCAGCAGAACGCCACCAACCCTGCCAAAGATCTCGGGGCTCCGCACCCGCTGGCTCACTTCCCTCAAGGTCGTGAGCGCCTGGCTGATCCGCCCCGCACCGACCAGATGATCGGCCAAGTCCTGGTGCACCGGCACCCGGTCGTGGGGAAGGCCCATGATCTGATCGTAGAGCTTCGCGGCATAGACGGAAAGGCCCAGCACCTGGGCTCTCACCGCCATGCTGTTCAGGGTCTCGGCCAGTTCCCCCAGGGGCTCGCTGTAGGGGGGAAAGTTGATTCGGGCCTCGGAAAGCAATCTTGCGATCTCGGCGAAATTGTCCTGCTTGAGGAGGAGCATCAGCAGCGGCTTGTGGCTGGCCAGCTGGAAGGGGTTGAAGGCCACGGAAGTCTGATAGCTCTTGAGGGCCTTTTCCATCAGCCCCCGCTTCTCGTAGAGCCTCCCGTACTGGTGGAACGCCAGGGCCAGCAGCCGGTGGGTCAATATCCGGTTGCTCTCGGACTTGGCGATCTCCAGCGCCAGAAACAGGCTGCTCTCCGCCTCCAGCCATTCCTTCCGCTCGATGCCCACTCCCGCCAGACCGAGGTAGATGTCGAAGCTCTGCTCGCGAGAAACCCCCTCCATCCTGAGGCATCGGGAATACAGCCGGTGGGCATCGTCCAGCTTCCCCTCATCCAGGAGTCCGCAGGCGATGGCGATCTCCCGGTCGATGGGGTCGGTGCCGAACCTCTCCCTGAAGGCCCTCTGAACCATCGCCTCCACGGCCTGCTGCGTGAGGGGATCCGTCAAAATATGGTCCACTCCCCGGGCCTGCATCCGGAGCCCCATCATGACATCCACCTCGGGCATGATGGCCACGACGGGAAGCGATGAGGTGGCACCCAGGCTCCGCACCTCAGCCAGGAGATCCATCCCGGCACCCTCCGCCGAGCAGGTCAGCATGACCAGATCGATGTTGCTGGAAACGATGGCCTGGACCGCATCGGGAAGGTTCTCGGCGATGAGGATCTCGCGCAGCCCGCACATCCTCAGGCAGGAAACATAGTACTTGCGCTTCGCGGGAAGCTCGTCGAACAGAAGCACCTTGAGCCCCGCCAAGCCCGTCTTGTCATCGTCATCCTTCATGATCCGGCCGTCTGCCACGAGAGTATCCTGGTTCAACCCTGGTTCCTGATTTCCAGCTCCTGCCGACGGGGAAAGTGACCGAGGCTGCCGTCACTCGGGGCCGCCCCCGGACCCCGCTGGGAGTCTCAGGTTTCAATGAAGCTCTTGAGCTCCTTGCGGCGGCTGGGATGCCTCAGCTTCCTGAGGGCCTTGGCCTCAATCTGCCGGATCCGCTCCCTCGTCACCGCAAAATCCTGTCCCACCTCCTCGAGGGTGTGATCCGCCTTCTCTCCGATGCCAAAACGCATGCGAAGGACCTTTTCCTCCCGGGGCGTCAGGGTTGCCAGCGCCTTGCGCGTCTGCTCGCTCAAATTGAGGTTGATGACGGCATCCACGGGCGAAGCGACTCGCTTGTCCTCGATGAAGTCCCCCAGATGGCTGTCCTCCTCCTCGCCGATGGGCGTCTCGAGACTGATGGGCTCCTTGGCGATCTTCAGGACCTTGCGGACCTTTTCCACCGGAAACTCCATCTTCTCGGCGATCTCCTCGGGTGTGGGCTCCCGACCGAGCTCCTGAACCAGATAGCGCGACGTGCGGATGAGCTTGTTGATCGTTTCGATCATGTGCACGGGAATGCGAATGGTGCGCGCCTGATCCGCGATGGCCCGAGTGATGGCCTGCCGTATCCACCAGGTGGCATAGGTGCTGAACTTGTATCCGCGTTGATATTCGAACTTATCGACGGCTTTCATGAGTCCAATGTTGCCTTCCTGGATCAAATCCAGAAACTGAAGCCCACGATTGGTATACTTTTTGGCAATACTGACCACCAGCCTGAGGTTGGCTTCGATGAGCTCGCTCTTGGCGATCTTAGCCCGGATCATGCCATCCTCGACGCGCCGGAGGATCTGCCGCAGGGATTTGGAGTCCATCTTGGCCTCCATCTCCAGCTCCGTGATGCGCTCCCGCGCCGCCACGGCGCGGGCGGCCAGATCGAGGAACCGGTCGGGATCCATCCCCAGGAACCGGGCGCAATCCCGAAGCTCCGCATCACCCCGCTGAGCGTTCTCATAGAGCGGCTTGAGCTCCTGGTAAGGCTTCCCACAGGTCAACAGGCACTCCTGGAGGTCTCGCTCGGTTCGCTCCACATGCTCGAGGCACTCTCTCAATTTGTTGATGATATTATCAATATGCCGACGTCCCAGCTGCATGCCCTTGAGGAGACTCACAATCTGCTCCTTGTTCTGCTGCAGCCGAGCCTTGACAACAACCTGCTCATCCTGTGTGAGGCTGTGGGACAGCAAGGTGGTCTGCATGGCCTTGTTGGCCTCGTCCAGCTGCCGCACTTCCTCAAACATCCGAATGACGCGGCTCTTCTGATTCTCCTCCTCCTCGGGGCTGATGTCCTCCTCCACTTCCCTCAGTACGTCGGGAATCCGCACCACATCGCTCTCCAGGCGCTCCCTCAGGCTCATGATCTCCTTGATGCCGATGGACGACTCCATGATGGCATTGAAGACCTCCCGCTCGCCCGCTTCGATGCGCTTGGCGATCTCCACCTCGCCCTCCCGGGTCAACAGCGACACCTGCCCCATTTCGCGCAAATACATCTTCACCGGATCGGTCACACGACTGGACACGTCGGATTCCAGCTGAAGCTCTTCCTCCTCTTCCTCGAGGAGCGACTCGGAATCCACTGTCATAGCCTCACGAACCACCTGAACCTGCTGCTCGGAGTCCACGATCTCGATATCCATCTCGTCGAATATCATCATCATGTCGTCGAGCTTTTCCGGGGAGACGAGATCTTCGGGGAGGGCTTCGTTGACTTCGTCGTAGGTCAGGTAACCCTTTTCCTTACCCACGGTGATCAGGCGCTTGATATCATCCATTTCGGGCTTTGACAGAGCAGGGTCACGCCGCTGCTTCACATCCTTGTCCGTCATCAAGTGATTTCTCCTTCAGTGGTTTGGAGTGGACCGTCGACCCTTTTTCTTGATTGACTGCAGACTCTGTATCTGGCCGAGGATTGCTTTCACCTCGGCCATGTTTCCATCCCGCTGGGCACGATCCAGGGCATCACTGAGATCGCAAAGTCGGCTCCGCCGGGGCTTGAAATGGCACAAGGCTCCCAGCCAGTCGCCGAGCTGCGTCTCCACGTCAGCCAGATCTCCCGATTCCATCATGAAGCGAGTGAGCAGACCCTTGAGGTCGGGGTCCTCCAGCTCTTCAAACACGGCCGACGGGCGGAATTCGCCCGAGGGCGGATGCGGAATTCTGAGCAATACTTCCGCCAGTGCCTTGATCCGGCCCTCACTGAAATGACCCACGGCTCCCGACCGTTCCACCTCATCGATGAGGGCGGGATGATGGATCATGAGACGAACGATGCTCTCTTCAAGGGAGCCAGGATCCTCCACACGCGCCCGGGGCCGCCTGGGAACCGCCCGGTGACCCGCGGTGCGGGAGCCCCCTCCGGAATCGACCTGCTCCAGGACGGCACCCTCGGGGATGGAGAGCCTCCCGGCCACGACGCGGACATACTCAGCCTTGAGCACCGGCTGACGCACGCTTCGCAGGAGAGGCTTCAGCTCGTCGACGGCCCGCGATTTGCCACCGATGCTCCCATCCCATCGCTCCAGGACCTGGTCCATGGCGTACCGCCCCAAATCCACCCGGCCGGAGACGAGCTTCAAAAGACCGTCCATTCCCCCGGCCTTGAGGAAGTCGTCGGGATCCATCCCGCGAGGGAAGCGGATGCAGGAGACCGTGAGCTCCTCTTCCAGAAACAGGGGCAGAGCCCGCAGCATGGCCTTCTCCCCCGCCTCATCCCCGTCATAAGCGAGGACCACTTCGTCCACCATGCGGGCCAGGAGCCGGACCTGATGGGGCGTCAGAGCCGTACCCAGGGTGGCAACCACCCGATGGAAGCCATGGACATGAAAAGCCAGGAGATCCATGTAGCCTTCGACCAGAAGCACCTGGCGCTGGCTGCGACACGCCTCCCGGGCACGCGCCAGCTGATACAGCATCCGCCCCTTGTGATACAGGGGACTTTCAGGACTGTTGAGGTACTTGGGCTCCTCCCCACGCGGCGATCCCACGGATCGAGCCCCGGTGTCCGAATTCCTGGGCAGACTTCGTCCGCCAAAGGCCACCACCCGGCTCTGATCGTCCCGGATGGGAAAAATGAGCCGGTGCCGGAATCGGTCGTAAACCCGATCCCTGGCACCCCGTGCGATCAGGCCGACTTTTTCCGCCAGGGCCAGGTCGAATCCGGACCGCTCCAGATGGCGCAGCAGTCCATCCCAGCTGTCCGGCGCGTAGCCCATCCGCTCGACTTCCACCACCTCATGGGGAATCCCGCGCCGATTCAGGTAATCCCTGGCCTCGCGTCCCGCCGAGCTGTGGTGAAGCTGGCCGTAGAAGTAATCCGCCCCCGCTTCCACAACCCGGTAGAGAGTCTCCCGCTCCCTTCGAACCGTCTCGGAGGAAATTCCAGCCCCCCCTGCCTGCTCGGGCAGGACGACGTGGTATCGATCAGCCAGGTGCCGAACGGCATCGCTGAAGGACAGGCTCTGGTGCTTCATGACGAAGGTCACCACATCACCCCCCTGGCCGCACCCGAAGCAATGGAAAAACTGGCTTTCGGGATCCACGTGAAAGGAAGGGGTCTTTTCCTGGTGAAACGGGCAGAGCCCGATGTGCCTGTGGCCCGCGCGTCGCAGCACTACCACGCGGCCGATCACATCGACAATGTCAGCGGCCTGCTTCACCAGAACGGCCAGGTCCGATGCACCCACTTTCAGCGGTCTACTCCTCGTTTCAATCCGACGGACGCAGGAGGGGCGAGAAGCGAAACCTTGGATATGTACCCGCTCGCATGAGTCAAATCAAGATGCATGTGTCCGCGCCTCCCCGGAGCCCGGAGGATCGCCCCCCACGGATCAGGAGGAGAGCTTCCTTCGGGTCAGGTCGTTGACCAGCTTGCCCTCGGCGCGGCCCGCAACCTTCGGCATGAGAAGCTTCATGACCTTCCCCATCTCCTTCACCGTTTGGGCTCCGGATTCGGCAATGGCGGTCTCGATGAGCCCATCCAGGGCCTCCGGCGTCAGCTGCTCGGGCAGGAAAACCGACAAGACCTCGATCTCTTCCTCCTCCAGGGCGGCCAGGTCCTTTCGGCCGCCGCGGAGGTACTGTTCGGCGGAATCTCGCCTTTGCTTGATCTGGGAGGATATGAGCTGCCGGATCTCCGGCTCTTCCAGAGGCCTTTTGACCTCCTTTTCCCGGACCTTGAGGGCCGTCAGCAGCAGCCGCACGGCGTTTCGCCCGCTCTCCCGCCTGGACCGGATGGCTTCCCTCAATGCCTCTTCGATGCGCTGCATCAGCTCCATGGGTCGTTTCTTCCCTTCATGGTCGTACCGGAGGGCGTCCCTCTTGCTGGGATCGAGCCAGGGCCAGGGCCGCATCCAATCGCAGCGTGCCGTTATACAGGGCACGGCCGGTGATCACACCATCGAGCCCCAGGTCGACGAGGGGAAACAAGGCCTCGATGTCGGCGAGGGTGGCGACGCCGCCCGAGGCGATCACCGGGATGGAAGTCTCGAGCAGGAGCCGGCGGGTCGCCTCCACGTTCACCCCCGTCTGCATGCCGTCCCGCTGGATGTCCGTATAGATGACGGCCGCCAGCGGCAGATTCTCGAATTGCCCGACCAGGGACACGGCATCCCGGGGAGAGGTTTCCTTCCAGCCTTCGATGGCCACCATCCCTCCGCGCGCATCCACCCCCAGGGCCACCCTGCCGGGATAGCGACCGGCCGCCTCCGCCACCAGCTCCGGCTGTCTCAGGGCCGCCGTTCCCAGAATGACGCGGGTCAGCCCCAGATCCATGTACTGGATGACGGTCTCGAGAGTCCGGATCCCCCCCCCGAGCTGAACCGGGATCCTGACCGCCTCGACGATGGCCTGGACGCTGCGGAAATTCTTCGGCGTGCTCGAAAACGCTCCGTCCAGATCCACCACATGGAGCCACTCGGCCCCCTCTTCTTGCCATCTTCGGGCCATCTGGCCAGGGTCATTTCCATAAACGGTCGCACGGTCAGGGTCCCCCTGCATGAGGCGAACACACTGCCCATCCTTCAGATCGATTGCCGGATAAATGATCATGGTCCAACCCTCCCGGTTCGGGTTCGCATCACCCGCCGCTCCCGACACCGGCGGCGCAAACGGGCATCCGTCCGCCAGGAGCGACGGCCCTGGCGATTCCATGGGCTCTCAAAGACTCAATGCATGTTAACGGTCAGGAAATCAGGAAATCGATGAATCCAGAATGGCCCTCAGATGGCCCGGAGGTCGCAGGACCTTTCTGTCACTGTTGACACAGGCGTGGATCGTGTACCCCCTGGCCAGCGCCTCGCCATCCCTCGACACTTCGTAGTCGAATCGCAGGCGCGCCGGGCCCGCATACTGGAAAGAGGTCGAGATGGTGAGGACGTCGTCGTAAAAAGCCGGCCTGTGGTAGCTGCAGTGAGCCTCCACCACCGGGAGATACACCCCGGTCCCCTCCAGATCACGGTAACTGGTCCCCAGGCTCCGAAACCACTCGGCACGCCCCACTTCAAACCATTTCAGGTAGTTGCCGTAGTAAGCCTGTCCCATGGCGTCGGTGTCGCCGTAAAGGACCCTGAACTGAGCCTGCATCACCATGAGCGCCCCGTCCCTCTCACTGGAGATCGATGAGCCTGTTGAACAGAGCCACCCCGTTGGGGAGGTGAAGACCGCGGGCACCGGCGCTCCTCTCCGCATACCCCCCGTCACCCCGCCCCGGCCGGGTCAGGGCCGCATGAAGGTCGGTGAGAAGGAGAAAGGGCACCGGGTCCGAGACATGAGTCCGAATCTGAATCGGGGTCAGGTGATCCGTCACGATGAGCAGATTGACCCTCGCAAAACGCCCGAGCCCCTCCACCATGGGACCCACCACCTGGCGATCGAACGCCTCGATGGCCTGGATCTTCTTCTGGAGGCTCCCCTCGTGCCCCGCTTCATCCGGAGCCTCGATGTGCACGTAGACGAAGTCGCCCGCTTCCAGAGCTTTCAGGGCCGCCTGGACCTTCCCGGCATAGTTCGTATCGAGATATCCCGTCGCCCCGGGCACCGCGATGGCATCCAGGCCGGCATAAACCCCCATGCCCTTGAGCAGGTCCACAGCCGAGATCATGGCCCCGCGCAGTCCGGCTCTCTCCTCGAGTGTCGGCATGGCGGGGGCCTTGCCCTGCCCCCAGAGCCAGACGGAATTGGCCTGGCGGCGGCCGGCTTCCCTGCGAGCCCGGTTGACGGGGTGGTCGGCCAGGATCTCCGCTGACCGGTTCATGAATTCCAACAGAATGGGCTCGCACCGGTAAACCGCGCCATAGGGCTCCGACGGCTCCCCCGTGATGTCGTGGGGCGGCGTGGTCCTGAGATCCTCGCGCCCGCCGGACCACAGGAGAAGGTGCCGGTAGCTCACGCCGGGATAGAGCCTCAAAGGGCCGCCAGCGGCGGCCTGCTGCAGAGCGGCCACCAGCTCGTGGGCCTCCCCCGTGGAAATGTGGCCGGCGGAGTAGTCCCCCATTCGGGTGACGCCATCCTCGCCGCGGTCCAGGCTCACCAGATTGCATCGGTAGGCCACATCCGAAGGCCCCAGGCGGATGCCCATGCTGGCGGCCTCCAGTGGCGCCCTGCCCGTGTGGTAAAGGGTAGGATCGTAACCCAGGAGACTCATGTTGGCCACGTCGCTTCCCGGCTCCATGCCTTCCGGTATCGTCGCAACAGTGCCCATCAGTCCATGGAGCGAGAGCCGATCCATGTGCGGCGTCGAAGCCGCTTCCAGGGGCGTCTTTCCTCCCAGCTCAGCCAGGGGATAGTCTCCCATCCCATCTCCCACCAGAATGACATACCTTGAGGGGGATTCCAGGCGGCCCAGCTCGCTGGCTTCAGATACCGATTTCAGATCTTCGAGCTTCAAAACGGCCTCGGATTTCTCACCGTCGAAGCTTCCAACACGGTGGAGCCGGGTTCAAGGATCAACGGCAGCGTTGGAAGTCCGGATTCGTTGAATTCAGAGCAAGCACGACACTTGAAATTAAAGATCTCACAGCCCGCGGGCAAGGCTCCACGGCAAGAAAATCGCGGCCCACTCAGCGGGATGGGGGATCGAAAGACCCGGTGGACCGCCGGGCTACTGGTCCTCGATTCGAATGACCTGCGTCGAGGCTAGAACCACATCCAGCCTGTTCATTTCGGCCAGGGCATTCCTCACGTTGCTCTCCAGGGCCTCATGGGTGATCATGACGATGGGAACCGCCCCCTGAGTCTGGCGGCCCTTCTGGATCACCGCGGCGATGCTGATCTGGTGTGCACCCAGAATCCCTGAAATCTTGGAGAGCACCCCGGGCCGGTCCACCGCCGCAAACCGGAAGTAATAACAGGTACTGACGTCGGCAATGGGCTTGATGGGAACGGGGGCCGGCACGGCCACGCTGAATCCCAGGTGGGGGATCCGGGGAGGAGTACCGGCGTCCATGTCCCTGGCGATGTCCATGAGATCGCTCACAACGGCGCTCCCCGTCGGCATCATTCCGGCGCCGAGCCCGTAAAGCATGATATTCCCCACGGCGTTGCCATGAACGTGAACGGCATTATAAGCTCCGAGCACACTGGCCAGGACATGGCTGGAGGGGATCAGGGTGGGATGAACACGCATTTCGAGACCACCCTCCGACCGACGGGCGATGGCCAGGAGCTTCAGCCGGTAGCCGAACTCCTCCGCAAACTGAATGTCCACGGGATCGATGGCGGAGATCCCCTCGGTATGAACCTGGTCGAACTGGATGGGTGTCCCAAAGGCGATGGCGCTCGTGATGGCCAGTTTGTGAGCCGTGTCGATCCCCTCGATGTCCAGGGTCGGATCCGCTTCGGCATACCCCTTGTCCTGGGCCTCCTGGAGGGCTTCTCCGAAGGACAGTCCGGCCTCGGTCATCCTCGTCAGGATGTAGTTGGCCGTTCCGTTCAGGATCCCGAAGACGCTGTCGATGCGATTGGCCGCAAGCCCCTCGCGTAGCGCCTTGATGAAAGGAATGCCCCCGGCGACGGAGGCCTCGAAGCCAACCGCCCGGCCCCTGGCCCGCGCCAGATCGAAGATCTCGTTGCCGTGGTGAGCCAGAAGCGCCTTGTTGGCCGTGACCACGTGCTTGCCCTTCTCCAGGGCGGCGATGATCAGCCGCCGGGCGGCACCCAGCCCGCCAATGAGCTCCACCACGATGTCGATGGAGGGATCGTCCAGGATATCCTCGGCGCGGGAGGTGAGAAGCCCCTGAGATACGGCCACGGGCCGTGACCTCTCGAGATCCATGTCGGCCACGCGCCTAAGCTCCAGCCGGACCCCCAGCCGTGACGCGATGGCTTCCGCGTTTTCATCCAGGACCCTTATGACCCCGCATCCCACGGTCCCCCAGCCGATGAGCCCTACTCCGATCGAACGCACGCTCTCCCCCGCAATCCAACTGTTCACGCCACGCTGCTACTTCTTCTGGATGGCCTTTCGAAGACCGCGAATCGCCTGCTTGGTTCGCATCTCGTTTTCCACCAGGGCGAACCGGACATACTCGTCGCCATACTCCCCGAAGCCCAGACCCGGCGACACGGCAACCTTTCCCTCCTCGATGAGGTATTTGGAGAACTCCACGGAGCCCATGCGTCGAAAGGGCTCGGGAATTGGCGCCCACACGAACATGGTGCCCTTGGGCTTCTCCAGGGTCCAGCCGATTCGGTTCAGGCCATCCAACAGGACATCGCGGCGCGACCTGTAAACGTCCACGATCTGCCGCACGCACGACTGGTCCGATCTCAGGGCCACCGTCGCCGCAATCTGAATGGGCTGAAACACCCCATAGTCCAGATAGCTCTTGATGCGCGTGAGCGCCGCGATGATCTCGGCATTCCCCACGCAGAAGCCCACGCGCCAGCCCGCCATGCTGTAGCTCTTGGACATGGAGAAGAACTCGACACCCACGTCCTTGGCTCCCGGCACCTGAAGGAAGCTCGGGGCCTGATACCCGTCGAAGGTCAGGTCGGCGTAGGCCAGGTCGTGGATCACCAGCAGCTGGTTCTCCCTGGCGCAGTCGACGATCTTTTTGAAGAAATCGAGGTCCACCACGGCCGTTGTCGGATTGTGCGGAAAGGAGATGACCAGCAGCTTGGGCCTGGGCCAGGTCTGCTTGATGGCATGCTGGAGGTCCTCGAGGAAGCTGCGGTCGGGCCCGATGGGGATGGACCGCACGTCACCGCCCGCGATGATGGCCGAATACGGGTGGATAGGGTACGTCGGGTTGGGTGAAAGGACAACATCCCCGGGGCTGATGAGCACCAGCACCAGATGCGACAGCCCCTCCTTGGCGCCGATGGTCACCACGGCTTCGCTCTCGGGATCGATGTCCACGTCGAAGCGCCGTTTGTACCATTCGCTGATGGCCTCCCTCAGCTTGGTGATGCCGCGGGACGCGGAATAGCGGTGGTTGTGGGGCTTTCGGGCCGCCTCCACCAGCTTGTCGATGATGTGCTTGGGAGTCGGGAGGTCGGGATTCCCCATTCCCAGATCGATGATGTCCTCGCCGGCACGCCGCTTCTCCATCTTGAGCGCGTTCACCTGCGCAAAAACATAGGGCGGCAATCGATACATGCGGCTGCATTGCGCGATATTCAGACTCATGGCGGCACCTCCCCACTGGATTAAATTGCAGGAGAATAGCCCAGCATTCAAAGGGTTGTCAAAGCAATTCCCGAGCGATCTCAAGGCCCCCGGGCCGGGCTCGGCACACTCGCCTGTTGATTAATGGCGCCTTTTGATACACACTTTAACCGCATGGGGCATCGAAGGATCCATTTCCAAGGGACGGGAACCCAAAGACGGCAAAAGGCGAATCATGAAGCAGGTGGTGCTGGGAACGGCTGGACACATCGATCACGGCAAGACATCCCTCATCAGGGCCCTCACCGGCATCGACACGGACCGCCTTAAGGAAGAGAAGCTCCGGGGCATCACCATCGAGCTGGGATTCGCCCACATGGTCCTGCCCAGCGGGGAGCGGCTGGGCATCGTGGACGTGCCGGGTCACGAGCGGTTCGTCAAGCACATGGTCGCCGGAGCCACGGGTATCGACCTGGTGGCGCTGGTCATCGCCGCGGACGAGGGTGTCATGCCTCAGACGCGCGAGCACCTGGAGATCTGCGATCTTCTCCGCGTCAAGCAGGGCCTGGTGGTCCTGACCAAGACCGATCTGGTGGACGACCCCGAATGGATCGAGATGGTGAAAGATGACGTGGCCTCCTTTCTCAAGGGCACGTTTCTCCAGGACAGCCCCATTCTCCCCGTGTCTTCGGCCACGGGGGAGGGGTTAGAGGAACTGAGGAGCGCCATCGACCACATCGTGGCGGGGATCGATGCCCGCAGTCCCGACGGCCCCTTTCGCCTTTCCGTGGACCGCGTCTTCAGCATGCGGGGCTTCGGCACCGTCGTCACGGGAACCAGCCTTTCCGGCAAGCTCGCCGTCGGCGATCCCGTCACCATCTATCCCTCCATGCACAAGACCAAGGTGCGGGGGCTCCAGGTCCACAACCAGGATGTCCAGGAAATCTATCCCGGTCAGCGGACGGCCATCAACCTCCAGGGCATCGAGCGCCTGCTGATCCAGCGGGGCGACGTCATCGCCACCCCCGGGGCCCTCGTCGCCACGCACATGGTGGATGTCCACATGCACGTGCTCTCCAGCTCTCCTCGACCGGTCAAGAACCGGGCCAAGATTCGCTTCCACACGGGGACGGCCGAGCACATGGCCACGGTGGTCCTCCTGGACCAGGAAGAGGTTCCGGCGGGAAATGAAGCCTTCGCCCAGATCCGCCTCGACCACCCCATCGCCGCCCTCCGGGGGGATCGCTTCGTCATGCGGTCCTATTCGCCGGTCCAGACCATCGGGGGCGGCAGCATCCTGCACCCTCTGCCCATCAAGCACAAGGGACACCACAAGATCGAGGCGGCCAGAGGGCTGGAAATCCTGCTCCATGGCGACGATCCTAGCATTGTGCTCTGGCATGCCCGGGACGCCTCCTGCCAGGGGCTCAGCGAAGACCAGCTGCGCCTCCGGGCCAACGTGCCCCCGAGGATCCTGGAAAAGAGTCTGCAGCAGTTCATCAGCCAGAAGAAAGTCATCCTCTACGACAAGGAGAACCGCCGTCTGCTCCACTCCGATGTCCTGGAGGAAATGAAGGGGACCATCCTGGGCTCCCTGGCCGATCATCACGCCAGGTTCCCCCTCAAGACGGGCATGGCCAAGGAGGAGCTCGCCGCCCAGCTGCCGGAAACCGTGGACGCCAAGCTTTACAACTATGTCCTGAGACAGCTTGCCGAAGAGGATCATATCGTCCAGGAAATGGAATGGGTGCGCCTCACTTCCCACAAAGTCGATCTCACCAGGGACGAGGAGGTCATTCGTCAGAAGATCGAGAAAGCGTTCAAGGACGCGGGACTTCAGCCCCCCTTCATGAAGGAGGTCACGGCCGGGCTCCAGGGCACGCCCCGCCAGCACCAGGACGTCATCGACTGGATGCTCTCCCAGGGGATCCTCGTCAAGGTGAAGGAGGACATCTACTTCCACTCGGCAGCCCTGTCCGACCTGCACAAACGGCTGGTGGAGTTCCTGCGGGAGCACGGGGAGATCTCCACACCCCAGTTCAAGGAGATGACCCAGGCCAGCCGCAAGTACACCATCCCGCTGCTGGAGTACTTCGACACGCAGAGGATCACCATTCGCATCGGGGACAACCGCAGGCTGCGCGAGAGCCGGGCCGGCGTCTGAAGCCGACCGCTCCCGGGCCCTTTCACCCCAGATCCTTCCCCCGCATCGGGGGCGAGGGAGGCAGCGCCTGAGCCCAAGTCCATAACCTGGTGCCGGGCCCCACCCTGTAACCTGAAACTCGAAGCCTTGTCCGTGGAGGGTAGCTCATGATCAAGCACGTGGTGCTCATGAAGTTCAAGGAAGGGACCGCGGAGGAAAAGATCTCGCGTCTCCAAAGGCTGCTGGGAGCACTACCAGCCGCCATTCCCGAGATCAAGCAGTACGAGCACGGACGCGACCTCATCCACTCGGAGCGCTCCTACGATTTCTGTCTCGTTTCCGCCTTCGAGAATCTCGATGCCCTGAAGCGTTACCAGGTGCATCCCGAGCATGTCGTGGTGCTGAACCTGGTGCTGGACATCTGCGAGAGCATCCTGGCCGTGGATTTCGAGCTCTGATCCCCCGAAGCCCGGGGCGAAAACGACATCGGCTCGGGCCTCGCCCGGCTTCCATGGTTCCGGACGAATCCCATGTCCCGCTCCCGTCAGAAGCATCTCTACGATTACCGCGTGGACGAGCACGGCAGCTGGCTCTGCGAGGGGAACCCCGTCACCGACCCCGAGCTCTTCCAGCTGCTCAGCCGGTCCCTATTCGAGCGGGACGGGCGCTATTACATCCGATGCGAGGGAGAGGTGCACCCCATCCGCGTGGCGGATGCCCCTTTATGGGCTCGTTACGTGTTTCCGAGGCTGAACACGGACGGCGGGATCATCGCCATTGAGCTCGAGCTTCAGGACGGGCGCCGCGAGACCCTGGACCCCGGCACTCTCACCACCGTACCTGACTTTTCCGCCCTATACTGCCTCACCACACCGCATCGCCTCAGGACGCGCTTGGGCAAGGCAGCCTATTACGAGCTGGCCCGGTACATCGAGGAAGACGAGACGGCCCAGGCTTTTCACCTTGTGGTGGACGGCAGGCGATATGATGTTCGGCTGCAATGGACGAGCTGAGGAGGCGCTCAGGGGAGGGAGGTGCCTGGCCCTTGGGCTCGGACCTCCGCCATGAGCCTCTTGATCAGCCTCGTGAAGAGCCCCACCCCCACGTCCAGCACGCGCTCGTCCAGATCGAAGTGGGGCGAGTGAAGAGCGTGGCGGAACCCTTCCTCCGGCTTGTGGCAGCCTAGGCGGAGGAGGGCTCCCGGATAGCGCTGCAGGAAATAGGCGAAATCCTCGGCTCCCATCCTGGGAAGCTCGATATGGACCCGGTCCGGCCCCAGAAAGTCCGAGGCGACATTCCGGGCCATTTCGGCGACGATAGGGTCGTTCACCAGCAGCGGGTAGCCGGGGATCATTTCCAGGTCGACCTTCACGCCGTAGGCCAGCTCCAGCCCCTTGACCATCCCATCGATGCGCTCCGCCATGACGTCCCGCACCTCGGGCCTGAGGGTGCGCAGGGTCCCGTTGAGGACTGCCTGCTGGGGGATGATGTTGGATGCCGTCCCGGCCACGAACTGGCCGATGGTCAGGACCGCGCTGTCGATGGGGGAGATGCTTCGGCTCACCAGGCTCTGGAGCTGGGTCACCAGAGCGGCTCCGGCGAGGATGGGGTCCACGCAGCGGTGGGGCTGGGCGCCATGACCTCCCTTCCCCGTGATCCGGATGCGGACGGAATCCGATGCGGCGTTGCACATGCCCGGAACGACCCCGACATGTCCCACGGGCAGCTCGGGATGCACATGACCCGCAAGGATCGCATCGATGGGCTCGCCGTCCAGGGCCCCGCTCCGCAGCATGGCGAGGGCCCCCGCACCCCCCTCCTCCGCCGGCTGGAAGACGAGGACGACCTTTCCCTTTCCCGTGGCGGGCCAGCCCTCGTCCATGAGGGTGCGCGCCACCCCCAGCCCGATGGTGATGTGGGCGTCATGCCCGCAGGCATGCATGACGCCGGGGACGGTGGAGCAATAGGGCTCGGTGGAGATCTCCTCCAGGGGAAGGGCGTCCATGTCCGCCCGGAAAGCCACCACGGGGCCGGGCCTGCCGGAATCCATGCGGGCCACGATCCCGGTTCCGCCCACTCCCTCCTGGACATCGACCCCCATCTCCCGCAGCTTTGCAGCGATCCGTCGACTGGTCCCAAACTCGGCATAGGACAGCTCGGGGCTCTGGTGAAAACCTCTCCTCAGCTCAACGAGCCAATCATGCAAAGGGGACATTTCAATGGCACCCATCATTGGAACCTCATGAAGCGGCAAGGCCCGCCTTCAGGCAAAGGCGGAACTTATACGTGAGCAAAACTCCGCGACGCTCCCGCCGTTAGGCAAGGAATTCTAGCGGCGCAAAGGGCCTTGTCAAGCGCTTTCCCCCCGCCATGAGATGGGGACTCAGCGGCTTTCCGACACCCCAGGCCCCCACTGTGGAAGGCCCCCCGACGTCTCGGGCCGCATTCTCCATCATCGCCCGAAGGCGCGGTGAGGGGGCCGGACTCTTCGCTGGCCCGGCGTGATGCGTCTTCCATTGTCGGATCGATTCTGCTATGTGTGGGTCCGATTCCCCTCGCAAGTTGAGCACCAGCCGGACTCGGTACGGCCCCATGCGCCACCCGCCGAAAAGCCCGCCACACCGCGAGGGGAGTGGATTGGCCATGGAGCGGAGCCCCGGGGGCTCGCAGGCCGGTTGAGGAGAGAGTGCTTGAGCCACCGCATTTTGGGAAAGAAGCGTTTCTGGTTTCCAGCGGCCCTCGGCCTGGCGGTTTTCATGATCACCCTCAACCGGGCTGATTTGAAAAAACTTGGGGAAAGCCTCCAGGACATCAACCTCTACTGGGCTGCATCGGCTCTCCTGGCCAGCGTCCTCAGCTATCTGCTCATCGCGGCCGTCCTCCATCGACTGCTCCGGGGAATGCGGCACCCCCTTCCCTTCGCCGACTCCTTCCGCATCGCCCTGGTCTCCACGGCCCTGAACTACGTCATGGCCGTGGGAGGGCTCAGCGGCATGGCCGTCAAGCTTTATCTTCTGTCCCGGGAGAGGGTCCCCCCAAGCAGTACCCTCACCATCTCCATCGTCCATGGATTCCTCACCAATACCGTGGCCGTCCTTTTCGTGTACCTCGGATTCTTCTATCTCTACAGCGAATACAAGCTGAGCGGCCGCGAGATGGAGGTTGGCATCCTCATCCTAGCCGTGGCCTTCGTGCTCACCTGGGTGACGATACACTCGATCATCAGCGAGACTTTCCGCAAGCGCATGTGGCATGGGCTGATGCTCGTGTACACGTGGCTCGGCCGCAAGTTCCGCCACCCCTCGTGGCTGCAGCCGGAAAGGGCCGATAGCTTCTTTCAGAATTTCAACAGGAGCATGAATCTTCTCGTGCGGGACTCCCGGATCCTGCTGGTGCCAGCCCTTTTCGCCGTCCTGGACTGGGCCACCATGTTCCTGTGCCTCAAAGCCTCTTTTCTGGCGGTGCACTATCCCGTGGACAACCGCTCCCTGCTGGTGGGCTTCTCGGTGGGCATTTTCGCGGGGCTTTTCTCCATCACGCCAGCCTCCATCGGCATCATGGAAGGATCCATGGCGGGGTCGTTCTATCTCATGGGACTCGACTATGACCGGGCGCTCGTGGCCACGCTGATCTACCGCGTGGTCTATTATTTCCTCCCTCTGTTCGTGAGCTTCTTCTTCTACAAGGATTTCTTCGTCTCATCCGCCGAACAGCTCAAGTCCGATGCTCCTCCGTCGCCTCGTCAGCCGAGCCCCCCCTGACGCGACATTTGAACGGAAGCGTGGCTCAGGACTTGACCGGCACCTTGAAGTGTCCCCTGATATTCCAGATCATTTTGAACGGCCAGAGGATCATGGGCTGCCAGTAGGTTTCCACCCGGATGAGATCGCCGTCGGCGTATGCAGCATGGAGGATGATCTCGGGACCGTTCTGCCATTTGAGGACCGCCGGTCCGACAGACCCGGGGTGGATGAACTGCGGGTTCGTCCCGTCCCCGTTCTTCAGGCGTCCCCTCCAGTTGAATCCAAAGACTTCCGCCACGGCTTCCCCCTTGGGAAAGGACTCGTAACAGATCCTGAAGCGGCTCCAGGGCGTGACGAGGTGCTCCCCCAGCATGGCTTTTGCCGGCCAGGTCTCGAAGCGGACAAAGGGCATCGGGATGAAGAGGATCACCACGAGGAGCGCAGTCACGAAGACGTTCCACCTCCTGGCCCTGCGCTCGTAGTCGACCGTTGGCTCCGGTACACCCCCGGAGAGGGTGGAGTCCTCATCCGTCACGAAACATTCTCCCTGAAAAGGAAAAAGCCAGAGCCAACTCTGGCCCTTTTACCGACCTGGATTCGAGCCGTTCTGAAAACCGCGGCCCGCCGGTTCGGGCTGGTGGGAAGCGCACGATATCGGGCTGGCCAGCCAGCCCCGCGTCGCCAGGTCCGGGGCGGGAAGCTTTGACCCCTAGCAGCGTGCTTCACCTCGTACTCGGCCCACATACCCATTGGACCGCTTTTTCGCAAGAGCTTTTTCCGTCAACGGTGCGCTCCACGGTGCCACGGCGGCTCCATGGCATCAGGTGCAGACGGCTCGCTTCCAAAGGGGAGCGCCCTGAACCGCCCCTGACCTGGTCACAAAAAAGCCCTCCTGGCGGAAAGGAGGGCATTCACTCAATAGATGGGTCAGCGGGCGGCACACGGTGAGGCATCCATATGGATACCCGGGACTTCGTCAACCATCAGCCTCGAGCTTCAGGCTTCTCCGGCTTTTCACGACCCTTTTTGGCGTGGTACTCACCGCTCGTCACCGAAGCATGACCCACTCGCCCATGCTCGCGTCGCATCTCAGGCTCCCCGCGACCTCTCCTGGCGAGGAGGCTCCCGCTGCCCAGTGAGGCGTGGCCAGGAGCCCCATGCTCGAGCCTGTTGCCCTGTTTGCCCTTCCTGGCCTGAATGAGAAGGCCGGTCGCCTCCCCGGCCGGGCTCCCCAGGGGAGCCCCCATGATGGACCGGGGCTCAACCCCAGCCCCCTTGCCGAGGGGGCTCGACCCGTCGCTCATCGCCCAGGCCCCGAAGGAATACCCCATGCCCCAAACCAAAGCCAGCCCCCAAAACAGGGTCAGCCACTTCCCTCCAATTGATCTGTTCCCATCAGCATTCATGATCCATCTCCCCGGCAGGCGAGCACATCCGCACTCCGCCTCTATTGGCTTGAATATCCACAACATTCGTTCATTTCCCTCGATCCTATGGTAAAACCCCCGATGGGCTCGTGAAATGGGCATTGGTCCCCATTTGGGCTCAGTACCGCGTTGGGGGGATGGCCCCAGGCAACTCCGTGGGACTCCATAAGGTGAAACGCACGGAGGGCACCGAAGCGCCGGGAGGAATCGCCATGCTTTTCCATGACAAACCTTGGCTGGTCAGAAGGGTGGGCTGGGTGGGCGTAGGCCTCTCGGCACTCTATTGGGTCATCGAATCCATCATGGATTCCTCGGTCTACGAGCTGGGGTCTCTGACCGAGCGCCTGATCCATCCGGATCTCAACGAAACCATGATGCGGCTCCTCGCCATCTCGCTCCTCGTCGGCTTCGGCTTCTATGCCCAGGCCATGATCGAGAGACTTGCCCAAACCGAGGCCAGGCTGACCCGCATGAACGAGTGCTTTTTCAGCTTCGGGGCCGACCCCGTCCAGAACATCCGACGTCTCACCGAGCTCACCGGCGAGCTGCTGAACGCCTCGGCAGCCTTTTACAACCAGCTCGAGGGTGAAAGGCTCTGCCTGTGGGGACAATGGGGGCCGGTGCGGGAATGGGGGAGCTGCGAGACGCCCCGGGGGCACATCTGCCACGAAGTCATCGAGCACCAGGCCCAGGGCCCCCGCCTCATCAGGAGCCTGGAATCCACCTCTTACGCCAGCAAGGACCCCTGGATCACCGCCCATCGGCTCAAGACCTACTTCGGCCGGGTGGTCAGCCTCGGCTCCCAAGCGGTGGGGTCCCTCTGCGCCTTCTATGACCGCGATGTGGTGCCAGACGAGGAAGAGGAGCGGCTGACGGGGATCATCGCTTCCGCCATCGGGGTGGAGGAGGTGCGCCGGCGAGCCCAGAAAAAACTCGAGGATTCCGAGCGGCAGCTCAAGCTCCTCTCCTCTCAGCTTCTGTCGGCCCAGGAGACCGAGCGCAAGCACATGGCCATGCAGCTTCACGACAGCATCGGACAGTCCCTGAGCGCCGTCAAGTTCAGCATCGAGGAAACCCTGGAGCGACTGAAGCCCGAGGTTTCCCCCGAGAAGCTCTGGTCCCTGGAGTCGGCAGTAACCGTCATTCGAGAGGTGATGCGGGAGGTCCGAGCGATGCTCAAGACCCTGCGCCCGACCATGCTGGACGACCTGGGGATCCTGGCCACCGTCAACTGGCTGTGCCGGGAAGTCGAGACCATCTATACGGGGATTACCCTGGAGCGGCACACGGATCTGGACGAAAACGAGATCCCGACAGCCCTCAAGGTCCCCATGTTCCGAATTCTCCAGGAAGCCCTCAATAACGCGGTGAAGCACAGCCGGTGCGACCACATCCGGGTGGAGCTCCGACAGACCCACGGCGCCATCGAGATCGAGATCAGCGATAACGGTATAGGAATGGAATCCGTCGATCCGGCGGGCATGAAGGGAGTAAAGGGCGGCATGGGGCTTGCCAGCATGAAGGAGAGGGCAGAGCTGTCTGGAGGGCGGCTCGGGATTGAATCGCAACCCGGGGAAGGGACTCGCATCCGCGTATCATGGCCCGGCGGGGATCAAGAGAGCCGCCTGCCGATGAGCCCCTTGTCCAGGGCGTAGGCGGTGAGCGCCTGAGGGCTGTGCAGATTGAGCTTGGCCATGAGGCTCGCACGGTGTTTTTCAACCGTTTTCACGCTGATGAACAAGAGATCGGCAATGGCTCGATTCGTTCGCCCCTCGGCCACCAGCTTGAGGACCTCCAGCTCACGCGGCGTGAGTCCTGAACCCGCTGCGCCCTGCTCTTTCTCCGTCGAGCCCTTGACGAATCCACGAATGACTTTTTCCGACACTTCCGGGGAAAGATAGGGCCTGCCCGCAACCACCGTCTGGATGGCCTCGATGATTTCGGATCGGTTGGCATCCTTGAGGACATAACCATCTATTCCCGCCTGAAACGCTGCAGCGATGTATTCGTCATCCAGGTGGACCGTCACCGCGAGAATGATGGTCCGGGGACAGTGCTCCTTGATGCGGTCCGCGGCTTCGATACCGTTCATGCGCGGGAGGGACAGGTCCATGAGCACGAGGTCCGGCCCGCATTCCCGGCAGATTTCGATGGCCCGCTGACCATCCTCGGCCTCCCCGACCACTTCGTACCCCAGAGAGGAGACCACCAGAGCCCGCAGGCCTTCCCGGAAAATCGGGTGATCCTCCACCAGCACGACCCTCAATGGATCCGACATCCGCGCCCTCCCCTGACCGGTAAACCTTGACGACCCTGCGCCGCGTACCCCTTCACCCCTTCCATCCATATTTTCTCCCGGACCCACGCAATTGTCAAAAACTGGATGAGGGCTCTCCATGCCTGACCGTCAATCCCCAGTGCATCCGATCAGCCCCCCCCAGAAGCTTGCCGTCGCGGGGACCAGCCCTCAACACTATTGACAAAAGCTCACCGATCCTGGGTTATAAAGATCGACAACGCAAGGACCTCACGGTCCAATACCTGCTGACGGAGACACAGCATGCTGAAATGGCTCGGGGAAGAGGCGAATCAGGTCATTGGGGAATGGGGACGGGAGACCGGACGAGAGGATCTCTGGCATGAGCCTCTCCTGGCTGTGGCGGCGGCCGACGACCCGCTCTTTTCCAGGCTTGGATCCGTGGTCGCCCCCGACCACGCCATGCCCCGGGATCTCCTGGCCGGGGCACGGTCGGTGCTCGTTTTCTTCATACCCTTCACGGAAAGGCTGGCACGGGAGAACGACGGCGAAAGGGAATTCGCCGCCAGGAGCTGGGCCGAAGCCTACGTGGTCACCAATCGGCTGATCCAGACCATGAGCGAGCGCCTGAAAACTTCCATCGAGGAGCGGGGATTCGATGCGGCCATCACGCCGGCCACGCACAACTTCGATGAAGAACGGCTGGTCAGCGGCTGGTCCCACAAGCACATCGGATTCATCGCCGGGCTGGGGACCTTCGGATGCCACCACTGGCTCATCACCCGAGCCGGCTGCTGCGGCCGTCTGGGCAGCCTGGTCACGAGCCTGCCCATGGCCCCGACGCCCCGCCCCGGCATCGAGTACTGCCTGCTGAAGGCCGGCGGGAAGTGCGGCGCATGTTACCGCAAATGCCGCTACCAGGCCCTCTTTCCCCATCGATTCGACCGCCAGGCCTGTTATCGCCAGTGTCTGGTGAACGATGCCCATTACGCCGAGCTCCCGCTGGTGGACGTCTGCGGTAAATGCGGGTGCATGGTCCCCTGCAGCCACGGGATCCCGCGCACCCCCGAGGCGGGACAGCCCGGAGAACGTTGAATGGCCCGCTCGTCAGACCAGGCGCCCCATGGCCTGACTCAAGTGGTCCATCCAGATCGCCACAATGGCTGGATTCTCGGCTATTCCAGCCATCTGGATCTCGCACTCCACCCCATTGCGAGCCAGCACCGACCGCCAGCTCTCGGGACCCTCCCCCGCCATGTCCTGCCGGGCATGCTCCCCCGCCACGGTCATGAAGGGAGCCAGCCAGGCTCGCCGCACCCCCGCGGCCAGAAGCCGGGGAAGCACGTCATCCAGATTGGGCCTCCCCTGTACCGTTGCGACATGAACGTTTTCCGCCAGGCCGGAAAAGACGTGGTTCAGGGCGGCATAGACCACGTCCGCCGGATGATGCTGGTTGCCGTGCCCCATGAAGAGGACGGCCTCCCCGGGCCGGCGCCGGGGCGGGATCTGCTGGAGCAGCGCCTCCGCCGTTCGGACCAGGTCCCCATAGGAGGAGAGGAGGGGCAGGGCCACGGCAGCTTTATCAAAACCCTTGGCCATTTGCGCGTGAAACATGACCGTGCGATGGAGGTCGTGGAACTCCTGGCCGGGAAACACGTGGAGAGAGAGGACGGCCACGTGCGAAAACCCCTCGTCCTTCAGGCGGGCGAGGGCCAGTTCGGGAGAATCGAGCACGACCCCTTCGCGAGCCAGCTTGGCCCGGATGAATCTGGACGTGTAGCCCCAGCGAATCTCCGTCCCGGGAAACGACCGAGCGGCCTGCTCCTGAATCCGGTCGAGGGCCCCGCGGGCTTCCGGGACGCTGGTGCCGAAAGCGACGAGAAGAATGGCTCTTCTGGAAGCATTCTGAATCGAGTCCATGCACAACCTCTTCGTCCCCTGCGGGATGACAGGGTCTCCTGGATTAAAGGTCTCACGCCCCCCCCCGCGATGCACGTCTCTTATACGCCAAAAGAGGCCCAGTGAAAACCCGCGCCTCATGGGATGCATCCGGAGGGAGCCGCCTCCAACACGACGCACGTTGGATCGGACCCGCGGGAATTCAACCCCCAAGGTAGTGGGCTCGCCCCGGCCTCCTGTGTCCCGGCGGGCTGAGACGAGGGACGCCCGGGAGGCGAGCCTTCCGGGCGTTTGAGGGAGTTGAAGAAACGCGATGAGGAGGGGAACCGCTGGGTGTGGCGGACCCAGGTGCGCGATTTCCCCCCAAAAAAAAACCTCGGAGCCCTGAGGCCCCGAGGATTGCACCCTGATGAAGCATGATCCCTTGGAATCGGGCGGCAGCCACGCGTGCCACCCTCAACGACACTCAGGCAGGTCTTCTGGCTCACGGATCGTCCTACTCTCCACGCCTTCCCGGTTCCCCAGTGGCCTCTGTGGATTTCGTCCCCGTTCACAGCGGCGGGACCGCTCCCGAATCACACGGGATTCCCTTTTGAGCTTCTCAGCACCTGATTGCCATATGCTCGATGTAATCCTTCCCTAGCAAAACCTTCCCGGCGCTGTCAAGCCGGTTTTGAGCCCGTGCCGCAGCCAGTCGACCGTCGCCCGGATGGCCAGCTCACGGCAGCCCTCGTCGGTGAAACGGTGGTCGGCCTGCTCGAAGAGCATGAACCGCCGGGGCTCCCCCAGCCGCTCATAGATGCTCAGGCCCTCGGCCCAGGGAACGGTCTCGTCCCTCCAACCCTGCATGACGAGAACCCGCCGCAGGCCCCTGAGCTCCGAAAGATCCAGGGGCCCCCCCACCTGGAAGCCCGGGGGAAACCTGAGCCTCAAGGGCTCCTGGCTCGCCATGGCAGCCTGGATTTTTCTCAGGTCATACGGCGTCGCCCAGCAGACCGCTGCCCGAACCTCGGGCCGTCGGGCCGCCGCCAGGATCGACAGGTACCCCCCGAGGCTCGAGCCCATGAGCCCCAGCCCTCCCTTGAGCCAGGGCTCGGCAAGCACGTGGTCGATGACGGTCGTCAGATCCTGGAGACGCGAGGCGATGAGCTCCCCCCCCTCCGGCGAACCGCTCTCGCCGCATCCCGAGAAGTCAAAGCGTACGGCCCCGAAGCCTGCACAGCTCAGCGCATCCGCCACGGCGGCCAACTTGCTGCTCTCCTTGCTGCTCAGCATCCCGTGGCAGCAAACGACACCGCCCCGGGGATCGCCATCCGGCAGGTGGAGAATGGCCGCCAGTCGTCCCGGTCCATGGGCCACGGGGATGTGATACCGCTTTTCGACGCCCAAGCCTGCCTCCTTCCCTGCCCTCAACCGGCCATGCTTCCCGGCGGCTCCGCAACATGATGCCATCCCTGTCATCACCCTTGAGCGGACTCGATGGCCCCGACCCCGGCGCCGGAAGGCTCCGCGGCTTGCCTCCGAACCAGCCCCGGCAAGGCTCTCTGGAGCGAAGCCATGTGAACATAAACAACCGGGGTGAATGTCTTCCGATGCCGGGCTTCGGCGAGTCGCACCCTCCCGTTGCCGTCGGCACCCGCGGACAGCCGAGAAGACTCTCCCCAAAATCGCATTCGACAAATATAGTGCTGTGATTTGGATTGAAAGGATGAATCGCTGCCTCGCTCGCCTGAACGGATTTTCAGCATCCGAAGCTTTGAATTTCCTCTTGACAAGACCCAAGGCCCGTCCTGACGTCGAGGACGTCCCAAGGAGGTAAAATATATTGACGTATATAGATCTATTTCTATATTCGTTTCTACAAATTCATAGGACGACCCTGCATCTCGAAGCAAGGTTTTTGTCCGATCGGCACGAACCGCTCAAGGCGAAGCAGCGATGCAGATCAAGGTCCTCTGTCCGGGATGCAGGAAATGCCATGAAGCGGAGAAGGTCGTCAAGGAAGCCGTCGCGGAGGATGGCTGTATCCAGGGGTGAAGAGCGTCATCAACGCGTTTCGGGTCGGAACGACCAACATCCCCATCGCCGTCTTCATCGCCGTTTTCGGGGTCAATTACGGCCAGGCCTTCGCGGCCGTCATCGGTCCCCTGGTGGAGGTCCCCGTGCTCATCAGCCTGGTCAATGTGGCCCTGAGGTTCAAGCTGAAGTACTTCACGCCCTCTTGCACCGCGAACGGCTGAAAACTGGTTCATCCGGCGATCCCCCGACGGAGCTTCCATTGAAGTCCAAACGAGCTGCTTTCATGAGCACATCGCTGGGACGATGAGGAGTTTGATGCCCCTTCCCGTCGGCCCACCCAAGGAACCCGGAATCTGGGCATCGTCGGCGGCGCCCAGGTTCAGCGGCCGCGCCATGTCACCCCGGACCACCATGGCGCGCTTTTCCTTCATGAGCTCCTGGAGTTTCGCCGCAGCATCCTGGAGCTGCCGCGGCAACCGCTGGAGGGTGGGCTGGTAGCGATCGCACGCGCAGCCGCTTCGCTATTTGGCCCGTTCATATGGAAACGCCTCCGCTTCCTCCACTTCCTCTGGACTTGTGCGAAGCCTGAAAAGGCTCTTCAGCCATGCCTGGAGGCCATCCATGTAGACGTAGACGACCGGAGTGATGTAAAGCGTCAAAAGCTGAGAAAGCAGCAACCCTCCCACGACGGCCAGCCCCAGGGGGCGTCTGGCTTCAGCCCCGGCTCCTAAACCAATGGCAATGGGGAGAGTGCCAAAAATCGCAGCCATGGTGGTCATCATGATGGGACGGAACCGGAGGATGCAGCCCTCATAAATGGCCTCCAGGGGCTTCCTGCCTTCCTGCCTCTGGGCATGCAGCGCGAAGTCGATCATCATGATGGCGTTCTTCTTCACAATGCCCACCAGCATGATGATCCCCACGAAGGCGTAAATGCTGAGATCCACCCCGAACAGCATGAGGGTGGCCAGGGCCCCGACCCCAGCGGACGGCAAGCCCGAGAGGATCGTCAGGGGGTGGATGAAGCTCTCGTAAAGGATCCCCAGCACGATGTAGATGACCAGCACGGCCAGCGCCAGCAGCATCCACATGCCCCGCATGGAGGCCTGAAAATGCTGGGCCGTTCCCTGGAAGCTGGTGGTGAGTGTCGCCGGCATCCTGAGGTCGCGGACGGTCTTTTCGATGGCCTGAACGGCATCGCCCAGGGCCACGCCAGGCTGCAGATTGAAGGAGATGGTCACCGATGGCAGCTGCCCCGTGTGGTTGACCGTCAAGGGACCCACCCGCGGCGCGAGCCGGGCCACGGCGTCGATGGGAACCAGTCTGCCGCTCCCGGACCTCACATGGAGGAGGGAGAGGGAGCCGGGCGATCGCTGGTACTGGGGCTCCACCTCCAGGATGACCCGGAACTGGTTGGTGGAGGTGTAAATGGTCGAGACCTGCTTGGAGCCATAAGCGTTGTGAAGGGTGCTCTCGATCTGCTCCGCCGTCACACCCAGGGCGTGCGCCTTGTCCCGGTCGATTTCCACCAGAATCTCGGGATTGGAGATCTGGAGGTCGGTGCTCACATCCTGGAAGCCGGGAAGCTCCCTCATGCGGGCTTCCATCTGTTGAGCCCAGTAGTGCATCTCCGGCACATCGGGCCCCTGGATGGTGTATTGGTAGAGACTCTTGGCGCTTCGGCCCCCCATCTGGATGGCCGGCGGCATCTGCATGTAGACCTTGATCCCCGGGACAGCGGCGACCCTCGACCTCAAGCCCTGGATGACCGCGCTGACGTGGGGCCTCTCCCAGCGAGGGGTCAAATGCATCATGATGCGGCCCGAGTTTCCGGTGGGTGTGGCTCCCCCCGCCCCCACCACGGACATGAAGCCTTCCACGGCGGGGTCGCTTCCCACGATGTCGGCCACCTGCTTCTGGATCTCGACCATGGCCGAAAAGGAAGTCCCCTGGGCCGTCTCCGTTGCCGCGATGATCTGCCCCGTGTCCTGGCTCGGGATGAAATCCTTGGGGATGACCGCAAACAGGTATCCCGTCAGCAGCACCAGCCCGATGGAGACGAAGAGCGTGACGGGGCGGTGCCTCAGGACCCATTTCAGGCTGGTGTCGTAGAGCCTCAGCATGCCGTCGAAGAAACCCTCCAGGGCCAGGTAGAGCCGCCCATGCCGGGCTTCCCCATGGGGGCGGAGGATGCGGCTGCACATCATGGGCGAAAGGGTGAGGGACACGAATCCCGACACCAGGATGGCCGCGCTGATGGTGACGGCGAACTGCTGGAAGAGCCTTCCGAGGATGCCGCCCATGAAGAGCAGAGGGATGAAGACGGCGGCCAGGGAAAGGGTCATGGAAACGATGGTGAAGCCGATCTCCCGCGAGCCGTCCAGGGCCGCCTGCAGCCTGCCTTTCCCCATTTCCATGTGCCGCACGATATTTTCGAGCATGACGATGGCGTCATCCACCACGAATCCCACCGAAAGGGTGAGCGCCATGAGGGACAGGTTGTCCAGGCTGTAGCCCATCCAGTACATGACGGCGAAAGTGCCGGCGATGGACATGGGGAGCGCCAGGCTGGGGACGAGGGTCGCCGAGATGTTCCGGAGAAAAAGGAAGATGACCAGGATCACGAGACAGATGCTGAGGACCAGGGTGAACTGGACATCCTCGATGGACTCGCGGATGGACTCGGACCGATCGTAGAGCACGTTCAGGCCGACGGACGCCGGGAGCTGAGCCCGGAAAGCCGGCAGGAGCTTCTTGATGGCGTCCACGACCTCGACGGTGTTGGTGCCCGGCTGGCGCTGAACGGCCAGGACCATGGCCCTGGACCCGTTGTACCAGTTGGCCACCTTGTCGTTTTCCACGCTGTCGATGACACGTCCCACATCCTGGAGCCGCACGGGGGACCCATTGCGGTAGGTCACGATGAGGGGCCGATAAGCCTCGGCGTTCAGGAGCTGCCCCGTGGTCTGTACGGTGAACGACTGGTGGCGGCCATGAATGGTCCCCGTCGGCAGGTTCACATTGCCCGACGCGATGGCCTTCTCCACCTCGTCCAGCCCTATGCCCAGGCTGTTCAGGGCATCGGGATTCACCTGGACCCGAACCGCATACTTCTGAGCGCCGAAGATCTGCACCTGGGCCACGCCGCTCACCATGGAGATGCGCTGGGCCATCAGGGTGTCCGCGTATTCGTGCACCGTGGAGAGGGGAAGAATCGGGGAGCTGATGGCCAGGTACAGGATGGGCTGGTCGGCCGGGTTCACCTTACGGAAGCTGGGAGGCGCCGGCATGTCCGAGGGCAGCAGCCGCTGAGCCTTGGCGATGGCCGTCTGGACGTCCTGGGCCGCCGCGTCGATGTCCCTCTCCAACGCAAACTGCAAGGTGATGCGCGTGACGCCGAGGGCGCTGGTGGAGGTCATGGAATCCACGCCGGCGATGGTCGAAAACTCCCGCTCCAGGGGGGTCGCCACCGACGAGGCCATGTTTTCGGGACTGGCTCCCGGAAGGCTGGCGGAGACCTCCAGTGTCGGGAAGTCCACGTTGGGCAGCTCACTCACGGGGAGAAGCCCATAACCTATGGTCCCGAAAATCAGGATCGACGCCATGACGAGGATCGTCGCCACGGGCCTGCGGATGAAGACCTCGGCGATGTTCACGGCTTCACCTCCGCCGAAGCCCCGGCGGCACCGGCCTCGGACACCTTGACCCGTACCCCGGGAGCCAGCCGCAGGTGCCCTTCGGTGACCACTCTCTCACCCTTCGCCACGCCCTTTTTCACCACGACCTCCTGGTCGTTGGCCTGCCCCAGCACCAGAGAGCGAAGCTCCACCGTCATGTCCGGCTTCACCACGTAGGCGTAGGCTCCCTGCTGTCCGCTCTGGACGGCCTGGGATGGAGCCACCACCATGCCCAGCTCCTCGGAGATCGTCACGACGACGCTCACGAACTGACCCGGCCACAATTTACGATCCTCGTTGGGGAAGGTCCCCTTGAGCTGAATGGTCCCCGTCGTCGAATCCACCTGGTTGTCCAGAAAACTGAGCTCGCCCGTGACCGGGCCCTTGGGATCCCCCGGAATCGTCACCGACACGGGCAGGGCTCTCGCCGCCATGTGTCTCTGAATCTCCGGAAGGTGCTGCTCGGGCACCGAAAACACCACGTGCACCGGGCTGATCTGATTGATGGTCACCATGGGCTGGTCGTTGTCATTGGCCTTGATGACGTTTCCCGCATCCAGCTTCAGATTGCCCGTGGATCCGCTGATGGGAGAACGGATGGTCGTGTACCGAAACTCAAGGCGGGCCTGCTCCACCGCAGCCTCCTCGGCCCGAACCGTCGCATCGAGAGCCGCCGCGTTGGCCGCCACCTGGTCGTACTGATCCTCGGCCACGTACCCCTTTTTCACCACGGAGCCGTAGCGGTCCATCTGCTTTCGAGCGTTCTGGAGCTGCGCCCGGCTCCGGGCGAGGTTGGCCTCGGCCTGCTTCAGGCGCGCTTCAAAGGGGCGCGGATCGATGGTGAAGAGCAGATCGCCCTTCTGGACAACCTGGCCTTCTCGGAAATGCACCCCCGTAAGCTCGCCAGCCACCTGGGCCTTGATCACCACCCGGGCCGACGCCTCCACATTGCCGATGGCCCGCACCTGGACGGGGACATCCTTTTGGACGACCGTTCCCACCGTCACCGGCACGACCATTTTCCCGCGCGGGTCATCCGCTCCGGCCTTTCCGCCCGTGGCATCCCTGGAGCAGCCCTGGGCGAGGACGAGTGTCAGGGCAATCCACATCAGGGGGAGCAGTCGCGAGCTTCCCGATACCACCAATGGCTTCATGAAATCTTTCCATGTGAAAAGATGGGAAGGATCCAGGGTGACTCAGCTCCCCCTGGTCCGAGGGGCTTCCAACAGGCCTGCCCCGGTCCCGCAGGCACTTCTGTCAAAATCCCAACAGCCACCATGATCGCTGGTGATGGTTGATCAGTATACTGCAGAACCGGACGAGGGCAAAGGAGGTCTCACTTCATGGCGGTGGGGGATTTCCAGACCCATTCGTAGGGGTTTTGGGGCTTCTGCTTCTTTTTGTTATACAGGAAAACGATGCTGATCCGGCGGTTGCGGGGGTCTTCCAGGCTGTCCTTGAAGAGCGGGTCCTTGTTGGCGAATCCAACCACCCGCTCCACCCGGTCGGTGCCGATGCCAATCAGCTCCAGCTCCCGCCGTGCCGAGCATGCCCTGAGGGAAGACAGCTCCCAGTTGGACATTTGCTCGTTCCGGATCACCGAGGAGTCGGTGTGCCCCTCGATGACGATCTTGTTGGGCACGCCCCGCATGGTCTCGGCAGCCACCTTGAGGAGCCGCTTTCCCAGGTCCGTCATCTGGTAGCTCCCCGGCGGGAAGATGAGACCTTCCCTGGTGTCAACAATTTGAATTCTCACACCCGAGGACGACAGGTCCACGATGATATTGGCAGACTGACTGCCCACGGCCTTCTGGAGCTCCGACGCCAGGTGCCCCTTGAGCTCCTCGTCCGTGAAGCCCGTGCTGGTGCTGTCCCCCTTTTCGTAATATTCTTCCCCCCCTTTGGTGTCCATGGGCTTCATGCCCTGATCGTGCATGAAGGACTGGCCGCCATGCTCGAACAGGCTGAAATGCTTGAAATACAAGGCCATGACGGCGCGCTTCTCCGGGGAGACCATGGAGAGGAGCCACATCAGAAGGAAAAAGGCCATCATGGCCGTCACGAAGTCGGCGTAGGCCACTTTCCAGCTTCCGCCGTGGTGGCCGCCATGCCCCTTCTTGACGCGCTTGATGACGATGATCTTGGGCTTGTCTTCCATCCGCTACTTCTTCGACTGCTTGATGAGCTGCTCCAGCTCCAGGAAGGAAGGCCTCAGCTCCTGGGGGACCACCCTGCGGCCAAACTCGACTGCCATCTGCGGCGATGGGCTGTTGACAAAGGAGATCAGGGCCACCTTGATCACATTGAGGTATTCACGACCTTCGCTGGCGCTGTTTTCAAGGTTCTTCGCCATGGGTCCCACGAAGCCGTAGCACATGAGAACCCCCAGGAACGTGCCCACCAGCGCAGCGCCGATGTGATGCCCCAGCACCTCGGGTGGCTGGTCCAGGTGTCCCATGGTGATGACCACGCCCAGAACGGCGGCCACGATGCCCAGACCCGGCAGCGCATCCGCCACATTGGCTATGGCCCCGGACGGGATCAGGGCTTCCTCGTGATGAGCGTCGATTTCATAGTCCAGGAGATTGGCGAGCTCATGAGCATCGATGTCCATGATGGTGAGAGTCCGCAGGGTGTCGGCCAGGAAGGCCAGGGCATGGTGATCTTTGAGAAAATTCGTGTATTTCTTAAAGATCTCGCTTTTTTCCGGGTCCTCGATATCGCTCTCGATGGAGACCAGTCCCTCCTTGCGTATCTTGAAGAAGATCTCGTTGAGGAGGAGGAGGACCTCCTCGTAATCCTGGCGAGCATACGCCTTGCCGCCGAACAGCTTGGAAATGCTGCCCAGGGTGGCCTTGAGCACCTTGGGAGGCGACGAAATGACAAAGTTGCCGATGGCGGCCCCGAAGATGATGATCATCTCAGCAGGCTGAAACAAGATGGCCAGGTTGCCCTTCGCCAGCAGATAGCCTCCGACGACGCAGCCCAGCACGATGGCGATGCCGATTCCAGTAAACATGGAGTGAGCCTACTGCCTCCTCTTGTTTCGAAGCTGCTCGCGCTGCTTCTCGAACACGAACTTGACGATCTTATCCCGGATGTCTTCATCGATGACGGTGAAGTTGACGCAGGTATTCTGACGCCCGCAGGACGAAGGCTCCCTGCGGACCACCTGGCCGTAGACGTAGAAGAGCGTGTCGGAATGCGTGGGAAGGACGAGCTTGATCTCCAGAACGTCTCCAGGTGTGAACGGCTCGGCACTGTAAAACCGCAGGCCGCTTCCACTGATATTCACGGGTGAGGCCTGCTGGGCCCGCGCGCCCTCCCCCTGCAGGCTGATGGACTTGAGAATGGCATCCAGCTTGGCATTGATGATTTGCAGGCTCTGGGCCAAGATCTGGTCCTGAAGGTCCGGGAGGGGTGGAAAGCTCACTCCCGGAATCTCGTGGGAAGCACACGATCTGAGGTCTTTCCTGGCCGCGGGCGGCACCAGCCTGACCTGCAGGGAGAGGTAGGCATCCACCCGCGAGTATTCCCTGTCTTTACGATATTGCTCTTCCGCCATGATCGCTTCAACCTCGGGTCCAGATCCACTCGCCTCCCCGGCACCGCGCCGGGGCAGCGAAGCTTTAGCAATCATGGTGCCACACGTTACCGCCCGGTCCTCCTCTCACCATTCAGGGACCACCCGTCCCTCTGGCCCCTTTCCCTCCTATTCCCACCCACCTCCCAAAGCCTTGTAAAGCGCCACCAGATTCGTCGACAGCGCCTGCTCGCTCACGGCCAGCTGATCCTGGGTGGCATCCAGGGCGCGCTGGTTGATGAGAACGTTCAGGAAGTCCACCAGCCCCTTGGTGTAGAGCTCCCTCGAGATCTCCACGGCCCTGCGGCTGGCGTCGACGGCCTGGAGCAGGGCGGCGCGCGTCGCGTGCTCCTTGGAGTAGGCCACCAGGGCATCCTCCACATCCTTGAGCGCCCCCAGCACCGATCGCTCATAGCTCACCAGGGCATGCTCCTGGCGCGCATCCTGGACCTGAATGACGGCGCGGGCCCGACCGGCATCGAAAACAGGCCATCGCAGGGAGGGCCCGATCTTCCAGAAGGTGCTCGTGGGCATCGCCACATCCACGAGTCCCACTCCGTCGAGGCCCGCCGCCCCCGTGAGGAAGAATCGCGGGAAAAGATCCGCCGTGGCCACACCGACCCGGGCCGTCGCCGCCGCCAGCTCCCTCTCGGCGCGCCGCACATCGGGCCTCCTTCGGAGCAGGTCTGACGGGAGCCCCACCGGGATATCTCCGGGACCGACGGGAATGGGTCTCCCTTCCTCCAGCTCCCCCAGAAGGGCGCCCGGCTCCATGCCCAGCAAAACTCCGAGCTGATGGATGGCCTGCCGGGCCGAAGCCTCGAGAACCGGCACCCTGGCTTCCGTCGTGGCCAGCTGCGCCCGAGCCTGGGCGACGTCCAGCTCGCTGCTCAGGCCGGCCTCGAATCGCCCTTGTGTCAGCTCCAGGGTCCGCTCCTGGGACTTGAGGTTGTCCTCCGCAATGGCAATGCGTCTCTGATCCCCTCGAAGCTGGATGTAGCTTCGCGCCACCTCCGCCACGAGGCTGACCATCACATCGCGAAGATTCTCCTCCGAAGCCTGGATGTCCGCATCCGCGGCCTCGACGGATCGGCGCACTCCGCCGAAGATATCGACCTCCCAGCTCGCGTCGAACCCGACCTGAAAGAAGTCCTGGGTCTGACGGGACCGCCCGCCCCCCGCCCCGCTGCCGGTCACCCCGTCACCGCCGGTGCTGACACCACCGCTGCTCCGGGATCGGGAGAACGAGCCCGCGGCATCCACGGCCGGATAGGCATCGGCCGACACCACGCCGCGAGCAGCCCTGGCCTCGCGAGCTCGAGCCTCCGCCAGGCGAAGCTCCATGTTGCTTTCAACAGCCCGGTGGATCAGGGATTCGAGCTTTTCGTCCCCCATCAGGGACCACCAATCCGCAACCTGGGCCGGTCCCTCCGCCGCACCGGCCGCCGGAAGCTCGCTCCAGCGGGGTGGCGTCTCGATTCTCGGCCTGACATAGTCCGGTCCGACGGTGCATCCCGAAGCCAGAAATCCAGCGATACCCATCCAGGCCCAGACCGTTGTTATGATGAGAGTTGGCATGACACTCCTCTAACCAGCACCGCCGGGATGCGGAGCCAGCCGCGAAAAGGAACGTGGGAAATTTTCATGATATCCACGGGATCGTTGTACTTTCAACAGGACTCCATGGGTCCGGGATGACCTTCTCCCCCGAACTGCGCACGGTAAAGGGCGGCATAAACACCACCCAGGTCCAGCAGCTCCCCGTGGCTCCCCCGTTCGACGATCTCACCCCGGTCCAGCACCAGGATCTGGTCAGCGGCCAGGATGGTACTCAGCCGGTGGGCGATGACGATGCTCGTCCGGCCGGCCATGATCCGCCGCAGGGACTCCTGGATCAGCACTTCCGATTCGCTGTCCAGGTGGCTCGTGGCCTCGTCCAGGACCAGGATCCTGGGGTCCTTCAGGATGACCCGCGCCAGGGCGATGCGCTGACGCTCGCCGCCGCTCAGCCGGTATCCCCGCTCCCCCACGATGGTGCCGTACCCTTCCGGAAGCCCAGCGATGAATTCGTGAATGTTGGCGGCCCGGGCGGCCGCCTCGAGCTCGGCTTCCGTCGCGTCCAGCTTCGCGTAGAGCAGGTTCGTCCGGATGGTGTCGTGGAAGAGGTGCGTCTCCTGGGTCACCATCCCGATGTGCGCGCTGAGGGATTCGAGGCTCACGTCGCGCAGGTCGTGGCCGTCCAGGAGAATCCTGCCCCCGGTCACGTCGTACAGACGGGGGATGAGGTAGGTCAACGTGGTCTTGCCGGCTCCGCTGGGCCCCACCAGGGCCACCAGCTGGCCGCCGGGGACCCTGAAGGACACGCGGCGAAGGGCCTCCTCGCGGGCCTGGCTCCTGCCGGGCGAGCCGTTCTGGCCCGCATCGCTCCCCCAGCGATGCTCCCCGTCCGATCCGGCTCCGGTGCTCCCGCCATGAGTCAGGGCCGTCCCGGTCCCCGGACCCCGAGCCTCCGCGGAGAAAACACCCGGCACGTGGGCCATCATCCCGTAGCGGCGCACCTCCCGCAGGAGGAATTTCGGGTCCATCCCGTATTGGAAGGAGACCTCGTCGAAGACCAGCTCCCCCGACACTTCGCTGAGCATCTTCGCCCCGGACTTCTCCTCGATCTCCACCGGCAGATCGATCACCTCGAAGACCCGCTCGAAGCTCACCATGGAGGTGGCGAATTCCACCGGCGCGTTGGCGAGGGAGCGCAGAGCCCCGTAGAAAGCCGCCAGATAGGCAGCGAAGGCCACCACGGTACCCACGCTGAAGCTCCCCCGCATGGCGAAAAACCCTCCAATGCCGTAGACCAGCGCCGTGCCGATGGCGCTGACCACCCCGATGATCATCAGGGTGGCCGACCCCATGAACGCCCTATGGATCCCGATGTCCCGGGCCCTGGCCGCCCGGTCGGCGAACCGGTCACTCTCCTGGGGACCGCGCCCGAAAAGCTTCACCAGCAGAGCCCCGCCGATGGAAAGGGTCTCGCTCGCCACGGTGTTCATCTGGGCGTTGGCCTCCATCTGGCGGCGCGAAAGGGCGCGGAGCCGGCGGCTCATGGGACGGGACACGGCGAAGTAGAGGGGGAAGACTGCGACGCTCAGCAGCGTGAGACGCCAGTCCAGGACCAGCATGACCGAAAGGAGCGCCACCGCCTGGATGAGGTTGCTCACGATGTCCACGATGGTGTTGCTGATGGCATTGTGGGCTCCCACCACGTCCATGTTGAGGCGGCTCAGGAGCTCGCCCACCTGGCTGTGGGTGAAGAAGCGCAGGGACATGCGCTGCAGATGCCCGAAAAGAGCCACCCGAAGGTCATGGATGACCCCCTCCCCAACCGAGGCGTTGAGACGTCGCTGGAGGACCGTGACGCCCCCCGTCACCACGGGGAGCAGCAGCAGCGCCCCGCTCAGGACCAGGAGCTCATCCAGGTCCCGGGAGGGTATGGTCCCGTCGATGAGCCGGCGCAGAATGAGGGGCTGAGCCAGGCTGAGGCCGGAAAGGCCGAGGATCAGCGCCAGCAGGCCCGCTACCCTGCGTCGGTAAGGCCACCCGTAGGCCAGAGCCCTCCCCAGGAGGCCCCAGGTGATGTGAGGCTTCTCATCGGAGGCCAGGAGCGAGCCCCGCCAGCCTCCCCCCTGAAACGCCATCGCTCTCCTTTCAGGAGCCGCGCCATCGCTATTGCGGCAAAAGCTCTTCCAGTGCCTTGGCAAACACCTCGAAATCCTCCCGGGACCACAGGCAGAAAATGACTTCCCCCACGCTCGTTTCCCCCGCGGAAAGGAAGCCGCGGACGGCTTCCAGCATGATGCGGGCACAGCGGTCCTTGGGAAAGCCGAAGATTCCGGTGCTCACCGCGGGAAAAGCAATGGACTCGAGGCCGTTCTCCGCGGCCCGCCTCAGACTGTTCTCCGTGGCGTCCCGCAGCTTCCGGTCCTCATCCCCTTCGCCCATGCGGGGTCCCACGGCATGGATCACATGGCGGGCCTTGAGATTCCCGGCCCCCGTGATGACCGCCTGACCCACGATGGCTCCCCCCAGGCGGAGGCACTCTTCCTGAATGCTCGGGCCGCCCCTCGTCCGAATGGCTCCCGCCACCCCGGCTCCCAGGATCAGCTGGGCGTTGGCCGCGTTGACAATGGCGTCCACATCCAGCTCCGTCAGATCCCCCTGAGTCAGGCGGATGACCCTGCCGTTGATCTCTCTCCGCATGCCCCCTCTCCTCTGAGCATGAAAGCCCGGCCCCCCCGTTTGAAAAGCCAGCCCGGAGGAACCGCCGATGTCCCGACGAGCCTCGAATCAGACCCTGACCAGCTCCCGGCTGTACAGGAAAGCCCCGTCGCGCTCGATCCATTCCCCGCCGCGCCGCTCGAGGATCCATCCGCTCTCTTTCCTGCCGCCGAAGGGCAGCCTCAATGGCGTGAACAGAAAGTCCGGATTGGCGTGAACCATGCCGAAGCTCTCCGAAAAGGCCTCCCGGGCACCGTGGGGAGGGGTTCCGAAATAAGCCAGAAGAAAGCCGTAGCGGGTTTGCACCACCTCTTTCACCACCGCCTCGGAATCGTCGAAAGGCTTGAGAGCCAGGAAGGGCCCGAAAAGCTCCAGGTCCGGGATGCGATCCACTTCCAGAACCAGTGGATGAACGTACGGACGGTCGATTCCGCCGGTCAGGATCCGGGCGCCCTCGCACTGATTCAGCGCATGCTCCACGATATTGATGGTACGCTCCACGCGAATCGGACCGATGTCGGTATCCAGGTCCAGCGGATCCCCGACTTTCAAGGCCTCGGCCTGCCGAGTGAGGTCGTCGCGGATCCGTTCATAAAGGCTGGCATGGATCAGGGCCTTCTTGAGGGTCGTGCAGTACTGTCCCCCGTTGACGAAGGCGCGCTGCCCGATGAAGCGGGCTGCCGCCATCGGGTCGGCGTCGGCAAACACCACGGCGGCGGGCATGCCGCCAGGTCCAGCGAAGAATAGCTTCTCGAAGCTCTCCCTGTGCCCTCGGTAAGCGGCACCAACGGCCGAAGCCCCCGACATGAAGAGCACCCGGACGGCGGGGTCCCGCACGCACCGGTGGCCGAACTCGCGGTTGTCCTGCCCCACCGCGGGCTCGAAAGTCGCAAATCGAGATGCCATGTCGGCGATGAGCCGGGCGGACCTCGGCGTCCACGAGGAGAAGCTGAATCGCAGCCGATTGGCGCTGAGAAGAGCCGCGCCTCCCAGCTTCGCCATCATGACCACGGGAGCGTCGTAGGGAAAGATGGCACCCACCGTGCCATATGGGCTGCCGCCCGCCACCCAGGCCGCCTCTTCATCCATGCTCCTGAGATGCTGAATGCTGATGTCCGCCTCCAGCATCGTGACCTTCACCGGGAAGCCCGCATCGGCCGCCCCGGCCTCCGCCAGATCGTCCCGGCGGGCGGCCATCCGCTCGGCCAGCTCATGGGCCGCCTCGAGACGCGGCCTGAGATCGGTCTCGTTCTTCATGGAATCCTCCCCCTTCATTCTCGTCACCTCCAGCGTGCACCGAAGGAAATTATAGACATCTCGCCGCGAGAACACAAAGCGTGTCCCCCCCGTCGATGGTAATTTACAAATACAAAATCTTTGTGTTATAGGGCTTCACAAAAAAAGAAAAGTAATTTAAGGTGCTTAGTCGATGTCAGGTTCATACCGGTTTCAGGATCACTATTTTCATCGAGCCAAGAAGGATCATTACCTGGCTCGAGCCTTCTACAAGCTCGAGGAAATCCAGAAACGGCACCGGCTCATGCGACGGGGAGACCGGGTGCTGGATCTCGGAGCGGCGCCGGGCTCGTGGGTTCAGCTGGTCAGCGGGGTCGTGGGACCCTCGGGGAGGGTGGTGGCCGTGGACATCAAGCCCATGGAGCATCCCTTCGAGGGAAACGTCACCATCCTGGAGCGGGATGTCTTCGAGGACGCCTTCCTGGAGGAGCTTCAGCGAGACCACGGAACGTTCGACGTTGTCCTGAGCGACATGGCGCCCGCGACGTCGGGCATCCGGTCCGCCGACAGCGCGCGGTCGTCGCTGCTCTTCGAGCGGGCTCTCGCCGTGGCCGAGGCGACGCTTCGCCCCGGCGGGCATTTCCTGGCCAAGATCTTTCAGGGCTCCGAGTTTCACGACCTCCTGGTCCGCGTGAAGCAGCGCTTTCGACAGGTGAAGGTGGTGAAGCCCGATGCGTCCAGGAAGGTGAGCAAGGAGATCTACATTCTGGGCATGGAGCTCAAGGGGTGAGGCTGGCCGCGGGTTTTGGGCTCCGAGCCTATGGATTCGGGTGGACGGGGATGAGGTTGGGCCGAAGCCGGCGGGATCGCGGGTTTCGAGCCCGGGAATGATAGGGTTGCAGGAGGAAGGTACATGTCGGGACATTCCAAGTGGAGCACCATCCGCCACAAGAAGGGTGCCGCCGATGCACGTCGGGGCAAGGTCTTCACCAAGCTGATCAAGGAAGTCATGGTAGCCGCCCGCATGGGAGGCGGCGACATCACCGCCAACCCCAGGCTCAGGGCTGCCGTGGCCGCGGCCAAGAGCGAGAATATGCCCAAGGACAACATCGATCGGGCCATCAAGAAGGGCGCGGGCGAGCTGGATGGCGTGGCATACGAGGAGATCAATTACGAGGGTTACGCTCCGGGGGGTGTGGCGGTCCTGGTGGAGGTCATGACGGACAACCGGAACCGCGCCGCCAGCGAGATCCGGCACATCTTCAGCCGAAACGGAGGCAGCCTGGGGGAAGCGGGCTGCGTGGCCTGGATGTTCAACAAGAAGGGCAGCATCGTCTTCAGCAAGAATGCGGTCTCCGAGGATTCGCTCATGGAGCTGGCTCTGGAGGCGGGAGCCGAGGACGTGCAGGATCAGGGAGAGCAGTTCGAGGTGACGACGTCCCTGGAAGACTTCAACGCCGTTCGGACGGCCTTCGAGGAACAGGGGCTCGCCTTCGAGGTGGCCGAAATCACCATGGTGCCTCAGACGACGGTGCGCATCGAGGATGAGAAGATGGCGCAGCAGATCCTGCGACTCCTGGACGCCCTGGAGGATTCAGACGACGTGCAGCACGCCTACGCCAATTTCGATATCTCCGACGAGATCATGACCGCCATCGCGTGACCTCGGGGGACGTTTCCAAAACGCAATTGGCCCATTTCATCACGGAGAGCACGCGGCGCGCCGCCCATTTCCCTTCCGTGCGCTTCGCGTCCCTGGTGGCACGCTGGAAAGGATTGACGGCACACATTGGAATCGCTGAGGACCATCGGCATCGATCCCGGCTCGCGAGCCACGGGGTACGGCATCGTGGAAGGGGATGGACGTCGGCTGCGCTACGTCGCGAGCGGAGTCGTTTCGCTTCAGGGACAACTGCCGCTCTGGGACCGTCTCGGCATCATTTACACGAGACTGACGGCCATCATCCACGAGTACCAGCCGGGCTGCATGGCCGTCGAGGATGTCTTCCTGGCCAAGAACGTCAAGAGCGCCCTCAAGCTGGGCCATGCCCGCGGGGCCGCCATCCTGGCCGGGGTCAACGCGGGCCTGGGGATCCACGAATACAGCGCTCTTCAGATCAAACAGGCCGTGGTGGGCTACGGCAGAGCCGCCAAGGACCAGGTGGAGGACATGGTGCGCTTCTTTTTCGGCCTGAAAGGCCAGCTCAACCCCAATGCCTCCGACGCCCTGGCCGTGGCCCTCTGCCACCTGAACACCGGGGCGTCCCTTTCGCGCTGGAAGGTTTCGAGCCAGCCATGATCGGTCATTTGTGCGGCAAGCTACACCACAAGTCGCCGGAGCAGATCATTCTGGATGTGAATGGTGTCGGGTACTGCGTGCAGGTGCCCCTCAGCACCTTCTACGAGCTCCCCGGGCCGGGTGGACAGGTCAGCCTGCACATCCACACTCATGTCCGGGAGGACGCGCTCCAGCTGTACGGCTTTCGCACGGCGGACGAGCGGGAGATTTTCCTGGCCCTGGTCACTGTCAATGGCGTGGGACCCCGGCTGGCCGTCTCCATCCTTTCGGGGATCAGCCCGGATGAGCTGCGAAGGGTCCTCATGAGCCAGGACCACCGCCGTCTTCAGGCGGTGCCCGGCGTCGGAAGGAAGATCGCCGAGCGCATCGTGCTCGAGCTGCGGGACCGCTGGAAAGAGCGCGGGGACAAGGCGGAGGAGACGGCTCCCGCCGGACAGGGTGGAGACGCGCATGCCGACGCCCTCTCGGCTCTCATGAATCTGGGATACAGGGCGTCCGAGGCGGGAAAAGCCCTTGGTGCCGCCCAGAAGCTCCTGGGTGAGGACGCCCCCCTCGAGCGGCTGCTCAAGGAAGCCCTTCGGACCATGGCGGCTTCCAAGGGAGGGCCGGCCTGAAGCCACCCAGCCGGGCTATTCCCGGAGTTTCCGAGCATACCCACCCATGGGTACCCGTCTCAAGCCAGAGCTTGAAACCTGAAACCCGCGGACTGAAACTGAACCGATGACCGATCGCCTCATCGAGCCTACCCCCCGGGATGAAGATGTCCCCGTCGAGAACAGCCTCCGCCCACGTCGCCTGGACGAGTACATCGGGCAGAAGCTGGTCAAGGAGAATCTGCGCATTTTCATCGAGGCGGCCCGGCAGCGGTCGGAGCCCCTGGACCATGTGCTGCTCCACGGTCACCCCGGCCTGGGGAAGACATCCCTGGCCGCCGTCATCGCCAGCGAGCTGGGGGTGCACATGCGGAGCACCTCCGGGCCTGTCATCGAGCGGACGGGGGATCTCGCGGCCATACTGACCAATCTCGAGCCGCGCGATGTGCTCTTCATCGACGAGATCCACCGCCTGAACCACGTGGTGGAGGAAATCCTCTACCCGGCCATGGAGGACTTCCAGCTCGACATCATCATCGGGCAGGGGCCGTCGGCCCGCACCATCAAGCTGGACGTTCCGCCCTTCACCCTGGTCGGGGCGACAACCCGCGCCGGACTACTCTCTCCGCCCCTGCGAGACCGCTTTGGCGTGTCGCTACGCCTGGAGTTTTACCAGGTGGACGAGCTCCAGCGGATCATCGACCGTTCGGCCAGGATCCTCTCCATCCGGGTCCACGAGGACGGGGCTCGGGAGCTGGCCAGGCGGTCGCGGGGCACGCCGCGCATCGCCAATCGGCTCCTTCGCCGGGTGAGGGATTACGCCGAGGTCAGGGCCGACGGCGAGATCACCCGGGAGGTGGCCGATCAGGCCCTGAGGATGCTCGATGTGGACGAGCGCGGGTTTGACCGCATGGATCGCAGGATTCTGAGCACCATCATCGAGAAGTATGACGGCGGCCCCGTGGGCATCGAAACCCTGGCCGCGGCCGTTTCCGAGGAAAAGGACACCCTGGAGGACGTCTATGAGCCCTACCTGATCCAGGAGGGGTTCCTCGACAAGACTCCGCGAGGACGGCAGGCCACGCGGCTCGCCTATGAGCACCTGAAGATCCCCTACCGGCGCGGGCCGCGACAGATGAGAACGGGGTAGAAAGGTCTCCGGCTCCCGGCTTCCGGGCGTGCGTGACCGGGCTCCGGGCTTCCAGGGAGATCCAGTGAGGGAAAACGGCGGGGAAAAGAGTCCAGAAGCGCCCGTGGACAGCATAACACCCGTGCGGGTCCTCGCCTTGAAACCGTGGCCCTGAAGCTTGAACACTGAAACTCTTCCGACTCGAGGTGGATGGAATGAAAGACTATCGCCTGGTGGCACGCATATCCGAAGCGGAGATCGCCGAGCAGGTCGACCGCTTGGCCCAGGAGATCAACCGCGACCACGGCGGGGAGCCGCTGCTCGTCATCGGAATCCTCAAGGGAGCCTGGATGTTCCTCGCCGACCTGACCCGTCGCCTCGCCATGCCCGTGGAGGTGGATTTCGTCCGTCTGGCGAGCTACGGACTGGGCTCCGAGACCAGCGGCGAGGTCCGGATCACCAAGGATCTGGAGCTGCCCGTGCGGGGCCGGCACGTGCTGGTGGTGGAGGACATCGTGGACACAGGGCTCACCCTGGAGTGGTACCTTCGTCACCTGAAGCATCTCGACGCCGCATCGGTGAAGCTTTGCGCCTTCATCGACAAGTATGAGCGCCGGGAAGCGGAGGTGCCACTGGACTATGTCGGCATCAGGGTACCCGAGGGCTTCCTGGTGGGATACGGTCTGGACTTTGCCGAAAAGCACAGGAATCTCGGCGCGATATACGAGGTCGAGTTTCTCGGTTAGGGGTCTCGGTGCAGTCCCCAAGAGGTGTTTTCCCATGATCATCGTCTGTGAGTCCTGCAGGACCAAGTTCCGATTGGACCCCGAGCGCCTGAAAGGCGGCGGCCGGGTACGCTGCTCGCGATGCGGCAACGTGTTCAAGGTGGACGTTCCCGTCGAGGAAGAGACCATCCGCGTGGAGCTCTCCGATGAGCCGTTCCACGAAGAAGAAGAAAGGCCCACTCCTCCTCCCGTCCAATCCCCGGCGCCTGCTCCACCCAGGAAAGGACGCGGAATCGGAGAGCTGAAAGGGGCCATTGCCGTTGTGGCCGGTCTGCTCCTCCTCGGTCTCGTCGGCTTCTGGCTCACCCGGGGCTGGGTTTTCAAGTCCGACGGCACGGCGGTCCAGCAGAAGGGTCCGTCCACCCAGGAGCAGCAGCCTGTCGTCACCATCCTGGACAGTACTCACGCTTATTTCCTGGAAAACACCCAGGCCGGGCAGCTCTTCCTCGTGGAAGGCGAGGTCATCAATGAGTCCGCCCGTCCCGTGAGCTTCGTGCTGCTCGAGGGCAGGCTTTACTCCAAGGGGAACCAGGTGGCCCAGTCCCAGCGGTGTTATGCGGGGAATCTCATGACACGCGACGAGCTGGCCAAGCTGAGCATGAACGACATCCAGAACCGCATGATGAACAGGGAGGGCAAGGAGCTTTCCAACGTCCACATTCCCGTGGGCAAGAAAGTTCCCTTTCTCCTGGTCTTCCACAACCTGCCGGAGCTCGATGCGCTGAGCGACTACACCGTGGAGATCATCAGCTCCAAGTTTGAATGAAAGACGGGCTCCGGGAATGGTCTTGCTGGCGGTTGGGATCCAGTGGGGCCAACCTATTGAAGTCACAAAAGGAATTGACAGCTCCCCCGAGGAAATGCTAGAGAGCGATCAATCAACATATTGAAAACTGTAGAGAAACCAATCCAAGAACCTGTTGGTGGCTTTCTGACGGCTGGCCGGAAATGGAGAAACCTCAGGTATTCATGTGCGGATCACCCCATCGTCGACGAGATCATGTCGCCTCCAGCCGACTTGGGGACAGGAGCCCGAAGCTACCCGGCCTGACGGTCTCGAGCTTGAGCACGGGAGCCGATAACACCGGGCGGGAATCATGCCTGGTCATGGGCGTTGAGTGGGGGCATTGTTCATCCTAATCGATCATCGAGGACCCTATGCTGGATGTGAAGTTCGTTCGGAGCCATTTCGACCGCGTGGGACAGATGCTGCGGGACCGTCGCATGGACATGGACCTCCAGCCGCTGCTGGACCTGGACGAGGAGCGGCGGCGTCTTTTGACGGAGGTGGAGGAGCTCAAGCATCGCCGGAACGTGGCCACCGAGCAGATTGCCGCGCTCAAAAGGCAGAAGCGGGACGCCCCGGAGCTGATCCAGGAGATGCAGGGGGTTTCCCAGAGGATCAAGGGACTGGATCAGGAGCTGTCCGAGATCGAGCAGAAGTTCAGGGACTTCCTGCTCCTCATCCCCAACATTCCCCACGAGAGCGTTGCCGTCGGCCAGGATGAGAAGGACAATCCCGTGGTCCGGACTTGGGGGGCTCGGCCAGGATTCACTTTCGAGCCCAAACCCCACTGGGAGATCGGCGAATCCCTGGGTATCCTGGATTTCGAGCGCGCGGCCCGTATGACCGGGGCACGGTTCGCCCTGTATTGGGGGCTCGGGGCGGCACTCGAGCGCGCCCTCATCAGCTTCATGCTGGACGTGCACACCCGGCGCCACGGCTACATGGAGGTGCTTCCGCCCTTCATGGTCAACAGCACCAGCATGACCGGCACGGGGCAGCTGCCCAAATTCAAGGATGACCTCTTCAAGCTGGAGGGCCGGGACTTCTACCTGGTACCCACGGCGGAGGTCCCCGTGACCAACATCCACATGGACGAGATCCTCAGCGAGGAAGAGCTCCCCAGGTATTACACCGCCTTCACGCCGTGCTTCCGGTCCGAGGCCGGGTCCCACGGCAAGGACACCCGTGGGCTCATTCGGCAGCACCAGTTCAACAAGGTGGAGCTGGTCAAATTCACCCGGCCCGAGGACTCCTACGAAGAGCTGGAAAAGCTCCTGGCCAACGCGGAAGCCATCCTTCAGGAGCTCGGAATCCACTATCGCGTGGTGCTTCTGTGCACGGGGGACATGGGGTTTTCGTCGTCCAAAACCTACGATATCGAAGTCTGGCTGCCTGGTCAGGGCACCTTTCGCGAGATTTCCTCCTGCAGCAACTTCGAGGATTTCCAGGCGCGGCGCGCCAACATCCGATTCCGCCGGAGGGGCCAGAGCAAGACCGAGCTGGTCCACACGCTCAACGGCTCGGGGCTTGCCGTGGGTCGTACCCTGGTGGCCATCCTCGAGAACTGTCAGCAGGAGGATGGAAGCATCCTGATTCCGGAGGCTCTGCGCCCATACCTCGGTAACCGTGAGAGAATCGATGGAAGGAACTGAAAGCCAGAGATCTGTTGAGGAGGAGCACCCATGACGAAGAGCCAGCTCATCGAAGCCCTGGCCAAGGCCGAGGGAATCACCCTGAAGGCGGCGGAAACAGCCGTCAATGTCACCTTCCAGAGCATGGAGCAGGCGCTGATCAAGGCCGATCGTCTGGAGATCCGAGGGTTCGGCAGCTTCAAGGTGAAGCAGTACGATGGCTACAAGGGCAGGAATCCCAAGACGGGAGAGCTCATCGAGGTGAAGTTCAAGAAGCTTCCGTTCTTCAAGGTCGGCAAGGAGCTGCGGGAGCGGGTGAACAACACTCCCCCACCGGAGCCCGTGAAAAGCACCCGGAGCCGGAGCCAGGCGAAGTGAGGCGGGGGGATGCCGGCATTCCCTTCCAGTTCAAAGCCGCTCAGCGGCATGGGGGGCCTGAAGCCGTAAGCCGGAATATCGAAGCCCCCTGGTGGCGGGGCTTCATTTCTCGCGGATCAGGAGGAAATAGAAATTGATGCCGATGAGGGCCAGGGTTCCTCCCCCGAACTTGACCAGGCCATCCAGGGAGAGGGACTTCCCACCCACCGGCAGTGTGCTCTGAAGCAGGAAGAAGAAGCCGACCATGGAAATCGCCAGAACCATCAGCTTGATCTGCTTGCGCCAGATGGCCAGCCCGAGGATAACGATGCCGATCAGCCAGAAGAGGGGGCTCGAGAGCAGCGCGGCGAAATCGACCTGTCGCATGGACTCCCCGACGGTGGCCGCATCGTTTGTCTTGAGAAAATCGACGAACGTATCCCAATAACCTTTGAGTGACTCCATCATCTCTCCTGCCCCGGTCTTCCATAACTGATCTCAAACTGAACGTACTCGCCCGAGTACGGCTCCTCCCAGGCATCCACACCATCCACGCGGCCCAGAGGGCTCCCCTTGTGGCACCAGGCTACCATCCGATCCACCTTGTCGCGGTCTCCCTCGAAAACGGCCTCCACCCTCCCGTCGGGGACATTCCGAACCCAGCCGGCAACGCCTTCGCGAATGGCGTTGTCCCGTGTGTAAGCCCTGAAGAATACTCCCTGGACCCGACCGCTGATGAGCACATGCATTCGCTTCTTTTCCATTCTCACCTCGCTAATTCCCTCGTAGATCGGCCTTTCCGACTTGAGCTAATTCTTCGCCCTCGCTCATGCCGGCCCGACGCGCCTTAGGAATTCCTCTTCGTTCATCACCCGAATGCCCAGCGCCCGGGCCTTGTCGAGCTTCGATCCGGCGTCGCGCCCGGCCACCACCACGTCGGTGGCTCGGCTCACGCTGCCCGTCAGGCGGGCCCCCAGGGCGGAAACAGCCTTCCCCGCCTGCTGCCGCGTCATGACTTCGAGGGTCCCCGTGAAGACAACGGTCTTCCCACTCCAGAAGTCGTCCACGGCCACGGGGGCCGCAGCCGCGTGGGCAGGGCGGACGCCGAGCTTCAGGAGCTCGTCCACCAGCTGCCGATTGGCCTCGTCGCTGAAGTATTGCGTGATGCTGGCTGCCACCTCGCCCCCCACCCCGGAAACGGCCTCCAGCTCCTCCCGCGTGGCCTGGCGGAGCCCATCCAGGGACCCGAAATGGTCGGCCAGGACCTGGGCCAGATGACTCCCCACGTGCTGTATGCCGAGAGCGGAGATCAAATCCGAAAGGCGGGCATGCCGGCTCGCCGCGATGGACGCCACCAGGTTGGCCGCCGATTTGGCCCCCAGGCCCGGGAGCGGCTCCAGGTCCTCGATCCTCAGCCGGTACAGGTCGGCCGCCGACCGAACGAGCCCCTTCTGGATGAGGAGGGCCACGATCTTGCGACCCAGTCCTTCGATGTCGAGACCGTCCCGACTCGTGAAGTGGGCGATGGCCGCCTTCACCTGGTCGGGGCACTGGCGGTTGACGCACCGGCGGGCGCTCTCCCCCTCCGGCCGGATCACCTCTCCCCCACAGGACGGGCAGGCTTCGGGCATGGTGAAGGGAGCTTCAAGTCCGCCCCTTCGGTCCGCCAGGACCTCCACCACCTCGGGAATGACGTCACCCGCCCGCTGCACCACCACCGTGTCGCCGATGCGGATGTCCTTGCGCTGGATTTCGTCCTCGTTGTGCAGAGTCGCCCGTTGAACCACGACGCCCCCTACCGTCACGGGCTCCAGAACGGCCACGGGCGTCAGGACCCCGGTCCTCCCCACCTGGACCAGGATGTCCGCGATACGCGTTTGAGCCTTCTCCGGCGAGAATTTACAGGCGATGGCCCACCGGGGGCTGCGGGATTTTTCCCCCAGCACCCGCTGCCATTGGAGGGAATTGACCTTGATGACCAGTCCGTCGGTCTCGTAGGGAAGCCGGTGGCGTTCGGATGCCAGGGAGCGGAAGATCTCGACGGCCTCGCCGATTCCGGAGCAGAGCCTGGACTTGGGGTTGACGGGGAGACCCCAGGCCCGCAGGCGCCCCAGCAGCTCCCACTGGGTCTCGAAAGCCACCCCCTCGACGGAGCCCACGCCATAGAAAAAGGCCTTGAGGGGCCGCGCCGCCGTGATTCTCGAATCCAGCTGCCGGATGGAGCCCGCCGCGGCGTTGCGTGGATTGGCGAAGACCGGCTCCCCAGCTTCCTCCCTGCGCTCGTTCAGCGCGCTGAAATCCCCCTTGTCCATGTAGACTTCGCCGCGGACCGCCAGAAAGGTCGGAACCGGCGGGCCGTCCCCGGGCTGGACCAGCCTCCAGGGGATGGCCCGGATGGTCTTGACGTTGGGCGTCACGTCCTCGCCCCAGTAGCCGTCGCCCCGGGTGCCGGCCCGGATCAGGGTCCCCTCCCGGTAAAGGAGCTCCACGGCCAGCCCGTCCATCTTGGGCTCGGCAACGTAAGAAACTTCCCCGCTGAGCCCCAGGAGCTTTCGAACCCGTCCGTCGAGCTCAAGGATCTCGGCCTCGTTCATGGCATTCTCGAGGCTCAGCATGGGGACGGAGTGCTCGAAGGGCAGGAACTTGTCGAGGGGAGGAAACCCGACTCTCTGCGTCGGCGAATCTGGTGTCCGAAGCTCGGGATGAGCTGCCTCCAGGGCCGTCAGCTCCCGAAAGAGGGCGTCGTACTCGGCGTCGCTCACCTCGGGAGCGTCTAGGGCGTGGTATCGATAATTGTGGTGCCGGATTCGATCCCGGAGATCCTCTATCCTCCGGCGGGCCTCTGCTTCACTGTTCATGGCCGCTCACCATCTTGAGAGCCTCCAGGACGGCCCCCAGAACCTGTTTTCTCGTTGTGTGAAACCGCGTGTCCCTGAAGCCGTGAACCCACTGGAGCGTCGAAAGGTCATCGGAAACCACCAGGACGCACGCCAGCTCGATTCCCCGATACCGGGCCACGGTGAAGAGCGCCGATGTCTCCATGTCCACACCCAGTATGCCCTGCCGCTGGTAGCGCAGCACCTTCTGGACCGTCTCCCGGTAGGGAGCGTCGATGCTCCAGACCCGTCCCAGGTGCAGGGTCTGGCGTTGGTCCCCGCCTTCCGTGGAGCTGGAGCCAGGCCCAAGGGGCTCTTTGGCCAGCGCCTCTCCCAGTGCGCGAGCCAAACCGTCGTTCGGCCCTGGATCCATTCCCGGGCCCAGCGGGTAATGAGCCGAGGTCCCCTCCTCCGAAAGGGCCCCCGTGGGCAGCACCACGTCGCCAATGCGCACATGGGGCTGAATGGACCCGCACCACCCGAGGGCGATGACGCGCCTCACCCCCAGAGCCATGAGCTTATCCAGTGTGAGCGCTGCCTGTGGAGCCCCCATCATGGGGCCGGCCACGGCCATCTCCACGCCTTCCCAGCGGCCCACGGCCACATCCACCAGGAAGACCCTGTGGGTCCATTGCGGCGGTTTCTCGAAACACTGATGAGCCAGCTCCCGGTCCTGGGGTGTGAACACCAGCAGGCAGTCCCGCGGAAGCGCCTTTTCGCGGGCTCCCCTGCGTGGCTCGATAACGGCAGGATCGTCCATGGTTGTCTGGTCCTCCATCGCATCCAGATTCTAGCGGGCAGCCGGCGCTCACCGCCCGGCCATGACGCCGTCGATTGAAGACTCCATAAGGTTGAGAGGCCTCATCCTACCGGGCTCTTGCACAATGTCCGCTCCCGCGGCGCCGATTTGCCGGGGCGAAAGGATTTTCGCCCCGACCATTCACGGCAACGAAGGTTTGCATTCGCAACGAGTATATATGGGCTGAGAAGTCAGGCAAGGCGGAAATGGAGGGAGTGGCTGATCCCCATCAAGGACCGAAATGCCCGGGCACCAGGAGCCGGCGAGCGCATCAGGACAGAAGTCATGCTTTCCCCGTAGGTTCAATCCAGTGATCGTCAGGGTGAACCGCCAGAGGGATTGGAAGATTCCTGAGAGGCCATCGAATGGTCGGGTGAATCTGTTCGCTCCCGGGCGGGCGTAGGCTCATAGCCTGGCGGGTGTTTGCGCCAGGGCTGTCCGCAGCAGCCCATTTGGTAACCCTTTTGGAAGAGCTCGTTCATGTAAGCCGTATCGAATGCTGAGGTGGGCCTCTGAGTGAACTCCGGTTGAATGTAGACCAGGTTATAGTCAAATTGATCCCGCTGGGCGAAAACATAAAGGCGGAAGAGGTCGCCGACTCCCTGGGATTTAAGAAGGGTATCAATGGTCCGGATAGCGATGTGTTTCAACTGTGGCTTGACTTCCTGCCATTCCGGGTGGACTTGCTCGTTGCGGATGATGAAGAGCCTGCGGGGACGCTGGGTAGGCACGGCAATATGCCTGATGGAAGACTCATACAACATCACCTGTACCCGGGTGCCGCCATCCACATGCATCTCTTGGAAATGGTGGCCCGCTGCCTCGACCTCGAAGTGCTGCGGAGGAAACATGGCTGGAATGGACGCCGATGCCACCATGATTTTGCGGAACAGCTCAAGGGCCTGGGGGTGGCCGCTGGCGGCGATGGCCCCCATGTCCCAGATGACCAGCCGCTGAGCGTCCAACTGGGTCGTCCCAATGAGCAAACGTCGTCCTCTCAAATGTTCTTGGGCTACTTTCCGCAGCAAATCCGCGTCGACCATCCGAGCGGCCAGTCGGGTCAGGGGGCGGGTATCCGCCATGGACGGCAAAGCTTTGAGGTTGAGTAGCGAAAGCAAGATCGCCACCGGGTTGTGAGGTTCATAGATGTCCTGATTGGAGATGGTCGTGTAGACTTCCTCGAGCGTCTTATCGTAATCCGAACCGAGAAAAGCGAACGGCGCCATCAGTGCCCCGGTACTGATACCGGTCACCAGCTTGAATTGTGGTCGGGTGCCGGCCTTGGTCCAACCGCACAATATCCCCGCCCCGAAGGCCCCTTCCGCCCCCCCGCCAGACAGTGCGAGCACGTTGAGCACCGGCTCCAGCTCGCCGTTCTTGGCCGCCTTCTCCTGCTCGATGGATTCCAGTGCACTCTGCTCAAAGCTTTCGTTGTACTGATCTCCCCATGCCCTCACTCCGGGCATGCCCGGCATCTGCGCACGCTCTTCGAGATCGGCGGGCAACCGATTGTAGGGCATCAACAGGGCGCAGCCGGGCAGGCTCAGCGTTAAGGTGGCGAGGCACACAATGAATGCCGACCGGATGACAAAGGGCGCTCGACATACCTTGGCGGCTGCCCGTTCACCACTTCTCCGTGAAATTGAACTCTGGCGGAGTGATAAACGATCCTGATTCAATGGGTGGTCCTCATTTGTCACATCGACCTCGGATTCTCTTTGCGCTTTTCAAATGGGAATCCACTCAAGAGATCGAATGGATTCCCGTCAGAAGCGTGACGACATAGAGCTTTTCTTCAGCGGGCACAGGTTGGCGATGCCCCTCGATGAGGGCCAGGCTTTCTACTGCCGGCCTTGTCGTCCCGCCTGGTAGCCTTGCTGGAATGCCCTCTCATTGCTCTCCACATGTCTGCCGTAGAGGAACCCGCCGGTTCCACCTGCCGCACCGCCAATGGCGGCACCCAAGGCGGCATTGCCGGCCATGGCCCCAATGGCCGCCCCGGCCGCTGCTCCCATGGCGCCTCCCGTGAGCGTGCGCTGCTGGGTGTCCGAAAGGCCCGCGCAGCCCACCGTGGCCAGAATGATAACCAAAAGTGATACGAATAGGGTCTTCCTCATGTTACGCTCTCCTCTTCTTTCCAATCGTTATTTCCCGCAGGGCCATTTTTCCGTCAGAAACATGAAGAATGTCTCTACTGGAGCTTCATTCATACGTTCCGGATGTGATTTGGCCCATTGCACATACATCTCAATTGCGCCATTGCGAGAAGGGGGAGGATCAGGAAAACACACCAGGCGGTCTCCCTTCGGTCCGGAGACCAGCGCGGCATGATAGGCATAAGCGCCCACCAAATAGCCGTGGCAGAAATGAGTGGCCGCGGTATAGAGGGGATCATCCGGGGCGGCGGTGCACAGATCGACCAAATCGCCCGTAGAGGCGACAAGGAAACCTTTCTGTTGTGCTGCTGGCGACAGTGTGGGAATCAGCAGAGCCATCGCAATCATGACACCAATCAACTTTCGCTTCATAACACTTCTCCTTTCCGGTCCATGTCTCACCAGCAAGGCGGCCCCATGCCGCCTTCTGACCAGTCCGACGCCAAAAATCAGCACGCCAAGAGCAGCCGCGAGATGCTTGAGGCTATGCCCGCTCATGACTTTCAAGATCTGGAAAATAGGCTCATCGAGTGACTCAAAGACCTTGGCCAGCCCGTAACTGCCCAGCAATCCCCACACATAAGAGTTTGGTTCAAGCGTGGGAGGATAGAGCCAAATGATGATAGGAATTAAAAACATCGGCAAGAACTGAACGAGTATGTAAATACGGAGATCACCGCCGTCATTGTTGTCGGTAAATCTCCACCATGCGACGGAAAAGAGCCCTATGAATAAAAGGGGACCAAGAAGCTTTCCGGCAACAGCCTTATTAATATACTCACCGACGATGATGGTTACGAAGCTCATGAAAGAAATAGTCATCGCCAACCTGTCCCAAACGAGAGTTGAATGATTTGGGTTGATATGAAAATAACCTGAGCCGGGTGCTACAAGAAAAGCACCGAGGAAGAATGTGAGATAAGCGTAGCGCAGGGAAGGAAGACTGCCAGAGGGTGTTTTATTTCTGAAGAGAAGCAGACCATAAATGCCAGCAAGCAGGAAGGGCAAATTGGAGATGACGTTAACAAAATTGGGAATACCGAAAAAAGAACGTTCATCCGCGAATTGATAATAAACGCCAGATTGTGGAATGGGACCGTACAGAAACAGTCCGAAGGTAAATATCACAGTAATGCACATTAACGCTATGAGTCTCTTGTCTGAAAAAAAATGTCTGCTCTTCACGGCGCCCATCGTCAATGGCCTTCACAAACTCCAAAAGACGTTTATTCAAATTTCAGATCAGCTGAAAATCCAGGAGGCCTATTTGAGTGACAAATCTGCATCAAAACTTATAGATCAGGTTCACATTCACAACGTTGACGTTATTGGTGCTATAGTCTCCTATGAGATTTCCTCTAAGGAATCCCTCCTTCTTGATATCGGCGGATCCAAGGTCGATGAATTCATAGGCGAGCCCTACCGTGAGATTCTGGCTCCAGTCGTATTGAACGCCTGCCGCGTATCGCAGGTTTCTGTCAAACGGCATGTCGGGTGAGCGATTCGATTCATCACTAGGGGAACTGTCATAGGCAATCCCCGCCGACAGAAGCCATGGCTCCCTCACTCTATACTGGGCTCCCATGGCCAAATGCCACGTATCCTTGAATTCGAGATCGTTGTTGAACGTTCTTGTCCTTTCCGGGTCGACGCTCAATGATATGTCGACATTGCCAAACTGGCTCCAGTCCTGCCAACCCAGGTTGCCCATGATGGCAAGCTTATCCGTGATCTGCTGATAGGCACTCACCATGATCCACTGCGGGATGGTGAAGTCCATTCCGACGCTGGCGCCGTTCAAGCCCAGTCTTGTGAGGATCCCGCCCAAAACCGGCCCCACCCCGTCCAGCTCGGGCACATCGCTGAAGCTCACCTCCACGGGCGAATAGTAGGTGACTCCGAAGCGCGTTCCTTTCCACGGCTCAATGAGCAGACCGAATCCGCCACCAAACCCAAAATCCTCGTCCTGGTATCTGAGCTGACCATCTGGCTCGGCAAAGAGGTTGCGGATAGCAGACTCGCTGTCCAATATTGAATATAAAACGTTGAACATGGCTCCCATGGACAGCCAGTCATTCACTTTGTAGGCAACGGAAGGTGACATGGAGAGCGTCAGAAAATCAGATTTTTCAACATAGTAGCGCCCGACCCAGTCGTCACCGTAATCAACCCCCAAACCGAAATAGGAAAGCAAGCTGATTCCCAGCTTAAACCGGTCGGAAACGCTGTGGACGTAGTATCCACTCAATGAAGGAATGACTCCTCCCGCATTTCCCCCATCCGTTCCGCTGAATGTAGTTCCCGAGCCCGGATTGAATTCTGAGGTGATGATCAAAGGCTGGGCCCCGACGAGCAGCTGAGACCTGTCGAGCCGGGTCATACCGGCCGGGTTGGTAAATGCCGTCGAAGCATCGTTAGCCAATGCGGCCCAGCCCGCTGAAGCGGTCCCGGTAAGCGGAGAATTGATTTCATAAAGGATCAGCCCGGCCCCAAAACTGGCGGTTGAAGAAAACACCAGCACAATGGCCATCGAAAAAACACACCATTTTTTCTTCATCATACATCAGTCTCCCATTGGCAAGAAGTAATGACCGCTGAATTCCCGCCAGCATTGCCGAGATTCAATCTCGGTGCGAAAGCGAATCGGCACCTGCTTGAAGCTGCTCCTCAACACTCATCATCCACTCCCAAGGACTGGAGCGAATCTGCCATCAGCTTCCCCTTCCGGTGCCGGAAATGGCTTGGCGCTCATTGGCGTCATCCATCCATCCCAAAGCGCGGCTCTCAACAAAATCGTAGAGAGGATTGTACCTCAACCGCAGCAGCCATTCCGAGGAAATCCTCAGCAATCCGCGCTCACCTCGAATCGCCATTTGCCCTAGAAAGAGAACCTTGTCGTCTTCAGGGAGCCTCTGCCCGTAAAGGGGGTCATCCGGCGGAATAGGGAGGGCGACATGGGACAGGGATATCACCTCGGCCGGCCAGGACAGATCGAGACGTTTGATCTCTGGAGCGACCGTTGACAAAGGAGCCTTGCGGCGGGCAATGACCTGGCGACTCTTGGGGCTCTCGTTGGTGACCAGCGTGAGCGTGAACGGCAGGTTTCCCTCGGCCATCAGCCGATCGGACAAAAGGCCCGGGTCGTCGATCAGCAAGGTCGTCTTCGCGGCGAATCGATTGATGTCGAACAAAACGAGCTCATGGCCGTCTGGCCCCAGGTGCTTAAGGAAACTGTCGACCACGGCATCTGTCGAAACCGTTGCATCGATGGCGGATTTGAAGACCAGAGTCGGTGGGAAGCCTCCGATGGGGCCAGGCCGTCCTTTATCGACGATGCGCCTGGACACGTCGCGTGTCAAGCGATCGACCTGTGTGCCTGCATTGGTTGCGAAAGAATTATATTTGTATGGATCGAATTCAGGCGTGATGGATAGCCAGGCCAGGCGAGCCAGCCCAGGCACCATGGACAGACCGTCCATGAGACCCGCCAGTCTGGCGGCCGGGTGGAGGCCGACAGCCGGAGAAATCAGCACCAGGCTGGCGGGTAAAGGCGAGACTTTTCCTTCAAGCGCATCGAGGGTGAAATTCAAAGCCAAGGGGGCCCCGGTCGAATAGCCCACCATGTGGATCGGTTTCTGTCCCACTTTGGATGCGAGGTGTTCAAAACCGAGCCGCACCGCGGCGGCCATGTCCTCCCATGTAACGTTCAGCAGCCCCGATGGCGCCGTTCCGTGACCGGGCAAACGCAGCCCAATGACCCAATAATTGCGTCGGTTGAGCGCCGCGCCCAGGGCTCGAAGGCTGTAGGGTGAATCCGACATGCCGTGCAGCAACAGGGCGCCACCGGCAGGTGAATCGGATGACAGCTCGAAGCTGCGGTTCCAGTTGGGGCTGCGACGCTGCGGGTCGGCCGAGCTGCCGGAGCTGTAGCGGACGAGCGCATATGCAGGGCCCGATCCAATGCGCGGGTAGACTTGCTCTTCCAATTGGGCAAACAACTTGTCTTCCAGTTGCTTGTAGTCGTCAAAGGTTCGGATTTTATCCACTTTTTCTGCCGTAAATTCCGCCGTCAGCTTTTCGGTATGCCAGGGCTCGAGGGAGGGTCCTCCGCATCCGCCCAAAGACAAGAGCACCGCAACCCCCATACAGCCGAACAGACCCCGGACCAGACACCGACTATTCCGTCCAATCATGCGGACACGCTCCTTCCACGCCGGTCGGAAGTCTGATCAGCAGGATTGCAAGCCCCTCAGGGACTGCTGGTGATGATGCGGATAGCCTGCTCAGTGAATCACCGCCCTCGGGTCAGCACCCGGTATACGGCGCCAGTTGGCGTGGTTATCCGATATTCAGGTCGGCTGCTGGGGACATCGACATTGACCAGCCGCAGATACAGGTCATCGAAAAACTGAGGTGTTTCCAGGCTGAAATTATGGAAATTGCGGGTCCGATTGACCGGCGTCACGTCCACCAGAGTGACCAGTTCTTCACCCGGCTGCATCCATTCGAAAACCTTGGCCGCCGCCTCGAGCTGGTCCGGATTCCGTGGATTCAATGTGCTCTCGCCCAAGCGCCTGGCTCGGTTCAGAATGCGACTCATCAACAAGGCGCGGTCATTGGAGGACACATACACCGTGAGATTCCTGGACAGAGCGGCGATCTCCCGTTTGAACTGATCGTTAAACTCATCTTTATCGATATCCGGCGCCGTCAGCACGACTTTTTCGATCTCGGCGCCCGCGTCGGCCAGACCGGCATCGCGGTAAAGAATGTGGAAAGCGTGAGCGACCACCTGCGCGCCCATGCTGTTGGCAACCAGCCACAATCTTCCCGGTTCAGCCCGCTGGATGACCAGTGCCAGGATCGAGGCCAGCTCGGCCCCGGACTCGGTGGCAACCCTCTGGGCTCGCCGGTACCCCTGCAGTGTCGATCCCTGATTGCCCGGCCAGTCGAAAACCAGCACCGGGGTGTCGATGTCCAGGACATGGCTCAGAAACGCGGTCTTGCGCAGTGCGGAGGGGAACCCCTCCCTGAATCCGTTCACATTGACGAGGAGCGAGCGCAGCGGGGAGGCTTCGACCTGCTGTCGGAGCTGCGAAATGAATTCGTCCCGGCCAAGCGATTGGACCTGCTGGAGCTTTATCTCCCTGTTCTGGAACCAGTCGGTCGGGTTGATGATCATGCCGATGCCCAAAGTGGGCTCAATCATGGTATCAAAAAAACCGAGCTTGAGCGTCTCCTCCCGCTGATTGCCGAAGCATTCCGCCAGCGGTCCATTCTGGCATTCCAGGCTGCGGTTGGTGGCAAAAAAGAACCGATATGAATTTTGCTCCCCCAGCCTCGTCACCAGCATTCGGCGGAACTGAAAAGCCTCGGCCCTTTCCAGAGCCAGGCGTGTTGGGCGGTAGAAAAAGAGCGCCAGTCCCACGAGAAGGAGCGCGACCAAAGCCGCGCCGATCCATAGTAGACGTTTGAAACGAATCATGATGCCCTCTGAACCCTTTCAAACCTTCCAGCACCTCAACTCATCTCTATCCACTAACCGCGACCCGTCGGGAACAGAATCTGAATCGTGAACCGAACCGACCACTCGGGGCCGATGATGTCGGGTTTCACGACGCTATAGAACCCCTGTAATGAAGCGTTTATGGGCTGTCTGCCCAGGCGAAGCACACGCCCGAGCCCGCCGCCCAGCGGCACCGTCCAGGTGTCGTCGCTGTCGTCCGCTTTCCAATTGGCGGTGATGACGGGGGAGCTGGACAGGTACCAGCCGTGATCGAGATTGTAGTTCACGAAGGGCTGCCAGGTGAACAGATTCACGCTATCATCCCCCGTGAAGGACCACACATTGCTGAACAATGAACCGATCACCCATCGCCCACGCATGGTCAGGAACACCGCGGACGGCCCCGCACCCCACTCACCGACCCCCACACGATCGTCCGTGGAGGTGGGCAGCAATATCGCCGGACCCGCTCCCCAAAGCCAGCTGCCGAGCCAAAGATTCCGGTCCTTGGGCGAGAAGAATGCCGAGAACAGGGTGTCACTCAGACCGAGCTCCCGGTCATCACCGGGCCGAAACGCGGGCTGAGAGACCACGGGCACAATGGTGCGGGTGACCATGAGCCACTTCTCGGTCACATCTATGGGAACGACGGGCTGAATATTCAAGACATTCTGCGTTTTATCCAGGGGACCAAAGTTGAAATTGGTATTGTTCTGGAATGGAAGACTGATCATGTCAGCAATGGGATTTTGCACCGCGCGGGCCAGATCCCCTTCCTCGTCCTCACCCTCCTTAAAGATACCGTCGCCAAGATAGCCTTCATAACCTTCCCTGTACTTCTCATAGCCGGGTGCCTTATCCGCCCTTGCAGTCACCGTGGCCCCCAACAGGACGACGATGATCCAGAGAGCAGCCATACGGTACATGCCAACAACCTTCAACCCGCAACGGGTATTGTCCATTCGTTGATCCTCGTCGTGCTTTTCCAGGGATCCATCAACACAGCCTGTCGGCCAGCAGTCCGCATCTGCAAGCGCACATGCCGAGATCAAAACCGCGAGCTTATCGCGGATTTAGAATGATCACCAAGAAACCGTAGATCCCCATCAACAGCAGCAGGGTAGCGACGACCAGACCCAGAGGCCAGGGCTCGACGCGAGGGTAGCCGCTTTTCCGGAACCGCTGCTCGATCTTCAGGTGCTGGAGTATGGCCGCGAGCAGCCCCAGCACGCCCAACACGATGAAGCCTCCGCCGAAGATCTTGGCGGTGTAGTAGCGATCGGGGTCCCTGCCGAGCTCTTGCAGGTACTCCAGGGCCCTGCCAATGCCGAAGCCAAAGCCGATCAGGGAGAGTGAGGTTCGGATCCATGCGATGAGAGTACGGTCATTGGCCCAGTGGGTCCGGTCAGCGGCCATGGCGGTGCGATGGTGCGCCAGCTCAGTGCGCTCTCGGGCCAGGTCGGTGGTCGTGCTGGCTTCCTGTGTTTTCCGCTGGGCCGATTCGGTGATCGTAGCGGGCTCCTGCACATCCGGTCTCATTTCAATCATCGCTCACTTTCTCATCAGATGGACGAGTGCAAACGCACCGGCCAGCATCATCAAGCTGCCCTGCACGATGAAAAAGATCCAATGGCGTTTGACTGCCTCCCGCATGGCTTAGCGCATCACTTGAGATGAGGCACCCAGCGATATTCCATCGTTCATGCGGCCTCCGGCAATGTCAGCCGGCGTTTGCTCCAGACCGAGTATGGAACGGCCAGGAGCGCCCCCAGGACCATATAGCTCAAAAGCGTGGGTACAAACTGCTTTCCGTAACCGGACAGATTCGCGATGTACAAGGCAAGACCCATATTGCGCGCGATGCCGGCGATGGCGAGAACGGAGCGCCGCGCCTGCGGTGGACCGCTCAGCAGGTGACCGATGGCCAGGGAAGCCCCCCCCATGGTGATGATCACGAAGGTGGGCAGTACCCCCAACCACAGCATTGCCCGAAGATTGGGCTCAGCAACAAGAAGAGCGATCAGTAACAAAACCAATAGAATCAGCAAAACATTCGAGATGACCCGCACTGGCCTGGCAATGCGCGCGGCGAGACCCGGCGCAAGGCGTTGGATGAGCAGCCCGATGATCACGGGCAAAAAGGTGACCTGGCCGACCTGCGCGGCCACATTGAAGGCGGTCACCCGTCCGGAGATCAGCTCCCAGACCAGGCCAAACGTCACCAGGATGAGCGGCGTAACCAGGATCGCCAGCAAGGCCAGCGTCAGCTGCAGACTGGCGGCATAGTCCGGATCCCCCCCGGCCATCTCGGTTCGTTTATACATGAGCGGGGGGCCCGGCGCGGCCGCCAATACCGCCAGCCCGGTGGCGACGGCAGGCGGCAGGTCAAATAGCCGCAGCAATAGACCGACCACAACAGGAACCAGCACGATCACTGCCAGCAAGGAACGTAACAGCAATGCGGGGCGACTCCACAGAAAGGTAAGTTGCTCAAAAGAGTGGTTGAGCCCGATGGCGAACATGAGGCTAAAGATGGTCAGCGTTATGAAGCCGAGGATAATCACATTGTCCATTACTGCAACGCTCCTGGTCTGGGTCACCCTTCAAGAAGCTCAAGTTCTTGTTCGGAATCCGAACAGGCCTTTTACGCCACGCCTACTCACCCGCGGGACGAGGAGAACCCTGCCAGGGCCAGCGACCTGAAACTTCCAGTTCCAAAACAAAGTGCAAAAATGTCCGGATGAGCAACAGCAACCCGAGCATCCCGAGCGTTTCGAAGCTCAGCTCCATGGTAATGGTGAGGATGATATCGGCAGCCACCAGCAGGTCAAGTGCCAGCAACAGCGCGTGGCCAAAGTCCTTACGGAGCTCCCGAAAGGCTTCATGCTTGTCCGTCACCTGGAATATCCGCTTGATGAAACCGACCATCGAGACGATGAACCCCAAGATCAATACGGCGACACCAACCGCCTCGAAAGCAACCACTGCCATCTTGAAGAGCTCCGCCATGTATTCCTCAATCCTGTCCGCCAGAGCGCAGAGTGCTGCCAAGCCGTATCATTCTGAGTTTTACCGCTGTCCGCTCTCCAATTGGTATTTCACTCAATCAGCCTTCAAGGATTTTGCGCAGATCTTCCTCAGCTTCCACCGTCAACGAGGTCTGAAGTACTTTCCCCTTGAAACCTTTCTCCTTCAGCCGTTCGAGGACCTTTTCGCCGGTCACCGCGCGAACCAGGATAAAGAGGGCGGAGGTCCCATCTTTCAAGTCCGCCGCCAGTTCTTTCATGAAGTCGTCGTTGATCCCGACGTCCCGCAATTTGCCCGCCAGCGCACCGGTACCGGTCCCTACAGCCCAGCCAAGAATCGGGTTGAGGAACATCATGCCGATGAGCAAACCCCACATCGAGCCATGCACCGCTCCCGCGGCGGTCAAGTTGAAGGCCTGGTGCAGCTTGATCTTGCCTTTTTCATCCTTGGTGACCACCACGACGTCGTCCATCTCGATCAAATACTCTTTCTGCAACTTGGCAAGCTCGGTACGCATTTCAAAAGCCGCCACCTGATCGTCGAACTCAATCACGACTAGCTTACTCATGGGTCAGACTCCCTCCTTACTTCTGTAAGACTACGTTATTGGGTGGTACACACACCAAACGCAACATCGCCGACAAGGTCCCCAGAGGCGGTCAGCACCATTTGGCCCGTATCCTCCATAATGGCGATCGTCCAGCCAAACCCGTCCCTGATGTCATCCCCCCCTTGTTCCGCGCCCTGAAGCATCAGCTTGCCATCAACATTCTTGGCCTGATCTATTTGACTCTTCCGGGTCTCATGTCCTGCTGTCTTGCTTTGAATGGTCTTCTTGGCGACATCGATCCACAGAAGCCTCGGCAGGTTGATGGCCTCGGCGGCGACCTCCTTACACTTTTCCCCAGCAAGGCACTCCGTGACCTCGGCCACAGTGCAAAGCAAGGGTTGCGACCCGTCGAAATCGCCGGCTGCCGCCAAGGTGGGCGCGAATGAGGTCCAGCATAGGAGCAAAATGATAGCAGCTCTTCTATTCATCCCAGTTTCTCCAATTTAAGGAATATCGAGATCAATTCACCCTGTACCCTTTGCCCTCCAGACAGGTTCTATAAGCGCGGTTGAACCGGTCACGGTCCTGAGACTGCTGGGCCGCCTGCTGCCGCGCCCATTGTTGCTGGGATTGTTCCTCTCTCATGATCTGGTCCGATCTCCTCATGGCGCCCAGCAGCGCTCCTGTGCCGGCGCCGATGGCCGCGCCTCTTCCGGCATCCCCTGCGATCGCCCCTCCAACCGCTCCAACCGCCGCACCGCGGGCACCGCCCCGCACTAGTCCGCCCTGGGGCACCTCCCTGGAGGGCGGGGGCGAAGTGGCCCTGGGTGCCGCCATGGGATCAAATCCCGTCTGCTGCCGGGCCCAAACTTGACAATCCGCCTTGTCCCTTTGCATCTGCTGATCGCTTTGCCCCTGGCTGGGAAAAACGAAGAAATCCTGTGCCGGTACAAGCTGGGCAAATGAAAACAGGACTAAAAAAATGGTGGGGATGGACAACATCGACTTCATAATTGAATCCTTTCCTCACATGAGAGCATTCACTTCATTCAACGTCTCCACTAACACTGCAATGCCAATGACTCGGAAACCGTGTTGATCATGATTTGAGGAGGACTGATCAGAAGGCTGCTGGTCCCCTTCAACACGGCAAACGGGTCTGAGCACAAATATTTATCCAGCGCTTCCCGGCTCATCCATTGATGAAGGAGAGTGAAGCTGTTCTCGTGCTGGATGTCTCGGAGGACGTGAAAGCTCAAACAGCCTTTTTCGTTTCGCGTAGGCTCGGTCAGTGCGAGCAGTGTTTGTTTGAGCTCCAAGCACTTTTCAGGAAGGGCTTTCATCTTTATGATGGCAATAATCATAAGCACCTCGCTGCACCCACAAAGAGAGATTCTACATCCAGCCCTGACGGTGATAGAACGCGACCGTCTTGTAAGCGAACTGCTCGGCCAGCCGATCTATATCGGCCCCAATACCCCCCCTGACTTCCCTGACGACGCCGGCCACTCCCTGAGTCAACACCGGGGTTAAAGTGCCGACCGCCGGAGCCATGCCCCCCGCGAGCACAATGCCGGGCATCCTGTTGCCACGCGCCCCACCCTGTACCTCCGTGATCCGTCGCAGCCCACTCCGCGTCATCTGGTAAGCCTGGACCTCGACCTCCAGCCTGGTGCTACCCGCCCCGAAGCCGATGAGCATGCGCTTTGCCCGACTTCCCTCGTTGATCGTCACGAACTGGCCCTTCACAACGAGCGCGTGGAGAGGGACACTGGTCGAATCCGTGGCGCGCCGTGCGGCAATGCCGACCGCTTCGAGCTTCGTGACCACCTCTTCGGACAAGGACTGCGCAATGGCTTGTCCTCGTTGAATCTCCTCGGAAGGCCTTGCACCGTCCGGAGCGACGCTGAAATCGTAAATGAGCAGCACAGCCGGCCGCGGCAGAGCCCCCTTTTCCACAAGGCGCCCCGTTCGCTGGCTGGTTGCACTGGCGCAGCCCATCGCACTGGAAAGCACAAGGCAGAGAACCAGATTAATGGGGTTTCTCAAAATATTGAGCTTTCGATGCATAACGATCTCCCTGATAGATCTATCACTGATAACGGACTCCGGAGAGGAACTGATCCTTGGATTGACATGGGCCTGAACCAAAATCTAAATTGATTTGCGGCAGATAGCACCCCAGGGACCCAATCACAGCCCTCCCAATCCTCAAGAACCGTGCCAGCAGGACCGATGTGCATCCCGTGACTTTAAGACGTTGTTTTTCATTTGTATTCTACGCAAAGTGGCGCCCTGAGGCAGTTGCGCTGATGTGCCCATATATGGCCATTTGCCCAAATATGGGCACACACAGATCCGGGAAGGTAGATGACCACCGTCATCGGGAGGCTGCGTTACCTCCGTCCTCCCCCGGCATATCCAAAGCCTTCTGAAGTATTGATGACGAGCTTGCCGAAAGGACACCGGCAGCTTCCACGCAGACGCGCGCAAGGCAGGCTGATGCTCGGGGATTGGGCTATTCCAGCATGGTGGCCGTCCAACGGGTGCTTGGGTCACTGGCGAAGCCCAGCTTGACAACCATGGTCAGTGGAGCTGAGAGCACCATCCCCACGGGGCCAAGCACCCACCCCCAGAAAATCATCGAAAGAAAAACGACCAGTGTGGACAATCCCAAACTTTGCCCGATGAATCGAGGCTCCAGCAGGCTGCCGATGACGATGTTGACGAGGAGATAGGCCATCAGTGTCCATAAGGCGGCGGAGAGATCGATCTGCAAGAGGGCCCAAAGAATCGCCGGCAAGGCCGCAATGATCGATCCGATACTGGGGATGAAATTCAACAGAAAGGCCAGCAGCCCCCAGGTTCCGGCGAACTCGACCCCAATCAGCGTCAGCAGCGCCCAGATGGAGACTCCCGTGGCCGCGCTGAAGAGCGCCTTGAATCCAATATAGCGATTCACACTCTCGGCAAAGGTTTTGAAATGGCTCTGGGGTCCCTGGGAATCGGGGAAGGCCTTCTGCAGTTTTCTTGGAAGAAGGGGCACCTCCAGCAGCATAAAAAGGACCGTAAGGACAATCAGAAACATATTGGTAAGCAGCACACTCAAGACGGACAAGCCGTAATTGAAAACATTCATGACCTTCCTGGGAGTGATATAATCGCTCAAGGGAGTATGAGCCACATCGATTCCCTTTTCATTAAGCCAGGCATAGATGCTGGTAATCACTTCCCCGAGACGGCTCTGATAGGCAGGAAGCTGCACGGTTATACCATTCAAGGATCTCCCCACGAATATCATGAACAGAAACATGAACACCAGGAAGCCCAAAACTATGATGATCACGGCCACGGACTCCGGGACCCCCAGGCGCTTGAGCCAAAACAGCAGCGGGGAAAAGAGGATGGCCAGAAAAACGGAAACGAGAAATGGGTTGATGATCGAAGCGGCGGCACTCATCCCGGCCACCACGATGACAAACAAAGCCGCGGCAAAAAGGATCATGAGCAGTTTAGAGATTTTGTCCTCCATTGCAGCGACCCTCCCACTGAAAAATCCTACGAAAGAATGGACCGCTTCCCGGACTCCGAGCTTCAGGGCTGTTTCGCGGTACCCGTCATGCGGGTGTTCAGGGCCTCAATGCCCAGTTGCAGCGAAGGCTCCATGACCGGGATTTCTCCCTTGGAAAGGATGATGCGCTTGAGCTGAGGTATACTGGCGTTCTCGGCTGCCTGCATGTAGACCGGCTGCACATAGGCGATGGCCTCCCCGATGGGCTGGATGATCATCTTGCCCCGGTTCACCCGCGCACCCATTTGGCTCCACAGGGTGAAGTTCTGGGCGATGCGGGTGTCCTGATTGATGAAGGAGTCCACCTGCTGGGGGCCCAGCACCAGAGTTCCCCGGGGAAAGCTGAACACCACAATCTTTCCGTAGTTGGGCTCGTCGCAGCCCGCCACCACCAGCGAGCGCAGATTTGTGCGGGCCTTCGGTGTCATGGGGGCGAACAGGATGAACTCCTCCTTCTCATTGTCGAGGACATTGAGGGTCGAATAGGTGGGCTCTATGCGGCTGGTCCGACCATTGGCTGTGATGGTGGGAAACTCCCAGATGTCTTCCTGCTTGTAAAAAACGTCCGGGTCCGTTTGGTGGTACTTGGTATAGAGGCTCATCTGGATATCGAACATGTCCTTGGGGTAGCGGATGTGCGCCTTGAGGTCGGCCGGCATGCTCTCCAATCCCTTGATGAGCCCAGGGTATATGCGGCTGTAAGCCCGGATGATGGGATCCCGTGGGTCCGAAAGATAAAAATCAACGGACCCGTTGTAGGCGTCCACCACGATTTTGACCGAGTTGCGGATGTAGTTGATGTCATTGTTGTAGGGCTGGGAGTAAGGGTAACGGTTGGATACGGCGTAGGCGTCCTGGATCCAGTAAAGCCTCTCGGGAGTGGCCACCACGTAGGGGTCGTTATCCAGCAGAAGAAAAGGTGCCAGGAGCTTGATCCGCTCGACGATGTTGCGGTGAAACTGCATGCGGCTTCCGGACTTCGTCTGGGTGGTGAAAAAGATTTCTCTTTCTCCAAAGTGGAGAGCGAAGATGAGCTTGCGGAACAGTGACGAGACCGGCACTCCGCCCGTACCGCTGTAATTCACCATGGCGTCGCCGCCATCCGTGGGATAGCTGATCTCACCGCTCCTGTTGGGAGCAATGACCGGAGGGCTCTCTCCCAGGCCGAAATAGATCTCCGGTTGCTCGACCTTGAGACCGACCTCGGAGCGGATGGGAATGTCGCGCAGAAACCAGGTCATGGGGGCCTCCCCCCGCTGGGCCGCCGGGATCATCACCAAGCCATTGCCATGAGTGTATTTCAGCCGCTCGTTCACCCAGTTCTGGAATTCAGGGGGCAGCTTGCGCAGGTCCAATTCCCTGGCCGAGAGAAACACCTGCCGATAGATGCCATCCACGGTGTAGCGGTCCACGTCCACCGAGTTGAAATCGAAGTAGGTTCGCAAGACCTGCATTTGTTGAAAAACCTGCAGCAGCACATCCGCGTCCCACACCGGGATATTGCGCAGATTCGCCTGCAGTTTGGGTGAGCTCACATCCCAGGCAACATCGCTGATGGGGTAATCGCGGGTCTCCACGGAGCTCAGATCGTAGGCGTCAAGGGTTGCCCGGATATTGTGAGCAATGAAGGGCCGCTCGCGAACGATCTGATTCGGGGCCACGATGTAGCGCTGAACCAGATCGGGTAAAAAGTTGGTGTATAAACCTCCTAGCGCCAACGGAAACAGAACGGTGCAGCTCCACAGTACTTTCCAGCCCTTGTGGGTGTGGATCAAAACAATGAGCGACACGGCAATGCCCAGAAGCGACAAGATGGACAGCCAGATGAAGGGCAGGATCACCCGCATTTGCGTATAGCCCGGACCGAAGAAAAGAGGCGCATGGCTCTGGTCGTAAAGCAGGTTGAACCGTTGGAGCATGAAAAACCAGGCAGCAATCAGAAAAACGACAAAGACCAGGACGCTGAGATGAATCTTGGAGCCCCGCGACAGCTGAAGCGCCTGGCCGGCAGGCCGGCGGCTCGCCCGCCAGTAAAGCAGGGCCGATCCAAGGAACATGAGCACCATGGCCAGCAAAAGCTCCCGCAGCAGGAGCTCGTGGATGGGCAAGGCAAAAAGATAGTAGCTGATATCCCTGTTGAAAGCCGGGTCTTGAAGCCCGCTCGCGGGAGCGAACACATACAGCAGGGCATTTTCCCAATGCCGGTAGAGAGGAAGAGCCAGAAAAACGGCAATAACCAGGGAAAACACCATGGTGAACTTGAGCGACCGCCGGCGGAACCTGTCGATAACACGTTGGAACCGAGAGTCTGTCGTCGGATTCGGCTCGGTTTCCTCTCCATCCGCTTTGCCGATGAACCGTGCAGCGACCCAGAAATTAGAAAAAGTGATCAGGAAAAACAACAGGGTGAATCCCGCAAACACCAGGTACCGGTAGAGTAACCGCTGCCAGAAGTAAAACCCGTAGTCCAGCGATTTGAACCACCAAAGATCCACCAGGAAGCTGGTGAAAACCACCCCCAATATGACGTAAAGCCCGCCTACAGAAAGCAGTACGGCTGCCAGGATGATCATCCAGCGTTTCATACGGTCCATGGTACTTGTACTCCCTCCAGATCCCTCGGCCCATTGACCAGCCCGGCCATCAAGCGAACCGCCGGCAACTCATCACGGAATTCAACACCAACGCCTGCCCAACCAGAATCAGCATGCACAAATGGCTACATTATCCGACTTCAGGAGCTCACTCTTCCCGCGAAAGCTCCATCCGGGCTGGCGATCACCCCACCGGTTTTGGCCACCCGCCTCGTGCCCCCGGGTTCTGGGTCCGTTACCCACCGCCCCTTACTGCCCTTCCTTTGGCCCTGCCTTTGTAAGACCCACAAAGAAGGTGCGCTCGCCACGTTTCACGAGCAGGAGCACCGTCTTCTCGCTGCGTCCCACCATCTGATGGAAGTCGTTGACGTTTTGCACTTTTTCGCGATTGATTTCCTTGATCAGGTCGCCTCTGCGCAGTCCCGCTTCGGCCGCCTCGGAACCCGGCGCTATAGTGGTGATGACAACACCCTGCTCCCTTTGATCCCAGCCAAAGCGCTTCGCCAATTCAGGAGTGACATCAGTCACCTCTATGCCCCAGCCCGTGGCACCCATACCGCCCGTGGCGGCTCCGGGGTCCTGCGGCATCGTTCCGATCGTCACGGAAAGAGCCATGCTCTTGCCGTCCCTCAGGATCTGAATGTCGACCTTGCTTCCGGGCTCCATCGAGGCAACCGTGCTCGTCAGCGCATGCGCTGTCGCCATCTCCTTACCGGCAACACTCATGACGACATCCCCCGGTTTGAAGCGGGCCTGCTCCGCCGGGCCTCCAGGCATGACGTCCGAAACGAGAATCCCCTTCACATCCTTCAGACCCATTGCCTTGGCGAGGTCGGGCGTAATATCCTGGATCGCCACTCCCAGCCATCCCCGAACGATCTTCCCGGTCTTGAGCTGCGGAAGC
>JALOPI010000085.1 GCA_025453975.1 Syntrophobacteraceae bacterium
TATTTCCTGCACAAGTACAATCCCGACGGCAGCCTCGCCTCCTCCTGGCACCCCTGGGTGGTGGGAGGCGAGCGGCAGCTTCCCATCCAGGAGGATGAGACCGCCCTGGTGCTCTGGGCCTTGTGGCAGCACTTCGTGCTCTATCGGGACATCGATTTCATCAAGCCCCTCTATCGATCCCTCGTCAAGCGGGCGGGGGACTTCATGGTGTCCTACCGGGACCTGGAGACGGGGCTTCCCGGGCCGTCCTACGATCTCTGGGAGGAGCGGCGGGGCATCCTGAGCTTCACCGTGGCCGCGGTTTTCGGGGGACTGACGGCGGCGTCGCTCTTCTGCGACGTCTTTGGCGAAACCGACCGGGCCCGCGTGTATCGCAAGGCGGCCTCCCAGATCCGCGACGGGGCGTCGAAACACCTGTGGAGGGAGGATCTGGGCCGCTTCTGCCGCATGATCTCCCGGGGGGGCGACGGGGCCCTCGGCGTGGACGGGACCTGTGATTCGAGCCTCTGGGGGCTGTTCCAGTTCGGGGTCTACCGGCCGGAGGATCCTCGGATCACGGCCACCATGGCGGCCCTGCGCCAGAAGCTCTGGGTGGCGGGAGCCACGGGGGGGATGGCCCGATACGAGAACGACGATTACCACCGCGTCGGTCCCGAGGTCACGGGAAACCCCTGGTTCATCTCAACCCTCTGGCTGGCGGATCACATCATCGCCACGGCCAGGAGCCCGGAGGATCTGCGGGGAGCCGAGGATCTCCTCCAATGGGCGTGCGATCACACGCTGCCTTCGGGAGTCATGGCCGAGCAGATCCACCCGCACACCGGGCGACCCCTTTCGGTGTCGCCCCTCACCTGGAGCCACGCCACCTTCGTGGCCACCACCCAGCACTACATCCTGCGCGTGGCCGAGATCGAGTCCGAGGCGCCTCCGCCGCGCCGGGACGACTGGATCGGCCGCCTCTTCGCCGAGACCTGCGGCGCCATCCACGGTGCCTGCAAGGTGAAATGACCTCTGTCACACCCGCCGCGGCCGGGTCATGCCCGGGCCCATGAGGACTGGGCGAGTGGGTGGCGACCATCGCCCGCTCTGCCGTTCATGCCCGCGAGGCGGGCTATGTCCGGCGATGAATAGCGAACATGGTGGGGCCCCACCCGGGACACTGGAAAGGGGCCTCTTCTGGAGATCGCGCCGCGGTGGTGACCGGGGGGCAGGGCCGTGCTCCCCGCACCGTTGGGGGACGGGGCTCCTCCCCTTGGCCGCGCCGGGGTGACGAGACGCCCTCGAGACCATCCCCGTCAGCCCTGTCGCCACATCGCCAGGGATCTCCGGCATCCCGGCTCCATGCCCGCATCACTCCTTGCCGCGGCTGCGTCTGAGTCCCGATTCGGCATATGCCAGGATTGACACAGCGCGATCCTGCTGCTAGCATGCCCTCGACGGTGGGGGATCGCTTGGGACGTCGCGCCAGCGGCTTCCTCAGGCGAAAAAGGGACAGGGTGGCCGGGAGATGGGGAGCGAGGAGGAAAGCATGAAATACGGGGCGATCTGGCTATGGGTGCTGGGATCACTGGCCTGGGGAATCGGCGGAGTGAGCGGGGCTCACGCCGCCTACCATCACATGGGGGAGCTGGATTCCGCCCGGTTCACCAGCGTTTATCCCCAGCTCGCCGAATACCAGGGGGTTACCCTGGAAGCCCTTCTGGAGGACGCGGGCTCGAGGCGGGCTGGAAATACGTGGATGAGGGGAAAATCGTGGTCTACGGAGCCATCGACCCCCTGCCCAGCATTGGGGAGTCCATGACGGCGCTGGCCGCCGCCATTGAAAGCGCCGACGCCGCCCGATCCCTGAGGCGCGGTACCGGGAGGATTCTGCTCTCTCGGCTGGGGACCGCTGAGCGCCTCATGGCGAGGGGCAGGCCCGACCGGGCGGCGGGGCACCTCCGGACCTGGATGCTTCGAGTGACCGATGGATGCCGGGCGGCGGGAAAGCCCCATCGGCATGACTGGGTGACGGACTGCATGGCCCAGGATCAGATCTACTGGGGGCTGGTCTCCACCATCAACCTGATGAATGTTCGATGAGACCGGGCTCGCGACGCGACGCCGTGGTCCCGCTGCCCCAGACGGCGGCATGTGGACCCAGAAGTGCCATGGACGCCATAACGATCATGGGAGGTTGAGAATGAGGATGGTTAAGGACTGGAGGAAATGGATCGGGCTGGGAGTGGCGGTTGGTGTGGTGCTCGCGGCCGGGCCGGCCATCTGCCGGGCCGCCGGGGTGCCGGAGTCCAAGGTGAAGGATCTCATCCTTTCCACGACGACATCCACGGTGGATTCGGGGCTGCTGGATGTTCTCATTCCCGAGTTCGAGAAAAAGACCGGCTTCCGGGTCAAGACCATCGCCGTCGGAACGGGGCAGGCCCTGGCCATGGGAGAGAAGGGGGAAGCCGACGTGCTCCTGACCCACGCCCAGTCGGCCGAAAAGAAGCTGGTGGACGCGGGAGTGGTCACCAACTACCAGCTGGTCATGCACAATGATTTCATCGTCGTCGGGCCCGCCCAGGATCCCGCCGGCATCAAGGGCAAGCCCAGCACGGATGCGTTCAAGGCCATCGCCGCCAGGGAATCCACCTTCATCTCCCGGGGCGACGACTCGGGGACCCACAAGAAGGAGCTTTCCATCTGGAGCGCCGCGGAGGTGAAGCCGGCGGGTGCCAAATGGTACCAGGAGTCAGGCCAGGGCATGGGGGCGACCCTCCTCATGGCCTCGGAAAAGCAGGGATACACCCTCACCGACCGCGCCACCTACCTGGCCCAGAAGAAGAACCTCAAGCTGGACATACTCTCCGAAGGAGACAAGTCGCTCCTCAACATCTACCATGTCATGCAGGTGAATCCCGAGAAGTTCGACAAGGTCAATGCCGAGGGTGGCAAGGCTTTCGTGGAGTTCATGGTGGCTCCCGAGACCCAGAAGATGATCGGGGAATTCGGGAAGGAGAAGTTCGGCCAGTCCCTGTTCTTCCCGGATGCCGGAAAAAAGATGTGAGCCTCGGGCTTTCGGCTTCCCGCTCGAGGCATCTGGCACCCGGCTTCAGGGGCTGTATGGTGGCCGACGCCGCTCCGAGGCGGTAACATCTTGAAGGTTTATTTTTCAACGGTTCTGCGCTTGAATGGCCCGGGGGGGAACGGCTCTCTCCGGGCCGTTGCTTTTGATGCCGCCGGCATGGTCTCGACGGTCGGCTGCCGCGGCGCGTCTGGCGTGGCAGCGCGGCAGCCCGTGAAGCTTTCAACCGCGCGCCGGAAGCTGGAAACCAGGAGCCAGAAGCTCGCAGGCGCTGCCTTGGGCCTGGAAAGGGGGAGGGGGATGAGCAGGTGTCTGATGGTGGACATTGGGGCCGGAACCATGGATGTTCTCTGTTTCGACGAGGAGACGGGCCTGCACGTCAAGGCGGTGGCACGATCCCCCGTCCTGGAGATTGCGGAGCGTGCCGCGGCTCTGCCGGGCAGCCTGCTGGTGACGGGCAGGGAGATGGGCGGCGGCCGGCTGGCGTCCGTCCTGCGTAAGCGGCTGGGGGACTCGGAAGTCGTGATGACGGAGTCGGCCTCCATGACCGTCCACCATGACGTCGAGCGGGCTCGCTCCATGGGCATCCGGGTGGTGGGAGACGAGGAGGCCGAGGAGCTCAAGGCCGGCGGTCGCTTCAGCCACCTGCATCTGGAGGACTTGAGCCGGGATCGGCTGGAGCGGCTGGTCACCGGACTGGGCGTGCCCTTTGATTTCGACGTCATGGGGGTCTGCGCCCAGGACCATGGCACCCCGCCCCGGGGCGTGTCTCACCTGGACTACCGGCACCGGCTCTTTCAGGAAGTGCTGGACAGCGAAGCCCTGCCCCATGCCCTGCTCTTTGCCGACCACGAGGTTCCTTCGACCTTCAACCGCCTGTGCTCCATCGCCGAAAGCGCCGAGGACTTCCCGGCATCGGAAGTATACGTCATGGACAGCGGCATGGCGGCTATCCTCGGGGCGGCCATGGACCTCGAGGCCCAGGCCTCGGAACGCTGCATCGTGCTGGATGTGGCGACATCCCACACCGTGGCGGCCGCCCTCATGGGCATCGAGATCGCCGGGTTTTTCGAATACCACACCAACGACATCACCCTGGATCGGCTGGAGACACTGCTGGTGGACCTGGCCGAGGGGCGCCTTTCCCACCAGCAGATCCTGTCCGAGGGGGGGCATGGCGCCTATGTGCGTAAGCGCCTGGGCTACAAGGCCGTGGAGTGCATCGTGGCCACCGGCCCCCGTCGCGGGCTGGTGGCGCCTTCGGGGCTTCCCATCGTCTGGGGCGCCCCTTTCGGGGACAACATGATGACGGGAACCGTGGGGCTCCTCCAGGCCATCCGGCTCCGCAAGGGACTGGAGCCGATCCTCGTGGTCTGAATGGCTCACGGGCTCGTCGCTGTCCCGAGCTTCTCCCTCGGTGCGCGAGCACGCTCCGGAGCCGCACATTGGGACGCGGTGGGCCCGCCACGAGCTCGAAAGGGGGAAGTCTCCCAAATAATTGGCCCAATGGAAAAAACCTGCTTGCTTTTTGAGTGCGATAGCCTTAAGAACAGCCAATGAGAAATTTGGGTTGGTATTTTGTGCTGCACCGAGGATCGGTCTTTCGCCACAAGTGAAGCGGTTCAAAAGTTGCTCCAAAGTACCATAAGCCAAACAACAGAGACAAACAGAAAGGGAACTGTAACATGGCGGAAGGTCGAGTGAAATGGTTCAATGACAGCAAGGGCTATGGGTTCATCGAAAGCGACAGCGGACATGATGTGTTTGTCCACTTCAGCGCCATTGAAGGCAGCGGCTTCAAATCCCTCGCCGAAGGCGACCGGGTGACGTTCGATGAGGAAAACGGTGCCAAGGGCCCCCAGGCTGCCAGGGTGAAGAAGCTCTAAATCACCCTGTCCTCCCGTGGACCGAATGAGAAATTGAAAAGCCGGAGCTCGCCTCCGGCTTTTTTGTGACCTGCCTCGACCTGCCTCGGGCTTCCAGGCCCCTCCAGCCCGATATCCTCCGTGATGCCCCCCCATGCGCCCCTTGGAGTCTTCATGGAATCGACTCGAACGGATATGCCGGAGAAACCCTCGACCTCGCCGCCGGCCTCGCGGCGGCCCCGGAACCGGGATGTGCGCGGGAAGCGTGCAGTGATTAGCATAGGTCAGTGATGGAGGCATGATGGCTGGATTCAACTCTTTCTCGGTTGTCGATCCAAGGATCGGGAGCCAGGAGGTTTTCCCATGAAGCACAACGTGTGTGGTACGGAGAAATTCGTTCGGATAGCGCTCGGTGCGGGCATGATTGCGGCGGGGCTCTATTTCGGGAGCTGGCTGGGAGCCATCGGGGTGATTCCCCTGGTCACGGCCTTCGTGGGCTATTGTCCCGTGACCCACGCTCTGCGACTGTCGAGCTGTCCCGTGGGCGATTCACCGTCGTCGACGTAGGATGGCCGGGCGGCCTGCCCGAAGGTTGGCTGAAGCTTCCCCCTCGCGGGGGAAGGGGATGCCGGCACCCGGTCTCGCCAGGGGGGGCCGTTGAGTGTGAAGCACGCACCTGCTGGTTCCCCCGCCGGTGCGGGGGGACTGGGGGTGCGATACCCGGTGCCTCGACAAACCTCCCCAACTCATGCAGGCATGAGATCGGGCATGGGAGGGGTTTATCCACTCCGTGGTCCGGCTTTACCGTGCATTTCAGTTCATTCCTAAAGCATTCCACCGGGTTCGGAAGAATTCCCCGCCTTGAGGGCTATGCTCGCCGCATACCAGAATGCCGTGTACCAGGCCGGCGCCGTGAAATTCCCGACGGTGATCTGGTAGATCCCCGCCCCCACGAGTCCAATGAGGGCAAGACTGGGGATGTCCAGCTCACCGCCGCTCACCTCCCGCACCAGGGAATCCAGGGACCGAAATCCCTCCACCATGTTATGGGCCAGGGGACGATTGGCGGCGACGGGCCTGCTCTCACGCAGCTCGAGCCATTCCGCCGGCCAGCTCGAATCGAGGACCGCGCTCACGCCGGCCTGGGACACAATGAGAACGCCCGCCGTGAGGGGGTTGACCTCCACCCGGTCCGCGGTCCCGTGCTTCAGGATGGCGTTTCTCAGCTCCGTGAAATACGCTCCATCCCCTTTGCGGGAGGGGATCCTGATCCGCATCCGCTGAGCCGTGCGGTGGACGATGTGTGCTTCCGGGGGCACGCCGGCCGGCCTCAATCGGACAGGGTGGACGCGGACGGCACGCCCGCATCGACGGTGAAGGCCGACTCGTCGAAGCTCTCCCGGGCCATTTCCGCTCGAGCCTCGGCGGCCAGGTCCTCGAGCACCTCCCGGGTCTCGGCGAGAGCCTCCATTCCTTTCTCGTAAACGATGAAGCCGCTCTTGATGGCGGCCTTGGCCAGCGGCTTCAGGAGGGCCGCCACGGCGGGAAGGACCGTCGGGGCCAGGATGAGGGCACCCACGCCGATGGCCAGCCCCGTGCCGAGTTTCATGCCGTTGTTCCACAGTGCCATGGTCAGCCTCCTCGATGTCCCTGAAATGAAACGGTACGTGCAGCGCCCCATGCCCAGGCTTTCATGCCAAGAGACAGAGAATACCCATGTGGGAAGCCTGTGTCAGCAGAGGTTTTCATTCCTTGCCTCCTGTTCCTCCCCGGCGCGGGAGCCATGGAGGTGCCCGCGGGGCGGGGGAGAGGTCGCGGAATGGTACGCGCGATTTACAAGCCCATGATCGCGTGCTACTGGAGCACAGTGATGCCGGAGACAGGCGGCGGGCATGAAGCCGACATCCACCGTCAGGGGGCGCCTCGAGGTCATTCCCGGCGGGAATCCAGGGCTCCTCCAAAGCCTGGACTGTCGCCCCGGCCATGAGGATGACGAATCCGGGGCGTTCCCGGGGATGTGTCTTCCTGCCTCGCGCATCACGCGACTCAACGGATGTTCATCTCTGATGGACTTTGGCCAGTGGGCGGGAGCACAATGACTGCGGATACCACGGACAAACCCTCTCCATCCTCCGTCGCCGAGCGCGGGGCCATCATCGCGGATCTGCTGCTCCTGGCGCCACACACGGAGATCGTCCACCACATTCCAGGCAGGATACGTCTGAGGCTCGGAAAGTCGGGTCTGGGCGTCCTGGCCAGGACGGATGTGGAAACCCTCCTGCGCCATGTGCCGGGGATTCGATCCTTGAGGGTGAACCGTCTGGTGGGATCCTTGACCCTCGAGTACGATGAGAGCCGGCTGCCCCATGGGCTGTGGGAGCGGCTGGCCGCGCTGCGGGAGCGTCCGGATCTCAGGGGGGAAGTCGAGGAATGGCTCAATGACCTATGGAAATGAGGAGCGGTGGGGCATGGGGCAGCGCCGGGATCCTCGGGCTCCAGCCTCCAGATCTGCCCGGGAGGCTGACCGAAAAGGCCTGGCTGGCATTTCGACCGGAGCGTGGCGAAGTGCGAAATCTTGAGAAATCGTAGTTTTACCGGGAGCGAGATTACTCGCCATCCCTCGAAATGACACTTCCTGGACAGACTTTTAGAGAAGGACACCCAGCAGTGCCACGGGGGTTCCCTCGAAGGCTTTTTCCAGAAAGAGGCCGAAGATGGCCTTCCCGATGACCTGTCCGGTCTTTTCCATCCTGCTGTGGAGGTACTGATCGCCGGTCAGGGCCCGCGAGGGATCGAACAGGCCCTTCTCCTCCAGTATGCTCAGGATCCCCTTGGAATTCACCGCCGTCGAATCGTAGTTCAGGATGATGCTGCCCGTGGTGGTGTTGACGTTGACGGCGTAAACCCCCGGAATCGCCCTGACCATCTCCTCGATGCGCTGGGCGACCCAGGCCTGTCCTTTGGCCGAGGGGGTTTTGACACGAAGCCTTCCCGGAACTTCATGGACGTAGTAGCTCATGTCCGCTCCCATTCTTGGTTTTTAGAAACGTGCGGCACAGGGGATATTCCGAGCAGCGGAACCGGATTCCGTCATGCTCCCGCTTGTAGGCGTGCATGGGGCTGCCGCATGCCGGGCACGCGGGGCGATCGTGAACTTCGATCCGCTTCCGATCGACGGTGAACTGTCTGCCGCAGAGGAGGCAGAGGAAGCGCTGCTTGCCCTGGCGAGTCCGACCGTAGCGGTAGAAGGCCTCCGAATGACAGGCAGGGCACATGATGGTCTCGATTCCCGGCACCGGGTCTAGGATGCCCACGCGTCGCGTTTCTTCTGAAAGATGTTTTGGCCTTCCCATTCAGCTCTCTCGCTCGACATCGCCACCGCATCAGCCAGCGCTTCCTTCTACCTCGTGGATTGTTACGAAATGATGACCGTCACATGACAATCGAGTGTCAAGAGGCAATGAATGACTCTTGTAATGGACATGGATCAAGCCGTGGCATTAGATGTATGACTTGTTCGGAATATCCCGTTTCCTTTCGGGAATGGTGAAGGCGCCAGCGGGGCTTGCTCATGGGCGCGTGCTCTCCGTGGCTTCAGGCTGAACAACGAGCCAGTCCGAGCCCTCAAAAGCAACGATTCTTGATGGAGGTCATCATGACGCCCCGGAAGGCCAGGACCGGCGAGGGAGTCGAGGAGAAGCCCGCGGGCCGGAAGCGCCCGGCGGGCAAATCGTCCGTTCA
>JALOPI010000052.1 GCA_025453975.1 Syntrophobacteraceae bacterium
CTCTTCAGCTGCCTGCGGGTGGCGGGCCTGGACGCCTCCCTCGCCGCATCCATCACCCTGCTCAACCGGTTCATCGACTACTGGTTCCACATTGGCGCGGGCGTCCTCATCTGGCTCTTGCGGGAGCGATTGCAGCTTCGGACCTGGCGGGAATCCTCCGTCCCAACGGATGGCGCCATGGAAGCACGGGACGCATGATCCGTCCAAGGTCTTCCCCTCCGGGCATCGGTCCTTGCCGGCCTGGCCGTCTGGAGCCTCACCCGGGAGGCAGCCCCGCCCAGGCGCGGATGAGCCCCGCGATGCGCTTCATCTCGAGGTTGGGGATGACGGGATAAACACAGATTTCCAGTATGGAGGCCTCCCGGGCCGGGGCTCCACCGCTGTCTCCCCCAGGGGAGCGGAAAGCCTCGAGCCTCAGGCAGTCGCTCATGTCACTGGTCTTGGTATCGACCCCGCGGCGCAGGAGGAAGGCGCGCAGGTCGTCGCGCCTCCCGGAGTCCACGGTGAGGGGATAATAGACGTAGACGTGCTCGTCACTCACCCGGGGAGGTCTCACGCCGGGGACGACGCCCAGGCTCTCGGTCAGTGTGTTGGCATTGCGCCGCGCCCCCTCGTTGAAGGCGTCGATGTGATCCAGCTGGAGGAGCCCCAGGGCGGCCTGCAGATTGGTCATGCGGCCAACGCGCGGGCCAGAGTCCGTGAAATGCCGCAGCAGCTCATCCCCGACGGCCGAGTCCATGAGGGGCTTTCCCAGGGCCAGTTTGAGCCGCAGGGCCGGATAAGCGGTCAATGCGAAGATCGTCGGCCGGGTCAGCACCCACTTCACCCAGACGGAAAACGCCAGCTTGATCATGGACCAGGAATCCATGACCCCGGCGTCATCCAGAATGCTCCTCGCCCTCCTGGCCAGCTCCGGGTCCGCCGTGACGATGGCGCCTCCCCCGAAACAGGGCATGTTCTTCCCCTCGGCGAAGCTGAAGATGCCGATGTCCCCGAAAGTTCCCACCTGCCGCCCGTCCACTCTCACGCCGCAGGCATGGGCGCAGTCCTCCAGCAGGCGGATTCCACGGCTTCGGGTCAGCTCCGCTATCTCCCGGATGGGACAGGGCTGTCCGAAGAGGTGGGTGGCCAGAACGGCCCCCGTGCGATCCGTGATCCGGGCCTCGATGTGCTCCGGGCCGGCATTGAAGGTGACGGGATCCACGTCGCAGAACACGGGCTTGTAGCCCATGAGCCTCGCCGCCATGGGAATCACCGGAAATGTGAGGCGGGGGAAGATGATCTCCTTTCCCCTTTCGAGGCCCAGAGCCTCCAGCGCCAGCTGGAAAGCGGTCCGCCCGGACGACGCCCCCAGCACGTGGGGAGTGTCCAGCCACTGGCCGAAGCGATGAGCAAATGCGGCCTGGTCGTCGCCCCGGACCACCCGGCCAGAGGCGATCCTGCCCAGGAGGAGTCCAAGGGCTCCGGGGGGAAGATTCACGCATCTTCTGGGCACCATCCCGATCCATGACATGTTCCGTGATCCTTTCCATCCGAGCCCGCCGGCACGCTCCGATGCATCCCGGGCCGCCGGCCTGAGTCTCAGAAACAGCTTCCGGATTCCCAGAAGGGTCCGAAAAATATCCGGGTTGTGCAGGTAAAACCCCGCATGCTTCCAGAGATGGTCGACGGCGAAGCCCGGGCGCAGGATGTAGCCCCGGTAGAAGTCGGCGCGCAGCTTCACCAGCTCCGGGATGGGGACCCGGGAGAAGGCCAGCTGGGGCGCTGCGTAATGGAACATCCGGCCGCACTCGGCCTTGTCGATGCGATCCTTGAAGCGCTCCCAGGCCTTCGACCCCGGATAAGGCGTGTAGAAGTGGACCTGGATGCTGTCGGAGCTGAGCTCCCGGGCCAGCCGAATCGTCGCCTGGATCTCTTCCCTCGTTTCGGAGGGGTTCCCGATGACGTAGTATGCGTTGGTGCCGATGCCCAGCTCCCGGGTCCACCGGAACACCCGGCGGCAGAGATCCGACCAGGGCTCCACGCGCCGGGTCTTTCTCATATTGTCGATGATGCGCTGAGATCCGGCTTCGACGCCGATGCCCAGCATGATGCAGCCCGCGCGCTTCATGAGCCCCAGGAGATGGCGGTCCACCTCGTCCACCCGCGCCCGGGCCATCCAGGGCATGTTGGACCCCCGAGCGATGAGCTCCTGGCAGACCCCCTGGACAAACCCGCGATGGGCCGAGAAGCTGTCGTCCTGAAACGAGACGATGTTGACCCCCTGCCGCGCCAGGTGCTCCAGCTCGTCGGCGATGTTCCCGGGCGAGCGCCGGCGCAGCTTCTTGCCGACGCTGACCCGCATGACCTCGCTGCAGAAGTCGCAGTCGTGGGGGCAGCCGCGCATGCCGATGGTGTAGCCCCAGACCACCCGCCTGGGGAGCCGCACGGGAAAGATGGACCGGCAGGCTTCCAGCTCGTCCGCCGTGTAACTGGGAAAAGGCAGACCGTCGGGATCCTGGACCAGGAACCGGGTCCTCTCCCGATACAGGCTGCCGTAATGCTCTCTCCAGCCCACCCCGTCCCGGGCGGCATCGTCCGTCCGAATCCGGTCGAAGAGGTCGAAAAAAGCCTCCTCGGGCTCCCCCAGGAGGATGGCATCGTAGCGATCACCGACCCGATCGCCGTTCCACTGCTCCCCCAGGGGGTAGAAGCCCTGCCCGATCCCGACGACGATGGGCGGGCGAGGCAGATTTCGGAGAAGCCTCGCCAACTCGTCCCCCACGCTGACGTCGAAGCTGGAAGCCGAAATGACGACCACGTCGGCCCCAAGCCCGGCGGCATGATCGCCAAGGACCGAGATCTCCATGGGATGGATCCAGCAGTCCAGCAGGCTCACCGTCAGCCCGCCGATCCGCTCGAGACCGGCCTGGATGTATTTGAGGGGGTAACAGGGGTCGAAGAACTGGGGGTGGTCCACATCCTTGTCGACGGATGAGCTCACACGAACGAGCCAAACAGTTCGAATCTCAGGCATGATCTCGACGGTCCTTTGACGGTGGAGCCGGGCCCGTGGTCAGGATGAAGCTTGCCAAGGCCCGAAGCCCGCCACACCGGCTCCCGCGCCTGCCCCCGGCCCCGTCACGCCGCATGCACGGCGGGCTCGCGGCCCGCCACCATTCTACGCTCCAAAACCTCGCTGGCTCTCGCAAAGACCTCGTCCACGGAGATCCGCTGCATACACAGGTTGTTCCGGCAGGTCAACAGCCGATTGTTGTAGGCATTGACGCACGGACTGCACACCGTCGCGGCCCAGATGACGTGGGACCGCTCCGAGGGGGCCCCGAAGAGCCTGGGGGTCTCGGGGCCGAAAAGGGTGATGACATCCACGGGGGTCAAGACCGCGAAATGGGCGGGACCGCTGTCGTTGGTCACCAGGACCTGGGAGAGGGAATAGAGGATGAGAAGCTCCCGAAGGGTGGTCCGCCCGGCGAAGCTCACGCACCGGTCCGACCCCACCTGGCCCACAAGCGCCTCCACGGGACCGCGCTCGGCGGGGGCCCCCGTGAAGCCCACCACCAGATGGGGATAGCGATCCAGGAGGCGCCGGGCCAGGGAGACGTAGTTGGCGCTCTCCCAACGGCGCAGCGGCAGCAGGTCGCTGCAGTTGGCATTGAGGAGGATCATCGGGGGTACATGGGGCAGGCCGGTGACTTCCCCGATCCGCGCTTTCATGGCCTCGATCTCGTCCGGGCCGGGAGAAAACCTCGGGACCGCGGCGCGACCCATCGGCGGAGCCGCCATGCCGAAAGCCGGGAAGTGCTCCCTGGGATGATTCAGGGCCTCCACCATGACCTCGAAGACCTGGGCGGTGTGCAGATGCGGGTTGTAGACCAGCCGGTGCGTCATGAGATCCCCACGGTACGGGCCGTCGCCGCCTCGGGAGTGGAAGCCCACCCGCCGCGCCGCGCCGCTCAGGTACGCAAAGCCCGCCGATGCCCGGGCGAAGAACTCCAGGTCCACGGCGGCATCCAGGCGGAGCCACCGAAGCTTCGCCACCGCCACCATGGCCGAAGCCAGGGTCGTCATCAACGACCCGTTCCTGATGGCGACGACGTTCCGTTGGGGGATCAGGCCCAGTGCATCCAGGATGAATCGGTTCTCCTCGAACACGAGGAAGTGAACGTTCTCCCGTCCCACCATCCGGATGGCCCGCCGGATGGCGCCGCAGGCCAGCACCGTGGAGCCCTGCTCGGCCAGCTTCACGAAAAGGAGACTCCGGACGGGTCCGGACCCTCCGTCCCGCGTCCATTCCGTCAAGGCTCGCAGGCAGGTGAGGAGGAAGGTCAGGGGTATTCCCACCCACCGATCGACCATTCGAAGCGTCGTTACATTCATGATGACCGAGCACCTCTCCATCGAGCATGGGGCTCTCGGCTGCTGCCTGTCAGGGGCGGCCTACAGCCATGAGACTCTCGCAAGGGTCCTGTCACTCCTCATCCGGGGCCCGTGGAGGCTCCGTGGAGCCCCCGGCCGCCGGAGCCTCGACCTCCCCCGTGCCCGCGCCGCCTCCATCCTCGACCCTGCCGGGTAAGGGAATATTGGTGTAGAGCTTCATGCTTCCACTGTGGGTGACATAGTGTCGGGTCAGCCGGGCATAGAATTCGTCCCGCCCCGGCCGGAGGCTGGACGGAAAATCGGTCAACAGATAGACCCGGGCTCCTGAATTCCAGAGGTCGAGGAAATCCTTCTCCTCCAGGAAGGTCCCGGCGGCTTCGGGAAACCGGGCCCCGAAGGCCAGGTCCTTCTTCACGCCATGGACCATGGAGATTCCCTGCCCCGAGTAGAACGTCACCGAGGCCACGTCCTCGTAGAGCCCGTCCATGACGATCCGCTCTCCCGGCTGATGGGATGCCGCGATGGTCGTGCCCAGGGAGCGGGTCGAAACGTAAGGCTCGAAGATCTCCGTGCCCACCTGGCTGAAGTAGCGCAGGACCACCATGGAGAGGACGATGCAGGCGAAAGTCCACGCGTACCGCCGTGCGGCGGCCGCTCCCACGGCGACGGCCGCGAGGAGCGTCAGGAAGCCGCCGCAATGGAGCGCCAGCGTGGAGAGATCCTCCCAGGACGGGAGAGACACGACCTTGGAGGCCGTGACGACGCCGTCATCATAGCCCATGAGATTCGGATCCACCATGCCGTACATTTCGCGCCCCAGGCTCTCCCGCCACAGATCGGGCATGAGCCCGGCCGCCAGGATGGCCGACGCCACGAGGAGCAGCGGCACGGCCCCCGTCAGGACCTTCCATCGATACCAGGGTGTCGACGTCGGGGCCGCCGAGATGGCATCGGACCAGAATCTCCCTGTCAGAACGGCCAGGGCGGGCAGCGCGGGAAGTCCGTAATAGAAGAGCCGAAAAGATGCAATGGAAAAAAAGCCCAGGACCGACCCCGCCCAGAGCCAAAGCCACAGGGTCGCGTGGTCCGCTTCCCTCTCGCCCCGCCAGCGAATGCCCTGGCCGATCCAGCGGCCGGCCCGCGCCATGCGGCCTGAAGAGCCGACTTCCCCCGCAACTTCCCCATCCGAAACCGCACGGGAGAGTGTGCCGCTCACGCCACACGCGGAACCGCCCTCCCTCCCACCTCCCTCCCGCCGGAAGCCAAAGCCCCTGGCCAGGCGCGCCGCATCGTCCCACATTACCCAGACCAGGTGGAAGGTCCAGGGGAAGAGGATGAGGGCCGTTCCCGCCCACAGACCGGCCAGGGGAAGCGCATTCATGCTGGAGGCGATGGAGCCCTCGTTGAAGAATCTCAAAACATGGACGTCCAGGATGTAGAAACGGAGGAATCCCGGGCTTCGCCATTCGGCGGCCAGGTGCCAGGGGAGGGTCAGGGCGAGAAAGATCGCGAGGCCGCTCCAGGAAACGAATCGGCGAAACATTCCCGGCTCCCGGGTGAGGACGGCATACCCCACGGCCGTGGCAACGGGAAAAACCAGGCCGATGAGCCCCTTGGTCATGACGGCCAGGGCCATGGCGGCATAGCCCAGGCGCAGATAGTCTTGGCGATTCTCCGGCTCTTGACGGGCGAGGAGGAGAGCCGCCAGGGCGGCGGCCAGAAAGAGCGTGAAGACCATGTCCGGCTGGAGCTGCCGGCCGGTCTCGAACACGACGCACGCGGCGCTCGTCGCGAAGACCGCCGCCGCCAGGAAGCCCGCGAGGCTGCCGAAAAATCGCCTCCCGACCCCAAAGCAGATGGCCATGATGCCCGTGATGCTCAGAGCCACGGGCAGGCGCGCCGAAAACTCCGAAACGCCGAACAGCTTGAATGAAACCGCCGTCAGCCAGTACAGCAGCGGAGGCTTGTCGAGGAGCCTCACGAAATTCAGCCGGGGAATGATCCAGTCGTCCAGGATCAGCATCTCCCGGGCGATTTCGGCGTACCCTCCCTCGTCGAGGTCGAAGAGCGCCGTGGATCCGAGCCGCCACAGCGAGAACAAAAGCCCGGCCGACAGCAGCGCGGCCAGGAGCAGCCCGTCTCTGGATTGGGTTTTGGAGCGCCTTGGACTCATGGCTCCCAGCCTCTACAGACTTCTGAGATCAGCCGTCGCGGGTCGATCATGCCGCGAGTGCCCGCGATCCGGACCTTCCGTCATCTCGACCGGAGGGCGGGATCTCAACTCGATGAGGTCAGAGAGCTTCATGACCACGGGTCTTTACAGACTTTCCAGTTCCACGGCAATCACCATGGAGGCAAAAGACCTTTCGCCCCCCGCGCTCCGCGGCCGCGAAGTTTTCAATCCTCAGCGAGCATGAGCTCCCCCGAATGGGCTCGGGATCAAAGAAAAGGACGGATCCAAGCCTTTCCCATTATACACCAACGGCCGCGGCGGCAGTCCGTGCCGTGCCCGCGGCCCTCACATCCCGGGCGCTGTTCTTAGCACAACGGGGAACGGGCCGTCCAGCCGCGCGAGCGGATCGGCCCGCGCCGGGACTGTGATCCGGTCAAATCTCGACGAGGCCGTTCTGAATGGCAAATCGGGAGAGCTCGGTGTTGTTGCGCAGATTGAGCTTCCGGAGGAGGCGGAAACGATAGGTATCCACGGTTTTGGTGCTGATGTTGTATGCCTCCGCGATCTCGCGGGTGGTCTGTCCCATGGCCAGACGCCGCAGCACCTGGATCTCTCGGTTGGAAAGGGAGTCCAGGAGCGAGCGCCCGGGCGTTCCCTTGGCCACATGGAGGGCCAGAAGCTCCGCCGCCGAGTCGCTGAGGTACCGGCTCCCGCCGTGTACCTTGCGGATGGCGGTCACCAGCTGCTCGGGGGCCGACCGCTTGGTGATGTACCCCATGGCACCCGCGCTGAACACTCGGATCACGTACTGCTCTTCCTCGTGCATGGTGAGCACCAGGACCGGGAGCCTCGGATGGAGAGTCTGGAGCTGGGTGATGACCTCAAGGCCGTCCAGGCCGGGCATGGAGATGTCCACCACCGCCACGTCCAGGGGCATTTCCGCAGCCTTCCTGATGGCTTCGCGGCCGTCGGAGGCTTCCGCCACCACCTGGATGTCCCCGCTCTCCTCGATGATGCGAGCCAGCCCAGCCCGAACGATGCTGTGATCGTCCGCCAGAAGGATCCTGATCATGGGAGTCCCCCCATCCGACCAGAAACGGGAAGCCTGCAGCGCACCTGGGTCCCCTTGCCCGGGCGGGACTCGATCTCCAGGGATCCGCCCGCAAGGCCGGCCCGCTCCCGCATCCCCGCCAGCCCCAGGGAGTCAGAGTCGGAAAGGCTCGACACGTGGAAGCCCTTGCCGTTGTCCGTCACCGTGATCATGAGGAGATCGCCCTGCCCTTCCAGGGACACCTCGGCGTGGGAAGCGGACGAATGCCGCACCACGTTGGTCAGCGCCTCCTGAGCGATGCGATAAGCCGCCGTGGCCACCAGGTCGTCCATGCCGGGCACGTCGCGGTGGTGGAGGATGAGAGCGATGCCCGAGCGCTTTTCCAGGTCCGTCGTGTACCACTCCAGGGCCGGAATGAGGCCCAGATCGTCCAGTACGCTGGGCCGGAGTCTGAGAGCGATGCCGCGCACCTCGTCGATGGTCCGGTCGATGATGTCGCACATGGCGAGGGCGCGCACCGACGCCCTGGAGTCGGAATCCTTCAGGTGATGGCCCAGCCATACGGCATCCATGCGGAGCGCCGTGAGGATCTGTCCCAGCTCGTCGTGGAGCTCCCGGGCGATGGCCGCCCGCTCGGTCTCCTGGCCCGCCATGATGCGCCCCGAGAGCCTGCGGAGCTGATCCTGGGCCTTCTTGACCTCGGTGATGTCGGTCCCGATGCCGCAAGTGCCCATGGCCACACCGTCCTCGTCGTACAGGGGGAACTTGACGGTCAGGTAGGTATGCACCCCGTCGCGCTGCGGGAAATGCTCCTCCACCTGACAGGAGCGCCCCTCCGCCAGCACCTGGAGATCGTTGGCCCGGAAACGGTCCGCGAATTCCGCGGGAAAGATCTCGTGGTCCGACCTGCCGCGGATCGACTCGCCGGCCATCTCCAACAGCTCCTCGAACCGCGCGTTGACCAGGGTGTAGTAGCCATCCACATCCTTGATGGTCACGACGGCCGGCGTATACTTGAGGATCCCGGAAATCTCGCGGGTCCTCTCCCGCACCTGCCGCTCCAGCTCCTTGGAGTAACGGCTGAGCTCGTCCCGTGCCCGCTTGAGGTCCAGCTCGCCACGCTTGCGATCCGAAAGGTCCCGGGCCACGCAAACGCTGCCGATGGTGCGCCCCCGGTCGTCCTTCAGGAGGCTGATGGAAATGTCCATGGGGACGATGCTGCCGTCCCGCTTCTTCATGAGGATCTCATACTCGCGCACCACCCCGTCGCGCCGGAGACGCTGCAGCATTCTCTCCAGCTCATCCCGGTCGGCGTAAAGATCGAAGGAGGACTTTCCCGCCAGGTCATCGGTGTGGTAGCCGTAGATCTCCACGGCCCGCCGATTCCAGAGAATGAATCGACCCTTTCTGTCCACGATGCCGATGGCGTCCACCGAGTTCTCGATGATGTTCTCGAGGTACTCCTTGGTGCGCTTGAGCTCGAGCTCGGCGCGTCGACGCTCCTCGACCTCATTCTTGAGCTTCCGGTTGACCAGCTCGAGGTCATGGGCGCCTTTTTCGATCCGCTTTTCCAGCAGGTCCTGGATGCTGTCGGGATCACCCGAGGCGCTCTTGCGCTGCGTGATGTCGCGCAGGATCTCGAGGGCCAGATCCCTTCCGCCGAGGGTGAAGGGAATCCTCGTGATCTCGACCCACAGCGTGGTCCCGTCCCCGCGGGTGAGAAGACACTCGGGCAGAAAGGCCGTATCCGTCGGTGATTCGCGCCCCGGATCGCAATCGTCGCCGGGGGGCCCCGAGAAGAGGAAGCCCAGCGGCCTCCCCAGAAGCTCCTCCCGACCATAGCCCGTCATGGCACAGGCCGACGGGTTCACATCGGTGCACCGCCGCCCCTCATCCACCACGAAGAGCGCTCCCCGTGCCTTGTCAAAAACCGTGCGAAGAGGCTCTCCGGCCTGCACCTCGCGGCAGCGCCCCTCGCCATGCCAGGCTAGCCTGGCCTCCAGCTCGGCCACGCGCTCACGCAGTCGACCCGCTTCGTCGAGACGAGCTTTACGAACCGCTGGCTGCCCTTTCACGACTGCTCACCCTTCCCCGCATGATCCCGGATACCGGCCACCGGCCGACCGCCCATCCCCTTGATGAGTCCGGCTGATGCTATACAACATCCCGCATCAAGAAAATATGAGGGAACGCCTGATTATTGTGTCAGTATTTTTCTTACCGCGCGGTTCACATGTCCGGGCGCGGCCAGCGGCCAGCGGCCGTGATTCCTGGCGGAGACGGTAACGACCCAGCGGGCTGCATGGGGTCGAGAGATGACGGGGTGAGCTTGCCGCGCTGTGTCACACCGGGGGGGGTGCGATGAGGGGAGGGCTCAAGGGACTTGCGTCATGCCTTCTCATGGGCATGATCCTGCCCATGGGGGCACGGGCCGAAGAGGTCCATCTTTTCGTCATGGCCGGCCAGTCCAACATGCAGGGCTGGCAAGACGACGTGGCCCGGTATCCCGCCCGCCGCGTCTCCCCCGTCGTCATTTCCTGGCGCAGGCGTGGCAAAGGAGGCGGATGCCGGCATCCCGGCCCGTGGGGTGAATGCTTGCCGTCGTCTGGCGGCATTGCTCGCAGAGCAGCGGTTCGATTCGGCGGGTGACCGGGCTCCAGATCAGGCCGAGGGAGCGGCTGGCCTTGCGATACCGGAGCTCCACCATCACCTGGACCACGTCCACCAGAAGCCTCACGGCGGCGCAGGCCGAGATGGTCACCCGGACCCGGTATTTCTGCTCGAGATCCCCAACCTTGCGCTCCATTTCAAGGGGAAGGTCGCGGATCTTGGCCTTGCGGTCCTCGCGCTGGGGCTCCGTCAGAGTCGGGTGGGAAAGGCTCGCCTCCATCTCGCCTTGAAGGGCGCCATAGTATTCGCGGGTGTTCCGCACATCCCGCCGGAGCCTCCGACGCATGCTGGCCAGGAAGTCCGAGAGCTCCTCCCGCAGGAGCACCTCGGCCTCCCGCATCCCGGCGGAGACCGCCGCCTCGACACCATCGGGGAAGTGAGGAGGTGTGCCGCCTTCCCTATAGAACTCCGGCCGCGTCCCCCGCCAATGCTCCACCAGGCCTGGAGCCAGGGCGCCGCTGGCCTCCTGCACCCCCACCTCCACCAGCCCTTCCCGCCGCTCATCGCTCATGGCCGTGTAGCAGCACATGAGGACCATGTAGGTCGAGCGCGTCTCGGCACGCGCCACCACTCGCACCTGTCCGTCGGCAAAGGTGATGTCACGCCCGATGAGCTGCTCGAAGCCGGCCTTCTTCAGATATGGAACCGTGATCTGGCCGTAGGCCACGGGAATGTCGCGCGTGGCCAGGCCGATGAGTCGATCCAGCAGCGGACTTCCATAAAGGAGCGGCGCATCGGAAGCACCCAGCTCGGGCTCCTCGCTGACTTGAAGCTCCCCGGCGAGGTCCCTGGACAGGAGTGCGTGGAGCCTGCCGTCCCGCTGCTCCACCACGCCCCCCCACTTCTCGATGACCTCGGCCGAGAAGGCCAGCACCTCCGGGTCCGACTGGACGCTCATACGCCAAAATCCTCCTGAAAGAGCTTCTCATCCAGCTCGCGGCTCTTCTCGTAAGACGAGCGCGCCCGAGCCAGCCTGGCCGCCAGGGCTCCAAAGGCCTTCTCCCGCTCGTCCTCCTCGCGGTGAGTCACCCAGATCTCGTAGACCAGGTCGCCGAACTCTTCCTCGCCCTGGAGCCTGCCGAGGATCATGTCCACCTCCCCCACCACCAGCTCGAACATGTTGATCTTGCGGTCCAGAATCTCCAGAATGCGGTCCTCGATGCTGCCGGCGGCGCAGAAGTTGTACACCTGGACCTCGCGCTCCTGTCCGATGCGGTGGATCCGGCCGATGCGCTGCTCGATCTCCATGGGGTTCCAGGGCAGATCGTAGTTCAGCATGACGTGGCAGAACTGGAGGTTGTGGCCCTCGCCGCCAGTCCCGGTGGCCAGGAGCACCGATCGCCCGCCGCGGAAAGCCTCCATGGCGGCCTGCTTTCGTTCCCGGTCCAGGCCGCCATGGTAGACTTCATGGGGGATTCTATATTGGCTCAGAAGGGACTGGATGTACTCCATCGTAGCGATATAGTTGACGAAGATGATTTTTTGATCGGGAGATGCCTTGAGCAGGTCGACGATCTGTGCCGCCTTGCCGCTCACGTTGATGGACCGCCCCAGCTCGATCATCTCCGACAGCTTTCGGCGGGCACCGTTCCGCCCCGACTCCCTCATGCGCTCCAGCATCCGGAGAGCCGCCGCGTGGGATGAGCCTGCCGCCTCCAGCAGCTTTCTCAGAGCCAGCCTGGAAAAACCCGACTCCCCGCTGGCGGCCTCTTCCGCCGCAAAACCGCTCACGGCCTCGTAAAATCCGGCCTCGGTCACTGATGGCGAGATCCGGACCGTGGTGGCAAAACGCGGAGGAAGCTGGAGCTGGGTCACGGAGCGGGTGTTGCGGACCATGACCTCCTTCAGGAGCTGTCGGAGCACTTCACGGTTCCTGGGATCCGATGGATTTCCCCGGGAAACGAACTGTTCCTTGAAGGCTTTCTGGGTCTTGAGATGCCCGGGCCGCAGCAGGGTCACCAGGTTGTAGAGCTCTTCCAGGCTGTTTTGGACCGGGGTGGCCGTGAGCATGAGGAGGAAGGTCTTGCGGATGGTGTTGACGAGCTTCCAGTTGAGGGTCGCCCGGTTCTTGAGGTGGTGAGCCTCATCCACGATGACGATGTCGTAGGCACGGGCCGTCACCGCGTCGAAATGCTTCCTGCCTCGCGCGGTCTGGAGCGAGGCGATGATGAAGGGCTGGCTCCAGAACTGATCCGGACTTTCCCGCAGGAGCGGATCGTTGGTGGTGGCAAACTCCAGGCCGAACTTATCCGAAAGCTCCCCACGCCACTGGTGAACCAGGGAGCTCGGAGCCAGAACCAGGGCGGAGCCCGCCAGTCCCCGCATGAGGTATTCCTTGAGGATGAGCCCCGCCTCGACGGTTTTGCCCAGCCCCACCTCGTCGGCCAGGATGGCGCGCCCCCGGAAGGACTTCATCACCTTGCGCGCCGTCTCCTCCTGGTGCCACAGGGACTTCACGTTCAGGAGAGTCGGCAGGCAGATGAGCTGATCGTAGGAGGTCCTGAAAGACAGCCTGTAAGCTCGGGTGGCCAGCTCGACATCCTCGTGACCGGCCACGCGGTGCGACCGGACGCTCTCCATGACGGACGAGGGATGGATCTCGAAGTCGACCCTGAGGTCGGGCAGGGTCTCCTCCACGGACTGGAGCGCCGCCGGTGCCGGAGGGCCTGTCGCAGCCGGCCCAAGGATCAATCCATCAGCCACGGCGGGCGCTTCTTGACGCGGGGAAACGCCCGAAGAGCTTTCATTCCGCTGGAGAGTCTCCTTCTGGGCGGCTTTAAGCTCCTCCATCTTCAAACAATAGCGGTGGCATTCCTGGATCTGCGCCTGCAGCGCCTTGGTGGCCCGGCCGCGCAGGCGGGTCGACTTCGACTGGATGCACTCCATCAGGTCCTCGAGCACCGCCCTCGCCACGCCGTACTGGCGCCGGCCCATGGCCAGGTTCACCAGTCGTAAGCAGTCCTCCTTGGCATCCATCAGCCCGCCCTGGTGCAGTCGGGTCAGGATCGAGAGCTCGGTTTCCTGATCGCCGAGCTTCTCGGCGCATTCCACGGCGAACCAGAGGGTTTTGGTGTCGTTCGGGAACAGCTTCAGGTCCCGGCAAATGATGTCCAGCGCCCTGCGGTAGTCCCGGACATGATAGGCTGCCACGGCCGAGGCGCGGTACTCCCTGGATTTCTCCCGGCGATGATGCCGCTGCTCCTCGTCCCTCATCTCCTTGAGCTTCTTTTCGCGCTTGGCTTTTCTCTTGCGGTCCTTTTCAGTAGACATGAAATCCCCTGGATCTGTGTCATCCCTAAGGGAAGCACGGGGCGGACCGCCTGCCCACGGGCTCGCGGGTCCGCCCCTCCCAAAGTCCGTTCACAACGACTTCTTATAACACAAAACCGGGACGATATGCTCGACCTCGGACGCCATCGTCGTCGTCAAATGGGGCGAAATCCGTCACTTCCTTCCACGACGCGCTCAAGACCGCATCCCAAATGCCGATAGAATGACATCGGTGATCGGGGAGCGCGAGGCCGCGGGGCTTGAACCTCCATGAAGATGGAAGAGCCCCTGGCGCAGATGAGCGGGGGCTGGTCGAAATCAGTTCGCACCTCCCCGGAAAGGGCACCCGCAACGACAGGACGACCTCTCCCTCGCGGGAAAAGACGGGTCAATAACATTGAGCTGAAAGCGAAGAGCAAACTGGAGATCCTTATGAAACTGGAACAGCTTTATCACAAGTGCGGCCACTCCATCCTTCTGGTCAAGAAAAGCGTCGGCCCCGCTCAGGAGAGCTTCTTCATCGACGGTGCCAACCCTTTCCTGGAGGGCAAGGCCGGCGCCAGACACCCCAACGTCATCAACAAATGCCCCGGGTGCAGCGGTTTTCTCAAGATCGAGCGACTCCTGAGCCAGAAGCCCGAAATCAGCGAGGAGAAAGCCCCCTCAGGCTATATTCCGGCCAAATTCTCGGCGGGGGCCTGACGTCTCGGCCCCGGACCGCCCGTGCACCCTGCCCCGAGGGATGGCCGGCCTGAAGCCCGCCATCCCCCCCACCCTGCCGCCCCGCAATTCCATGCGTGCCCAAGGACGATCGCCCAGCCCGTCACCAGGCCCATGGCCCTTGGCCCGCTTGTATCAGCCGCCGCGCACATCCCCCGCCATGGGCTGATAATGAGGTTGACTTCGCAATGCACCAGGGGGATAAGATCCAGCCTTACGCTCCCGCGCCCAGCACGCGGATACCCTGGCACTCGAGCCATTGAGCCCGCAACCGGAAACCTGAGAATTGAAGCCCCATAGCCCATGACCCGGAAGCTCGAATCACGAAACGACCACGACAGTACTTCTCCCGTCCAGGGTGCTCGGGACGCCAGGCTGGATCGGTCCGGCTCGCTGAGCTCGTGGATGCGGATCTCCTACATGCCCCCCCTCATGGTGTATGTGGCAGCGGGAATCTCGGGGCTCACGGGCATCGTGGGCACCTTTTTCGTCAAGGAGTACCTGGGGCTTTCGGCCGAGATCCTGGCGGCCCTGGGCTTCTGGGCCGGCATCCCCTGGACTCTCAAGATGCCCATGGGCCACATGGTGGATCTTCTGTGGCGCTGGAAGTCCTTCATGGTTTTCCTCGGGGCCGGGCTCATCGGGGTGAGCCTCGCCATCATGGTGGGACTCCTGGAAGGGTCTCCCTGGATGCGCCCGATCATGAGCATCGAGGCCTGGTTCGTGCTCAGCACGCTTCTGGCTCCCGTGGGATACGTCATTCAGGACGTGGTGGCGGATGCCATGACCGTCGAGGCCGTGCCGACGGTGGACGATTCCGGAAGCCCCCTGGACCATGGCACGGTCAAGCTCATGCACACCACCATGCAGACGCTGGGGCGCGTGGCCATCATCGGGGGAGGAGTCCTGGTCTCGTTGGTCAACGTGCTGATGTTCAGCGGCGTGGAGACGATGACCGAGGGCGACAAGATAGCGGTCTACGTCCTGATCTACAAGATGGCCATGATCATTCCCGTCATTTCGGTCCTCGGAGTGTGCCTGGCCGCGGGCCTCAGACGGGTGCGCATGAGGAGATTTCGACGCCGGGGCCTGAGCCCGGATCGAATTCGGGAGATCCTCGACCCTCGCACCGAGCCGACGGAGCCCAGCCCATGGATTCTCGGCGGCAGCCTGGCTTTCGTGGTCTTCACCCTCGCCGTGGGCCTGGGTCGCGTCCCCTTCGATCAGGAGATCGTCTTCGCGGGCTCCATGGGCATCGTGATCTTCCTCATGGCCCGCCTCCTCAAGGAGCTCGCGCCCGGCCAGAGGATGACCCTGGTCGGCACGGCCGTCATCATTTACGTCTATCGAGCCCTGCCCGGACCGGGAGCGGGCTCCACCTGGTGGCAGATCGACCAGCTGGGATTCGACCAGCACTTCATCTCCAAGCTTTCCCTCATCAGCAGCGGATTCGCCCTTTTCGGCATGTTCATCTTCCGGCGATTCATGGCCGAGCGCCCCATTCCCTACATCGTCGGGTTCCTCACCATCATGACGACAGCCCTGAGCCTTCCCATCATCGGCATGTATTACGGCCTGCACGAATGGACCGCCTCCCTGACCGGAGGGGTGGTGGACGCGCGGTTCATCGCCCTGGTGGACACCGCCCTCGAATCGCCCCTGGGCCAGGTCTCCATGGTCCCCATGCTGGCCTGGATCGCCCAGAACGCGCCACCTCACCTCAAGGCGACATTCTTCGCCGTCATGGCCTCCTTCACCAATCTGGCCCTGTCCCTGGGAAGCCTGGGGACCAAGTACCTCAACCAGATCCACATCGTCACGCGGGAAGTGAAAGACCCGGGCACGGGAGCCGTGACGGTCCCGGCCGACTACGGCGAGCTGGGGGTGCTGCTCATCACCGTCACCGCCATCGGACTGATCCTCCCCCTCCTCACCATCCTGGTGGTTCAGCGATCACCCTTGCGCGGCACTTAAAGAAAAAGCCGAGATCGAGGCGCCTGAAAAGTCAGCCCGGGGCCCGGGCGGCGGCGCCAGCATGGGCTCCGAGCTGGGCGTCGGTGTAATGTTTCATGGAGATGGCCTTGGCCGGACATTCGGCGACGCAGACACCGCAGCCCTGGCATCCCCGGGGATCGATGACCGATATGCCCTCGGCATCCATGCGCGGAACGTGATACGGACAGACGTGGACGCAGGTGAGGCAGGCGCTGCAACGGTCCCGGATGACCTCCGCCACGGTGCCGCTCACGCGGATCTCACTCTGGACCAGGAGCCCCGCCGCCCGCCCCGCGGCTCCCCGTGCCTGGGACAGGCTTTCCTCGATGAAGCGCGGACTGTGGGCCAAGCCGCACAGGAAGACCCCCTGGGTGTTGGCGTCGAGGGGGCTCAGCTTGGGGTGCGATTCCATGAAAAACCCCTCCTGTCCACGGGACAGCTTGAGCATGGCGGCCACCGGCTCTCCCCCCGGATGGGGCCGGATGCCGGCACTCAGCACCAGGGCGTCCGTATGGATGTGCAGGTTCAGGCCGCTGGAAGGATCGAAAACCGACACCTCGATCCCTCCCTCCTCCAGCCGCACCTCCGGCGGGCTTTCGGGCTCGAACCGGATGAACACGGCGCCCAGGTCCCGGGCCCTCCGGTAATGCTCCTCCTTGAAGCCGAAGGTCCGAATGTCGCGGTACAGGACCATCACCGTGGCGCCGGGCTTCCGCTCAAGCAATCGTATGGCGTTCTTGACGGCGGCCGAGCAGCACACCCGGCTGCACATGGGAAATGCCTCCGAGCGGGATCCGACGCACTGAATCATGACGGTGACATCGGGCGGCGCGGCGGAACCGGACAGGCAGCGCTCCTCGAATTCGAGCTGTGTCACGATCCCCGGATGACTCCCGTAATGGTACTCCGTCGGCTCGTAGGGGAGCCCCCCCGTGGCCACGATGATGGCCCCGGCCTCCACGGTGACGCTTCGCCCATTCTGGTGGATCCTGCCCTTGAAGTCCCCGATCCCGCCCTCCAGCTGCCGGACCTCGCCTCCCAGGAACGTGGCGATGTCACGGTGGGACCGGACCCGCAGCGCCGTCTCCTCCACCAGCCTCCGGGGCGACGATGTCCCTGGGCTGCGGGCGATGCGCCGGGCCACGCCTCCGAGCCGCTCTTCTCTCTCCACGAGGGTCACGGGGATGCCCTGGTCGGCCAGGGTCAGAGCCGCCGTCATGCCGGCCAGGCCGCCCCCGATGACCAGCGCTTTCTGGATCACCCGGACCGCCACATCCTCGACCGGTTCGAGCAGCACGGCCCGAGCCACGGCCGCCTCGACCAGCGCCCTGGACTTCCGTGTGGCGGCCCCGGGGTCGTCCCCATGGACCCACGAGCACTGGTCCCGGATGTTGGCCATTTCGAAGAGATACGGATTCAGCCCCTTCTGTCTGAGGGTCTCGCGGAAAAGAGGCTCGTGGGTTCGCGGGGAGCAGGCGGCCACCACCACCCGGTTGAGACCGTGGGCGGCGATGAGCTCCTTCATGCGCTCCTGGGTCTGAGTCGAGCACGAAAACTGAAAATCCTCGGCCACCACCACGTGGGGCAGCGTCGCCGCGTGATCCCGCACGGCGGCCACATCGACGACGCCGGCAATGTTTCGGCCGCAGTGGCACACGAAAACACCCACCCGGGGGGCATCCTCCAGTTTCGGGCCTGCGGCGGCCGGGACTCCGGACAGCTCGTCCGCAGCACCCAACGTCTCGCCACCTTCCGCCGCCCTCCCGCCCGGCATGGACTCGTCAAGCCCCGGCTTGCCCGCCGCTCCTCCAGGGCTGGCCCCCCCCGCCGCGCGCAAGCAGCATGCGGCCGCAGCCGCCGCCGCGCTGGCTCCCGTCACCGACTCCGGAATATCCCTGGGACCGTCCAGGACCCCGGCCACAAAGATCCCTTCTCGCGAAGTGTGGGCGGGCCGCTCCAGGTCCGGCTCCACGAATCCATAGGCGTTCAAGTCGATCCCGAGCTTCACCAGCAGGGGCGCCATGGTCGTGGACGGCTTCATTCCCGCCGAGAGCACCACCAGATCGAGCTCCTCCTGCCTGTGCTCCATGGTGTGATGGTCATAATAAGCGATGACCAGGTTGCGGCTCCCGGGATCCTCGACGATCTGCGAGAGCATGCTCCGCACAAAGCGAACCCGCAGCGAATCACGGGCCCGCTCCACGTAGCGGTCGAAATCCTTCCCCTGGGCGCGAATATCCATGTAATAGATGGCCACCGAGCTTTGGGGATCGTGCTCCCGCACCAGCATGGCCTGCTTGACGGCCGCCATGCAGCAGACCGATGAGCAGAAATTGCGGGCGCGGGCGCTGTCCCGCGATGCGACACACTGAATCCAGGCGATGCGCCGGGGAGCCTCGCCGTCCGACGGTCGCCGGGGATGCCCCCCGAAGGGGCCGGCAGCCGACAGCATGCGCTCGAAATCCAGGCTCGTCACCACGTTGGGATAGCGCCCCAAACCGTATTCTCCCGCCTGAGGCACGAGGGCGAGCTCATAGCCCCCCGCCAGGATGACGGTCCCGACGGGAAGATCGAAATCCTGCCCGGGATCGTCGAAGCGCACGGCTCCCGCCGGGCAGATCTTCTCACAGAGCCGGCATCGCCCCTTCTGGAAGTAGATGCAGGATGCCGTATCGATGGCCGGCACCATCGGAATGGCCTGGGAGTGGGCCAGGTAGATGGCTTTCCGCTGGTCCATTCCGGCATTGTAAGGGTTGGGAGAGCTCCTGGGGCATCGATCCACGCACTGGCGGCAGCCGATGCAGAGCTTTTCATCCACGTACCTCGGGTGGCGGCGGACCCGGGCCATGAAGCGCCCCGGCTCCCCGTCCAGCCCCAGCAGCTCGGACATCGTCAGGATGCGGATGTTCGGGTGACGGGCGCAGGCCACCATGCGGGGCGCGATCATGCAGGTGGAGCAGTCGTTGGTGGGGAATGTCTTGTCGAGACGCCCCATGTTGCCCCCGATGGACTCGGAGCGCTCCAGCAGGTGCACGCCGATCCCCATGGCGGCGAGATCCAGGGCTGCCTGCATTCCGGCGATGCCCCCTCCCACCACGAGAACCGATTCACGGCCCGAGTCGTCAGTCTTGGGCATGACTCACCCCATCTTCCGCCGAGAACCGAGGTTGGGAACCGCCCCCAGGCCGACGCCCAGGTTCCCGAAAAAGGGGCTCGGGATCCACCAGGTGGCTCCGGAAGCCTCTCCGGACCGATGACAGTCCGAAGGCCACGGCCAGCAGCTCCGTGTAATACAGGATCGGGATCGGAAAAGCTGCCGGGGGCTCGGCGCGTTTGGCCAGCTCCGCTCCCAGGAGGTCAAGGTTGCTCTGGCAGAGGGGGCAGCAGACCACGACGGCCTGGGCGCCGCTCCTTCCGGCCCACCGGAGGAGACGCTCCACCAGGGCCAGACCAATGTCCCGCCGGGGGATCCCCACGCTGGCCCCGCAGCACGTGGCCTTGAAGGACCAGTCGACGGACGTGGCTCCCGTGGCAGCAACGAGTCGATCCAGGTGGAGCGGGTTCTCGTAGTCCGTGAACCCCGTGATTTTAGGCGCGCGAACGACCTGACATCCGTAGTAGCACACGACCCGGAGTCCCGAGAGATCCACCACCACCCGGTCCGCCACCCGTTCCAGCCAGGAGCCCGACGCCAGGAGCCTCGCCAGGTCGATGATCTCCAGCTCCGATCCGATGGACCAGGGATCTTCCAGCCGCTTGTCCTCGAGCATGTGGCGCGAGGTCTTCAAACGCTTGAAGCACATGGGGCAGGCCACCAGCAGGTCGCGTCCCATCTCCCGGGCTGACGCCAGGTTTCTTGCCGGGAGCACCACCGACATCTTCTCGTCCAGGCTGTGGGCGGCCGTCGCCCCGCAGCAGGTCCAGTCGGGCAGCTCCGCCAGATCAAGCTCCAGGGCGGCGGCCACATCCATCAGAGACTCCCGGTAGTCCCAGCTCATGGACTGCAGGGCGCAGCCCGGATAGAAAGCGAAGCCCTTCATGAGGACACCTTCTTGTGACCGTAGTCTTCCAGAATCCGACGAATCTCCCGCGCGGCCGCGCTTTTCTCGGGGAGAAACCGGAGCCGGCCCCGCCGGAAAAGATCCCACGCCAGCGAAGCCTCGCTGACCAGCTCCTCCCTGGAAGGCGCCTGGCCGTGCATCAGCGTCTTGAGCCGGTAGCGCTGCATGAGCTGAAGATCGTTGATGCGGCCGTGCTCCCTCAGCACCCTCAGGAACACGTCGTGGAACGCGGCGATCTCGTACTCGGCCGGCTCCCGGTGGCTAGAGATCACGGCGTTCTTGAGGTGGTTCATGAGCCCCGCCACGTCGATTTCATTGGGGCAGTAGGTGGAGCACATCTCGCACGACAGGCAGACCCAGATGGACGAGGCCTGGAGCAGCGCTTCCCGCTGACCCAGCTGGACCAGGCGCACCACCTGGTGGGGCTTGATGTCCATAAAGGTACTGACGGGGCAGCTGTTGCTGCAGCGCAAACACTGGTAGCACGACGCCACCCGGATGCCCGTCTCCACGGCCACGGCTCGCGCCCAGACACCCTCGCCCCCGTTCACCCTGAGAGAAGCTGCCGTTTCGTCCATGAAGCTCCCTCTGCGTATCCTTTGCGACCGTTGCGACCATTGCGACTTCGCGCCGAGAAACGAAGCTGCTCAACGGCTACAATCATAACATGCCTGCACCCAAAATTCCCCGTGTCACCTCGACGGCGGACCCGACACACGACGCCGGCGCTGACCTGAAGGGTTGAGGTTTCCTGCGGCCGCAACCGCCTTATTTTATATGACATGGAGGAACATGAGCCGTCATGAAAACATCAGCCCTCGCAATCCTGCTGACGATTCTCTCCTGCGGCCCGGCCGTTGGCTGGTCTTCCGCCGATTCCGAAGCGCTCCTGTCCAGGATGGAAACAGCATACGGGCAGGTTCAGGACTATCAGACCCGCCTGGTCATCACGGGCTTCGGGCGGGACAGGGCGTTCCGGTCCCCTCAGGAGCTGATCTATCGATTCAAGAAGCCAGACAGAATCCGCATCGATTTTATCGCCCCCCACGCCGGCATGACGCTCCTCTACCCCACCTCCGGCGGGGAGGTGCTGCTTCGGCCTTCGGGCTGGGCCTCGAGTCTCACGCTGCGCCTCCATTCCCGGAGCTCGCTTCTCGAAATCTCTCCCGGACAGCACATCGACCAGACTGATTACGGGGTTCTCATCGCCAACATCCGTCACAGCCTCACCGACATGTTTCTGGGTGAGCTGGACGCAAAGACCACGAATGGCCAAACCGTCCTCCGGGTGCTCTCGGACAACCCTTTCCGTCGGGGGAGCCCGACCCGATACATCTTCGGCATCGACGACCGGCTTTCGCTGCCGGTCCATGTCACGGAGATGGAGCCCGACGGCCGCCTTCGGCGGACCGTCGATTACCGGGATCTCAGGATCAACGGCGGACTTTCCCAAACGATCTTCTCATATCCGGACCCCAGGCTCGACTGACGGTCCCTGCCGCCCCCATCAGGGCTCGATCAGCGGAAAATGAAACGTTCGTCGAAAAGTCGAGGGCTGTCGAAGTGCTCCCTCCCGATGAGGTCGATGGCATGGTGTCCCCGCTGTCTCATGCTTCCGATGGAATGGATGCCCATGGGAAAGAATATGATCGGCTCGATCCGCTGGGAGCCGTCCACAATGCCGCGGTCGCTGAAGAGACTCACCCCATGGCCATGCGGTGAAAGGTGAGATTCCAGATCCTCGTATGGTATCAGACGGTAGCGGTACTCCGGCCCCTCCTGCGGACGGGCTGGCGCGGCGTAGAGGCGCTCCACCTGGTGCCAGCCTGAGTTGATTCTGACTCCCAGCCTCTGGTCATAGGCCAGCTCGGGAAGCCATTGGGGAGCGAAGGGATCCAGGGCCGCCGGCCGCGATCGCACCATGGCCACGGCGTGTGGGTCGGGCACGAAGAAATGGTAGCACCCGCAGTTGTTCATGATGTCCACCATGAACACCCTCCCCCGTTGGTCCAGGGAGTAGCGGATGGTGAGCCCGTCCAGCATGCCCCGCTCGATGCGGGGAGAGCCTTCGCCGGCCCTCTCGGGAAACCAGACCACGTAATTGCACTGGAGAACGGGCCTGCCGCGCAGGAAGCCATGTGAAATGTAGGTATAGAGGGCAGGGTCCGACGTATCGACCCAAGGCCCCCGTGAAGTTCTGGAGGCGGAGCCCGGGCGGTCGTAAGAGCCCGCCACGTCCACCAGGAGCTCGGGCGCCAGGTGCCGCAGCAGCGCGTCTTCCTGCTCCGCATTCAGGAGGGGTATGGACAAGGGGTTGGCGGATGCGCATCGAATCCATTCCTCCAGGACCCGGGGCTCCAGGGCGGCGAGCTCCCCGGGAGCGTAGCGTTTCAGCTCGCCCCGCACGGGCCGCCGATCCATCTCCCCTTCACCCCACAGGCGGACCCGCTTCCGGACACGCTCCGTCACCACGGCCACCGGGATGGAGGCGAGGGGGTGCAGCCCGACTATACGCATGGCCGTCGAGTATTCATCCGGAACCCTGGCCTCGACGGAGACGAGATCGAAGAAACGCGGGCTGGACCTATCGCGGGCGTAAAGCCGGTCTGAGCAGGCTGTCACGCGCTCCATGAGTCCGGCGCGGTCCACTTCTCCCGACGCCGCCCCGAGCCCTTTGCGGATGTCCGCATCCGAGAGGTTGTTGAGCTCGTTTCGCCTCGATTGGAGGTCGGCCCGGCGCATGAGATCCAGCCACTGGCTCTTCTCCTCCTCCGTCGTGGCCCTCGAGCCCAGGGCAGCCAGGAATCGGTTGACTCGAAGGTAGGGGAATCCCTGAACCACCGCCAACGATGCATCCCGCACGGCCGCCTCCCGTACCACCGCGTCCAGCATCGAGTAGAGCCCCGCGCACTCCCTCGGGCGATCGAATTCGCGTTCCACCTTACGGGCCGTGAGGGCAGCGCACCCCATCGTGACTCCCGGAATCACCAGGAGGAAAACCGTGACGCGCAGGCGGCGAAGCAGCATGGGGGAATCTCCCTTGGCGCAAGGCTGCTGGTTCATGCCCCGGGCCGGTGGGTGGGTGCCCGTAGCCCGTCTTCTCCCCGCCGGCGAATACACCGGGACGGATCCCGTCATCGCATCCGTCGGCAGTCGTTTCTCACAACCGGAAACCGCCCATGAAAAGCCAGAAGCCGGCAGCTAGGGCTCCACTCCTTTCCCGTGGGGCGGGGCGAAGAAGCCCATGCCCTCCTGCCCGCGGCTGTCCTGATAAATGTGCAGGAGATGGCCGCCCCGACACGAAGGCACGTGGATGACCTTGACGACTCCCGCGGGCGGCGAAAGATCCGGCGTCAGGGAGTCCAGGATGCTGGGTGATTCCCTGAAGAAGGCCTCGTCGAATCTTGTTTCCGGATCGCCGGGGAAGATGGCGACGGGGGTGATCCTCGCTTCCACAAGGTCGTTGAAAAAATGAGTCCCATAGGAGACTTCGGGGCTCGCCCCACCCTCCTCGAAGGCGATCTCCCCCAGGATCAGGGTGTGGTTGATGTCCCCATAGCCCACTTTCACCCCCACGTTGATATCGCTCGTTCCCCACCGCGAAGGGCCGAAGAGGGCGTAGCGCTTCCCCTTCAGCAGCCGGTTTAGCCTCCCCACCGCCCTCCCCACCGCCATTCGCTCCTCATAGGACCCAACCTTCTGGTAAGCCCGGGGATCCACGTAAACGACATACTCCACGTCACGGATGGCACAGTGCCCGACGCCGCGACGGTTGGTGAACAGCACGGAATCCGATGGAACGTCATGGGGCAGGGTCACCTGGCCCATGTCTTCCCCACCGGCCAGGGAACGGCATTGAAGGAGGTACAGCGTTCCATCATCCCAGGCGAACTCCAGGTCCACGGGACGACCATAGGCCCCTTCGAGCTTCTGGAGGACCTTGCGCATGAGCCCCACGAAAGGGGTCTGGCTGAAGAAGGCATCAAAGGTGATGCAGCTGTTTTCCAGGGGAATGGCCTGGCCTCGAAAGTGCGAAATCGACAGATGCTCGCCCTCCCCCATCGAAAGGGCCAGGTGGACATCGGGGTGAGGGGCCTTCGCCAGAAGATCGTGATAGGCAATGGTCTCCAGCCGGCGGGCCGGTAAGTTCAGAACATCCACCATGTGCTGGGAATATTTGACAATCTGGGGGGCGGCCACCTCGGGGCGCAGGGTGGGATGGCTGAGGGCGATCATGCGGGGGTAGTCGGGCTCCACCCGGTCCACCGCCCGCGTCCCCAGCCCCAGGACGATGCGCACGAGTCCCTCCTCGCGCCGTATCCTGGGCGTCCAGAGGTGCATGTTCCGCGAAAAGGCAACCCCCGCCGCGAAAGGATAAAAGTAGTCGCCGAACCGCCGGCCCACCACCTTCTGCACCAGGACGCTCATGCGCTCGTCGAAATCCAGAAGGTTGTGATCCCGCCGGTAGAGAATGGCCGCCGGGCTGAAAACACTCACGAAGACCCGCTTGTACGCCCTCACAAATTCCGCCGTGCGCTCCTCCAGGCTCCCCTGATTGGCCACGAACACCGAATCGTACTTCCCCGAGAAAGCATAGCCGATGTTGTCTTCCAGGAAGCTCGACGAGCGCACGATGAGGGGATGCTCTCCCAGATCCGCCAGAAAGGATCCAAGCTCATCCATGATGTCGGGCGGAAAGGATGCATCCTCCACCTTGGCCGCCATCTGACCATACTCTTCCTCGAGCTGTTCGTTCGTCTTGTATTTCTGGCTGTGGAGCGAATAGAACCGGTTGTAGTCGATGAAGTCGGCGAGAATCCCCGAGCTGAAGTAATGCGATTCGGGGACGGTCACCCGATCCTGGATGTCCGGATCCCTTTCGGCAAGTCTCGGCAGCACCACGCACCGGGCCAGGAGAAGC
>JALOPI010000014.1 GCA_025453975.1 Syntrophobacteraceae bacterium
TCCCGGTTGTACTGGATGACGTCCGAGTCGTTGCCGGCCAGAATGCCCCCCCGCCAGTCCAGCTGGGTGGCGAGGATGAGGAGGCTGCGGCGATACTGCTCCTGGATGCGTCGGGACAGTCGGCCGTCGGGCAGCGGCTCCTTGCGCACCCAGAGCCGCCAGAAGTCGGAGGTCCGCCGGATGAGAGCCCTGGGATGCTTCTGCCGCGCCAGGCCGTCCAGGTGGCGAACGGCTTCCCAGGTTTCCCCGGCGCAGATCCACGTGAAGGCGGAGCCCGTCGAATGGCCTTCCAGGTCCAGGTGCAGGCCGATGACCGAGTCGACGGAGCCCTGGGCGATGGGGTTCCCCGAAAGATGGCCGTCCTCGGCGTCCCGGTAGGTCCCTTCCCTGTCCCCGACGCCCTTCACCCCCACGGCGTACTGGGACAGGGTCTCGGCCCCCTCCGTCATGCCGTTCACCAGGAAATAGCGGTTACCCTTGTAGTGAACGACGCCCCCGGTCTCGGGGTCGAATGCCGCCGTGTCCCCGATGCTGTTCCCCGAAATGCTGAAGTCATGGGAAAAGAAGAGGCGCACCTGGCGCCGCTCGGGCCGGAGGTTCTCCACGATGATCTCCCTCGCGTGGACGTTCTCGTGGAAATCCACGACCCCGAAACAGGTGATGAGGACTCCCATCCCCCAGTGATAGAGGTCCGCGCGGGAGACCAGGGTGTCCTCCTCGTAGAGCAGCTGCCGCCTCCAGCCGTCCCCGATCCACGAGAACGTCGAATCCACGTGGACCCCCATGCGGCAGGCGCTACCGCTCAGGTGGCTCTCCTGGCCCACGTGGGGAAAGTAGAGGTCCCGGATGGAGTTTGAGTCGTCGAAGCAGAGCAGAAGCCTGCCATTTCCGATGGGAATGTCGCGCGGCATGGGAAAACCTCGTGTGGGAAGCTCCCGGATTTCAGCTCCCGGTTATCAATTCCGGCTTTCCAGCCCTAAAGCAGCCGGTATTGAAGGGTCCGGCGGACCCACTCGCTTTCGGGATACTCGCCGCGAAGCTGCTCGTGGGCTTCCTTGAGATGCCGGGGATCATGGGTGTACCGGTATCGGCAGCGTCCGCGCACCACGATGGCCTCGACCAGCGACGGGCTGGCCGGGTGGCTCCTGAACAGCCCCTGCAGCAGATCCATGGCCGCCTCGAAGGCCCCGCGCCCATAGCTCAGCTTGGCCAGACCGAGCTGAACGAAGGCCAGGAATTCCTCCGGCGCCATGAACCCCACACCGCGATGGATCTCCCCGTCCCGAGGCTCGAGGAGGATGAGGCACGGGGTGCGCACCACTCCGAACCGCTCGGCCATGGGCTCCCCGTCGTGTGGCAGCCGGACCGGGATCAGCTTTTCCAGGACGTATGCCCGCACCGTGATCTCAGGATACGTGACCGCATCCATTCGACGGCAGCCGCCTCACTCGGGGTTGAAGAAATCGAGGAGCACCAGCTTTCCGTCGGCGGAAGCCTGCCTCGTCGCCGATTCCAGATCATCGAGCCATGGGATCGCATGCTCCATGGTATGGTCCCTCCCAGCGTTGAAGAAAAAGCGGCCATCGCGGCTTCAGCCCCATGGGGCCTCGCCCCACCCTATCGGTCCGGATCCAATCCCGGAGGCGCCTTTCCGCCCCGATACCAGGCCAGGGCCTTCTTGACGGCGATGGGGAACACCCCCAGGATCGCGAAGGATACCAGGAGCCCCGGCGAAAGGATGCCCGAGAGGGAGTCGATCCTCCCCAGCTCCCTCCCGGCGTTGACGTAGACCACCGTGGCCGGGAGCATGCCCAGCTGGGAAACCCAGGAGAACCTGCGGAGCGGCATCCGGGTGAGTCCCATGACCAGGTTGATGACGAAGAAGGGGAAAATGGGGACGAGTCTCAGGGTGAAGAGATAAAAGGCCCCTTCGCGCTCGATGCCGCGGCTCACCGCCTCGAGCCTGTCGCCGAACCGGCCCTGGACCCAGTCCCTCAGGAGGAAGCGCGAAAGGAAGCAGGCCAGGGTGGCCCCGATGGTGCTGGCAAAGGACACCACCACGGTGCCCACGAGGAGGCCCAGGATCGCCCCCCCCGCCAGGGTCAGGACCACGGCGCCCGGCACGGAGAGCGCGGCCGCCAGGACGTACATCGCGAAATAGCTCCCGATGACCACCCCGGGGTGACGGTCGTACAGGGCAGCCAGGGAGTCCCTGGATGCCTTGAGGAAGCTCAGGGTGAGATATCGGTCCAGGTCGAGGACGAAGAAGAGTCCGACGAGGATGCCGACAGCCCCGACCATGGCCACCTTCCGAAAAGTCCTCCGCTGATGGTCCACAGGACAAATCCTTTCTCCGCGCTCCACCTCACCCACCCACAGGGCCGGGTTACGCCACCGCCGTTGAGGCTGACGCCAGGGAAGATGCCCCCATACCCGGGACATTTTACTTTGGGAATGGAATCGTCACCCCTCCCCCAGTTGAGCGGCAGCTGCCCGATCCAGGAGCCAGAGAAGCCTCCCGCTCCCCGGCTTCACCCTGGCCGCGGGCAGATGGGGCGTCTCTCCGCCCAGAATCCCTTTCACCACATCCGCCTTCTCCCCTCCCGTGACCAGGAAGACCACCAGCCGGGCCCCATTCAGCACCGGCAGGGTGAGGGTCACTCGGTCGACGTCCGGGGGGGGCCTCTCCACGGGCACGGCCAGCCGCTTCAGCTCCTCCAGGGCCGCATCCCCCGGAAAAAGCGAGGCCGTGTGCCCATCGGCTCCCACCCCCAGGAACGCCAAGTCGAAGGAAGGCACCTCGCCCCCGCCCAGGCCGAAGAAGCGGGCCATCCGCTCCTCGTAGTCCCGGGCCGCGGCCTCGGCGCCCAGCTCGCCGCGAATCCGGTTCAGATGAGCATCCGTCAGGGCGACATCCTTGAGGAAGCCGTCCCGGGCGGCTCCAAAGCTGCTCCGAGGATCGTCCGCCGCCACGCACCGCTCATCCCCCCAGAAAAGGAATGTCTTTCCCCATCGGACCGCGCGGGAGAGGGGCGGCCTGGCCAGGAGCCCATAGGCCTCGCGCGGCGTGGACCCACCCGCAAGCGCCGCCACGAACCTTCCGCGGCGGAGCACGCTTTCCTCGGCGGTCGCCGCGAAAAGGGCGGCCGCCCTCCTGGCCAGGCTCCCTGGGCTCTCCTCGACGATGACATCCTGAACCAGCATGGTCCTCCCTCTTCCCCGCGCACCGGCCGACGGAGGCGGGACGCCGGGGCGGGACATCAGTTTCCGTCATCACACCCCGCCGGCCACCCATCGTGACTCGACACACACCGCTCATCCTTCGAAAACCAGGCGCCGGCCGGAAAAGAGCAGCTGGACGCCGGAAGCCTTCATCCTGCAACCGAAGCCCGAGGCTCCATTCCATCCCTCACCCGTCGAAAGCCCCCTCGGGCCCCATGCTGCCCGCCTCGTAAAAGCGGAGCATCCGCCCGCGATTCTCGCACTCCTCGCAGCGCTCGAGAATGGGAGAGAGAAAAGACCAGCTCAGCTCCACGCCGTCCTGCCGCCAGAAGAGCATCCGGTCGCCGCGGATGCAGTCGATGAGCACCTTCTCGTAGGCGTCCAGGACCGGACCGGTGTAGTTCTGGCTGTAGTGAAAATCCATGGTGACGGACCTCAGGCGCAGGGCGGCGCCGGGATTCTTGGTCTGGAAGACGAGGCTGATCTTTTCCTCGGGGTAGATGCCCAGGGTGAGCCGGTTGGCGGCCACCCGCTCCCCCAGGACATTGCGAAAGATGGAGTGGGGCACTTCCCGGAACTCGATGGTGATCTCCGTCACCTTGCGGCCCAGACGCTTCCCCGACGTCAGGAGGAACGGCACCCCCTGCCAGCGCCAGTTGTCGATGTAGATGCGCATGGAGGCAAAGGTGGGCGTGAGGGAATCCTCCCCCACCCCGGCTTCCTGGCGATAACCGGGAACCGGTGCCCCGTTCACGAAACCGGGACCATACTGGCCCAGGACCAGGTTCTCGTAAGGGTCCTCGATGGGGAAAGGCCTCAGGGCACGAAAAACCTTGGTCTTTTCGTCCATGACCCAGTCGGTCTCGAAGCGGGGAGGCGGCTCCATGGCGATGAGGGCCAGGACCTGCATCATGTGGTTCTGGAACATGTCCCGGAGCACGCCCGCCTGCTCGTAGTACCCGGCCCGGTGCTCGACCCCGAGGGTCTCCGAGGCCAAAATGCGGACCCGGCTCACATACCGGCGGTTCCAGACCGGCTCGAATATGGCGTTGGCGAACCGGAAGATGAGGACGTTCTGAACCGTTTCCTTGGCCAGGTAGTGGTCGATGCGAAACACCTGGCTCTCGGCGAAGCTTTCGTGGAGGGAGCGGTCCAGATCCATGGCCGTCTCGAGGTCATGCCCGAAGGGCTTTTCCACGACGATGCGGGCCCAGCCGTTCCGGCCCTCGCGCTCCGACGCGAGCCCGGCCTCCCCGATGCGCCGGGCCAGCAGCTCGTAGAGAATGGGGGGCACGGCGAGATAGAAGATGCGGTTGCCCATGGTCCCGGCCTCGGCATCCAGGCGTCCCAGAAACGCCGCCAGCTCATCGAAGGACGCGGAATCCGTGTAATCCACCGCCTGATAGTGGAGCCTGGCGGCGAATTCGTCCCAGGCCCCGCCGGCCCCGGGCGATCCCGGCTCCTCCGCCGGCCGGAGCTTCTCCCGGAAGGCGTCATCTTCCATGGGAGTGCGGGCGCACCCCACGATGCGCAGCCGGTCCGGCAGCCCGCCGTTTCGGAACAGGTTGAAGAGGGCGGGCATGAGCTTTCTGGCGGCCAGGTCCCCGGAAGCCCCGAAGATCACGAGGGTGCAGGGATCCAGGGGCTCGGGGGTGATGCACTGCCGTCCCGAAAGCCCCAGGTCCTCCGTCTCGCACGAGGCCGTCGCCTGCCGCACGGGCTCCGATTCAACGTTTCCGGGATGCTCCCCCATCCTGTCTTCCATGACTCGTCACTCCCCGCCCTCGATGCCCGTTTTCACCACGGCGTGCCCCCCGAACTCCCGCCTGAGGGCCGCCAGCACCCGATCCGAAAACGGGTCCCGCTGCCGGGAGCGAAACCGCTGGAAGAGGGACAGGGCTATGACGGGGGCGGCCACCGACGATTCCACGGCCTGCTGCACCGTCCACCGCCCCTCGCCCGAGTCCTCGACGTGTCCCGTGATCCCCTCCAGGCCGGCATCCTTGCGGAAAGCGTCCTCCGCCAGCTCCAGGAGCCACGAGCGCACCACGCTGCCCTGGTTCCACAGGTGGGCCACATCGGCGAAATCGAGGGCGTCGCCATAGGGCGAGGCGTCAAGGATCTGGAACCCTTCCCCGTAGGCCTGCATCATGCCGTACTCGATCCCGTTGTGGACCATCTTGACGAAATGCCCCGCTCCGGCCCCCCCACAGTGGAGATAGCCGTCCGGGGGGGCGAGGGCTTGGAAAATGGGGGTCAACGCCTTCACGACGGAAGCCTTGCCCCCGATCATGAGGCAGTAGCCGATCTTGAGCCCCCAGATGCCCCCGCTCACACCCACATCCAGATGCTCGACGGAGCGAACCTCCAGGGAGCGGCTCCGGCGGATGTCGTCCTTGTAGTAGCCGTTGGCCCCGTCCACCACGATGTCGCCGGGAGCCAGGTGCTCCACGAGCTGATCCAGGTGCTCGTCGACGATGTCGCCGGCGGGCAGCATGAGCCACACGATGCGCGGCGGGGTCAGCTTTTCCACCACTTCCGCCAAACCGTAGGCCCCGATGGCACCCTCGGCCGCCAGCTGGTCCGTACGGTCCCGGGTCCGGTTGAAGGCCACCACCTCATGCCCGCCGCCCATCAGACGCCGAGCCATGTTCATCCCCATTCGCCCCAGGCCGATCATCGCCAGTCTCATGTGCTCCCGCCTCCGTGAAAGATCAAGGAAGTCTCACGCTTCAGGTTCGAGGATTCCCTCTCCTCAGCTCCCGGACGCCGTCGGGGCCGGCCACCACGACGTCCGTGGCCAGGTCGACGAAAAGCCCGTGCTCCACCACTCCCGTCCTGCCCTTGATGCGCCCGGCCAGTGACGCCGGATCCTCGATGGGCCCGAAGTCGCAGTCCAGGATGACATTTCCTTGCTCCGTGACGAAGGGAGAGCCGGCCCCGTTCCTCCGAACCGCCACGCGTCCGCCGAGGCTCTCGAGATACCCCGCCTGAACGGACCAGCCGAAGGGGACGACCTCCACCGGAACCTTGTGCCTCGAGCCCAGCTTCTGAGAGAGCTTACCCTCGTCCACGATGATGACCTCGCGGCGGCTGGCCTCGGCGACGATCTTCTCCCGAAGGAGGGCCCCTCCCCCGCCCTTGATGAGGTTGAGCCCCGGGTCCACTTCGTCGGCCCCGTCGATGGTGACGTCGATGACCGGATGGGTCTCCAGGGTCGTGAGTGGTATCCCAAGCGACTGGGCCAGGGCCTGGATCTCCCGTGAGCAGGGAATGGCCACGATGTCTCCAATGACTCCCGCCCTCAGGAGGGAGGCCAGGCCCCGGACCGCGAAGGCGGCCGTGCTCCCGTGCCCGAGCCCCACGACCGTGCCCGACTCCAGGAACCGGAGGGCGTGCTCGGCCGCCGCCCGCTTGAAAACACCGTCATCCCCGCTCACCCCCGTCTCCTCACTTCAGTAGCCCGCGAGCGGCCCGGACGACCGCGTCGGCGGTGATTCCAAACCTGCTGTAGAGCACTTCCGCCGGAGCGCTGGCGCCGAAGCCATCCAGGCCCACCACCGCACCCGAAAGCCCCACGTAATGCTCCCAACCCAGCCGTATCCCCGCTTCCACCGCAACGCGGGCCTCCACCGCCGCGGGGAGCACACTCTCCCGGTATTCGGCGGGCTGCGCGTCGAACAGCTCCCAGCTGGGCATGGAGACCACGCGCACCCGCCGGCCCTCGGCCGCCAGCCGACGGCCCGCCTCCAGGGCCACCGAAGCCTCGGACCCCGTGCCGATGAGGATCAGCTCCGGGAGGCGGCCCGGAGCCGGGGCGAGCTCCCACAGGATGTAGGCGCCCCGGTGCAGCCCCCGGGCCGGCGCGCAAGAATCCCGGTCCAGGAGCGGAACATCCTGGCGCGTCAGGACCAGGGCCGTGGGGCCGTCTCTCCTGAGAAGGGCCGCGCGCCAGGCTTCGGCCGTTTCCGCCGCGTCGGCGGGACGGATCACCGTGAGCCCCGGCACGCTCCTCAATCCCATGAGCTGCTCGACGGGCTGATGGGTGGGGCCGTCCTCGCCCAGCCCTATGCTGTCGTGGGTGAAGACGTAGACCACCCGGATCCCCATCATGGCGGCCAGCCGCATGGGCGGCCTCATGTAGTCCGAAAAGGTGAGGAACGTGGCCGTGTAGGGGATCACCCCCCCGTGGAGGGCCATGCCCCCCGCCACGGCCCCCATGGCATGCTCCCGCACTCCGAAATGCAGGTTGCGGCCTCCCGGAGCCCGGGCGTCGAAATCGGGGTGGCCCGAGAGGAGCGTCTTGGTGCTGGGGGCCAGGTCCGCCGAGCCGCCGAAGAGAGCCTCGACGCGACCCGCCAGGGCGTTGAGCACCATGCCCGAGCTGACCCGGGTGGCCATGGGCCTGGATCCGGGGGGGAAAAGATCCTCCAGGCCGACATCCCAGCCGGGGGGAAGACTGCCGGCGAGCTCCCCCAGGAACCGTTCCGCTTCCTCCGGGTAAGCGCTCCCGTAGCGGGTGAGCCGCGCTTCCCACTCCAGCTCGGCCTGGCGACCGCGATCCAGCGCCTTTCCCATGTGGGCCGAAACGGCTTCGGGAACCAGGAAGCGCGGCTCCCGGGGCCAGCCCAGGGCCTCCCGGGCCGCCTCCAGCCCGGCCTCCCCCAGGGGCTCCCCATGCACCTTGGCCGTCCCCTGCCGGGGGCTTCCGTAGCCGATGACCGTCCTGCAGAGGATGAGGGAAGGCCGACCGTCGTCGGCCCGCGCCTCGGCGATGGCGGCCTCGATGCCATCCAGGTCCAGCCCGTCCACGGGGCCCACCACTCCCCACCCATAGGCCTCGAACCGCCGGGCCACGTCTTCTCCAAAGGCCAGGTCCGTCGAGCCCTCGATCTGGATGCCGTTGTCGTCATAGAGGGCAATGAGCTTACCCAGCCCCAGCGTGCCCGCCAGACTGGCGGCCTCGGCGGCCACGCCCTCCTGAAGGTCGCCGTCGGAGACCAGGGTGTAGGTCCAATGGTCCACGATGTCGAAGCCCGGCCGGTTGTAACGCTGAGCCAGCCAGCGCTCCGCCAGGGCCATCCCCACGGCGTGGGCGAGCCCCTGCCCCAGGGGTCCCGTCGTCACTTCCACCCCCGGCGTGGGACCGCGCTCGGGATGCCCCGGCGTCCGACTCTCCCATTGGCGAAATCGCCGGATCTCCTCCAGAGGGAGGTCATACCCCGTGAGGTGCAGCAGGGAGTAGAGCAGCATGGAGGCGTGGCCGGCCGAGAGGACGAACCGGTCGCGGTCGGGCCATCGTGGATGGGCGGGATGGTGCTTCAGGAACCGGTCCCACAGCACGTAGGCCAGGGGGGCCGCCCCCATGGGCGCACCGGGATGGCCCGACCGCGCCTCTTGCACGGCATCGGCGGCCAGGAAACGGATGGTGTTGATGCACAGCTGATCCAGCTCCATCTGCGACGACGACATACGCTCGACTCCTCCATGGAATGGGCATCCACTACACTCAATAATCCGACAAACCCGCCTCCCCCGCCCTCAGCTCGCAGGCACGGCCCTTCAGGTTGAAGAAAAACTGGAGCTTCCTGCGGACTGACTCGGAGAAAAGCTTGGGCGCCAGCAGGCTTCCCGCCACCCGCTTGTTGATCTCCGCCAGGGTAGGATACGGGTGCACGGCCCCGGCCAGGGTCGTGAGCTTGACTTTCCCGTTGAGCGCGGCCACCCACTCGCTGATGAGGTCCCCGGCGTGGGGGCCGAGGATCTGAACCCCGACGACGTTCTCCCGCTTGTCGACGACCATCTTGAGGACGCCCGTATCGTAGCCTTCGGCCAGGGAGCGGTCGTTGCTCCTGAACTCCTCCCTCCAGACCCTGTACTCGATGCCCGCCTTGCCGGCCGCCGTCTCGTTCATGCCGATGGAAGCCAGCTCCGGGTCGCAGTACGTGGCATGGGGAAACCAGGTGTAGTCCGTTTTGCGCGGCAGACGCAGGACGGCGTTGGCCACGACGACGCCGCCCTCGTAGCCGGCGGCGTGGGTGAAGGGGTATTGCCCGATCACATCCCCGGCGGCGAAAATGTGCTTCTGGGAAGTGCGCAGCCGGGCGTCCACCTCGATGCCCCGCGGGCCGTAGTCGACTCCGGCGCTCAGCAGGCCCAGGCCCTCCACGTTGGGGGAGCGGCCCAGGGCTACCAGGATGGCCTCGGCTTCCAGGGTCTGGTCGAAGCCGTCCCCGTCCTCGAACAGCACTTCCCTGGCATGCCCCAGATCACGAACCTTCATGACGGCCGTGTTGAGATGCACGGTCACCCCTTCCCCCACGAGGCTCGCCATGACCGCCTCGGCCATGTCCGGGTCCTCCCGCGCCAGGATCTGGCCGGCCCGCTGGAGGATCGTCACCCTGCTGCCGAGGCGTCCGAAAGCCTGGGCCATTTCAACACCCACGGGTCCAGCCCCCAGGACCACCAGGGACCGGGGAAGAGCATCGAGGGAGAAGACCTCCCGGTTGGTCAGGAAAGGGGTACTCTCGAGGCCGGGAATCTCGGGGACGGAGGATGAAGAGCCCGTGGCGATGACGCTGGATACGGTCGATGACGCCTTGAATTCTCGACGAGACCTTCCTGAATTCCACCGGCGGGATCTCCACTTCGGGGAGCCCGAACCGGGCCGCATGCTTCATGAGATGATACACCCGGGCCGACCGGAGGAGAGTCTTGCTCGGCACGCAGCCGTAGTGGAGGCAGTCCCCTCCCAGGCGTCCCTCCTTTTCGATGAGAAGAGTGCTGGCTCCCAGCTGGCTCACGCCCGCCGCGACGGTCAGCCCGGCGGCCCCTCCTCCAATGATTCCGATGTCGTGGTCATATTTGGCCATTGGCAACCTCCCTCTTCAAGCAGACGGTCCAATGAGGCTTCTGATTCCCACTATAAGTATCCCGTGGCGTGACTGCCCGAGGAAGACGCGCATCCGCACCAGGCTCCGGGCTTCCAGCTGGAGGCTGGCCGCCATCATGGCCCGGCTCCCTCAGCGCCTTTCGCCGGGCACCCGTCCTGAGCGCGCCGCCCGCGCCCTGGGCGCTCCGGCCGTAGCCGTGGTCCGCTCCCACAGCCGCTCCAGATCGTCGACGGTGTCCACGTCATCCCACGGCGGAAGGATCCGAAAGCTCAGGCCGTTCTCGACCAGGAGACCGCACGTTCGCCAAAAGACGGACGGGGCGCTCCAGGCCACCCCTTGGAACACCGCCCGGCGGAAGCCCCGGGAGCGAAAGCCGATGAGGTAGTACCCGCCGTCCCCGGAGGGACCGATGACGGCATCCGCCGAGCCCAGGGCCTCGAAGCTTTCCTCGATTCGGTCGGCCGGCAGGTCGGGAATGTCGCTCCCGATGAGGACCGCCTGCCCGCAGCCCCTCTCGAAGGCCCTCTGAAAAGCCATGGACATGCGCTCCCCCAGGCCGCTCCCCTCCTGAGCCCCATAGGCATGATCCCCCCCGAGCCAGCGCCGGGTATTGTCGAGGGCATCGGGCTCCGAAACCAGCACGGTCAGGGGATGGGAGGTGGAACGGCACACGGCGAGGACGTCCTCCACGAAGGCCCGGTAGAGCCGAGCCGCGGCACGGTCTCCAACGCCGGCCGCCAGGCGGGTCTTGACCCGCCCGGGCTCCGGGTATCTCACGAATACGAGGATTTCGCGCCGGGGGCTCATGGAGGCAGGCGCCTTTTTCAGTCGATGAGCGGAAACCTGGCGGTGTCCGGACTCGAAGGGTCGCGAGGCTCGGTGCTGAACGCCACGAGGATACCCGGCTCACCGCCGGTGCACTGGATGGCATGGGGAACGCCGGGAGGAAACCGCAAGCGCAGCGCTCGGCCATCCGGGACCCGCGTGTCGACGATCCGCCCGTCCTCTCCATGTCGGACCAGGGCGGGTCCGAGGACCACCACCGTCTCGGTCCCCTTCAGATGATGATGGTTGCCCCGCACTTCCCCCGGCAGGGTGAGGACCACGTGCACGTTGCCCTGGCACCGCGGCTCGTCGCCCGGCAAAGGCTCAAGAACAAAGCCGCGCGCATCCCCGTGGAGCGCCACCTCCTCCATACACACCCTCATCCGAAGGCTCCCCGTACAACGGCCAGCGCAAAAAGCCAGGATCGATCACCTTGACTTGAAACCATCCTACCACAGCTCGACAGGGAAGCGAAGAGCGGCCGCGCACCTCGCCCAGGCCCCGCCCCACGACCTCGACTCCCCGGTTCCGCCCGCTGCATTGCGCCGGCAAAGGCACCTTGACATGAGTCTCCGTTCATGGTCTGTGGCCTGGGGAGAGCAGGGGTATCGAGGACGGAAACCGGGGAGGCGGACCGTGGCGGATGAGAGCAGGCGAGAGCATTTCTTTCAGCGGATGGTGGACATCCTCAACGGGGGCGCCCTGAGCCTGGCCATCGCCATCGGTTACCGAACGGGGCTCTTCGATATCCTGGACTCGCTCCGGGAGCCCCGGTCGGCCGGGGATATCGCGGGGGGAGCGGGCCTGAGCCCCCGCTATGTCTCGGAATGGCTCGGGATCATGGCTGCGGGGGGCATCGTGGAGCTGTCATCCCACCCCCAGGGCGAGGACCTGTTCTTTCTGCCCGAAGCTCACGGGGACATCCTGGCCCGGCGCGCCGCCCACAACAACCTCGGGGTTTATGCCCAGGAGATCCCGCTTCTCACGCTCTGCGCCCAGGATGCGGTCATGGAGCGTTTCACCACGGGAGATGGGATCGGCTACGATCACTATCCCCGATTCCAGGCCTTCATGTCGGAGCTGGCCAGCGCCAAGCACCGCCGCGTCCTGGTGAGGGAGTTTCTGCCCTCGGTGGACGAGGGCCGCATGGTGAAGCGGCTGGAGGAAGGCATCCGGGTCTGCGACCTGGGGTGCGCCGAGGGGGTGGCCCTGCTCCTCATGGCCAGGGCCTTTCCAAACAGTCATTTCACGGGGATCGATCTTTCGGAGGAAGCCATCGGAGTGGCCCGCCAGGAGGCCCGTGGCCAGGGAATCGCCAACGTGGAGCTTCTCGTCCTGGATGCCGCCACCATCCGACATCGGGAGGATCTGAAAGGCCGCTTCCACTACGTGACGGCCTTCGACTCGATCCATGATCAGTCCCGCCCCCTCGAAGCCCTCCAGGGGGCTCTCCACATGCTGGCCGGGGACGGACTCTTCTCCATGGTGGACATCGCCGCCAGCTCGCGCCTGGCGGAGAACCTGGATCACCCCATGGGAGCCTTCCTGTACACCGTGAGTCTCATGCACTGCATGCCGGTGGGGCTCCAGGGAGGAGGCCCGGGACTGGGCATGATGTGGGGTCGTCAGAAAGCGGTGGCCATGCTGCGGGAAGCCGGATTCGAGGCGGTGACCGTCACGGAGATCCCCAACGATCCGTTCAATCTGCATTTCCTCGCCCGGCCCAGGAAGACGCCGGCGGGATGCTGAATTCCAGCTGAATCGAGGATGAGCGCGGTGAGGGTCATGGACGGGATGGGGTGATGGCGGGGTGGGATGCCCTTCTTCCCGAGGGGCATCCCGATCCGTTGGACTAATCCGGGAATCCTCCCGGCATCAGTCGAAAGACAGGTCGGAGTGACTCGTGTATCGGCCCGCGCGCTTTTTGGGAGCAGCCTGGGGGCTTTCGGGCCTGCCGGCCACCAGATCGGTTTCGGCATTGAGCACATCGTCCATCATGAATTCCACGGGCCGGCCGGCGCCGTCACGGTAGACGGCGGCTTTTGCCCCATAACGCAAGATACCGAGCTTCTGCAGAAGACCAAGAATCTTCACGGTCCATCCTCCCTCATGAGTCCCTTCAAAGGTTAGGCTCCCCGCGGCGCACCCCTCCCGCTCCTCGGGAGCCCGGATGACGCCGTCCCCCATTTTGTCGGCCCGGGTGGGCAATCCCTTGAGGAGGAAGCTCTTTCCCGCCCACTGGCTCCGCCGGGGACTGTCGCGTGAAGCGGCTTTGAAGGCGCTCCTGGAGCCGCATGATCCAAAAAGCACTCAGATGCTCCGCCCTCCGTGCCGTTTATACGGGGTAAAACGGACCCGTGACCCCGTGACCCCAATGAGTGAAGAAAGAGCCTTTTCAAAAGTCATGACACCAGGCGAAAACCCATCCATGCCGAACGGGGCGGAGCCCGCGGGAGATTCCACCCCAGCCCCCCTGGACACGAAGCTCCTGGAACAGGCGGTCATGGAGCTCAACATCGCCCGCAAGAACTTCTCCATCTACCCGGCGGGACATGGGCAGCTCGATCGCAGCATCCAGCGCGCCCACGGCATCCTCTGCCGACTCCTGGAGACATCGCCGTCGCTGACGGTGGGGGTGGCCCGTGATTGCCTGTTCGTCGGCGACAGCTACCTGGACCGGAAGAACCTGGTGTTCAGGGATTTCTCCCTGGCCCTCCATGCCAGGGACATCGCATCCATCACCTTCGTGGCCGGCCTCCCCAGGGAGCATATCCAGGGACTCTGCTCGGTTCTCACGCGGGACCCCCTCGAGATCAGGGAAGCGGGAGGCATCCGTCAGGTGATGCTCGCCGCGTCCATTTCACACATCCGTGTGCAGCCCATGGACTTTTCAGGCCTCCACCTGACGGAGGAGGAAGAGATCCTGTCAGCCCGGAGCAAGAGCAAGCCGGATCTCAACACCCATTTCTGGCGATCGTTTCTCAGCCATTTCCTCTCCGGGCAGCTCGACCCGGCGGGTCGCCCCCATTACCTGTCCGATGGATTGGCCACTGCCCCTTCGAGAATAGCCCAGCTGCTCAACGGCGGAGTCCTGGACATGGGCAGGGCCCTGGAGAGCTACGGGACGACCATCGCCAAGTATCTGCGCGAATCGACGGGAGATCAGCCCCTCGAAAGCCTGGCGACATTGATTCAAAACCTCGGCCCTCAGCTCAGAAGCCAGTTCCTGTCCGTCACCCTCGACCGCATGGCCGGCCAGTCGGAAACCAGCCTGCTCAACTGCTTTCCCGACGACATCGTGCTGGAGATGCTCCAGCAGGCCAGCGACGACGACAAGGAGATATCACCCACTCTGATCAACCTCCTGGAGAAAACATCCCAGATCCAGACCGGCCCGTCCCCTTCCAATGCCGGACAACCACCCGACCCCCTCGGGACCCCTTCGGCCGATCCCCTCAACCGGGAGAAGATCGAGCAGCTCCTGCGCCGGGAATCCTATGAAACCTATGTCGACCTGGATTATCGCTCCCTCCTCAAGAGCCTGATCAACAGGGGCGGGATGCCGGGTCCAGGAGAACGGAGCGGGGCGCCCTCACCGAAGTCATCGACGGGCATGAGTGCGGGTGCCCAGCCGCCCGCCGGGCTCCAGGACGACAGCTGCCGGGTCTCCCTCACCCATGGCGAGATCGATCTCCGCCTCCGCGAAATGATGCTGGCCCTGATGGAGAGAACCGCCGACCCGGAAGATTACGTCGTCTTCAGCCGAAAGCTCCTGGAAGGCGTCCCCGATCATCTCGCCGCCCACGAGATCGATCTCGTTCACGAGACCCTGCGGACTTTCAGAAGACACGCCGGGGAGAAGCCCCCGCCCATCGCTCAGCTGGCCATCGACTCCCTGCTGGCCTTCAACAGTCCCGAAATCGTGGCGGGAGCCGTTGCGGCCATCGAAGCCTGCCCGGAGCACCGGCGGGAGCAGGCCCTGGCCCTCGTGGCCGAAATCGGCATCCGCTGTCTTCCCGCCTTGATCAAGAGTTACGCCGAGCAAGAATACCCCAGCCCCAGGGCAGCGATGCTGGAGCTTCTCGTCGGGTTCGGCGAAAGCAGCGTCCAGGAAGCCTTCAAGCTGCTGGAGAGCGCTCCGGATCCCGTTGCGAGGAATCTTCTCCTCATCGTTCAGCGCATTGGAGCCGCCGCATCCACGGGCCCCCTGCACCAGCTCCTTTCCCGCGAGAGCCGCCAGGTTCGGCTGGATGCCCTGACCACGCTGCTGGAGATTGGGGACCCCGAAGCCCCCCACCATCTGCGGCGCGCCATCCGATCCGTCGATCCCGAGGAATCCCGAGGTGCCATCGGACTCGCCGGGTTTTACCGCGTGGCCCATGTGGCCGAGGACCTGGTCCACTCGATCAAGACCCACTTCATCGATCGATCGGCCCACAGGTCCCATGAGCTCATCTTCCGGTCCCTGGGCAGGATCGCGAGCACCGAGGTCATCCCCGGGCTGGAAGCCATCGCCCGAAGCTCGTGGTCCCTGTCCCCCCGGCGCCTTCGGCATCTGAAGCTCCTGCTTTACGAATCCCTCGGGACCTATCCCGTGGAGCGCCTGAGGGGGCTCATCGCCATCGGCAGGAAATCCAGGGACACCCGCATCCATGGAATCTGTGATCGATTGGAATCGTCATGAAAGAGCTCGTGTTTCAGTCGAAGGTACTCAGCGTCATTTCCCAGCTTTCAGCCGCCCTGGCCAACCTGCGGCTTTACTCCCACGCCCATTCCCTGGTGGGCCAGCACTTTGAAAGGGCATACCGGGAGCTTGCGGAGCTGCTCGAGCACACGGGCGACCTCACGGTCTTCACGGTGGGAGACGACCTCATCGTCAACAACCGCACCCTGCTGGCCGCGGGACCGCCCGTGGAGAGGTTCGTGCGCATGATCCACGAAAAGGGGGTGGAGCACATCACCTTCCTCAGGGGACTGTCACCGGAGGAGCTGGGGCAGCTCATTCAGGATCTGGGATCCAAGGAAAGCTCGACGGTGCGCTCCTGGCCGTTCATAAAGCTGGGGGCCGTGGAGATCCGGGTGAGAACGGAGGGGGATGCTTCGGAACAGGAGCCCATCTCCGGGCATTCCAGGGAAGTCATGAGTATCCTGGGCACCCTGGAGAAATCGGACATGGACATGCTGAGGGAGCTTTACCTCCTGGCCGAGGAAGGCAAGCCCATCAGCATTCGCGGCGTCGACGATTCCGTGAGGAAGCTCGTCTTCGAGATCCGGCGGAACAGCAATCCCCTCAGCCTCCTCGCCACCGTCAAGCGCAACGATGAGTACACCTTCACCCACGTCGTCAACGTGTGCATCCTGACCCTCATCCAGGCGCAGCGGCTGGGCTTCGGGGAAAAGCAGCTCTATGACATCGGGATGGCCTCCCTCCTCCACGACGTCGGGAAGACCTTCATCCCCGAGGAGATCCTCAGCAAGCCCGGGAAGCTCACCACGGACGAGAGAGCCATCATCGAGACCCACCCGGTCAAGGGCGGACGCTACCTGATGGAAGTGGGGGGGATTCCCAAGATCGCGGTGCTGGCCGCCCTGGAGCACCACCTCCGCTACGACGGCACGGGATACCCCGTTGTCAAGCCCGGCTGGAAGCCCAGCCTCGTGGCTCAGCTCATCACCATCGCCGATGTGTTCGACGCCCTCCGGAGCCGACGATCCTACAGCGATCCCAAGCCGATGGATCAGATCGTGAGCATCCTGAACCAGGACAAGGGAACCACCTTCAATCCCATTCTCGTGGAGAATTTCCTCGAGATCGTCGCTCCCGGGGCGGGCGGTCCCGCCCCAACCGAGGAAGCTTCCAGAATGGCGGCCCGTCCCCATGTCCCCGAGGCGACGGCCTGATCGCCCGTCACCTGGCCACGATCCTCAGCTGGATGCTGATGAGATCGAACACCAGATGCATCCCCAGGTGCTCGAAAAATCGGCTGGAGCCATAGATGATGTCCCACTGGGTTCGGTCGATGTCGAAGTGCGCTTCGGCCGCGACGCCCCCATCCGCCAGCCCGCTCAGGGTGGCGTCGAAATCGATCTTCCTCTTGACGCCGTGAAGCTCCAGGATGCCGCTCAGCCGGGCGTTGGGCGCGCTCAGGGTCGGCTCGTCCACCAGGCTCGCCGATTCAATGCTGAACTGGGCCGTGGGGAATCGATCCACGAAGAAAAAGTCATCCGAGGCCAGGTGCGCCTCCAGGACCGCTTTCAGGGGATCTCCCGCCAGGCTCCGGTTGACGATGGACCGCATGTCCAGGACAAACGACCCGGTGAGGCCCCGGCCGCGCACACTGATGGAGCCCTCCCTCAGCCCGAGGGTCCCGTGATGCCGCGTGCCGGGATTGCGCCCGGCCCACTCGATGACGCTCTCCTCGGTATCCACCCGGTAGAGCCGCTCCTCCAGCACCAGCTCGGCTCCGTCCGTCCCCGCCCCGGGTGCATCCCCCTCCAGCCTGCCTCCGCCTTCGCGCCAGGACTTCAGGCCGCCCGCCATGGCGAACACATTCCGGTATCCAGCGCGCACCGCCTTCTCCGCTGCGACCAGGGCATCCAGGGATCGCTGGCTGGAGCCGTAAAACACCACGGTTCGCCCGTGATCCGGCACCAGCTCGGCCATGCGGGCCAGGAAGGTCACCTGATAGACGCACGCGCTCTCCGACCCCGGAATGTGGACGGTGCGATACCGCTCCTCGGGAAGCGTGTCGATGATGACCAGATCCCGACGCTCCTCGATCCAATCTCCCAGCTCTCTGGATGTGATGACCCGATACTCCATCTTTGGCTCCATGTCTCAACCTCCTGCTGCGGACCGCAACGATTCGCACGGCTGGATCGCCGTCACTACGCCCCCTTGAGCTTTTTTCCAACGGACCAGGCCCGGGCCAGCCGCTCTCCGATCCCCCAGTAGACGTTGTCCGGCATCGTCAGCACGAACGGGCTCATGGCCTGGATGTCGGGATGGCCGTCCTTGAGAAACCGTGGCTCGGCCCAGGCGTCGACGATTTCTCCAATGAAAAGGTGGTTGGTGGGGAGATCGACCGTCTGGTGCAGCCGGCATTCGATGTTCAGCGGACACTGGACGATCATGGGAGCTTTCCCCCCCGATCCGTAGAATACATCGAAGAGCGAGGACTTGTCGGTGCCGCGCCCCGAGACGAGACCGCAGTAATCGACGGCCTCGATCATGTCGGCCCCGGGGATGTTCACGCTGAAGGCTTCCGTCTCCGTAATTCCCCTGGCCGTGTGATGGGCATGGTTGATGGCGATGGCCATGAGGGCAGGCTTGAAGTTGACGCGGCTCACCCAGCCCACGGTCATGAAATTGGCTTTCCCATCCACCAGGGCTCCCACCAGGACCACCGGCATGGGATAGAGGAAGACGTTGGCTCCCAGGCTCGTCTTCTCGCTGCTCATGGTGCATCCTCCTTGAAACAGAGCGTAAAGCCCCGCGACGACCCGGCCTTCAAGCCAGGGATTTCCCCATGGAAAAGGCTTCCCCGATGAGGCCCCCCACGCCGTAGTACTTCCCCACCTCGGGCGCGAAGACCAGAGGGGAGATCTTGCGACAGTCCGGCCGCCCCTGGTCGTCCAGCACCGTCTCATCCACCTTCACGTCGACGATCTCCCCCACGAACTGCGTGTGGAGCCCCAGCTCGAACGTGTGCACGAGCCGGCACTCGATCACCATGGGGAACTCCTGAACGTAGGGGGCATCCACCCGATCGCTCGGGACGGGCGTGAGGCCGGCGGCAGCGAATTTGTCCGTGCTTCTGCCACTGGCCATGCCGAAGTAATCCGCCTCCCTGGCGTATTTTTCCGACGGGACGCTCAGCGTGTAAGCCTTACGCTGCATGATGCAGTCGAAGGTATAGGTGGCCTTGCGAAGGGAGATGGTCACGCAGGGCGGCTTGGAACAACAGATGCCCCCCCAGGCGATGGTCATGATGTTGGGCTTGCCGTCCGGGTCATAGGAGCCCACACACCAGACGGGGGTGGGAAAAGCCAGGGTTTTGGCGCCAAGGGATCTTTTCATCTTCACCCGCTCCTTCTCTGAGGCTTCTCGATGGCCCGGCCATGCTCGTCGGTCGGGGATTCACCACATTTCATGGATGTGAAAGCATCCCGGACGCCCGCCCATGGGTTGGCAAGCCCCTCTCTCGGCGCGAGGGGGAAGTCCACGGGCCAGCGTCTTTCGATTCATCATAGCAGAGGGAGCGAAAGGCATGAAACGGGAACTGAGCGGGGTGCCTTCAACTTTCAGGCTCGACTTGCAGAGCGCGGGTCACGTGCTCGGGACCTGGCCGGGCAGCCCGCCGCCCCCGAAGGCTTCTCCATCCAGTGCTTCAACCCGTGCTCCGTTTGGTGTATATCGGTTCCACGGCCGGGGCCTCGCCACGCGCCCCCCGCCATGTCCCTTCGGGGAACAGAGCCTGCCCCCCCACTTCCGGAGAGCGCCATGATCCCACCCAAGGAGCTCATGCGAAAGATCAGCCCGTTTTCCTTCCTGTCCGAGGAGGAAATGAGCACCCTCATGTCCGGGCTGGAAGTCGACCTCTACCCCAAGGGAACGGTGATCTTCGAAAAAGGCCGGCAGCGCAATCACGTCTACATGATTTATTCGGGGCTGGTGGGCCTCTTCGATGGAGAGACTCCCCTGGACTATTTCTCCCGAGGCGAGGTGTTCGGGGCGCTCAGCCTGCAGGGCGAGCGCTACCTCCTGACGGCGCGGGCCATCGAGGAGACGGTGTGCTACCTGATTCCCGCCTCCAGCTTTCGCGAGGTCCTCAAGCACAACGAGCGATTCTCCACCTTCTTCACCTCCTTCATGGGCCGGAAGCTCCGTTCGTTCCGCTCCATGGCCAAGGACAAGCGCTTGTTCAAGGAGGCGACGCTCCTCCTCGGCATCGACGGCATGGTGGCGCGGGATCCCGTGACCTGCCGGGAGGAGGCCACGATCCACGAGGCGGTATCCCGGATGGAGCGGGAGCAGGTGAGCTCCATCGTCATCACCAACGAGCAGCACCACGCTCTGGGCATCCTGACCCAGGCCGACCTCCGCAGGGTCATCCTGCACGGAAGCCGCGAGGACCGGGTGACGGCCTTCATGTCGAGGCCCGTGGTGACCATCCCGGCGAGCGCCACCGTCTTCGATGCCCTGACGCAGCTCGCCCGGACGGGGATGAAATACCTGGTGCTGGTCCGAGACCACCAGGTGGCGGGAGTCCTCACCCGGAGGGATGTGGAGGTCCACCTCGAGCCCGCCACGTCGGTTTTCGCCCTCCACCGTGGGATCCTCAAGGCCACGTCCCTCGAGCAGCTGGGCATCCTCTTCGCCCGCATCCACGGCGCCATCGCCATGCTGGCCCTGCTGGAGCTCAACTTCTACGACATCAGCCGCCTCATCACCGCGGTCCACGACCGGGTGGTGGCCAGGGTCATCGAGCTGGCGGGCGGGCGGACCCGAATGAAGGATGCGGTCTGGATCCACATGGGAAGCTCCGGCCGCAAGGAGCAGATCATCGCCGCCGACCAGGACAACGCCCTCATCACCGCGGCCCCGGAGACGGCCCAATGGGCCGAAGCCGTCACCGACGCCCTCCACCGCATGGGGATGCCCCGGTGCCCCGGAGGGTACATGGCCTCCAATCCCATGTGGAGCCAGCCCCTTTCCGCCTGGGAGGAGCACTTCATCACCTGGTTCCAGAACCCGGAGCCGAACCACGTGCGCTACCTCACGGTCTTCCTGGATTCCAGGCCCGTCCATGGCTGCTTCGACCTTTACCAGAAGCTCATGGGCACCGTTAAGTGCAACATCAAATCCAGGGCCATCCAGCTTCTGGCCAGCGATGCCGTCCAGATCGAGCCGCCCCTGGGCATGTTCGGCCTCATCTCCCGTCACAAGGAAGTGGATCTCAAGACCTACGGGATCTACCCCATCGTGAACGGTGTCCGCGTCCTGGCCGTCGACCAGGGGATGGTGGAGGTGACCAGCACCAAGGAGCGGCTGGACGCGCCGGGAGCTTCCCCCCGTGGACCTCCTGGTCCTGAAGGAGTCCCTCAAAGTCGTCGCATCCTTCCAGAAGATGCTCATGAAGAAGTACAACGTCGCCCGGAACACGTACTACAGCTGAGGTCGGGGTTTACCCATGCAGCTCCAGGAAGCCAAGTTCTGCTCCATCGACGTCGAATCCACCGGTCTGGACTCCCTGCACGACGAGATCATCACCTTCGCCTCGGTGCCCATGCTGGGGGGAAGGATCTTCGCCGGCGCGTCCGTCTACACCCTCGTCCGGCCCACCGAGTACAAGATGGCAGCCATGAAGTACCACGGCATCGCCGGCCGCGACCTCGACTCCGCCCCCAGCTTCGCCGAGGCTTCGGAGCTGATTCTCAAAGCCCTGGACGGCATCCTGGTGGGCCATTCGGTGGATTTCGACTACCGCTACCGTATACTGCGGAGGCTGCTGGGGGAGCAGCACGTGGCGCTCGAGCGGGACACCATCGACATCGTGCTGGTGGAGAAATGGCTGTGCATCAAATCCGGCAGGCTGTGCATGGATCTGAGCTTCGAATCCATGATGGAGCGCTACGCCATCAAGGAAAGCTATCGTCACAACGCCCTGGCCGATGCCTTCTTCTCGGCCCAGATGTTTCAAAAACAGCTGCTGTATCTGTCGGAGCGGGGGGTCGTCACCCTGGGCCAGCTCCAGAAAGCCATGAAAGCTTACCGTTACTCACTGTGGTGATCCTCCAGGCATCCCGCCCCAGGGGCTAGGGGCCATCCGTCAGCAGACCAGGAGCATCTTGTCATCCACCATCTCCCCCATCCTGAGGGAGGCGAACGCGTTCATCAGCTCCTGAATGGTCAGGCTCCCCTTGGGCTCGCCCGCCACGTCCAGAACAATCCCCCCCTGGTGCATCATGATGAGCCGGTCTCCCAGCTCGATGGCGTGCTTCATGTTGTGGGTGACCATGAGAGTGGTGAGATGCAGCTCCTCCACCAGCTGACGGGTCAAAGCCAGGACCTGCTCGGCCGTTCTGGGATCCAGGGCCGCCGTGTGCTCGTCCAGGAGCAGCAGCCGCGGGCGCTGGAGGGTGGCCATGAGGAGGGTGAGCGACTGCCGCTGCCCTCCCGAAAGGAGGCCCACCCTGTCCTTCAGCCGGTTCTCCAGTCCCAGTCCCAGAAGAGCCAGCTTGTCGCGGAAGCGCTCCCGGTCCCGCGGATTCACCCCCCAGCGCAGCCCCGGTTTCAGACCGCGCCCGTTGGCCAGGGCGAAGTTCTCCTCGATGGTCATGGAGGCGCAGGTTCCCGAGCGTGGATTCTGAAACACCCTGCCCACATGGGCGGCCCGGCGATGCTCGGGCCAGCGTGTCACGTTCACCTCTCCGAAGAGGATTTCGCCTTCATCCGAGGGAAAACGTCCCGAGATGAGGTTGAGGAGGGTCGACTTGCCGGCTCCATTGCTCCCGATAATGGTGGCGAACTGACGGTCCGCGATGGAGCAGCTCAGGCCGCGGATGGCCGTCACCTCGTTGATGGTCCCGGGGTTGAACACTTTGGTGAGATTCCGGATGGTGATCAAAGGCAGCCTCGAGCTCCGATTGGAATCCAAAACCATGCCGGCTCAGCGGCTCCTGGCCCTCCAGCGATCCCGGACCAGGGGGACCGTCAGGCAGACGACCACCAGGACGGCGGTGATGAGATTGAGGTCGCTGGGCGTCAGCCGCAGCATGCCGAACTGGGCCGAAAGGGCCAGGGTGATGGCCAGGCGGTAAACGATGGAGCCGCAGAGGGCGCTCAGGGTCTGCCTGCCCACCGTCCGCCCCCCCAGCAGACTCTCTCCCAGAATGACCGACGCCAGGCCCGCCACGATGGTCCCGATCCCCATGCCCACATCGGCGAACCCCTGGCTCTGGGCCACCAGGCCCCCGGCCAGGGCCACGAGCCCGTTGGAAAGGCTCACCCCCAGGAGGATCATGCTGTCCGTGCTCACCCCCTGAGCCCGGATCATCTGGGGGTTGTCCCCCGTCGCCCGGAGAGCCATGCCGGCCTGGGTGTGGAGAAACCAGTCCAGGATGAGCTTCCAGACCCCGGCGATGACCAGGAACACCAGGGGGATGAGGAGGTGCCTGGGGACCCCCTCCAGGGCCAGAACGTCGAAAATGGTCACCTGCCCCAGGAGAGGCAGATTGGGGCGCCCCATGATGCGGAGATTGATGGAGTAGAGCGCGGTCATGGTGATGATGCTGGCGAGGAGGCTCATGATATGCAGCCTGGTCGAGAGCAGCGCCGTCGCGCACCCCGCCAGGGCCCCCGCCATCATGGCGAAAAACATGCTCAGGAAAGGGTCCATGCCCTGGATGATGAGGGTGGCGGAGACGGCGGCCCCCAGGGGCAGGGATCCATCCACCGTGAGATCCGGGAAATCCAGGACCCGAAAGGTCAGGTAAACCCCCAGGACCATCAGGGCGAAGACCAGCCCCTGCTCCAACGATCCCATGAAGCTGTAAAATGTCATTACAGTGTCTTGTCGGCCCGCTTCAGAACCGCTTCAGGCAGCGTGACCCCCATCTTCATGGCGGCCTTGGGATTGACGACCAGCTTCAGGTCCTTGAGGGTTTCGATCGGCATCGTCCCGGGCTGAGCCCCCTTGAGGATTCGAGCGGCCATCTCGCCGCTCTGCCGGCCCAGTCGATAATAGTCGATGGCGAGGGCGGCGACGGCTCCACGCGGTACCGAATCGATGTCCGCCGCGTAGAGCGGAATCCGGCTTTCCTCGCAGACTTTCACGACGGCCTCGAATGCCGAAACCACCGTGTTGTCCGTCGGGATGTGGATGGCATCGACCCTCCCCACGAGGCTCCTGGCGGCCATGAGCACACCGCTGGAGCTGCTGACGGTGGCCTCCACCACCTCGACGCCCTGTTTGGCGGCCTCCGCCTGGAGCTGCTTGAGGGAGGAGACCGAATTGTCCTCGCCGGCATTGTAGATGAATCCCAGTTTTCGGATCTTGGGCTGGATCTCCCGCATCAGCTCCATCTGGCGATCCACGGGGCTTCGGTCCGTCGTCCCCGTCACGTTGCCGCCGGGCTGATCCAGGCTTTTGACGAGTCCCGCTCCCACCGGATCGGTGACGGAGGAAATGACGATGGGAATCGTCTGGGTGGCATTGGCGCAGGCCTGGGAAGTGGGTGTGGCGATGGAGTGGATGAGGTCCACGCTCTTCCCCACGAAAGCCTTGGCGATGCTGTTGGCCGTCGCCATGTTGCCCTGAGCGATCTGCACGTCGAAAGTCATGTTCTGACCATCGACATAGCCGGCATCCTTGAGGGAATCGATGAATCCCTGGCGAGCGGCATCGAGGGCGGGATGCTCCACGATCTGAGAAATGCCGATGGTGATCTTTCTCTCTTCGGCGGCCCAGCCCACGGCGGCAAAACCGATCAAGATCCCCAAGCACAACATGGTCCTGGCTGCTTTCATGGCTTCCTCTCCCCTGGAATGGTATCCCAAAACCGCGCGGATGAAGGCTTTCGTCGCTCTCCCCACCACCCCGAGCGGGCCTGGTCAGGGCTCGTCACCCTGCCCCACCCGCCTTCGGGGCTGGCCCCGGCCCGGAGCCCCGGAGCGGCCCTCATTGGCCTAATAACAAGGGGCCGATCATTTCGCAACAGCAACTTTAACGGGATTTGCCATGAGCCCCCGGTCCCCGGGACTTCCGGGGAGAGGGATCGGGGCCGCCAGGGACGCTCTCATCCGGCGGGAATGATTCTGCTTCCCGGGAGCGTTTTTTCATGGAGGGATCCCCCCTTTCGGACCGATCTTCCTTGTGAAGGTCATGCTCCGGACGGCCATGATCGGGAACATCGAGGCCTCGCCCAGACTGGCCCGACTTTTGCCTATGGTGAGTATGAAAACTGGAGCAGCCATCACATCATCGGCAAGGGAGCTGCTTGAGACAGCCATGAAGATTGAGACCGGAATTCAGCCATTCAGGAGAATCTCCCATGAATCCCACGGCGTGCCCACCCGTCACCAGCACATCGGATATTCCACGCAGGGTATTGTGCCAGCACTACTCTCACTGCCTGGACGTCGCCATCCTCAAAGGCTGGCCCGGTTTCTCCTGCGAGCAATGCCAGCGCTATGAGCTGGAGCCCCAGATGGATGCGGATTACTGGAAGGAGCAGGCAGGCCGATGTCGATTGCTGCTGGTGGATATCTTCGCTCCCAAGCCCAGATCCCGTCGGCGCAGGCCTCCTCCCTTTCCAGGCAATCCCCATGAACTGCCCGCCTCGGCAGGGCACGGCCGCCTTGACCCCAAGGATCTCTGGCTGAAAGACGGCATGGATGACGGCACCGCCCGGTTGCCCGAAGCGTTTCTGGCCCACCTGATGCTCCTCTGGGAAAACCGGCTTCATGAATGAATGAGGAGGGACCAGGGCGCGCCGGCGCGCAGGCTGTCCTGCCTCGCACCCCCCCCCGAACTGGTCCACCGCCCGAAAACGGTATGATGGAGGTCGAGCTGCTCGACCCCGTCCCGCCGATCCTCACCCTCCGAGACCTGGATGCCCCCTGCGAGCACACCAGGTGACATGCCGGCTCCCCTGTCCTTCAGGGAGTCCGGTGCTGCCCGCCATGCCGTCGACAGATTCTTGACGGAGGGCCTTCCCGAGGCGGCACCGTGCCCTATGTTGAGCCCTCGGCCATGAATGGGAGCACGCTCCTCTTCATCCCCCGTTCCTCGATCCTTCCCTCGTGGTCCCGCCATGAACCGCGACCCTCAGCAGCGGTTGCAGCTTATCCTTGAATGATCGGTGAATTCGGAGTAAAGGCGGGTCAGGTATGCAGCCCGGCAGGTGCTCCACGGATCAAAGGGGCTGATTCCTGTCTGTCACTCACGAGCCATTGGCGATCTCACCAGGGAGGAGGGGAAAAATGATAAAAGAATTCAAAGAATTCGCAATGAAGGGCAACGTGGTGGACATGGCGGTGGGTATCATCATCGGCGGCGCGTTCGGCACCATCGTCAAGAGTCTGGTGGACAACGTGCTCATGCCGCCCATCGGCCTCCTGCTGGGAGGCATGGACTTCTCCGGTCTTTTCATCCTGCTGAAGGAGGGCAAAACTCCCGGTCCCTACCATACCCTGGCCGAGGCACAGACGGCGGGGGCCGTGTCGCTGAACTACGGTCTGTTCCTGAATGCGGTCATCAGCTTCATCATCGTAGCCTTCGCCCTGTTCATGCTCATCAAGGGGATGAACCAGCTTCGGCGCGAGCAGGCGGCCCCGGCGGCGGAGCCCACCACCAAGGACTGTCCCTTCTGCCACACGGCGATTCCCATCCCGGCCACGCGCTGCCCCAACTGCACATCTCAGCTTTGATCCTTCACGGGACGCCGCTCGGAGGACCGGGTGGCGTCACCCCCCGGGAAGAGATAAGGGGGTGCCACCCCGTTTCCTCATCGCTTCCCTCGCCGCTCCTGGCGTTTTCTTCAGGGGATCCCCGTCCTGGAACGATTCTTGTTTAAACCTGGGGGGCAACGCCCCAGCAGGCACGCCGTGCCCGAGGCACGGACAGAAGGCCATGTCAGTGGTGCATCTGGATGCCCGCATCGATGGCTTTCAGTGAACAGGAACCGTCAACGAGGAAAGGACCCCCATGGGCAGCAACAATGTCGTTTTCCTGGAAGTCATCGAGTGGCTGGACCCCACGGGGAAGGCCATGGTACAGCGGATTCCCGAGGAAGGATCGGGAGAGATCAAGTTCGGCGCCCAGCTCGTGGTGCGAGAGAGCCAGGCCGCCGTCTTCTTTTACAACGGCAAGGCTTACGGCGCCTTCGGAGCCGGCCGCCACACTCTCAAAACCGGCAACATCCCCCTCCTGACCAAGGTGCTGAGCCTTCCCTGGGGCATGACCAGCCCCCTTCGGGCCGAAGTTTACTTCGTCAACCTGAAAGTGTTCACGAATCTCAAGTGGGGCACACGGGATCCCGTGGCTTTCAAGGACTCCCGCCTCGGGCTCATCCGGCTGCGGGCCTTCGGTGTTTTCAACGTGCGGGTGGCCCAGCCCATACTGCTCATCAACAGCCTGGTGGGGACCCAGGGGCTCTACACGACGGAAGAGATCGAGGAATACCTCAACCGGGTCATCGTGTCGCGCTTGAACGACCATCTCGGAGAGAAGCTGGATTCCCTCCTCGACCTTCCCGGCCAGTACGACGACCTTTCCGCCGGCCTCGCGGCCCGCCTGCGGGAGGATTTCGGGCATTTCGGGCTCGAGCTCTCGCAGATATACATCAACGCCATCACGCCGCCCCCCGAAGTGCAGCAGGCCATCGACGACAAGAGCCGTCTGGCCGTTTTCGACGACCTCAACCGGCTCATGCAGATGAAGATGGCCATGGCAGTCGAGACCGCTTCCGCCAGTCAAGGGGAGGCGGGAGCCGGCCTCGGGATGGGACTGGGCATGCTGATGCCGGCCGTGGCGGGACAGTGGATGAATCGGGCCCCTGCCCAAGGTGGTCCGGGCGGTGGAGCGGCGTGCCCGGAGTGCGCACAGGCCATCCCCGGCGACTCCCGCTTCTGCCTCCACTGCGGCCATCAGCTGCTCATCGTCAGCCGCTGCGGCCAGTGCGGCAAGAACCTGCCCCCCCACGCCCATTTCTGCTCGCGATGCGGACAGGCCGCGGAGGTCAAGCCAGAGCCCAGGAAATGCGGCCAGTGTGCCTCGGAGAACCTTCCCGAGGCGGTGTTCTGCAACCAGTGCGGCGAACGGCTGCAGCCATGACCCCGGATATCCCCGTCGAGCTTCAATGCCCCCAGTGCGGAGGGCCCGTCACCCTCGAGGAGAGCGACCGCATCCTCTCCTGCGGCTTTTGCCGGGTGCGCCTCTGCCTGGCTTTTCAGGGCCCGGCCAGCTATCGGCTGACCACCCCCGATCTGCCCGAGGACGGACTCCATTACGTGCCATACTGGCGCTACCGGGGGATGACCTTCTCCGTTCAGGATCTGGAAATCCAGCACCGGGTCGCAGACAGCTCCCTCCTGGCCATAACCAGCCGAGACCTGCCGCCAACGCTGGGCTTCCGGCCCCAGGTGCTCAAGCTCAAGCCGATAGGCTCCTCCAAGGGAAACCATTTCTGCAAGCCCCGGCACACCTTCGGCGAGGCCCGCGCCAGGGCCGGCGCTGCTCACTCCCCGAAGATCACTCCAGAAGATGAGCCACCAGCACGGAAGGCTTTCGAGGTGCTCATTGGCGAGTCGGTGCAGCTGATCTATGCGCCAGTGATCCCTGCGGAAGACGGGCTTTGGGACCCCGTGGTCCGACGCCCCCTCGGTGGGGGCGCGGCGGGAGCCGACGCCCTGAGGCGGCTGGAGCTGAATCAGAATATGGGGAGCTCCATCCACTTTCTTCCCATGATGTGTCCCCAATGCGGCTGGGATCTGGCGGGGGAGAAGGACACCCTGGTCCCCGTCTGCCGAAACTGCCACACCCTGTGGGACACCGGTCAGGGTCGCCTGAAGGAGCTTCCTTTCGGCGTGGCGTCCTCCCAAGGAGCCGGAGATCTCCACCTGCCGTTCTGGAAGATCCGGGCCGAGGTGCCGCGGCTCCAGCTTGCGACGCGGGCCGACCTCATCCGGCTTGCCAACGCCCCCAGGGTGGTCCGGGCGGGCATGGAGAACGAAAGCCTCGAATACTACATTCCGGCCTTCAAGGTACACCCCCAGCTCTTCCTCCGCCTCGCGCGATCATTCACCCTGATCCAGCCGGCCGGCGAGCCGGCCCGGGAGCTTCCCAGGTCACCCCTCCACCCCGTCACCCTGCCCCTGGAAGAGGCTTTGGAGGTCCTCCCCATCCTGGTGGGGTCCTTCGCCGTGCCCAAAAAGACCTATCTGCCCCGGCTTGGGGAGCTGCGCTTTCAGCACATTGAATCCGAGCTGGTTTTCTTCCCCTTCGATCTCAGGGGCTCAGAGCTGATCCAGCCTGGAATCGGCATGAGCATCAGCCGGAACGCCCTCGACATGGGCCGCCTGATCTGACATTTTCCGTCCTGAAGGACTGCATGGCGCTGGTGAGCTGGATCAAGAGCCGGTCCAGGGACTCACCCGGTCAGAAAGACCCCTGAATACGAAAGGAAGGCATTGCATGAAAATGCTCTTCACCTCGGATACTCACGTCTACCCTGGACATCTGAAACGTCTCCTCAAGGCCGCCGCCCACCTCCGGCCCGACATCGTGGTCCTGGGAGGGGACCTCATCCCCGACTGGCGTCGGACCATCCGGGATTCCATTCCATCCCACCAGGCCTGGGCCCGGGAAAAGCTTCTGCCCGCCGTCGAAAATTTCCGCCGGACCCATCCCGAGATCCGAGTTTTTCTCGATCTCGGCAACGATGACCTGGCTGCGGCGGGTCCCCTGTTGGAATCGAGAGACGGGATCGACTTCGAGCTGCTCCACGGGCGCGTGGTGGAAATCTCCCCGCAATTGGCTCTGGTGGGCTACATGGCCGTGAGCCCGACCCCCTTTGGCATCAAGGACCGCGAGAAGCCGGACTGCAGGGATTGGACGGGCTTGAGCATTCCAGGGGTTCGGAAGGAGGGGGAGACCACCGTCTCGGGGACCGCCGCATCCTGCACGCTGGACCCCGCGGACGGCACCATGGAAGACGACCTCGACGGGCTTTCGGACGTGCTGGGCAGTTCGAGCTGGAAATCGCACGACTTCCTCTTCGTCAGTCACTGCCCACCCCGCGGCACCGCACTGGATCTGACGTCCATGCATGCCCACGTGGGGAGTCTCGCCGTACGCCGGTTCATCGAGGGATGGGCCGCATCGGGGAGGCTGCGGGCTTCATTCCACGGCCACATTCACGAGTCCCCCCGGATGTCCGGCAGGGTGATGGAACCTTTCGGCTCCGTACCCGCCTTCAATGTGGGCCAGGAAATGGACCTCCTCCATGCGCTCTTCCTGGAAACGGACCATCCCATGGCCTCCGCCCGCATCGTGACCGTGGACCGCTCGGGCCTGCCGAAGCTTCGAGTCATCTCGTCAGGTGGCGATACTTGATGCGGTGGGGCTGGTCGGCATCGGCACCCAGGCGTGCCTTGCGGTCGATCTCGTATTCCGTGTAGTTGCCGTCGAAATAAACCACCTGACTGTCTCCCTCGAAAGCCAGGATGTGGGTGGCGATGCGGTCAAGGAACCACCGGTCGTGGCTGATGACGACGGCGCAGCCCGCGAAGTTGAGGAGCGCCTCCTCCAGGGCCCGCATGGTGTTGACGTCCAGGTCGTTGGTGGGCTCGTCCAGCAGGATGACATTGGCCCCGGCCTTGAGGATCCGCGCCAGGTGAACCCGGTTGCGCTCTCCCCCCGAAAGTATTCCCACCTTCTTCTGCTGGTCCGCCCCCGTGAAGTTGAACCGGGCGGCGTAGGCCCGGGCCTTGACGGTGCGGTTTCCCAGCTGGATGGCGTCCTCGCCGTCGGAGATGACTTCCCAGACCTGCTTTTCGGGGTCCAGAACATCCCGGGTCTGCTCGACATAGGCCAGCTTCACCGTTTGCCCCAGGACGAATTCGCCCGAATCCGGCTTCTCCTCCCCCGTGATCATGCGGAAGAGCGTCGTCTTGCCGGCGCCGTTGGGGCCGATGACGCCGACAATGCCCCCGGGGGGGAGCATGAAGGAGAGATTCTCCATGAGCAGCCGATCCCCGTAAGCCTTGGAGACGCTTCGCGCCTCGATGACCACATCGCCCAGGCGCGGTCCCGGCGGAACGTAGATCTCAAGGTCCTTCATCCCCTTGTCGCTGTCCTGCTTGAGCAGGGTCTCGTAAGCGCTGATGCGGGCCTTGGACTTGGCGTGCCTCCCCCTCGGGGACATGCGCACCCACTCCAGCTCCCGCTCCAGGGTCTTCTGCCGCTCGGTCTCGGCCTTCTCCTCCCGCCGCAGACGCTCCTGCTTCTGCTCGAGCCAGGACGAGTAGTTGCCTTGCCAGGGGATGCCCTGGCCCCGGTCCAGCTCCAGGATCCATTCGGCCACGTTGTCGAGGAAGTAGCGGTCGTGGGTGACGGCGATGATGGTCCCCGCGTAGCGCTTGAGATGCTGCTCCAGCCAGCCCACGGTCTCGGCATCCAGGTGGTTGGTGGGCTCGTCCAGGAGGAGGATGTCCGGCGCCTGGAGCAGCAGCCGGCACAGGGCCACACGCCGCTTCTCGCCCCCCGAGAGGATGCTGACCGGCGTGTCCCCGGGCGGGCACCGCAGGGCGTCCATGGCCATCTCGAGCCGGGAATCCAGATCCCATCCGTCGGAGGCATCCAGCTTTTCCTGGACTTCGCCCTGCCGGTCGATGAGCTTCTGCATCTCGTCGTCCGACATGGGCTCGGCGAACTTCTCGTTGATGCGGTTGAACTCATTCAGCAGGTCCACCGACTCCTGGACCCCCTCCTCGACGATCTCACGCACGGTTCTGGCCTCATCCACCAGGGGCTCCTGCTCCAGGAACCCGATGGTGAAGCCCGGAGAGACCACCGTCTTGCCGTTGAAGTCCTTGTCCACTCCCGCCAGGATCCGCAGAAGCGAGCTTTTCCCCGACCCGTTCAGGCCCAGCACTCCGATCTTGGCGCCGTAAAAGTAGGAGAGATAGATGTCCTTCAGGATGGGGCGCTTGTCGTGGAACTTGCTCACTCCCACCATGGAGTAGATGACCTTGTTGGCTTCAGTGCTCATTCAAATCCTCCGAAAATGCCTGGGGGAGGTAAGAACGGTTTCTGGCTACCCGTTCCCGTTGCCCAGGGATAGCCGATGCCGACAACCGGAAGGTTGATGCCGGGCGCCTGGAAAGAGTTTCTAGGCCACTCGCTGAAACGTGTAGTTCCCCTTGAAGAACTCTTCCACATACCACTCGATGCGCCCGGCGTCCGAGAGCACCATGTCCAGAAGGCGCACCGCGCCGAGCAGTCGCCCGATCATGTCGAGCTTGGCCTCCATGAGGGGGCTGTCGTACTTCTTGATCTCGCCGCGAACCATGTCGCCCTTGATCTCGGTCTTGAGCTCCAGCCGCTTCAGGATCTGGGCGATGAGGGTGGCCCGCCTCGACCGCCGTCCGATGTCCGCCGCCCCGCCCTTGAACGAGAAGGTGATGTAATTGTCGTTCACCTGGGGGCCGCAATAAGCGTCCACCACCGCAAAGTGATAGCCCAGACGTGAATTGAAGTTCAGATACTCACTGGAAACCACCACGTAGTTGGGCCCCCCCATGCGATCATCCATGGTCGGGTCGCTGAAGATGGACTCCGTCAGGATGGAGGCGAACCCTTTCCAGTCGACGCCGACGGCTCCGAGCCACTGGACCCCCGGATGGGTCATGCCGCGCAGGAGGGCCTGGAAGGGAACGGACAGCACGTCCTCGGCCCGGGCTTCGCGGGCATCGGGGGGAATCCTCAGCCCCCCCCCCAGGTCCACGGCGAAGATCTTCATGGGCAGTGGGACCTTGACGCGCACCGCGAAGCGCTCGCTCACCTCAATGTCGTCGCTGATGCTGAACATTTCCCGCATGGACATCTCATGGGCGAAGCGGATCACGTCGTGCATCGTCTCGCAGCCCTCGGGGGCGAAGTTTTCGCTCTTGGGATCCACCAGGTTGAGAACGGCGATGCGCTTGAGAACCGAGTGGGCCTTCTTGTAGGCCGGGCTTCCCTTCATGGGATTGACCGGCTTCTTGCGCTCCAGGATCGATTCGACCCGCCCCTGGAAAACCACCCCGTTGGTGGCGTCCAGGGTGATCTCCTCGCCGTGGGGAATAACCCGCGTGGCGTTTCCCGTTCCCACCAGGGTCGGGATGGAGAACTCCCGGGCCACCGAGGCCATGTGCCCCGTCACGCTGCCCACATCCGTCACGATGGCCTGAACCCTGCCCAGGATGGCCACGTAGCGGGGAGAGGTCTGGGGCGCGATGAGGATGGACCCCTCGGGAATGTTCAGGAGATTGTGATCGGAGGTCAGGACATAGGCGAGTCCGCTGGCCTTGCCCCGGGAGGCGGTCATGCCGCTCTTGAGCAGGATCGGATGACCGGGAAAATCGGCCTGCAGGGCATCACGATCCTTGGCGGGCTCCCCTTCGTCCTTTCGGACCGACAGAAAGTCCAGGCTGAGGGGCCGGGCCTGGAGCAGCACCAGGCGCCCCCGCATGTTCATGGCCCACTCGATGTCCAGCGGGACCCGGTAGTGCTCCTCGAGGGCCAGTCCATATTCCACCAGCTGGGCCAGGTTTTCACGGCTGAGACAGGCCTGGTCCCGCATGTCCTCGGGCACGGGCACCTCCACCAGGGCCTTGCGCTCATCCAGCGCGATCCGGGTGGGCTTGTGGGCCGTGCTGAGTACCGTCGGGGTACGCCCTTCCTTTTCCACCTCGTAATAGTCCGCGGCGGCGGAGCCGCTCACGGCCCCCACCCCCAGACCCCACACCGCGTTCACCATCACCACGTCCCGTCGGTTATCGTTGGGATCCCGGGTGTACATGACGCCCGCGGCCCGGGAGTCCACCATCTCGATGCAAAGAGCACTCATGATGACGTGATCGTCGGGATAGCCCTTGCTCCGCCGATAGTAAATGGCGCGCGGATTGAACGTGCTCGCCACCACGCGCTTGTAAGCCTCCACCACCCGCTCCCGCGTCACTCCCAGGAACGAAGAGTGCTGGCCCGCGAAGCTGGCTTCGGAGTCCTCGCTGGTGGCGCTGCTCCGCATGGCCATCTGGACCTCCGGACCCCGCTCCTTGACGATCTGATCCATCTGCTCCATGAGGCTGGCCTCCAGGTCGGGAGGCAGCGGCGCATACAGGATGAGGGAGTGAATATCCCGGCTGCTGTTGAGGAGCTTCTCCGTGTCGTCGATGTCCAGCCCCTTGAGGATCTCCTCGGCCTTGTCATAAAGGCGGTTGAATTCCAGGAAATGATGACAGGCGTAAGCCGAAACCGCGAATCCGCGGGGCACGGGAAGATGGACCCGGTTGGTGATCTCTCCCAGACTGGCCGCCTTGCCGCCCACTTCCGAGGCGCGCTCGAGGCTCAGATGCTGGAGAGGAATGGTCAGGAAGGTCTTGTCGACCCTTCGCTTGCGGACCAGCTCCTGAAGAATCTCCACGCCGATCCGCTCCACCGCGTCGAAGAGCCCTTCATAGCGCCCTCCGGAGAGAGCATTGAGATCCTCGGCGATATCATACACCCGCGAGACCAGCTTTTCGGACTGCCGCGTGATGTACTCCAGGCTGAAAGGCTTGGGACCGTAGCAGACCTGCTCGAGATCCGTCATGATCTCCAGAGCCCGGTTGTTGCCCGCCAGGAGATTCTGGAAGTGACGATACTTGTTCTGAAAAGCGGTCTTCTCCGGTGAATCGCTTTCGAACACCCGGCTTCGGCGAAACATGTCCAGGAACTTCAACATGAACGTCCTCCCTGCCTCATCGGCCCAAGACGAAGAAATAGAGAATCAGCCCGGAAAAGGCACCCCACCCCAGGGCAACAGCCGTTCCCGCCACGGAGAGCCACCCGAGAATGACGTGAGCCATGGTTTCGGAGCTTTTTTCCCGATACCCCAGAAGGAATCCCAGGGCGACACCCCCCAGGAGCCCTCCTCCATGCCCCCAGTTGTTGATGCCCGGCATCAGAAAGCCAAAGGCGAAAATCCCGATGACCCAGCCGCCGATCTGGCGGTAAATGGCCTCCCCGTAGGCACCCCCGCGGCTCTTGCCATAATAAAGGGCGGACCCGATGAGGCTGCAGACAGCCGCCGAAGCCCCAACGGTGAAGGGAATGCCGGCCAGGTAGGACACGTAAAAGCCCAGGGCTCCTCCCAGGGTGTAGATGGCGGCCATGCGCGAGAGCCCGTATTCGTGGTAAACGAGAGGAGCAATCTGCTTCAGCGCCATCATGTTGAAGAGGATGTGCAGCAGACTCCCATGAAGGTAGCTGGCCGTGATGAGCGTCCACCAGCGCCCCATCTGCCCGACGGGGATGGCACCCGTCTCCCCCAGGAGCAGCAGGCTCCGGTGGTCGGGAGACAGCATCCCGAAGGGATTCATGGAAAGTGAGGCCCGTGACGGGTGCAGCAGCAGGGACAGGATGAACATCGCCGCATTGACGATGATGATGGCCCGAACCATCGCCTCGGCGTCCGAGAACACCCGCCCCAGGGAGCGGGTCCAGCTCAGCGAAGCCGGGCGCGCCATCCCGCAATGGGGGCAGCTCGGCTCGTCCACGCTGACCAGCCGTCGGCAGTTGGGGCAAAGGATCGACCTCCGCTCATGATCCGGCATACCACTCTCCGACCAGCCCGAGGAGAAGACATTCCGATGCCCCTGGCTGGCATCCATCTGTGGATGGGGTAAAATGATCTCGAGGAACATAGTCACTGGCGCCCCGAAGGCATCCAAGGCCGGCACCGGTCCGGGCTCACCCGTCCGGCACCCCGCCTCGCGCTCATCGATGGACGCCTCCGTTCATCTGAACCTTAATGCAATGCCCGCCCCATCTCAAGGATGCAAGCATGAAGATTGTCCAGCAAACCGACCACGGAAGCCCGCGCCATCTCGAGCAATCCCTTCTCGAGCTCAACACCCGGATCACCACCAGGGCGCTCAGGGGAACCCTCGGACAGAGCTTCCAGAGCGGTGAAGGAGACGTCTACGGGGGATTCGAGCCCCTGCTCGACCCAGCCACCCTTGGCAGCCTGACCCACCTGAATGCGGCGCCCGGGAAAAACAAGCGCGTGTATCACACCTTGCTGTCCCACACCCTGCAGCATCAGGCCATGCCTTACGAAAACGAGCTCTCCCAGTGGGCGGGAGGAGCATCCGCCAGCGTTCACGGCGAAAAGATCTACCTGAGGGAGATCCACACCTGGTGTCAGAAGCAGAGCGACGTCCCCCGGAGGCTGATCATGGAAAAGGAGACCAGCAGCCTCTCCAAGTTCCTGAAGCCCTTCGCCCTGGCCCCGTGGGACGCCGTCCGGGACATCCTGGAGGACGGGCTCGGTTATTCCGACTACGTGGCCTACTGCGCCGACAAGAAAGGCCTGGATTACGGTCGATACGCCCGGTGGATCGAAGCGCTCCTGGATGAGACCGCGGAGCTCTATTTCCGCGCCATGGACTCCTGGGCTCGCTCCACCCTCGGGCAGCCCCTCGCGGATTCCAACCGTTTCGATGCCATCTATCTCGTGGGACTGGGCGAGCTCGATCCCCTGTTCCCGGCCCATATCCCGGTGACGGAGCTGCTGAGCTTCTTCCAGCACTGGTCCATCGACGTGCCCGCCCTTCCCGGACTGCATCTTCACCTCGAGCCCTCGCGGCGAAAAAGTCACCAGGGCATCACCTTCGCCCTGCGCATTCCCCAGGAGGTGCACGTGGTCATGAACCCATCGGGGGGCTGGATCGATCTCGAGACGCTCTTCCACGAAATGGGGCATGCCCTGGGCATCATCCACACGCGTGCCGACCTGCCCCCGGCGCTGAAGGATTTCAACGCATCGTCCACCGTGTCCGAAGCTTATGCTTTCCTCCTCCAGAACATGTGCTTCTCACCGCCCTTCCTGGAACGGGTGCTGGGGCTGAATCCCAGGCAGATCGACACCCTGACCCACTACAAGGCCCTCAAGGACATGGCCTTCTTCCGCCGCTACGGTGCAAAATTCCTGAGCGAATTGCAAATGTTTCAGTCGGGGGATCTCTCCAACGGTCAGATTTACGCCGACCTTCTCAAGCGATACACGGGGTTCTCCTACAAGCCGGAGACACATCTCTTCGACCTCGCCCCCGAGCTTTATGCCCTGGACTACGTCATCTCCTGGACCGCGGAGGCCAACCTCCAGCGTCATCTCGGCACCTCCCTGGGAGACGCATGGATGTTCAGGCCCGAGGCGGGTGACATTTTGAAGGAATGGTGGAGCCAGGGCAACCAGTTCGAAATCGACGAGCTCTTCGAGGTCAACGGGCTGGGCACCGTCCACGCGGACGATCTCGCGGCCCGCTGGCAGCACTGCATTCATTAGATCGATCCACGCGACGAGGCTCTCCGTCCCCCCCCCCCGACCCTTCGATTCAGCCGCTGAAACGTCACCCGGGCGCGGCCCCGGTCGAAGGGAGCGTGATCAGCGCAGCTTGAGGGTGGCGAGGGCTAGGAGGGCGAGGATCCCCGACAGGATCCAGAGGCGGATCACCACCTTGGTCTCGGCGATCCCCTTGTACTGCAGGTCGTGGTGCAGGGGGGCCCGGAAAAAGATGCGTCGCCCCAGCCACTGGACCCCGATCTTGTCCTGGATCTGACTGGTGAGGGCTTCGATGATGAAAAGGCCCCCGAGAAGTGGAAAAAGCATCTCCTGCTTAAGCAGCACCGAAACCACGGCCATGGTCCCTCCAATGGCCAGGGAGCCGGTGTCGCCCATGAAGATCTGGGCGGGATAGGCATTGTACCAGAGGAACCCGAGCCCCGCCCCCACGAAAGCCGCCCCGAATATGGTCAGCTCCCCGGCATTCCTCAGGAAGGGATAATACAGGTAACTCGAGTAGATGCGGTTCCCCTCGACATAGGCGAATATCCCCAGGACCGCCATGACGAACAGGGACGGCGTGATGGCCAGACCGTCCAGTCCGTCGGTGATGTTCACGGCATTGGAGACGAAGATCACGAACAGGAAGATGAACGCTCCATAGAAATATGGCCCCAGATCCGCCAGCGGATGCTTGTAGAAAGGCACATAGAGCTTGCTCGCCAGCTCGCTCCCCAGGGGAGCCCAGGGACCCACGCACAACCAGGCGAAAACCAGCGCGAAAAGGCTTTGCAGGATCAGCTTGGTCCGCTCCGAAAGGCCCCTGTCGCCACTTTGCCGCCTGACCTTGGAGAGGTCATCCCAGAACCCCAGTCCGCCGAACCAGAGCATGCCGGCCATGGACGCCGCCAGGAACGGGTTGTGCCAGTTGCCCCAGATGGCCATGGAGCTCAAAACCGCCCCGATGATCAGAACACCCCCCATGGTGGGGGTGCCGCTTTTGTCAAAAGCCGACCGGATGCCCGTGTCCCTCACCTGATCCAGGAGGCAGCGCCGGTGCATGTAAAGGATGAAAGGCTTGCTGAAGAGAAAGATGAAGGTGACCGCCGTGAGGGCCGCCATGATGGCCCTGAAGGTGATGTAGTTCACCAGCCGGCAGAACGAGAAATAGTCCGATGTGGCCATGAGCAGATTGCAGGCTTCGTAGATCATTTCAGGGCTTCCTTGCGGCGGCCGCATCGGCCGTCCGGGGAGCTTCCTCACGGAGTGGCCTCCCCTCTTTCAGGCGGTCGCGGCAGGAGCCTTGGACCACCTTGTACGATTCCTTGATGGAAAAATGGGGGCGGAAATCAGTGGCCGTGAGGATGAAGCTCCCGATTTCGGAGGTCAGGCCGTCGGTGGGGGGTACGATACCGCGCTGCAGGAGCCGATGGATGCCCCTCAGTCCGGCATCCCTCACCTGCCAGTAATGGTTTTCGCGCAGGCGCAGGAGGGTCTCCAGGGATCGGTGGTCCATTCCCACCTCCCCGATGGCCCTGGCCGCCTCGACGGCCACTTCGAAGCAATCGTCCCCCAAAGCCCGCAGGACCGCCTGAAACACGACCTCCGGCTGATGAAGGCTCGATCCGTAAAAAGCGAGGGCCCGGCACACCTGGGAGCGCACCTCAAAGTAGGGATCCTCGGCGGCGATGAGCAGATGTTCCTCAATCTCGGCATCATGGCGCTTCATCACCTGCAGGGCCTGAACGATGTTGCGGCGGATGAACCCGACCTGCCTGAAGTCGCCCCCGAACAGCCGCCGTGCCCAGTGGGCCGGCGTTCGATCCACCAGCATGTGCAGGAGAGCGGGCGTCTTTTCGTGGTACCAGGTGTAGCCGATGAGCTTGACGCCCATATTACGATCCTGCCAGGCTTCATGAGTCAGCAGACCGGCCGCCCGGTGCCGGTAGTACACCAGGTCGTCCTCGTCATGAACCACGCTCAGGGGATTGTAGCCGGAAGGGTCCCTGGCGTAAGCCGCCGAAAGAGCCTGAAGCAGCCCATGGTTGGTCAGGAGGGGCCTGAAGGGCAGTCCCTGGGCCCCGATACCGTTGTTGTAACTGTTGTCCTGGAAAAGCTCCGAGAGGATCCGATCGCTGGCTCGTCGACGCAGGAACTGCCGGCTCCGGCTCCTCATCTCCTCGAGGCGTCCAGGGTCCTTCATGAGTCGCAGAATCCGGTCGGCAAGCACTTCGCCCTGCAGGGCTTCGAGAACCTGTCCGTCCTCGACCACCGTATCCTCGAAAATCACTTCCGCCGCCCCTCCGTGCTTCATGGCCCGCGCGTTCATGACCTGGTGGTCGCCCGGCAGGTTCGCCTTGGGGATGAGGAGGGCCGGCTTGCCGAGACTCGAAATCTCGTTCAAGCTCCCCGCGCCGCTGCGGCAGACGATGAGGTCGCTTGCGGCATAAACGTCGGCGATGTTGTGAAAATAGTCCTGTCGGTAATAAAAGCCTTCGAGCAGCGCCTGCTGGTCGGAATCGAGCACCGTCCGCAGCCGGGCTTCCGTGTCGGCCGCGGGGTCGTACCTGTCGGATTGCGCGAGACCCGTACCGTGAACGATGAACAAACGATCCCGGTAAGGCAGAAGGTGAGGCAGGGCGTCCACCACGGCGCGGTTGACGGTCCGGGCGCCCTGGGATCCTCCGAAGGCGAAAACCACCCACCGGCCCTGGGGAATGGCGAAGGACAGGTTGGCGAGAGCCTCCTCCCGCGACTTCTCCACAATGGAATGGCGGATAGGATAGCCGACGACGCTCCCGTTCCGGGGAAAGAAGGAGAGCGTCTGAGGAAAGGTGAGGAGGACCCGGTCGACCCACCTCCCCAGGAGGCCGTTCATCTGACCGGGAATGCTGTTCTGCTCATGGAGAAACACGCGAGTGTGGGCGATCCTCATGGCCCGCAGCACCAGGACGGCGATGATCACCGGGGCGCTGACATAACCTCCGGTGGCCACCACCCAGCGCGGGCAGAACCAGAGAAGCAGAACGGCCGACTGCGCCACCCCAGCGCTCAGCCTGACCAGGAAACGCAGGGTGCCGAGGGAAGGCCTAAGGCCGGGAAAACCCGTGGAGGAGACAAAATGAAGCGGATACCCAGCCCGGCGGACGATGACCGCCTCGGCCTTGCCCCGGACACCGAGATAGCAGAATTTAGCCCCGGGCTCGCGCCGGCGGATGCTCTCGGCAATGGCCAGGGCGGGGTTCACATGGCCTCCCGTGCCTCCGCCTGACAGCATGACCCGGCATTCCCGCGTCGAAAGACCGCGCCACCTACTCTTGAGAATGAGCAGCCCCGCAGCCAGGATCGAGGCGAGGATCGCGGACAGGATGAAAGCGTTGTTGAGCAAGGGTCACATCCCCCATTGGCAGAGGTCAAATCCCGGCGGGGCATCGAGCGGGATCTCACGGGTCGCAGGCTACACGCCTGGGAGACACGGCCATCAGGGCTCGAGGCTCAACCACCCAGGGCACGCAGGACGCGCTCCCACGGGATGGCTCCCTCCCGCACCAGGCGCGGCGGCTCCACCGTTGGATCCACGATGGTCGATGGCTGCCGTCCCTCGAGGTCCCCGCCGGAGAGGACCGCATCCACTCCGGTGAGGAGCAGCGCGTCGATTTCGTCAAGTCTTCGGCAGGCCGGCTCCCCCGACAGGTTGGCGCTGGTGGAGATGATGAGACCGCCCAGGGCCTCGGCCAGCACGCGAGCCAAGGGATGGGGCGAAACCCTCACGGCCAGCCTCCCCGTACCCGCGTGGAGCCGCGGAGGCACGGACGACGAGGCCGGAAGGAGCAGGCTGAGGGGGCCCGGCCAGAAAGTCCCGGCCAGCGCTTCGGCGGATGCCGGCCATTGGGATACCACGCTCCTGACAGCCGAGCGATCCGATGCGATGAGCGGGAGCGGCTTGGAAAAGTCCCTTCCCTTGAGGACGAAGACGCGGTCCACGACCGAAGCGCTGCGCGGATCTCCCCCCAGGGCGTAGAACGTCTCCGTGGGGTAAATGACAACCCCGCCTCCCCTCAGGGCGGCCACGGCTTCACTCAGCTCGGAATCTCCTGATGAGACAGCCTCCACCGGAACGATTTCCTGGATCCTGTGCGCGGGCACCCGGGCTCCTCAGCGCGCCCCTCTCGAGGCCAGATACTCCTGAAGCTTCCGGTTTTTGGACGTGACGACTTCCTCGGCCATTCTGGCCTTGCCGGCCCTGAGCCTTTCGGCCAGGCCCGGGTCCTGGAGGGCCAGGATCTGCACGGCGAAGATGGCGGCGTTGCGGGCGCCCCCCTTTCCGATGGCCATGGTGGCCACGGGGATGCCCGGCGGCATCTGCACCGTCGAAAGGAGCGCATCCATGCCGTTGAGGGGCGAGGAGTCGATGGGGACCCCGATGACAGGCAGGGTGGTCTGGGACGCCACCACTCCGGCCAGGTGGGCAGCCCAGCCAGCCCCGGCAATGAGGACCCGGATGCCACGCCCGGCGGCTTCGGCGGCAAAGCGGCATGTCTCCTCCGGGGATCGGTGGGCCGAAAGGATTTTCGCCTCGTAGGGCACCCCGTGGGCGTCCAGAACCGAAAACGCCTCCTCCATCACCGGAAGGTCCGAGTCACTGCCCATCAGTATGCCCACACGCGGCTCTCCTGCACCTGTCGTCATGCGCTTCCTTTCCATCGTCCAAGCAGTCAGCCTTCAGTTTCCCGCGGTCAGCCAGCGAATGGGACCGGGCTCCCATCGGCTGCACCGGCTGCGAAGCCCACCCCAAAATCAAGACTCCAGCCGAAGCTTGAAACCCGGGAGCCCCACTGCCTCTCCCCGCATGAGCCCCCCAAGACATCCTGGGGAGGCCCGGAGCCCGGGATCGGGTCACTCCTTTCCAATATCCCGTCGATAGTACAGCCCATCGAACGAGATCTTCTCCATTTCGCCGTAGGCGATCTCGCGGGCCTCGGCCAGCGTGTCCCCGGCGCTCACGATGCAGAGCACACGTCCTCCAGTGGTGAGCCATCGGCCGTCACCGTCCCGACCGGTGCCGGAATGGAAAACCAGGCATCCCGGATCGATGCGCTCGAGCCCCTCGATGGGAGCCCCGATGCGGTAGCGGTCGGGGTAGCCCTTGTACCAGCCCTTCTTCCCCTTGACCGGGCCGCTGGTGGCGATGAGGCACAGGCGGTAGCGCGGATCCCAGACCGGCCGGACCTCCTGGAGCCGCCCCGCGAGAACCGCCTCGCAGATGTCCACCAGGTCCGTCTCCAGGCGGGGCAGGATCACCTGGGCCTCGGGATCCCCGAGGCGAATGTTGATTTCCAGCACATACGGGACGATCTCCGCCCCCTCCTCCACCAGCATGAGCCCCAGGTAGAGAATCCCCCGGTAAAGGAGCCCGTATCGATCCCGGACCCCACGGATCAGAGGCTCGGCCACACGCGTCATGATGGTCCCGACCAGCCCGTCGTCCAGCCACGGATGAGGAGAGTAGGATCCCATCCCCCCCGTGTTCTTGCCCTCGTCGCCGTCCCGTGCCCGCTTGTAATCCTGGGCGGCCACCATGGGAACGATGGAGTAGCCGTCGGTGAAGCAGAAAAAGGAGAGCTCCCGGCCAAAGAGCCGTTTTTCGATATCCACCCGGGCCCCGGCGTCACCGAAGACCCGCTGCTCCATGATCTCATGGACCGCCTGCTCGGCCTCCTCCACCGTCGAGCAGACGAGGGAGCCCTTGCCCGCCGCCAGACCATCGGCCTTCACCACCACGGGATATCCCACCTGCCTCACGTATTGCCGGGCCGGCCCGGCCTCCGAAAACACGGCGAACTCCGGGACAGGTATCCCCAGCTCACGGAGCATGACCTTGGCGTCGCACTTGCTCGACTCCAGACGGCTGGCCTGCCGGCTCGGCCCGATGATATTCAGCCCCCGGCTTTGAAAAAGGTCAACGATGCCCGAGGACAGGGGCTTCTCCGGCCCCACGAAGGTCAGATCCACCCGCTCCCGCTCGGCAAAATCCACCATCTCCTCGATGGTCTTCAAAGGGACACAGCCGGCGGTCTGGGCGATGCCCGCATTCCCGTGGGCCACGAGCACCTGCTTCACCCGCGGGCTGCGGGCGAAGGTCCACGCGATGGCGTGGTCACGCCCACCGCTTCCGATCACGAGCACCTTCATGAACGCTTGTCTCCCGTTTTGCGTCTCGCCCCGCGGGCCATGGGAGCGCCCGGGGGGTCTTCGTTCGAGCACCTTCGAGCCAGGCGGCCCGAGGGCTTGATGCCAGCCGCCGGCTTTCAGCCCCGGGTGACCCCTTCCAGGTACTCGCAGATATTCCCGTCATAGACGTGAGTCAGGCAGAACGCCTTCCTGGCCAGAAGCAGGCTGGTCTTTCGAGTCACCCTGCCCCCGCTCCCCTTCATTTCCTCCAGGATCAGCGGGTAGTCCGCCGGGTCCGTCACCACGGCCACATGGCGCCAGTTCTTGGCTGCGGCCCGGATCAGGGTGGGCCCGCCGATGTCGATGTTCTCGATGGCGTCCTCCAGGGTGCAATCCGGCTTGGCCACGGTCTTGGCGAAGGCGTACAGGTTCACCACCACCATGTCGATGGGCTCGATGCCGTGCCGCCCCATGGTCTCCACATGAGCCTCGTTGTCGCGGATCCCCAGGATGCCCCCGTGGATCCTGGGATGAAGCGTCTTAACCCTCCCGTCCAGCATCTCGGGAAACCCCGTATAGTCCGAAACCTCGGTGATTTCCACCCCGTTGTCACGCAAAAGCTTGGCCGTCCCACCGGTGGACAGCATGTGAACTCCAAAAGGCTGGAGCCCTCTGGCGAAATCAGCCAGTCCGGCCTTGTCCGTCACGCTCAGCAGAGCCCGTCGAATCGGAAACATCTTGTACCCCTCCTCCCCGCAGTCAGCGGGACTACTCGCCCAGTCCCTTCCACTTGGATCCCAAAAGACGATCGAAGAGCTCATCCGCCGCCTGGACGATGGGAGCCTCGTCCGGGAGCGTCGCCGTGGGCTTGCCTTCGAAATCGTACTGGGCCAGCATGGGATCGGCGGGCAGGACGAAAACCCGGTCCTCCCCGAAAGTCCTTCCCACATCCTCCGGCCATTGGGCACCGCCGTTCTCCATCTGGTTCACGATGAGCACGCTCTCCGTTACCCTTATGGGCAGGCTCTTCACCAGGTCCGCAATGCGGCAGGCGGCGGTGAGCCCCCTTCGGCTGGGGTCCGACACCAGCAGGAGCAGGTCGATGTCCTTTTGAGTCAGCCGGCTGAAGTGCTCCATGCCCGCCTCGTTGTCCACCACCAGGTACTCGTAGTTGTTGATGAGCCGCTCGATGAGGCCGCTGAGCAGGTTGTTGGCCGCACAATAGCATCCGGCCCCCTCGGGCTGCCCCATGGCGATGAGATCGAATCCATCGGCCTCCACCAGGGACTCCTCCATTTTCATCTCCATGAAAATGTCCTTGGTCATCCCCGATGGCACGTCTTTCTTCATGGTCTCCCGCGCATCGGAGAGGGTCTCGATGAGCCGGACCCCCAGCACGTCGTTCAAGTTGGAGTTCGAATCGGCGTCAATGGCCAGAACCGGCTTCATGCCGTGTCGAATCATGTATCGGATGAGCAGACCCGCGATGGTCGTCTTGCCCGTTCCCCCTTTTCCACCCAAAGCAACGGTGAAGCTCATTACCTTTCCTCCCGGCGAAACCTCGGCCTATTCGAAAATGGTTCAAAGAAACACGGGCAGCTCCTCTGACGAGGCACTCCCCGAAGCTTGGTGGTCCCAGACCCGACTCAGCCATCGCTCCCTGTGATCCGCAGCCAGAGCGCCGTGCAAAACCCCCAGATGGCATTGTAGAAGCACACGAAGACAGGGGTGAGCTTCCCCAGGCCCAGGCCCAGCACACCTTTGCCTGCCATGAACGGAAGCACGTAAAACAGCTGCACGACGGTCGGCGCGAAACTGAGGAGAATCCCCCGGCTGAACACCCCGGCCCAGAATCCTCCCTTCATGACGGGAAGGAGGAAAATGAGCCCCCATATCCCGCCCCACACCAGCCGCTGATACAGGAAGGATGTCGCCCAGGATGGCGCGATGGCCACCCCCACCATCTGGGGTATGCCTTTGCGGCCCAGGTACCACACCACGGCCGCATTCACCAGCCCCCCCACACAGCCCGCGGCGAAGCAGAGGCTGGCACGGCGATAGAAGTCGCTCATGAAAACAACCCTTCGGTCTGTCGCCCGCCCAGCAGGCGCACCGGCCGGGCAGCCGCCGGCCTCGAGCCGTCCGCGGCCGCGCGCAATGAGCCCGCCTGCAGGCGATCTTTCTACTGAAATGTGATTTGATAACACAAGCCCAAAGTTTTATAAAGCTCCCAAGACCCTTGTCGACCCGGCTCCTTCGATGCCCCGCCCCGGAGGAGCTTCTTTTTCCTTCTCGAATCCCGGAGCCCCTGTCGTGATCCAGCCGGTACAAGCGGATCTTTTTGCCGTCATCGGACATCCCGTGGCCCACAGCCTGAGCCCGGTCATGATGAACGCCGTTCTCGGAGCCCTTGAAATCCCGGCCGTCTATGTGGCCCTGGATGTGGACAGCCCGGAGAAGGACCTTCAAACCCTGGCCGAGGCCGGGTTCCGTGGACTGAGCGTTACCATCCCCCACAAGGAGGCAGCCCTGCGCCTGGCCACCGAGGTGGACGAGACCGCATCCGCCATCGGGGCCGTGAACACACTGCGCCTTGGCCATGGAGGCTGGGAAGGGCGGAACACGGACTGGATCGGGGCCGTGGAAGCGCTCGGACGGGAAACGTCCCTGCGCTCCCGGAGGGCATTGGTCATCGGCGCCGGGGGAGCGGCCCGAGCCGTCGCGTATGGCCTGAAGCGGGAAGGAGCGGCGGTCGCCATCACCAACCGTGGCCGCGAGCGCGGAGAGAGGCTCGCTCGAGCCTTCGACTGCGATCTCGTGCCCATGGAGCATCTGGGGGAAACGGGCCGCGGCCACCGATTCGACATCATCGTTCAGTGCACGTCCGTGGGCCTCCAGGGCGCGGAATCGAGCCTTCCCCTGCCGGACGGCCTCTTCGGTCCGGACACCGTCGTCATGGACATCGTCTACCGCCCCTCCCGAACACCGTTCCTCCAGCGCGCGATCCAGCGGGGCTGCCGCGTCGTGCAGGGCTACGAAATGCTCCTCCACCAGGGAATCGCCCAACTGGACTGGTGGCTGGACGGAATCCCCGGCGCCCGGGAGGAAGCGCTGCAAGTCATGCGAAACGCATTGGAAAAGGCATTGTCCCATGAATCCCAGCATTAGGTCCATCCAGCCCATCGCCGCCGCGCGGGGAGCCGTCCGCATTCCAGGATCCAAATCCATCTCCCACCGGGCCCTCATCATGGCCGCCCTGGCGAGGGGCCCGAGCCACATCGCCAATGCGCTGTCCGCTCAGGATACGATCCTCACGGCCCAGGCCCTGCGAGCCCTCGGTGTTGAGATCCGCTGGGAGGGCGACGCCATCCAGGTGGTTCCCCCCGGCAGGCGCTGGCAGTCCCCGCCCCAGCCCATCCTCCTTGGAAACAGCGGCACCAGCATGCGACTCCTGCCCGCCGTGGCCGCCCTGGGGACCGGACGATTCATTTTCGATGGCGATCCAAGACTTCGCGAGCGTCCCGTGGGGCCCATCGTGGCCGCCCTCCGTCAGTTGGGCGTCCAATGTCGTTATTTGATGGAGGAAGGGTTTCCCCCATTTGAGCTGGTGAGCGAGGGGATCGAGGGCGGGGAAGTCCTCGTGGACGCCCGACAGAGCAGCCAGTTTCTCTCGGCCATTCTTTTGGCTGCGCCCCAGGCCCGCCGGACACTGCAGGTGTCATGGCCGACCCCGGTCGCTTCGTATCCTTACGTGGCATTGACTTTGTCCATGATGGCCCGGGCGGGTATCCGCGTCGACCGCCTGGACGCCGACCGGGTCTCCATTCCCGCCCCTCAGACCTACCCCGCCCTTCAGTACACCGTGGAAGGAGACTGCTCCTCGGCTTCCTACTTCTGGGCCGCCGCCGCCATCACCGGCGGAGAGGTGCTCACCTTCCCCATCGCCCAGGACAGCCTGCAGGGGGATCGGGATCTTCTGGACATTCTCAAAGCCATGGGGTGCGGGGTGGAATGGGTGGACGGCGGGGTGCGGGTTTCGGGACCTCGAGCCCTGAAGCCCGTGGATATCGACATGAACGCCATGCCGGACATGGTCCCCACCCTGGCCGCGGTCGCGGCCTTCGCCGAGGGTGAAAGCCGCATACGAAACGTCGCGCACCTGCGGGTCAAGGAGTCCGACCGCCTTCAGGTGACGGCCATGGAGCTCAGGAAGCTCCAGGTTCCCGTGGAGGAGCTCTCCGACGGCCTCATCATCGAAGGAGGCGTGGTGCGGTCTCCCCGGGTACCTATCCAGGCCCACAACGATCACAGGATCGCCATGACCTTCGCTGTCATGGGCCTCCGGACTCCCGGTGTCGTCATCGAGGGGGCGGAATCCGTGGCCAAATCCTTTCCCGACTTCTGGGAGGTCTTCGAGCGCCTTGGCGACCCTCATCCCTGATCCGCGGATCCTGCTCGCCAGCCTCGCCGTTGTCCTGCTCCTGAGTGCGCCCGACGCTCGAGCCACCGCCTGGGAGCAGATCCAGGCCCAGCTCCTGAGCCAGGCCGGCGAGGCCGCCGGAAGCCTGGGCGTCGAGGTGATCGCCCTGCCGTCCGGACATCCCCTGTGGAGCCATCGGGCCATGGAGCCCATGATTCCCGCATCCCTCCTCAAGGCCGCCACCAGCTACGCGGCTCTCAAAACCCTCGGGCCAGGTCACCGATTCCGAACCACCGCGCAGACCAACGGCACCATGGAGGGAAGCACCCTCGTCGGCGACCTCTGGCTCAAGAGCGAGGGGGACATCTTCTGGACCGCCGAGCGTGCTTCGAGCCTGGCTTTGCAGCTCAAGGCGAAGGGTTTGGAGGCCATCCGCGGTCGAATCCGGGTGGACAACTCTCATTTCTCCCCCCCGTTCGAGCGCGTCTGCCTGGATGAGCCTTGCGAGGACTCGTACAACCCCATGATCTCGGGGACGGCCATCGAATTCAACTCCTTCCTGGCACGCGTGCGCCCCGCCTCCTCGGTGGGCAAGCCTCCCCGGGTGGAGTGGCTTCCACCCGGCGCGTATGCACGGGTACTCCAGCAGGCCAGGACCGCGTCCAGAAAATCCAGGTCCACTCTGGTCCTGGAGCGGCTGGAGCCGGACACCTTGGGCGTCATGCGGCTTCAACTGTCAGGCCAGATCCCCATCTCGCGGACGGTGGCCATGGAAAGGCGCTTCAGCGCCGAGAGGCCAGCCACCTTCGTAGCCGAGGTCTTCACGACGATCATCGAGTCATCGGGCATCCGGGTGGAAGCTCGCACCCCGGATGGGAAAGCGCCGGAATCCATGCCCGCCGACGCCAGAATCCTGGCCGAGGACCTGTCACCCCCCCTGGCGGAAACGATCCATGGTCTGAACCGACACAGCAATAATTTCATGGCCGAAATGCTCCTGCGGGCCATGGGGGCGGCCGCGCTGGGACCCCCGGGAACGGAAGCCAAGGGTCTCGCCGTCATGAGCAAGGTCATGATGGCGCTGGGAGCCGAAACGGAGCATTGCGTTCTGAAGACCGGGTCGGGGCTCAGCCGGTCCTGCCGCATGAGCCCCCGTTCCCTCGGCAGGATCCTGGTGGCGGCCTTTTCGGACAGGGCACTGGGAGCAGCCTTCATGAATTCCCTGGCGGTAAACGGTCAGGAGGGGACCATGAGGCGTCGGATCAGCAGCCCTTCAGTGACGATCCGGGGAAAAACGGGAACGCTGAGGGACGTGACGGGATTCGCGGGGTATGTGTCGAGCCCCGGACGCCCAAGCTACGCGGTGGTCATCCTTTTCAATGACGTGCATCATCTTGGGAGAGCCAGGGAAGCCATGGACTCCTTCCTGGAAAAACTCGCCCTGGCCGGTCCGCCGCCGTGACATGAAGTCGAGAAGAGCACGCGCCCAAGCTGGACGCCTCGGAATGGACAGGGGGTTAAAGGGGCCGCTTTCGCCGGGGGGCGCCCCATAACGGGGGGCCCGGCGAAAGCGTTGGTGCGGACAGGCGGGGACACTGCCCGGTGGGGGTTGGCAGCTCCCCAAGCTGAACGGATAGAGATGAGAGGTGAGTCTCTATGGGTCAACCTTTTACCCCGGTCATCCGGGATCCGAAATGGGGTGTGCACCTTATTTTTGAATGGCCATGACAGTATTCACCGTACCTCGTCCGGCAGGCTTCTTCCAGCCGGATGGCGGCCTCCCGTCGATCTCACGATCCGTTGCCTCGAACAAATCGTATGAAGTCGAGCGTATTCGTCAAGTCCATGGGGATCTCATTGAAGTACTCTCCCAGTGTTTCCAGCTCATGGGTGTCGCTGTTGCAAAACATGCGCAGCCCCCTCCGCTCGGCAACCTGTTGAGCCAGCGCCCGCGTCCGCCGGTCCATGTTGCTGCTCCAGACCTCCAGCCCGTCCAGGTCCGCCGCGTCGATCCAGTCCATCCACTCGGCGCCGAACCGGAACGGGTGTGCCCAGATCACGATGCCGCCGCGCTGATGCACTGCATCCACGAGGTCCACGATGCCATGATACCGGGGAATCTTCTCATTCTCCCCATCGGGCAGAAAGATGAGGAGATGGTTGTCCCGAAATGCATATTCCGACCCCCGAAAAATCGTCAGCTGGGGATACTGCTCCTGCAGGGCCGTCAAATCCGATGCGGGCCACCACACATCGTGCTCGGTGAGGGCGATACCCCTCAGGCCCAAAGACACGGCCCGTCCGCACACTTCCGACGCCTTCACCAGCGAGCAGGGGGAATAGTGTGAGGTGTGGACGTGAAAATCGTATTTCATGGCTTTCCCTTACCCTTGCGTGATCCCGTCATCAAGCGCACGTCCAGGGGGAAGCCCCGGAACGGGCTCAAACGACCCGGTACCTGGGCTCTTCCAAGTGGCCGCTCTTGCAGGAGGGGCACCGCCCGGGCCGGTCCAGACGCTTCCTCTCATCGAACCGGTAGCCGCAGACCATGCAGGAAAATGACTCCACCCGGAGCTTGAGTCCCCTGGCCGCCGCTGATCGGGCCACATACGGAATATGCTCGTAAACGTCCCGCTCCCGGATGCCCAGGCATTGCGACACCTGCCGGGCAGTCCTGGGACCGTCCATGAGCAGCTCAAGCATCTGTTGCCGCACCGTCACCATTCCATGGATCCCATGAGCCCCCTGGCAGCCCGCTCTCCGCCCGAACGATGGTTTCAGCGGGATATCTCGCCTCGCCCGGGGCGTCCGGAGGAGACTCCCGCTCTTCAAAACTCGAATTTTATGATAGCCACGGAAGGGCGGAATGGAAACCATCCTGGGGCGAGGTCTCAAAGGCGAGATCCGGACTCCGGGGGCACTTCACTCCAGGCTCCGTCAGGCAGCCAGGGAGCGCTTCAATTCCCGAAGCATATCCGTGAATCGATAAGGCTTGGTGACGAAGCCCGAAGCCCCCAACTGGATCATCTCCCTCCTTCGCTCACTTTCCAGATACCCCGTGGCGACGATGATCTTCATTCGCGGACTGAGGGCCAGGAGCCTCTCGAGGCAGGTCTGTCCATCCTGACCTGGCATGTTGAGGTCCAGGATGATGCACTGGACCTCGTTCTCGAACTCAGAAAAGACCTGCAGGGCGTTCTCCCCGTCGTGGGCGGTCAGCACCCGGTACCCGAACCGCTCCAGCAGCTCACGCCCCACATCCAGAACTTCCTGCTCGTCGTCCACCAGCAGGATCGTCTCCCCTCTGCCCTGGATCTCCTGATCCGAGACTCTCGCGTCGATCCTGGCCGCCACTTCCCCCACCTCCGCGGGGAAATAGATCTCGAAGGTCGTCCCCTTCCCTTTTTCGCTGGTGCATCGAACGAAGCCGTTGTGGTTGGTGACGATGCTGTAGACGATGGCAAGCCCCAGCCCTGTGCCTTTGCCCGGTTCCTTGGTGGTGTAGAAGGGATCGAATATCCTCTCCAGGACATCCTGATCCATGCCGTGTCCGGTGTCCGACACACCGAGGCACACGTAGCGGCCCGGCGAGGATCCCAGGTGGCTGCGGCAGTATTCCTCATCGATGAGCACGTTCCTGGTTTTCAGGATGAAGCGCCCGCCATGAGCCATGGCATCTCGGGCATTCACCGCCAGGTTCATGATGATCTGCTCCAGCTGGGCGGGATCGGCTCGAACGGGGCGCAGCTCGGGATCCAGATCCTGCTCGATGGTGATGAGCTTGGGAATCAGCCGCTCCAGCAGCTCGCAGACCTGGGTGACCTGATGGTTCAGGTCCACGACCTCCAGCTGGCTCTCCACCTTGCGACTGTAGACGAGGAGCTTCTTGGTCAGCGCCGTGGCCCGCTGAACGGCCTTGTCGATGTGGTTGAGATAGCGAGCGTCCGGGTGATCCGAGGACTTGGCCTTGAACAGCAGCTGCAGACTGCCTGAAATCACCTGAAGCAGATTGTTGAACTCGTGAGCGATTCCGCCCGCCAGGGTACCGATGGCTTCCATCTTCTGGGCCTGCATCAGCTCGGTTTCCATCGACTTGCGCTGGGTGATGTCGCGCAGGAGATGCAGCGTGGCGGGCCTCCCCTTCCATTCGATGGGAACGGAGTTCATATCCACCCAAAGCGTCTTTCCCAGCTTGTTCACCATGCGGAACGGCAGCATCAGGGCAGGCTTCCTCTCCGTGCTGATGAGGCGACCCCTCTCCATGACGTTTTCACGGTCTTCGTCGGCCACGAGATCCATGAAGGAGGTGGACTTGAACTCCTCCTCGCTGTACCCCAGCAGGTCACAGGTCTTGGGATTGGGGAACTTCACCACGCCGTCCTGGACGATGAAGATCCCCTCGTTGGCGTGATCCACCAGCATCCGATACTTCACTTCGCTTTCGGCGACGCTGTCTTCCAGCATCCGCGAATAGACCTTGAGCTGGGACTGGGCCTCCTCAAGCTTGAGCCGCAGCTGATACTGCCTGAACCGGTGACGGTAGTCAGTGGAAGAGGCGATGAGCCCGATGACGAGAGTCGTGAAAATGAACATGTTGTTGGCGATGAACAGGTTGATATTCTCACGGGGTGAAAAGACCAGCACCGATCCGATGTAGATCATGTAGATGATGGCCGAATGAACCAGAACGAAGCGCATGCCCACGGTCATGATGGCGCAGAACGCGAGGAAGATCAGGTTGAGGCCGGCATAGTAAGTGGTGGTGTAGCCACCGGTGACGATGATCATCCGGATGATGCCAAGGGCGGTGATGTAGACCCCGGCCGCCCCCAGATAACAGCTCTTCTCGCCGAAATTCCAGCGCAGATTGAGCCCCAGCAGCCCCAGGCAGAGAACACCCACGAGGAGCCGTATTGTCATAAACTGCAGGAGGTATTCGGGAAAAAGCAGGTAGTCGACTATGCCGAACAACGGGACGAGACTGGCGCCAATGAGGAGGGTGATGCTCACCCGCTCACGGACGAAAGGAATCTGATCCTTGTCGAAATCACGGATGAGAGGTGAGTCGGCTTTGAAAATCGCCACTTCGGAACCTTCGATAGGTCAGGCTGGAAATCTGGAAGAACGGAGGAAACGGTGAAGCCTTCCGGAGCCACTGCCCAGCCGCTGGGTCACAAGACTGCCCACGGGTCACGGGAATGCTCATTCACGCGTTGCTTTGGCAAATAAATTGACGCCATTCTTTTCTTGAATGATCTCGCACCTTTCTCCGAAAGGAGTCTCTTCGAAGAGCTGCCTCAGCTCGGATTCATGCCGATGGATGAGCTTCCACTGGAGGATTCGATCCATGAACACCCTGTTGGGATTGTTGGGACCGAAATTGCCGATGATGAGGATTCCGCCTGGCTTCAGGTGCTCGAAGCACCGGGTGACCAGGGCTTTGAAGAGACGACGGTCCAGATAGTCCGTCAGTCCCGCCGAGTAGACGATGTCGAACATGCCAAAATCGTGCCGCACCCGTCCCAGCGACCACTTCACGACATTGTCGTTCATGAGCCGAATCAAGGCCCCGTGATGAAAGACATTGACGTGCTGATTGGTGTATTGAAGGGCATCGAGGTCGGCATCCACGCAGATGGCCTCTATCTTCTCCGTGTATTTGCATTCGGAGAGGAAATCAAAAAGCTCCCGATTGGAGCCGCAGGCCAGGTTCATGATCCGGATCGGGCCGGGCGAGCTCATTCGCTCACCGCAGATCTCACGGAGGGAGGAGCCGAGGAGCTCCCGGCGCCCGCGCACCGCGCGGGCCGCGGACGTATCGAGATACCAGCGGTCCAGGATCACTCCCAGTTTTCCGTCCCCCTCGGGCTGATTCCGATAGATCATCTCCATCATCAGGTAATCACCGGCGTAGCCCTTGGGCTTGAAATAAGCCCGTTCCGCAAAACGGCTTCGCATGAAATATGGGAACAGCTCCTTGAAGAAGTAGCCCCAAACATTGTCCTCAACCTCGGGCCTCGTCAGGACCTCCACGGACTTCTCCAACTGCTCGTTGAGATCGTCCAGCAAAGCATGGCACTTCGCCTGGGCCACTTCGGAAATCTCGGGGCTCGCGTCCTGCTGCAGACGATGCGAAAGATCAAAAAGCTGAGCCTTCATATCCTCGACAATGCGGCTGACGGAACGCCACTCCCGGGTCTGCAGAAACGCCTCGGGCAAGGGCCGCGAGCCCTGATAGCCGCGCTTGCCCGTGGACAGCGACGCGGCATAGGCCGTCAGGGGCTCCCGTTCCTCCAATATCATACGGAACTTGGCGCAGATGCGCCGGGTCATGTACGTCAGGAACTTGCCGTAAAGCCTGGGATTCTCTTCCTGAACCCTCTCGAGCATCTCCTCTTCGAAGATGCGGATGATGCAGTCGGAGGTGGCCCTGATGTTGCGCACACGGGACACGCCGTCGAAGTAGGCGATTTCTCCAAAGAAGTCGCCCTCCCCAATCATCGCGACGACGATCTTCGTCTCTTTGAACGTATGGTAGACTTCGACGGCCCCCTTCTGAACATAATAGATGCGGCGGGAGTCCGTCTCCTTGATGGGCACCTCTTCATCCTTCTGGTACTGCACCACCGGGGAGAGCGGAAGAATCTGCTCAATCACCTGGGAACCGAGAGCCGGCCCCTGATGGCCGACCGTTTGAGCCGGCGCGGGATACGCGCGAAGCCCCTGCTCCATGGTCTCGTCTCCTCCAATAGGGATGAGTGCTCGTCCTCTCGTGTGCTCAACAACGGAGGCCGCCCGGAAAGGATCAACCGTCAGCGTGGCCGGGAAAGGCCCACTGCTCCCGACAGCGCCAGCCCGGACATCCGCGATGGTTCCGTCGCTGAATCGACACGGTCTTCCCATCCGGGCAGAAGTGAAATCTGGCGCCGTTTTCACGCATTATGCGATGGGACATCTCATATCGGATTGACAGCGATAATACAAGCAAGATCTTGGCAGCGGGCCCCTCCCCGGAAGACACCCCAATTCCGGGCTCGAACCGGGTCCCGGGCGGGCCTCCCGCGGACAGCTTCCAGCGGCATTGGCGCTTGACCGCCCCTGGTGATTAAGCTAGATTTGTTACGTCTGCTCACTCTTCCATGTTCAGTCAGCCATAGCCCCCCGTTCTCACGGAAGAGGATGGGAGCAGGCGTCACCTCCGTTGAGCCCTGATGCAGCTCGGATCCTCACGCACCCCATGACGACCCCGGTGACTCCGAGCCCCGGGAGATCCGTCGCTCGACGCGCCCCGTAAGGCGCGGATGCTGGAAATTAGGTAAGCCGACAAAGGCCCGGGATTTTCGCGCACCGGTCTCGGGTTTGTGAGCCGCGATGGTCCAGATTCCTGAAGTTATCAATAGCAGCTGCACGAATCATGATCAGAGAGATCGCTAAATCTTATCATAGTCTCATCTTCAGGCTCATCCTGCTTGTAGGGCTGGTACTTTCCATCATCATTTTCACCTGGTCTTACTTCAACATAAAATATCAGCAGAAGAACACCATCAATACCATCGTCGACGAGGTCGATCGCCTGGGTACGACCATAAAGCTCGGCACCCATTATGCCATGATGCTCAATGCCCGCGACGACATCAATGAGATCATCAAGAATATCGGAAGACAGGAAGGGATCGAGTTCATCCGGATCTTCAACAAGGAAGGCCAGATCAAGTTTTCCAAAGTTCCCGAGGAGGTCGACCGGACGACCAACATCAAGGACGAAGCGTGCATCATTTGCCACGTCACCGACCCGCCTCTTCAGGAGGTGGGGATGCCCGAGCGCACCCGGTTCCTGTCGCAAGGAAGCCACCGTCTGCTGGGGATCATCAGCCCCATTTACAACGAGCCGGGGTGCTGGACGGACGACTGTCACATCCATCCCCAGGACAAGAAGGTCCTGGGAGCCCTGGACGTGGTGGTCTCGCTGGCCAAGACGGACAGCGAGATCCGGGCTTATGAGCGGTGGATCATCCTGCTGGCCATTTTCACCTTCCTCTCCACCTCGACGCTCATCGGCACATTCCTCCTCATCTTCGTCAAACGTCCCATCACGCGCCTCATCCACAGGACCAAGCTCATCGGGCATGGCATTTATGAGCCGAGGAGCGAATCCTATGCCGACGACGAGATCGGCGCCCTGGAGCGGGCCATCAACCAGATGGGGCTCCAGATCATCGAAAAGCAGGAGGCATTGAACAAGCAGCGCAACGAGTACCAGCAGCTTTTCGAGGAGGTGCCCTGCTACATCACCGTCCAGGACCGAAACCTGAGAGTCCTCCGCTACAACCGGGAGTTCACCCAGCAGTTCGCCCCCAAGCCGGGCGATTACTGCTACGAGGTTTACAAGGGGCGATCGAAGCCCTGTGAGGTGTGCCCCGTCATGATGACCTTCGAGGACGGCGAATCGCATTACAGCGAGGAGACCGGAGTCACCAAGGACGGCCAGATCACCCACTGGATGGTGAGGACGGCGACCATACGGGGCCAGGACGGAGAGATCTCGGCCGTGATGGAGATCTCCATCGACATCACCCAGCTCAAGCGACTGGAGGAGGAGATCCGAAAGTCCGAGGAGAAATACCGGGTCATTTTCAACAACATTCCCAACCCGGTCTTTGTTCTGGACCGAAAGAGCCTGGCGATCCTGGACTGCAACGACAGTGTCAAGCCGGTTTACGGACTGAGCAAGGAGGAGCTGGTTCATACCTCCTTCCTGCGGCTTTTTGATGAAAGCGAGCATCAGCACTACGGGCTCGAGGTCAGGTCCACGGACAGCCTGACGCACACCCGCCAGACCACGGCGGATGGGAAGCAGATCTTTGTCAACATCCGGGTGTCCCCATTCGAGTACCTGGGCAAGGAAGCCTTTCTGGTCACCGCCAGCGACATCACCAAGCGGCTCATGGCCGAGCAGCAGCTGATCCAGGCCAGCAAGATGGCGACCCTGGGCGAAATGGCCACGGGCATTGCCCATGAGCTCAACCAGCCCCTCTCGGTGATCAAGACGGCGAGCAATTTCCTCATGAGGAAAGTGAGGAAGGGGGAGCCCATCCGGGACGACATTCTGGTGACCATGTCCGAGGAGATCGACAGCCATGTGGATCGGGCCTCCAAGATCATCAATCACCTGCGTGAGTTTGGCCGAAAATCGGATGTCAAGAAGGAGGAAGTCGACGTCAATGCCGCCCTCAGGCGGTCCCTCGAAATTTTCAGCCAGCAGCTCAAGCTCAGGGAAATCGAGGTGATCGAGGAGCTGGACGAAGCCATCCCCCCGGTGCTGGCCGACGCCAATCGACTGGAGCAGGTTCTCATCAACCTGTTGTTGAATGCCAGGGATGCCATCGAGGAGAAGGGGGAGAAGCTCGGCAGAAGAGATTTCGAGAAGAAGATCCATCTCAGGAGCTCCGTGAAGAACGGCAGGGTTGTCATCGAGGTCCGTGACACGGGAATGGGGGTCCCGGCATCGGTGCTTGAGAAGATTTTCGAGCCTTTCTTCACGACGAAGAAGGTGGGAAAGGGAACCGGCCTGGGCCTGTCCATCAGTTATGGCATCGTTCAGGATTACGATGGGAAGATAAGGGTCGAGACCAGGGAGAAGGAAGGTACAGCCTTCATCGTGGAGCTCCCCGTGCCGGCGGAGAATGGATGAAAGAGAAGATTCTGCTGGTGGATGACGAAGAAGGTATCCGTCGAGTCCTGGCCATCACTCTCGAGGATGAAGGCTACGAGGTCCTGACGGCGGGGAATGGTGAAGATGCCATGAAGGTCTTCGAGGAGGCCTTGCCGCGCCTCGTGCTCACCGACATCAAGATGCCCGGCATGGACGGGGTGGAGCTGCTTCAGCGCATCAAGGAGCGGAGGCCCGACACGGAGGTCATCATGATGACGGGACACGGTGACCTGGAGCTTGCCATCAAGAGCCTTCAGTTCGAGGCCGCCGATTTCATCACCAAGCCCATTCACGACGACGCCCTCGACATCGCCCTCAAACGGGCGCGGGAGCGGATCGCCCTCAAGGAGCAGGTGCGCGTTTACACCGACCATCTCGAGCAGCTCGTTGCCGAGAAGACCCAGCAGCTCCTCGATTCCGAGCGGCTGGCGGCCATCGGCCAGACGGTGGCGACCCTGGCCCATGCCATCAAGAACATCATCGGGGGGCTCAAGGGCGGCATGTATGTTCTCGAGAAAGGTATGGAGCTCGACAACGGGACCTATCTCTCCCAGGGGTGGGAGATGCTCAAGGGCAACGTGGGGAAGATCTCCAACCTGGCCCTGGATCTGCTCAACTACGCCAAGGAGAGAGCGCCCGACTACCAGCGGTGCGACCCGAACCGGCCTCTGGCCGAGGTCTACCAGCTCATGCGGATCCGGGCCGAGGAATGTGGAGCCCGATTGCGCATGGAAGTGGATGAGAGCATGGGAGAGATCCTGATGGACCCGGAAGCCATCCACTGCTGCCTCCTGAACCTTGTCGGCAACGCCCTGGATGCCTGTCAGTGCGGTGGGAGTTGCGGTCAGCCGGCAGAAATCGTATTAAGATCCCGTCAGGCTCCGCACTGGGGGGTGGAATACCAGGTCGAGGATAACGGCTGCGGCCTCGACGAGAATACCAGGGAAAAGGTGTTCAAAGCCTTTTTCAGCACCAAGGGAACCAAGGGAACGGGCCTGGGCCTCATGATCACCCAGAAGATCATCAAGGAGCATGGCGGAGAAATCGAGCTCGACTCCAGGCAGGGGAAAGGAACGGTCTTCACCGTCCGCCTTCCCGACTTGCCGATTTCTTGAGCCCGTCGCCACCTCTTGCTGGACTTCGCGGCCAGAGGGACGTATTCGTAACGGTGCGCCACACGAAAGCAGCGGACCAGCCCGGCGTGATGGCCCGGAGATCGGGTCGGCTCGAAACTCTCGACTCGCACGAAAAGGAGAGGCCATGGTCGAGTACAAGAACATTCTCTTCTGCAGCGATTTTTCCGAAGACGCCAACATCGCCTTCCTGCATGCCCTGAATTTTGCCAAGCGACATGGTGCCAAGCTTCATGTTCTGAATGTTCCCCACTCCCCTTTCACGTACAATCGCAACATCGTCGACGAGCACGTCCCTCCGGAGAGCTCCCACCACGGACAGGCCTTCTTCGACAAGGAGGTCGAGGCCCAGGCCGAAAAGGCCCTCCGCGAATCCTATGAAAAGAGACTGGGCGATTTCAAGGACTGCACCTTCGTCGTTCGCTGCGGCTCCCCCGATGTCGAGATCATTCGCTACGCCAAGCAGAACAGCATCGACCTCATCGTGATGGGCGCCCTCGGTAAAGCGGAGCACGACCGAAAGGTGCACGGCAGCACCGTCGCCAGTGTTTCCAAATACGCCCACTGTCATGTGATGGCGATCCGAAATCCGGCAAAGCAGTTCACACTGCCCGGAAAAATGCACTGAGCCCCGCGGCTCGGCTTCATTCATACAGGATGATCCCGAGAATCTGGAGGTTGGATCAATGGCCAAGAAAGTCCTCGTGGTAGACGATGAGCTGGATATGAGAGTGTTCATCTCGACACTCCTCGAAACCAACGGCTTCAAGCCGATAGGAGCCGAGGACGGTCAGGAGGGGCTGACTCTCGCCAAAAAGCACAAGCCCGTACTCGTCATCATGGATGTCATGATGCCCAAGGAGAGCGGCATCTTCATGTACCGGGGGCTCAAATCAGACCCCGAGCTTCGGAGTATTCCCGTGATCGTGTGCTCCGCCCTGTCCAAGAAAACGTTCTTCCACTCGCAGAGGGTTCTGGACGAGTATGAAGGCAATCCACTCGGCGAGCCGAACGATTACATCGAAAAACCGCCGGAGCCGGATGAGCTGCTGGACGCCGTCCAGCGCATCCTGGGCCGTCCAGCATGAGGGCTCGGGGAGAGTGAGGCACGTCTCATGGTGACCCAATCGTCCCAAATCAGGGCAACGGAGCTGATCAAACGCTTAGCGGAAGCTCACGGAGCGCCCGGCAGCGAGGATTCCATCCGGGGCATTTTCAGGGAAGAGCTGCGCGGGCTGCCCATTCAGGTCGATGGAATGGGCAATTTGTTCTGCGAGAAGCAGGGGCGGTGCGATCGGCCTCGCATCATGGTGACGGCCCACATGGATGAAGTGGGCCTGGCCGTGCAGTCCATCACTCGAAGTGGTCTGATCAGGTTCATTGCGCTGGGAGGCTGGTGGTCCCACACCCTTCTGGCCCAGCGCGTGAGGATCCTGACTGGAAGCGGCCTGGAAATCCTCGGAGTCATCGGCGCCAAGCCACCGCACTTCCTGCAGGAGGCCGAGCGCGAAAAAGTGATGAAAATCGATGATATGTTCATCGATGTGGGTGCGGATAGCCGTGAAATGGTGCTCTCGGATCTCGGGATCCGCGTCGGGGACCCCATCGTGCCTTTCAGCCCCTTCGCCCCCCTCTCGCGGCCGGGGCTGTATGTGTGCAAAGCCTTCGACGATCGGGTGGGAATGGCACTGGCCATCCAGGCGACCCAGGAGCTGGGGTCCATGGATCATCCCGGCACGGTGGTGGCCGTGGCAACGGTACAGGAAGAGCTGGGAGTGCGCGGCGCCACCACGGCCCCCTGTACGGCCAGGCCCGATGCGGCCGTCGTCCTGGAAGGCACGCCCGCCGACGATTTCCCGGGATCCTCGGAGGACGAGCAGCAGGGGGTGCTCGGCCGGGGCGTCCAGATTCGACTGCTGGACCCATCGGCCATCATGAACCGGGGTATGGTCGATCTCGCCCTGGAGCTGGCCCGGAAGCACCAGATCCCTCATCAGGTGGCCGTTCGCAGGGGCGGCAGCACCGATGCCCGCGCCATTCACCTGCATGGGCGCGGGATCCCCACCATCGTCCTGGGCGTTCCTGCCCGTTATATTCACACCCACAACAGTATTGTCGCCATACAGGATTACACCAGTGCCCTCGATCTCACCTTGAGGCTGCTGGGAGCCATGGATGCTGATACCGTCCAGGGCTTCACCGCCTTCTGAGGGGGGCCATGGGGGGGGGATGATGATGGAGCCGGAATGATCAGCCGTCGATACCCGAGGTCGACTCCATATAGTGGCTGAATTCCTCCATCACCCTGCCATCGATCTCAGAATTGTGGAGAATGATGTTCTTCAGGAGGACGAAGGAATCCAGGTCCATTCCGGTGATCTCCACGGCGAGGGCTGATTCCTCCTGGCGGGTCACCCTACCCAGAAGCCGAATGATCACCTCCGATGTGCTCCCGGCCAGCTGAATCTGAACGTCAACATGCACTCCAACGGGCAGGGATTCGACACTCTTGACCAGCATGCCTCGCAGACTCAGGTTGCCCAGCTGACCCCGGATCACCTTGTTTTCCCAGCTCAGCGCTGCCTCGCCACGAAAAAGCACCCTCGTGAAATTCCGCTTCTCATCCATTCCATTTCACTCCCGTCACAATCACATCGCTGTATTGGCGAACCAAGCTCCTGGAAGTGCATCGCCCCCTGCACACGGGGGGTCTCCGCGCCTCGCAGAGAATTCCAGCCATCATTCCCGCGGGGGGCTTCGGGCTCCGATGGGGAGAGAAGCCCCCGGGTACAGCACTATTCGGTCATTCACAGCCAAAGCTGAAAGCACCATGAAACTCTGGGCGCTGGGGTGAAGTACAAACCCCATCGTCCGTCTGAAGGCGGGGCAGGGAGCTCGGGGAGGGCCTTCCGAGGGAGGTGGAGCCTCATGTTGGGCCACTGACCGCCGTCAAGGGGCGGAGGGCAGCCCATCGGCGAAAACAGACAGTTTTGTACGCTTATTGGTTGGTTCATGAAGAGCTATCGACAATGGCCATATCTGTAATAATGCGAAATACGATGAAAACATGAGAAAAAATATAAAAGAACGAGATCGACTTATGCCAATAGCTCTAGCAAGACTTAGAGATGTACCAGGGAAACAATCCCTCAAATTTCGGATATCTAGGCATCGAATGGGCGCATTTTGCTCCACAATTCACATACCGCCCCCCCATGGATTTCCGAGGTTCGGAAGGCCCCTCGATTCACCAGATAATTCCGTCTAACCGCGAATAAACCCCGATTACCGTGTTTGCCAATCCAGCTGTCATGCTGTTAGAAGAGCGCCCCATGAGCCAAATTTACGGTTTTGCTGCGAGGGCGATATTGTATTTCTTTGACAAGATAAGGAGAACCAGTATGGCGCCTGTTTCCAGCATTTGGAGGCACCAGCTGGGGGAAGCACCCACCAACCCATGGCGCACCTGCCATCGCGCCGCACTTCTGTTTTTTGTCCTCTCTTTACTTCTCACCCCTCAGGCAGAGTCAAAAACCGATCCCATCGGTGGCATCTGGAGCGATCTTTCCATCGGATTCGCATCCGCGCGGAAATCGCACCAGGGCGGGACTCTGCAGATGGCAAGCTTTACCTCAACCCCTGCGTATTCTCATGCTTCCCCTGCCGGAGGATCCATCAACAGGATGAGAGTTCCCATCCCGAATCATCCGGCAATCAACCGCTACATCAAACACTACAAGGATGGAGACCGAAGAACATTCCTGGAAGCTCTGGACCGCTCGTGGTTGTACGTTCCCGTCATGGAAGAGGTATTCCGGTCGGAGGGAGTTCCTGAAGAGCTGATCTACGTGGCTCTGGTGGAAAGCCGCTTCAAGGGGAGAGCCTCTTACCGCGGCGCCGGAGGGTACTGGCAGCTGCTCTCTTCCACTGCACGCTCCCTGGGACTCAGGGTGGACTCATGGGTGGACGAGCGCGTCGATCCCATCAAGTCCACACGCGCAGCAGCCCGTTACCTACGCCGGCTCAACGACAAATTTGAATCCTGGCCCCTGGCACTGGCAGCTTACAACGCCGGTGACAACGCGGTGTCCCGAGCCATTCAGCGTCATGGCTCGGAAGATTTCTGGGTCCTTCACGGCCACAAGGCCTTATCGAAGCGGACCCGCGATTACGTTCCCAAGGTGCTTGCCGCCATCCACATCGCTCGGGATCTCGAGAGTCACGGGTTCAAGCGACCCGGCGCCTTCGAGGTCTTCGATTTCGAGCCCATTCTGGTTGGCAGGCCCCTCAGGCTGGAAGAAGTCGCCCGATGGATTCAGGTCCCCGCCTGCGACTTGAGGGATTTGAACCCCTCATTGCGCAAAGGCTGCGTTCCGCCAGGCTCGGAGTATACTCTGCGCCTTCCCCTGGGTGCTCATGACCGTTTCAGCCTGGCGTACAGGGAACACGTCCGGAAGTGAGGGCAGCTCGGTTAGATGCGCATCGCCCCGCGGCATAACCCAGGCTCTCATGCTCCATAAGGATCACTTCCGGACATGAGCATCCGACTCATCGCCATCGAGCTCTACAAGGCCAAGCAGGAGGTGGAAGCCCTGGAACGAAAAATCCGGGGGCTTCCACCCGGTGACCAGGCAGGCCGAGCAGCACTTCAGGAAGAATTGAGACAGGCCACGGCCGAGCACGCACGGATCCTCAAGCTCCTGGATGGCGCCAAATCCGGGTGATCAAAACCCGCTCCATCCACGACGGTGTGAGTCTTTCCGGCACCACTCTCATTCAATCACCCAAACCGCGCAATGCTTGGCATCCCTCACGACCCTGCTCGAGACGCTGCCAAAGAGAAATTCCTCCCGCTTGCCCACTCCCCGCCGGCCCACCACCAAAGTGCCATAGCCGCCCTCCTCCTGCTGGCGCAGGATCAGATCCCCAATGCTGACCGGCTTTTGACAAACCTGGATCTCGATCCGAATCTGCTTTTCAGAGATTCCCAGGGCGGTGAGTCTGGAGCCCGCTTCTTCCATGAGGGCGAGGGTTTCCAAACGAGCCTTCTCCACGGTCTTCCGACGCTCGGCTTCATCGGGCACGATGTCGGGGGACGGTTCCTTGATGACCGTCAGCAGAGTGATTTCCACTTTCTCATGGCAGCGCAGCATCCCGCCCACATAATCGACAGCCTTGAGTGAATTCTCCGACAGGTCGATCGCAATCAAAACCTTATTCTGGGATCTTTCGGCCATCTCCTTCATACCCACCTCCCCTGCCCCTCCTGACGTCTGCTCAACAATCCCTCCGAAGCCGCAGCTCAGCGGGGCATGATGTCCAGCCGGCAGGCGCCGAGATCCTGGAGCAGCTCATCCGTGTGCTCGTAAAAGACCCCCGCCCCCTGGCTGAAGTGGAGCAGCACATAGCTCAACGAATCCGGAATGTAGGGAAAGAGCTTCTGCAGGTTGGCAATGCGATGTTTGAAAAACAGCGACAGATCTCCGGGCTCCAGACACGATCGAATCTTCATGCCCGCCGGTCCGCAGGCCGCCAGATCGGGCAGATTATGAAACCCCTTGCCCACGGTGAACATCAGAATGTTCCCCAGCCCGTAGAGATCCACGCCAAAAGGATTCTCAGCCCAGTCGTACGTGTAGTCGAAATCGATCCACCGGTAGGCACCACTGCCGCGCTCGATCAAAATGTGATCGTTGCGGATGTCTCCGTGCAGCTCCTCGATGCGGTGCAGCCGGTTGATGGCCTCGACACAACCGATGATCCTGTCGAAAATGGACGGGAAAAGCTCGTAAAAATAGACCTCGTGATCCATTTCGAGCTCATGGATGTGATCGTAGTATCGCTTCCCCTGGATACGATCGAGGATCCTGACTTGATTACCCGCGGAATCAAGGACGTTGACACCCTGCATGAACCGGTGGTCGCCACGGATCTTGTCCAGGATCCGGGCTTCCTTCACCGGGCTCCGAAAGCACTCGATCTGCAATGAGCCCAGCTGCATGAGGAACTTCTCATGGAATACGAGCTTGATGATCTTGGAGCTGCCGTCTGCCAGGTCGATGACTCGCTTGACCCAGTATTTCGGCTCGCCGTCCAGACCGAAGCGCCCCTCGACCTCTTCACCCCTGACGAGATAGTAGGAGCCATCCAGCTCGAGGATGTCATCGGCCTGGATGGACATGAACTGGGTGGTGTCTGTAACGACATTGAGCTTCCCACGGGGAGGGAACCTCGTGTAGCCCGCAATCTTCTCCCTGAGCTGCGCTTCGGTCATGGGGCACCATCCGTTACATCGCCCCAGTGGATTCCGGGGGATGTCAGTGAGCCAGGAGGCTTGGAATCTGCGAAAAAGCCGAATGCAACGCTTCTCGCCGCGCAGAAGCGCAGTAATTCAGTGGTGACGGGTGATAGGTGACGATCGCTTGGAGCTGGTGATGATGGAACACCGCGCCGTTGACCGCGCTCATCTTGAGCCCGGACCTGCCCAGAATGGCCATGGCCGCCGGAAGCCCGAGGCACACCAGAAGTCGTGGTGCAAGGATTTTGAGCTCTTCCATGAGATAAGGAACCGCATGCCGCTGCTCGAGGACGCTGGGGCTCCGGTTGCCGCCCCTGGAATTCATGGGACGGACCTTCAATAAATTAGTAATGTACACATCGTCCCTTGTCAAACCGATCTCGAGGAGAAGTCGATTCAGATTCTTTCCGGCAGCCCCCACAAACGGCTCCCGCCGCCGTTCTTCGTCACGCCCGGGAGCCTCTCCGACCAAAGCCAGCTCATTGCTCTCCAGAGCCCCCCGGCCGGGAACGAATACGGAGCCCAACCCCGGCCTGGTCCAGAAAGGATCGCTTCTCCACCGCTCATGGAGCCTCTGCAGCAGCTCAGCCCTGGAAGCAGGCGGCATCAGAATTCAATCCCCTTCTGAGCCCGAATGGACTGCTCGCGATAAGGATGCTTGACCTCCCGCATCTCCGTCACCAGATCCGCTGCGGCCAGCAGCTCCTCCGGCGCATTCCTGCCGGTGATGACCACGTGAAGATGCCCTGGCCTGCGCTGGAGGGCGTCCAGGGCATCCTGGACGGGGAGGAGACCATAGGCCAGGACAATGTTCAGCTCATCCAGGACGACGATGTCGTAATCTCCGCGCTCCATGGCTTCCACGGCCAGGACCCAGCCCATTCGAGCCAGCCGCCGATCTTCCTCGAGGTTATCCTTCTTCCAGGTGAAGCCTGACCCGACGGGCCGGATCTCAATCCCGTCCAGACGCTTCAACGCGTCCAGCTCTCCATATTTCCAGGAACCTTTGATGAACTGCAGGACCAGCGTTCGCATGGAATGCCCCGCGGCACGGACGGCCATTCCCAGAGCAGCCGTGGTCTTACCTTTCCCATTGCCCGTGAAGACGATCAACAATCCCTTGGACATGACTCATCCCGAATGGCAGCTCCCCTTTTCGCTCGAGCCCCCCAGGAGCATGACATCCGTAAGTGGGGAGCCATCGAGCCATCGGGAGGCCCGTCCCTGCGCCCGGAGCGTTCATGGGCGGGCACGACGCTGAGAGCAAAAAAAAGCGGGCAATCCGCCCGCCTGATTGAAACCGATATGTGACTCATGCCCCTCGCGATCCGCCCATACATCGCCTCAATGTCTCATGGGCTCACAGGGACCGGAGTCGATGGGGCAGTGCTGACCATCGCACCTATTCGCTGGATGTCGACGCAGAGCCCTCGCTGGAAGCGCTTTTGGATTCGGACTTTTCCGACGGCTTGGCATCGGGGCTATTGGATGAGCTCGTACTCTGATTCTTGCCGGAGTAATCGGTAACGTACCAACCCGAACCTTTGAGGTGGAAAGTACTCATGGAGATCAGCTTGCGGACTTCACCCCTGCAATGACAGCACTCGGAAAGCGGGGAATCCGAGAATTTCTGCATGGCCTCCATCGTCTTGCCACACTTCAAACATTCATACTCATAGATTGGCATTGCGTGATCCTCCTCTTCAAACATGGCCTGTGTCGGCTTCAATCTTTCCTTCGGCCCCACCCGGAGCTGAGACCATTATAAATTCATCCCCTTCATTGTCAAGACAGAGGGCGCCGTCACCCTTTACAGATCGACGGCAGGGCTCATCCCGATGAATGATTCCTTCCTCTCGGGGTCGCCACAGGACCTCAAATCAGGGTGCCACTTTCACCAGCTGACCATTGGAGACCTGAAGCACCATGTAGCTGCGGGTCAGCTCACCCGCTGGCGTGAATCCATAGGTCCCCGCCACGCCCTCGAAATTGCGGATCTGACGCAGATTCTGAAGCAGGGAGACACGCTCCACGGCTTTTCCACGCAGCATCGAGCGTGCCTGGAGGAAGAGCATCATGGCGTCGTACGCCTGGGCCTCGAGATAGGATGGCGGCGACTTGTACAGGGCTTCGTACCTCTCCTTGAACGAGCGCTGACGCGGGGAGCCCGCATCCGGATGGTACGGGGTGGCGAAAATGGCATGCTCAACGTAGGTGCCGCCGATCTCGACCAGGGGACCCTCCCCCCATAGGTTGGTCCCGAGGAGGGTGGGGCCCACCACATTGTGATAGGGCAGCTGAGGCGCAATGAGTGAAACAGCCTGCACCTGGTCGGGAATGAAAAGAGCCTCGAACGGTGTCGAATCGTCGCCAGTGGGAGGCAGGTTCTGTCGGGCAACGCTCACAAGCTTCTGGATGGGCTCCTGGAAGTCCGTGCTCTTCCCCTTGTAGGCCACGCTGGCCAGAAGCGATCCTCCCTCCTCCTGAACGACCTCGGCAAAGATCCGGGCCAGCTGCTGACCGTACCGATCGTCGGGATAGAGGGCAGCAAAGCGCGAGAGGCTCAGCTTCTGCCGGCCGAACTTGACCACTGCCCGCACCAGATCCCGGTTGTCTAGAAAAACGTTGACCACATGAGGACTTGCCGGAATGTCATCGTCTCTCTGGGTAAGCGTCAGGAGCGGCACTCCCCAACGCTCGGCCAGAGGCGCCACGGCCTTGGTTGTCTGGCTCCCCAGGGGACCGATGACTCCCAGGACCGCATCCTCCTTGATGAGCGTCTCGAAAGCCCTGGCGGCCTGGGCTGCATCGTTGGGAGCATCCTTGGCCACGAGAGCCACCGTCTGGCTGGTGTTTTTTTCGTTCCACTCCGCCAGAGCCATTTCCAGGCCGCGCAGCACCATGCGTCCGAATTTTTCATGGGGGCCGTTGAGAGGAACCAGGCAGCCGACCTTGTTGGGATTGACCGCCGCGCCCTTCTCCCCCGGTGCCAGCCCCAGCATGGCGGCCTGGATCTCCGGTACGAGCGGGTGGGACGGGTTTTGCGTCAGGAGAGCCCGGTAACGCTCCCGGGCGGCTTCCTTCGGCATCCTCTGGGCTTCAAGCTGCGTGACCCGAAAATCCAGGAAAACCCGCATGGTCTCTGTGAGGCTCTTTCTGGTGTAGAGCCTCCGGACGTCAGCCTCGCTCATCTCCCCCACCAGTCCCGCCGTCGCCTGGGTCAGCAGCCTCTGCTCCTCGGGGGATCGGGCGACGTTGAAGCCCGCCATGGCCCACTCGAATGCGGTCTCCTTCTCACCCTGGCCCCGGTAGGCCTCCACCATGAACAATGCCAGCTCCAGCTGCGTCTTGGGCTCGCTGGACGTGGACTCATAGAGCGGCACCGCTTCCTTGAAAACCTGCTTCTTGCGACCCAGCATCCACCAGGCCTTCAACTGGTCCACCTGCGCCGCGCGATAGCCATCCCACCGGGGATAGGTGTAGAGCAGGTAGTCCAGGTACTGCAGCGCCCGCTCGCCCTGCCCGGCCTGAAGATGAATCTGTCCCAGCTTGTGGAGCGATCTTGGAGCGATTACATTGCTAGGATAGGATTTGGCCAAGCCCTCGAGGGTCGAAACGGCCCCACGGAGATTCCCCGTGGCCTTCTCCTGCTCCGCCTTGCGCCACAACACCTCAGCCTCGGGGGGTGGCGACTTGGAAAGGTCGGGGCCCGAGCTCCGCGGGGGCTGCTGAGACGGGCTCGAGGCACAGCTGGCCGTCAAAATGATGCAGATCAACACAAGCAACCTGGAAGCCATAGCGGTCATAAGCGAGCCTCACCTTTTTTCCGAACCTTGCTGCATCATGCCCATCGGCGGCCGGGACAACACCAGAAAACCTCGCCATCCCTGGTCCCCCATCGGTCACGGACCCTCTTCTGCTCAAGCCACACAGCCCCGTACCCGAAGGGATCAGCTCCCTCGGTCTGAATGTCCCAACGATCCCATGCTGGTCGTGCAGCCCTTCGAAGGGCTCTATACCGTAAAGCACGCGAAGGGCACAAGAAAACTTGCGCCCTTCGCGTGCACCGGTGGATCACCCTGGCGGCAATCCCCTTATTTGTCCTTCACTTCCTCGAAATCCGCGTCCACCACGTCATCATCGGGCTTCTGCCGGCCACCGGCAGCTTCCGGGCCGCCAGGCCCCTGACCCGCATCCTGGGGCCCTCCCTGCTGAGCGGAGGCACGCTTGTAGGCCTCCTCGGCCACCTTGTGGGAAATCTGCATCAGCTGATCCAGCTCACGCTGAATGGCATCGGCATCATTTCCATCCATGACTGATTTCAGCTTGGAGATCTGATCTTCTATATCCTGCTTGGTCTTGGAATCGACCTTGTCTCCCATCTCGCGGAGGGTCTTTTCGGTGCTGTAGATGAGAGAGTCCGCATGATTTCTGACTTCCACCAGCGCTCTCTTCTTCTTGTCCTCCTCGGCGTGCATCTCGGCCTCTCGCACGAGGTTCTTGATCTCGCCGTCCGAAAGTCCGCTCGAAGCCGTGATCTGAATGGACTGCTCCCGCTGAGTGGCCAAATCCTTGGCGGAAACGTGGACAATGCCGTTGGCATCGATGTCGAAAGTCACCTCGATCTGAGGCACGCCACGCGGCGCCGCCGGGATCCCCACCAGCTCGAAGCGGCCGAGGGTCTTATTGTCGGACGCCATTTCACGCTCGCCCTGGAGCACATGAATGGACACCGCCGTCTGATTGTCGGTGGCCGTCGAAAAGACCTGGCTTTTGCGGGTGGGAATCGTGGTGTTGCGCTCGATGAGGCGGGTCATGACTCCGCCCAGGGTCTCGATGCCCAGGGAAAGAGGCGTCACATCGAGGAGCAGAACATCCTTCACATCGCCCTTGAGAACACCGGCCTGGATGGCCGCCCCGATGGCCACCACTTCATCGGGGTTCACACCCTTGTGAGGCTCCTTCCCAAAGAACTCCTGCACTTTCTGCTGCACCCGGGGCACCCGGGTCATGCCACCCACGAGAATCACCTCGTCAACCGCGGATCGGCTCAGGCCTGCATCCCGCAGCGCCTGCTCCATGGGCGGCACCAGGCGATCGATGAGGTCTTCCACCAGCGACTCCATCTTGGCCCGGGTCAGCTTGATGTTCATGTGCTTGGGTCCGGAGGCGTCAGCCGTGATGAAAGGCAGATTGATCTCGGTCTCCATGGTTGAAGAGAGCTCGATCTTGGCCTTCTCCGCGGCTTCTTTCAGGCGCTGGAGGGCCATCTTGTCGTTTCGCAGGTCGATCCCATAGTCCTTCTTGAACTCATTGGCCAGCCAGTCGATGATCCGCTGGTCGAAATCCTCGCCACCGAGATGCGTATCCCCGTTGGTGGCCTTGACCTCGAACACTCCGTCGCCGATCTCGAGAATTGAAATATCGTAAGTCCCGCCGCCGAGATCGAACACCGCAATCTTCTCGTCCTTCTTCTTGTCGAGACCGTAGGCGAGGGAGGCCGCCGTGGGCTCGTTGATGATGCGCAGAACGGTCAGTCCGGCGATCTTGCCCGCATCCTTGGTGGCCTGCCGCTGACTGTCGTTGAAGTAGGCCGGCACGGTGATGACGGCCTCGGTGACCTTTTCGCCCAGGTAATCCTCGGCCGTCTGCTTCATTTTCGTCAGGACATGGGACGAGATCTCGGTAGGGCTGTAGTCGCGGCCCCGAATGTGAAGGTGAGCATCGCCATTGGACGCTTTGACGATCCTGTAGGGAAGCACCTTGGTGTCCTGCTGGACTTCCCTGGATTCGAACTTCCTGCCCATGAGCCGCTTGACGGCGAAGATGGTGTTCTCGGGGTTGGTGATGGCCTGACGCTTGGCCACCTGCCCCACCAGCCGCTCACCACTTTCCGTGACGGCCACCATGGACGGGGTGGTTCTCCCCCCTTCCGCGTTGGGGATGACCTTGGGCTCCTTGCCCTCCATGATCGCCACGACCGAATTGGTGGTGCCCAAATCAATTCCAATGACTTTACTCATGTGCTTCGCCTCCTTGACGAATCGAATATGATTTCAAAATGCGATTGACGCAAACGTGATCAGCTGACTGAAAATGGTCATCCATAGGGCCAATCCGACCGCCCCATGGCCGACACGAATCTCCTTCACCCGCTCTTCAAGCCTTTGGAGACCACCACCATCGCCGGCCGCAACAGCCGTTCGTTGAGCATGTATCCCTTCTGGTACTCCTGCATGATGAGATTCTCGGCATACTCCTCGGATTCCTGTTGAAGCATGGCATCGTGATAATTCGGATCGAAAGCCTTGCCCAGGGAATCGAAGGGAACGCAGCCATGACGGGCCAGGACATCCAAAAAGACCTTGTGGGTCATGCGAACCCCTTCCAGAAGAGCCTGGGGCTCCACGTCACCTTCACTGTGCCGGATGGCCAGCTCGAGACTGTCCCCCACCGCCAGAAGGGATCGCAGGATATTCTCATTGGCGTAAGTGATTCCATCCGCCTTTTCACGCTCCAGACGCTTGCGGGCATTTTCGGCCTCGGCGGCCAGCCTGAGCATGCGATCCTGAAGCTGCTTGATCTCCTCGTCTTTCCTGGCCAGAAGCTCCTCGCAGCTCTCTTCCGAGCCCACCGTCGCTTCCGACGCCTGGGACTCCCCTTCGGGAGCCTCATCCACCCGAGCCTCCGTGCTTTCCTTGCTCAATTCATCACTCATCAAGCTTTACCCTCTAATCAGTCCAATGCTCCATCGCAAGGGCCATGGAGAAGGAACAGGCTGTCCACAAGATCCTTCATTCGGATGAATCATTCCTCAACGCAAGCATACATGCCATGGGAAACAGGCGCGGCCCGGGGATACTTTCATCCTCGAGCATCGCTTCCGCCCCACCAGCGGGTAGGTCCGAGCCTCCACGCTCCTTCTTCAGCCACCCACCTCGGGATCTTCCAGGAGACCGCTCAAGATCGCAGCCGTGAATTCCACCACCGGAATGATGCGGGAATAATCCATCCTCAGGGGCCCAATCACCCCAACGACACCCAGCATCGTATCCCCCCTGCGATAAGGCGATGATACGAGGCTGATCTCACTCAGTTCCTGGGAATCGCTCTCGGACCCCAGCACGATCCGGACCCCCGAAGACTTGTTCATGGTCCGGTCGAGCAGTCGGATGATGCGCGTCTTGTCTTCGAAAGCCGCCAGGATCTTCCGCATCCGCTCCACCTGAGCGAACTCGGGATTGCTGAGGAGATTCGTCCGCCCCTCGATGTAGACCTCGCTGTCCTCAAGGGTGGACTGAACCACCCGCTGAGTCATCTCGAGAGTCTTGTGGAAGAGCTGGTCGAAAAGAGTCTTATCCTTGCGCATGCCTTCCAGGATGCGGGCCTTGATATCTCCCAGGGGCACATCCTCCAGAAGCTCGTTGAGATAGCGGGAATACTTGTCGAGCTCATGCTGATGGATGTCTTCTTCCCATTCCAGCAGACGGTGATGCACCAGCCCGCTCTTGGAGATGAGAATGACCATGATCTGGCGCGCCCGCAGTCGAATGAGCTCGATGTGCTTGAAGCGCGTCATGGAAAGCTTGGGCCAGAGAACAACCCCCGCCTGCTTGCAGAAATCCGACAAAACCCTCGACGCGCGGTGGAGCAGCTCCTTGACATCAGCCCGAGCTTCGCTGAAGGCGTTCTGAATGAGCCTCCGCTCCTCTTCCTTCAGGGCCTTGAACTTCATGATGAAATCCAGATAGAAGCGAAGGCCCCTGTCGGTGGGGACTCGACCAGCGGAGGTGTGAGGCTGATAAAGAAACCCCAGCTCCTCGAGATCGGCCATGACGTTGCGGATGGTGGCCGAGCTCACGTCCAGCCCGTATCGCCTGGCCACCACGCGCGAGCCTACCGGCTCACCCGTCTGGATGTAGTCGGTGATGACCGCTTCGAGTACCTGCTGATCCCGCCTCGTCAGCTCAGTCACAGAAAACTCCCCGCACGTCTTATTAGCACTCTATCCGCTAGAGTGCTAACCCAACGTAGTGATCCACCCCAGATTTGTCAAGCTAATTCATCGAGGGCCCGTGGTCCGGGCTCGGCCAGCAACTACCAGAGCCGTCAGCCTTTCTCGGAAAGCATGCCGAAGTCCTCGAACCGCTGGATGAAATCCTCGGTGAGCCGAAAGCCCGCCATGCGCATCCCACCCTCGGACTGGTTGTGGAAGGTCAGGACGATCCTCGATGGCTTCTCGGAATCGATCTCCACCGCTCCGATCTCTTTCAGCTCATTCTTCAATGCGGCCACATCTTCTCCTGGGCTCACCTGGATCCACATTCTCTTCATGGTCATCGCTCCTCACTCAAAACATCCCCGAAAGGTGCTTCCTCAGAGACCGCCAGCCTTCTCCCTCACCGCCTGACTTAATGATAAGTCAGCCCCGGGCGCTTCACACCCGCCCGAGGTGCTCCCATGCCGGAAGCGATGGTGACTCAGCGCCGCATCAGCTTTCCAGCTGGGCCCAGCTTACGGGCGAAGGGGTCGAGGAGATCCGGAATGACGAGCTTTCCCACCAGGGCAAAAACCAGGAAGAAGAGAGCGCCGCTCAGGACCAGGGTCGCGAAGGCGGCGAAGAGCGGAGGCAGCGACAGCCATGACTTCAGAACGTGGGGAGCCCAGCCGGCCCCCAGGGCAGCCACCCCGGAAACCCCCGTCACGCGCAGGGTGGCCCTCGCCAATCCGCTGAAGGCATCCCCTCCAAAGCGTCGACGCCAGCTCAGGCCGAGGAGCACGGAATATGAGGCGATGGCGACAGCGCTTGCGGCGGCCACGCCATACACTCCCGCCATCTGGCTCAAGGCATGGAAGAGGGGGATGGACACGACGGTCACCGCCGTTCCCAGAACCGCCGGGGTCAAGGTATCCTGGCGCGCGTAGAAGGCACGCCCCAGTACCTGCTGCCCCCCCCAGAAAACGACCGTCGAGAGGAGGATCATGAGGAGGGTCGCCGTTCTTCTCGTGTCTTCCCCCGCGAAGCTCCCCTGCTCGAAGATGAGCCTCACCGTGGGCTCACTCACCAGGGCCATCCAGATGGACAACGGAATGAGAAGAGTCATGACGCTGCGCAAAGCCGCCCCCAGCGTTTCGTGAAAGCGGGCCCACTCCCGCCGGGCGAACAGCTCGGCCAGAAAAGGGTACGAGGCTACTCCTGCCGCCTGAGCCACGACTCCCACCGGGACCAGCATGATTCGACGCGCATAGCTCAGCCAGCTCACGGCCCCCACCCCGGCCAGAGACCCGAAAACCCTCACCAGCTGCTCATCCAGGACCACGATGGACTGCCCCAGCATGAGGGGGAGAGCCAGCCGGATGAAGCGCTTGAGACCCGGGTGTCGCCATCGGAAGCGCAGATGGAGCCCTTCCCCACCCCGGCAGGCCAGAAGCGGCAGCAGAAGATTCCCGAGAACGGCTCCGGCCAGCACGCCCCAGCAAAAGCCCTCCATCCCCCGCGTCCGCCAGGCCACTCCCCCCAGGATGATGGAGGCGTTATAGACGATGGGAACGAGGGCAGGCACGAAGAACTGCTTCCTGAGATAGAGCAGCGCGGAAAAGCAAGACCCCACCAGGAAGCAGATCTGAGCGGGCAGGATGATCCTGAGGAAAAACGCCAGCCTGGCACGGGCGTCCTCCGGCAGGCCCGGTGCCGCCAGTTGCGCCAGCTGGGGCGCCAGAGCGAAAGCCAGCACTGTCAGGCCGGTAATGACCACCGTGATCCAGAGGAGTGCCGCGGAAAAGAAGCTCCACCCTTCCTCCGCATCCGACTCGAAATAGCTGGAAAGCAGTGGAATGAGCGTGATGGAGAAATAGCCACCGGCCAGAAGGTAGTTGATGAAATCGGGGATCACGAAGCTGGCGAAATAGATGTCCGCCTCGACCGTGGCTCCGAACAGATACGAGATGACCTTGTCCCGAATCAGCCCCATGAGCCTCGAGAGCAGAATGCTCGAAGCCATGATCAAGGCTGCCAGCCCCAGTCCCTGGCTTCCACTCCAAAGCCGACCTCCCGGCACCCGATTCTTCATCCTTTACGCTCCAGAGAGCCGCGCCAGTTTGAGCCCTTCAAGCCTTGTCCCCCAGGGGCGCGGGCGGCGGCATGGCTCGAGACCGAGGCCCGACCGCCCCCCGGGTGTACCGCCCGCAACGGACAGGGTGACCGACCATATGCCATGAGTCACCTTTCGTCAAACCCGGGACTGGCCCAGGGAAACGCCCGTGGGAATTCCTCCTCCGACACCCCATATGCCAAACCTCGACCCATCGAGATCCATGGTGACGAGCCGTTGCAGCGGAGCCGTTTCCCGTCTCTTTGGGGAGACATAGTGCTTGACAGGCTTTCTTCAGGGGCTCTATTGTACGTGGAATAAGGGTTAATATGGATCAGTGCTCGGTTTGGCGGCGCGGTTGCTCCATGAAGCACCGTGTGCGGAGTTGAAGGAGCATTCCCCATGGCGGCTGTCATTTCGGGTATGGGGTGACCCGCCCTCGATGCAGTCGGCCTCAACCAGATCAACCAGCCGCGGGAATTGCTCCGCGGCTTTTTTGTTGGAATCGAGCCCGAATATTCGGCAAGAGCGGCCGGCCGCTCCGCGTCGGGGCCTGGTGGCTCCATCCCCGGCGCCGCCTTTTGAGGAATGTGCGTTGAAGGAAGCTTGGGTCTACCTGGAAGCCTGGTCCAAGGAGCTGGTCACCACGGCCATGGAGAACGGTGCCGATGCCATCGTCCTTCCATCGGGATTCCATGACCGGATCAAAGCCCTGGGTCGCATCGTGACGGTCAGCCCCGACGGTGACCTGCGTCCCCAGGTGGACGTCTTCTTCGAACGGGTCCAAAGTGCGCGGGACGAAGAGCGGGTGACTCGCCGGCTTGCTTCCGGACCCGTCGTTCTGATGGATCTCCCGCAAGCCCTCCATGAAAGTCCCCAATCATCCCACCAGTCGGAAGCGTGGGAGCCGGCGGAATCGCCGGATCCCAGGGCAGGCCCCCGTCATCCCTGGGAGGTCATACCTCTGGAGAACCTCATTGCCCGCGGGGGAAGGATCATTGTTCCCGTGCAGTCGCCGGAGGAGCTGGAGCTGGCCATGACCGTCATGGAAGAAGGTGCCCAGGGCGTCCTGATCCAGACCGGGGAAACGGGGCTGCTCAAGTCCATGCTCAACCGGGTGAAGGCAGCATCGGAGTCCGTGGAGCTCTCGACGGCGGTCATCGAGCGCATCGGCCTTTCGGGACTCGGGGACCGCGTCTGCCTGGACACCTGTACTCTCATGAGCGAAGGCGAAGGCATGCTCGTCGGCAATTCCAGCGGATTTCTATTTCTGGTCCAGGCCGAAGCCCTTCCGAATCCTTATGTGGCGCCCCGTCCCTTTCGCGTCAATGCCGGCCCCGTGCATGCCTACCTGAGAGCCCCCGGCGGGAGCACGCGGTACCTCAGTGAGCTCCAGTCGGGCGATCGGGTGCTCATCGTTCGCTCCGACGGCTCCACTCTGGAGGGCACCCTCGGACGGGTCAAGATCGAGAGACGTCCCCTGCTCCTCATCGAAGCTCGAGCCCAGGGCAAGAGCGGCTCCATCCTGGTTCAGAACGCCGAGACCATTCGGCTTTCCAGGCCCGACGGTCAGGCGGTCTCGGTGGTCGATCTCACGGAGGGGGATTCCATCCTGGTGGCCCTGGAGGTGGAGGGCAGGCACTTCGGCATGAAAGTGCGGGAGACCATCTGGGAGCGATGACCCTCAAGGGGAGAAGGTGATGCTGCAAGACGAGGAGCTTCAGGAGATCCGGACGGAGATCGATGAGATCGATCGGAGCCTGCTCCACCTGTTCAACCGTCGCATGACCTTGTCCCAGCGGGTCGGCGGGATCAAGGCATCCAAGGGACTGTCCCTCTTCGACCCGGGGCGCGAAGAGCTCATCATCGAGGGTCTGACCCGCCTCAATGCCGGACCTGTCCGGCCCGAGTCCCTGCGTGCCATCTACCGGGAGATCTTCGCCGCCTCACGGCTCCTCCAGTACGTGCTCCAGGTGGCCTTTCTCGGCCCCCAATGGACCTATTCTTACCTGGCGGCCCTTTCCTTCTTCGGACATTCAGCCCGTTATCTTCCCCTCAACACCCTGGAGGAAGTCTTCGACGCCCTGCTCAAGAAAAAGGCCGACGCGGCCGTTGTCCCCATCGAGAACTCGCTGCAGGGAGGCGTGGGACGGACCATGGATCTGCTTTATGAAAGGGATGTCAAGGTGGTGGCCGAGTGCTATCTCGAGGTGGCCCATCACCTGGCCGGTCGGGCCCGGAGCATCGGCGAGGTCCGCAACCTCTACGCACACCCCCAGGCCATGGAGCAGTGCCGGGTCTGGATCCTCGAGAACCTGAGGGATGTGGTGACCTACGAGTGCGCTTCCACGGCCCAGGCCGTGGAGCTGGCGGGAAAGGACGTCCGGGGGGCCGCCATTTGCAACCTGTACGCCGCCCATCACTGCGGGCTCGGCATCCTGGGGGAGCGCATCGAGGACCACGGTGGCAACATGACGCGCTTCCTGGCTCTGGGCGAGCCCCTCAGCTCACCCACGGGAAACGACAGGACATCGATCCTTTTCGCCGTATCGGACCAGCCGGGGGCGCTGTTCCGGGCCATCGAGGCCTTCGCGGCCGCGTCGGTGAACATGACGCGTCTCGAGTCCCGCCCCAATCGGGTGTTTCCCGGTCAATACCTCTTTTACGCGGATCTCGATGGCCATGCCGGGCAAGGGGCGCTGGCGTCCGGTCTCGCCGCTTTCAGGGAGCATGTCATCTTCCTGAAGATCCTCGGCTCCTACCCCAGGAGCGATCCCAGCAAGCCCTTTCGTCTCCAGAAGGAATGGATCCGCGCTTGAGCGGATCGAAGCAGTGAAGGATTCCCGCATGGCATCGAGCGGACCCGTCGGATCGAGCTGTTTTGAACCTCTTGAAAGACCAGGTGCCGGATCCATGAATGCGCGCCTCTGCGGCTGTTTCGTGGACACCGTTCTGGAAAGGCTCCATTCCGCCATGCGTCAGCCCGGCATCGCTCTCCTGGAGTGGAGGCTGGATCTTTTCCTCTCCGCCCGATCGAGGGGGGAGACCTTGGAAGCCTTGAAGCTTCTGGGGGAGCCCGGGAGGCTGCCGGTTCTCGTCACCCACCGGCCCGTCCGGGAAGGGGGGGGGTTCGAAGGAGCCGAGGACGAGCGCATCGAGATCCTCGAGAAGGCGGTGGAAGCGGGAGCCGAGTGGGTGGACCTGGAGTGGGACGCGCCGCCGGACGCGCTCCACCGTTGCCGGTCCCTGGGCGCTTCAGCTCTCGTCAGTCACCACGACTTCTCTTCCACGCCTGACGAGGGCACCCTGAGACATTGGGTCGAGCGGATGGCCGCTTGCGACGCTCAGGCTTTGAAGCTCGTGACCCACGCCCATTCCCCCGAGGACAACCTCCGTGTGCTCGGACTCATTCCCTGGGCTCTCAGAGAGCTGGATCGGCCACTCATCGCCTTCTGCATGGGCCCTCTTGGCCAGTGGAGCCGGCTCGCCTGCCTGGTCCTCGGCAGTCCATGGACCTATGTGCAGCTGCCCGGGCAGGTGGCGGCCGCGCCGGGCCAGCTCCTCCTCGACGACGCGGAGGCCCTTTGGCGTCTTTTTGCTCCCGCTCCCCTCCACAGGGACCGCGCCGGACTGAAGAGCATGGAAAGCCAGCTTCAGCAGGCCGACAAATTGGCATCCATCGGGCAGCTCGCCTCTGGGATCGCCCACGAGATCAACAACCCCCTGGGCCTGATCCTGGGTTATACCCAGCTGCTCCTCCGGGATGAGAAGGAAGGGTCGGAGCGGTTGGAGGACCTGAGAATCATCGAAAAGCACGCCAGGGCCTGCAAGACCGTCGTGAGAGACCTGCTGAGCTTTTCCCGGAGCACGCCGTCGCGAAAGGGCCCGGGCCACCTCCACCACTGCATCCGGGAGATCCTGGGGGTCGTTCGACACCCCTTCGAGCTGGACGGCGTGGGGATCGAGATCACCCTGGACGACACCATGCCGGCCATGGTCATGGACGAAGCCAAGATCAAACAGGTCGTCATGAATTTGATCATGAACGCGAAACAGGCTATTGAAAACAAGGGGACCGTTGGGGTGGTGACGAGGTTCGACCGTCAGGCGGGCAAGGGGGTGCTCGAGGTGCGGGACACGGGCCGTGGAATCCCCCCCGAGCATCTTCCGCGTATTTTCGACCCGTTTTTCACCACCAAGGAGCCGGGTGAAGGAACCGGACTGGGCCTGTCCGTGAGCTATGGCATCGTTCAGGACCACGGCGGCGAGATCTCCGTCGAGAGCGAGCCGGAGAGGGGCTCCACGTTCACGGTGGTGTTGCCGGTGGGGGAGGAGCCGCGGGAATCGGCATGATGAGCGAGGTGATCCTGGTCGTCGATGATGAAGAGGACATGCTGAGCCTCCTGAAGCGCAGCCTGGAGCCAGAGCTGGGCTGCCGGGTCGTGACGGCCTCCACGGCACAGTCGGCCCTCCGGATCCTGAAAGAGCAGCCACCCGACCTGGCTCTCATCGACATGAAAATGCCGCAGATGGACGGCATGGAGCTTCTCGAAGCCGCCAAGGGGCTCCATCCTTGGCTCACCGTGGTCATCATGACGGCCCACGGCTGCATCGAGCTGGCCGTTCAGGCCATCAAGCTCGGGGCTTACGATTTCATCACCAAGCCCTTCGACCACGAGACCCTGGTGCTGAACCTCAACAAGGCCCTCGAGAGGAGCCGTCTGCTGCGCGAAAACCTCAGGCTGCAGCGGGAAGGGTCGTGCCGTGAGGTTTTCCAAAGCATCGTGGGGCGAAGCGCCCGAATGCAGCGGGTTTACGAAGCCATTCAGATGGTGGCCAAGACGGACCTCACGGTTCTCATCACGGGAGAGTCGGGGACGGGGAAGGATCTGGCCGCCCGCGCCATCCATTCCATGAGCGACCGGAGGGACCGGGCCTTCGTGGCGGTCAACTGCCCGACGGTACCGGAGAATATCCTGGAGAGCGAGCTCTTCGGATACAAGAAGGGGGCTTTCACCCACGCTACCCAGAACAAGCCCGGGCTTTTTCAGGAGGCGCACGGAGGGTCGATCTTCCTCGATGAGATCGGGGATATCAGCACCACGATCCAGACCAAGCTGCTGCGCGTCCTCCAGCAAAAGGAGATCAAGCCCCTCGGAGACACCAAGTCCGTTCGCGTGGACGTCCGGGTCATCGCGTCCACCAACCGAAACCTGGCGGAGAAGATCAAGTCGGGGGAGTTTCGGGAAGACCTCTTCTACCGGCTGAACGTCGTTCCCATCATGATGCCTCCACTTCGGGAAAGGCGCGAGGACATCCCCCTGCTCGTCGATCACCTGCTCGAAAAGCATTGCGCCGCCCTCCACCGCCCCCGCAAGCGCGTTTCGGCGGAGCTCATGACCCGCCTGATCACCGCACCGTGGGAGGGCAACGTGCGGGAGCTCGAGAACGTGGTGGTCCGATCCATCCTCTTTGCCCCGGACGAGGAGATTCAGCTCGAGCATGCGGGATTCTCCCCGGAGCCCGCCCGAGGGATCGGAAAGCTGGCGGGGTGCGCCGTGGACCGGCTGCCCTATCGGGAAGCCAAGGAGGAGATCCTCAGGCAGTTCCACGAGGATTACCTCGGAGACCTTCTCAAGCGCACCGGGGGAAACGTGACTCATGCGGCGCGGCTCTGCGGCCTCGAGCGTCAGGCATTTCAGCAGCTGCTTCGCCGCTATGGCATGCGCTCCGAAGTCTTCCGGTCCGCGGCCGAGCGCATGTAGCGCACGCCGGACTGAATGTCTGTCCCAAGGCGAATGGGCCCCCCGTGGTGGGATGAGGGACTCACGCCCGGGTCTCCCCGTAAAGGGACGGAGCGCCGACCCACTGGAGACCGATGCCGACTGTTGGAGCAGACCAAGCCTTGCCGGTGGAATCCCCTGTCGAGCATCCAGCTGCCGGAATCCGCCATCAGCCCAGAACGTGAACCCCCGCATCTGGACCGTGAAGACGGTTTAGAGCGAAGACCGAGACGAAAATTCGATGAATCTCTTTGCGAGACGGAAAACCCTGACTCAGCTGGCAAGGACATGCGGGTGAGCGGCAAAAATTGGTCCGACGGTTCTGTCGGACACGCTGGGCAGCTTCCCGCCACCTTCGGACCCCAACCTCCTGGTGGGCTTCGAGTCGAGCGATGACGCGGCGGTTTACAGGATCAGCAAGGACTCGGCCGTCATTTCCACCGTGGATTTCATCACGCCTCCGGTGGACGACCCCGTCTGGTTCGGCCGCATCGCCGCCGCCAACTCCCTGTCCGACATCTATGCCATGGGCGGAAAGCCGCTGACGGCCCTCAATCTGGTCATGTTCCCCGCCAGGAAGCTCGGAACCGAGCTGCTGCGGGGCATTCTTCAGGGCGGTTACGAGAAGGTGACCGAGGCGGGGGCCTGCCTGGCCGGAGGGCATTCCGTGGAAGACGAGGAGCCCAAGTACGGTCTGGCGGTCACGGGTATCGTTTCACCGGACCGTGTGCTCAAGAACATCGGTGCGCGGCCGGGCGATCATCTGCTCCTGACCAAGCCCCTGGGAACGGGAGTGCTCTTCAATGCGTGCCGCGCCAGGAAGCTTCCCTGGGCGGAGCTCGAGGGCATCCTGCCGGAGGTTGCCGCCCTCAACGGCACGGCTCTTTCCGTGGCCCTCAGATACGACATCCATGCCTGCACCGACGTCACGGGGTTCGGGATCCTCGGCCACGGTCTGGAGATGGCCCGGGGAAGCGGTGCGGGTATTGAGCTGAGCTACTCGGCCCTCCCCTTCTACCCCAACGCCCTCGATATGTATCGGAGGGGCGAGACCACGGGCAGCAACAAGGCCAACCGGGAGATGGTCCGTTCGGCCCTGGCCGTCGACGCCCGGTTGTCGGCCCGGGAGGAGGAGCTGCTTTTCGATCCGCAGACCTCGGGCGGCCTGCTGCTGGCCATACCGCCGGACCAGGGGGAGGATTTGCTGGTGGAGCTCCAAACGCGCGGGGTGGCCTCGGCGCGAAAGGTCGGACGCGTGGTCGAATCCGGCGCCGCCACCCTTCGAGTGGTGGCTTAGGCGAGGCCCAATGGTTGACGTGACCCCATGAAGAGGTGAAGCCGTGAAGCCCATTTATCTGGATTACAACGCCACCACCCCCATCGATCCGCGCGTCGCCCAGGCCATGCTGCCCTTCATCCACGAGCACTTCGGGAACCCGTCCAGCAGCCATGCCTACGGAGCTGCCCCCCGCAAAGCCGTCGAGCGGGCCAGGGAGCAGGTGGCTTGGCTCCTCGGAGCCCGTCCCCACGAGATCGTCTTCACCAGCGGTGGAACCGAAGCCAACAACCATGCCATCCTGGGGGCCGCCAGGGCCTGCCGGCATCATGGCCGCCACCTCGTCACCTCCACCGTGGAGCACCCCGCCGTGACGGAAGTCTGCTCGGCATTGGAGCGGGAAGGCTTCCGGACCACCGCCGTGCCGGTGGACGGGACCGGAAGGGTCCATGCCTCCGCCGTGGAAAGGGCTCTCACGCCGGAGACGGTGCTCGTCACCGTCATGCACGCCAACAACGAGGTGGGAACCCTCAACCCCGTGGACGAGATCGCCGACCGGGCGAGGCGACACGGTATTCTGGTCCACACCGACGCGGCCCAGTCCATCGGCAAGATCCCCGTACGGGTCGATGAGCTGAAGGTTGATCTGCTGACGGTGGCCGGCCACAAGCTCTACGCCCCTAAAGGCATTGGCGCTCTCTACGTCCGCGAGGGAGCCCGGCTGGAAAAGCTGATCCACGGGGCCGGGCAGGAGCGGGGCTGGCGGGGTGGAACCGAAAACGTCATCCTGGCGGTCGGGCTTGGCGAGGCCTGTGCCATCGTCTCGGAGAGTCTGGCCGCCCATGAGGCCCACCTGCGGCGGATGAGGGATCGGCTGGAAGCCGGCATTCTGAAGCTCTTCGGCGATGTCCACATCCACGGCAGCATGGACTTCAGGCTGCCCAACACCTCGAGCGTGGGATTTCCCGGCATCAGGGCCAACGAAATCCTGTCCGCCCTGACCGGTGTCGCCGCCTCGGCGGGAGCCGCCTGCCACAGCGACCACGTGTCCGTGTCCCACGTGCTGCAAGCCATGGCCATCCCCCAGGATCTCGCCATGGGCACCCTGCGATTCTCCGTCGGACGCCCGACCACGGAAGAGGAGATTGACCTGGCGTTGAAGGAGCTGGCCGGCCTCGACATTCTCAAGCCCCTGGGACTCGGCCCCACAACTACTCGATAAGGTTTAAAACTCATTCTCGCGGGTTCTTTCTCTCTCTCCAATTCCGCGGGCCACGGTATGCAGGGGCCAAGAGTCTTTCGCCCCTGCGATTCGCGAAACCGAGGTTTTGATCCTCAACGCATACAGCGTTCCCCACCCGACGACATCCAAAGCAGCCTACTTCAAAATGGGAGCGTGCTTCCCAACCATTGGGCTTTCCTGATTTTTTTGCAGATGCCGGTCTAAACTGGCATGCTTGAGCGGCCAGCTCCTTGGGCTCTCGCCTGAAACCCACGCGGCAACATCCACTCAAGCCATTGACTTCACTAATTTTTATCGAAGTCTCTCCCGGACTTCCTCCTGGCATGGACTGTGCCAATGACCTGGTGCTCTGTCAGCCGCTTTGCCGGGGGCGAAGGTGAGTCATGGGGACAGCCTGGCCTGCTTCAATCCAGGGAAATCATGTCGACGGAGCATGGGGCCGCGGCGCATGTGCGCCGTTGCGCCGGGATGGATGTCCACGGGCGCCTGCCCCCGGGGGATGCAAGTAGCTGGTCCCGGCACATCGTCGGGAGCCCTGAGAACAAGCTGCTCAAGAGAGCCGGAAGAATTAGAAGCCAAGAGGAGAAAACGAATGATGCTTTCCAGAATGAAGCTCGGCGGCAAAATGCTCGGTGGTTTTGGTACAGTGCTCCTGCTGATGGTCGTCATCGCCGTCATGGGCATCGTCCGCCTGGGAGAGATGAAGGGGTACCTTTTGAAGATCGTGACGGACGACACCGTTCAGGACGCATTGGCCACCCAGATGAGCGACCAGATCTATCAGATGGCCATATCGGTACGGAACATCGCCTTCAGCGAGGACCCGAAGTTCATGGAACAACAGAAGACCTGGATTGCCGAAGCCCGCAGGGTGTACCACGAGGCCCACGGAAAGCTCGACACCATGGTGAGCGACGCGAAGGCCAAGTCCATGCTGGCCGACATTCGTCAATCCTACGAGGCCTTCACTCCCCTGTTGGACAAGGCGTTGGCTCTGGGTCTCAAAAACGAGAACCTGGAGGCCGGCAAGGTCCTCATGGACGAAGTCCAGCCCATCCAGATCAAGCTCAGAGGCGTTCTCACGGAATTCAAGAAGTACGAAGCGGAGCTGACCCAGAAGACCGTCGACGCAAGCACGCTCGCCTACCAGGAGGCTCGCCTTTTCATGATCGTCCTCAGCGCCGTCGCCGTGCTCGGGGGCGTTCTTCTGGCGATCTTCCTGACGCGAAGCATCACCCGCCCCATCAACCGGGTGGTGGAGGGGCTCACGGATGGCGCGAGTCAAGTGGCGTCGGCGTCGGCCCAGGTGGCCTCGTCGGCCCAGGGCCTGGCCGAGGGATCCTCGGAACAGGCGGCCGGTATCGAGGAGACGTCCTCTTCCATGGAGGAGATGTCGTCCATGACCCGGCAGAACGCCGAGAACGCCAGCCACGCCAACCGGCTCATGGGTGAGACGAGCCGGGTGATCGAGGAGGCGAGCCAGTCCATGGAGGAGCTCAATGGCTCCATGAAGGATATCTCCGACGCCAGCGAGGAGACGGCCAAGATCATCAAGACCATCGACGAGATCGCCTTTCAGACCAACCTTCTGGCTTTGAACGCGGCCGTGGAGGCGGCGCGGGCCGGGGAGGCGGGAGCGGGATTCGCCGTGGTGGCCGATGAGGTGCGCAGCCTCGCCATGAGGGCGGCGGAGGCCGCCAAGACCACGGCGGACCTCATCGAGGGAACGGTCAAGCGGATCAAGAACGGTTCGGACCTGGTTTCCAGGACCAACGAGGCCTTTGCCAGGGTGGCTTCGGGTGCCCGGAAGGTCGAGGATCTGGTGGGGGAGATATCAGCGGCTTCCCAGGAGCAGGCCCAGGGAATCCTGCAGATCAACGGGGCGGTGTCGGAGATGGACAAGGTGGTTCAGCAGAACGCATCCGGTGCGGAGGAAGCAGCGGCGGCGGCGGAGGAGATGAACGCCCAGGCCGAGCAGATGAAGGGATTCGTGCTGGAGCTCGTCGCGGTGGTGAATGGGAGCCACGGGGCCCGTGCCAGCGGCCAGGGTGCCGGCATCCAGGCCTTCGTCTCGCACCAGGCGCCCGTGGGAGCACTCACCCCGGTCCGAAAGGCCACCCTCCCACAGGCTCTCCCCACGCCGCGGAAGACAGCCCAGGCTCCTGCGTCCCCGGGAACGGGCCATTTCCAGTCCAACGGCAGAGCCCCATCCCAGGTCATTCCCCTGGATGGAGACGACCTGACGGATTTCTGATCTCGTCACAAGACCTGCCCCGCTCACCGCCACCCCTGGCGATGCGGGGCGGGAAGGCTCCCCATTCCCACCGCCAGCGAAAGGAATCCCCGCGGATACTTTCATGGGGCTCCCCGGGAAGAACCACAAACGCCTGAAGGGCCATGATCCGGGCGGGTATCATGGCCGCCCTTCCATCCAGATCGATGCCCCGTACAAAGGGCCGGGATGAATTCCGACCCCACTCGAAAGGTCCAGGGCTCCGGGACTCACCAGGGGAAGGTCATGTCCGGGTACGTTCTTCCAGCCATCGGGTCCCACCATCCCGGGATCCTTGATGTCCTCGGCCACCCAGTTCATGCAGGCGACCATGGCCTGCATGGGGCAGGAATCCTCGGGCAGGAACTGGCCTTGGCACAGTTCGCCAGGCAATAAGATATTCGATGGTCCAGGCCATGGAGCGAGATGCAAGTTGGCGAATAAACACTGCGGAGCGCTCACCTTTCGTCAGCTCAAATCCTGTCCAGGACACTCCATGAGAATGCATAAGACCAGTTCACAAAGGGCTGGATGGTGGCGATTTCATGATGATAGCTTCGATCTGGTCGACGCATTCGAAGTGTTTGTCCCTGGTCAGCAAAGTCCCCCCGGTTTCCATGCAGCATGCGGCAATCCAGACGTCATTGATTGGGATCCTTTTCCCTTTCTTCACGAGGGAGTTGTATACGATCCCGTATTTCCGTGCGACGTGCTGATCAACGGTGACAATTTCCATCTTGAGCTCATCGATGATCTGGAGAAGCTTTCTTTCGTTGAAGTCCCGCCGAGACCCTTTCATGAACCCGTAACTGAGCTCGCCCAAGACAACGGATGGCATAAACAGATGCTCACCCGAGGCTGCCAGTAGATCAACCACGTCCGGCAATCCCTCAGCGAAGTCGCTGTAGATGCATGTGTCCAGGACGAGCTTCAAGCCCAATCCCCCTCATGGGTTTCCTCGAAAACACGGGTGGCTTGCCTCAATTCTTCGGCTTCCTCGTGGGACAACCAGCCCGCAATCGCTCTGATGGTCTCCTCGCGGCTTTTCACGATGCCGAGCTTCTCGTCAATGGCTTGGAGAATATAGGCGGTATTAGACATACCAGCTTCAGCAGCCGCTTTTCTGATCAACTCTACCTTCTCCGGTGGCACGCGCAGACTGACTGGCATGGTGACGGCCCTCCTCGTATCGCAATCACAGAATATGTATCTCAAAATAAGAGGGTCGTCAACGATAAGGCTGCCTCCATACTTCTCCGGGGGCTTGCATGGAGTCAGTCCACGACGTGTTCTATGACTTGTGGTCACGTGGGAGGGGTCGGGTTGGCCTTCAATACTGAAAATGCCCCTGCCCTGCCGTTGCTAGACGCGTTGCACCGGACCGGCATATTTGGCAACCTGTACATCGGCAGTCAATAGCGTTATGCCCTCGACAACGGCCTGTGCGACGAGCAGGCGGTCGAAGGGATCTTTATGGATTGGCGGCAGGGTCATGACAGCCACCGCATGCTCACTGAGAATCGGCAGCTCAAGATAGCCGTTGTCCAACAGGCCGCGTCGAAATACTCGCGGATCGACCTCGAAATCTTCGCGGCCCAAGCCACATTTGATTACGATTTCCCACAAGCTAGCAACGCTGAAGAATAATTCGTTTTCAGGCTCGCTCATCACCGTCTGTGCATCCACCGGCAGATGTTCAACGCCTTGTGCCGCCCATAGCAACAAGTGAGTGTCCAGCAGCAGCTTCATGCGTCCCCTTCAAACATCTTCATGATTTCGGCTTCGCCCATCCGGTCGAAGTCAGCCGGCACCTTAATCTGCCCAGCCATGAAGCCGAACCGTTTGATCCGGGAAGGTTCCCGAGCATCGAGCGGAATAACCTTGACCATTGGCTTCCCGGCCTTGGCGATGACGAACGGCTCACCGTTGGCGGCTTGCTCCACCAGCCGGGATAAATGGGTTTTGGCATCGTGAATGTTGTATGTCCGCATAGGGTCACCTCAATAAGACTTAGTTCGGTAAACTAAGTCTATGGTCTTTCATTGCTATGTCAAGAGCTTTGTCGCGAATAAACATCCACGCAGGGGAAAAAGGGAGGCCCTGACCCGTATTCCACGGTCGAAACCACGTGGACCTGCATGCCAAGGAAGTCGTTGTTGGTGATGGCGAGCGACGACGCCGATACATCCTCTGCTACAACCCCCGGGAAGCGGAAAGGCAGCGGAAGCACCGCGAGCAGGTTGTCAAAGAACTGGAAGAAGAGCTCGACAAACATCCCGACCACATGGCCACAGCCAAATGGGCCATCGAGCTCCTGGCATCAGGTCGCACCAAGCGCTACCTCACCATCGACAAGAACCAGTGCGTCCGTCTGGACCGGGCGGCCATCCGGGAAGCGGCGAAGTTCGATGGCAAGTGGGTGCTCCAGACCAACGACGACAGCATCACCCTCGAAGACGCTGCAGCGGGCTACAAGGGGTTGCTGGTGATCGAGCGATGC
>JALOPI010000053.1 GCA_025453975.1 Syntrophobacteraceae bacterium
CCACCCGAACCCATGAAAACGACCAGCGACGGTCTGCTTTTGACTTGAAACTTGAAACCTTAAACTTGAAACTCCCCGTAGCGGTGGGCCGACCGTCCGTCACTTCGGCACTCGCAGAAACGGAGGCAAGATATGGCTCATGGAAGAACAGCCTGTTCGATTCAAGCGACCGATTTTGATGCGGTCATTTTCGATCTGGATGGCGTGGTCACCAACACGGCATCCGTGCATGCGGCGGCCTGGAAGCGGATGTTCGACGGCTTTCTCGAAGGGCGCGCCGCCCGGGAAGGGGTCTCATTCCGGCCCTTCGATATCGAGACGGATTACCTTGCTTATGTGGATGGGAAACCGCGCCTCGACGGGCTGAGGAGCTTTTTGGAATCGCGGGGAATCCATCTGCCCGAAGGCACGCCCGATGCCCCCCCGGGCGAGGAGACCCTCCACGGCCTGGGCAAGAGCAAGAACGCCTATTTTCTGGAGCGGATCCAGGAAGAGGGGGCCAAGGTTTATGCCTCGACCGTGGACTTGATCCACGGCGCCAAGAAGCACGGCCTGAAAACCGCCGTCATTTCGTCGAGCAGGAGCTGCGCCATGATTCTGGATTCCGTGAATCTGTCGGACCTCTTCGACGTGCGGGTGGACGGCGTGGACCTGGAGCTCCTCGGAATAACAGGCAAGCCGGCTCCCGATATCTTCCTCGAGGCGGCCCGGCAGTTGCGGGTCGAGCCCGAGCGGACGGTGGTGATCGAGGACGCCATATCGGGGGTCCAGGCCGGCAGGGCGGGCAACTTCGGACGGGTCATCGGGATCGCCCGAACGGGCCGGAAGGAAGCCCTCCTGGAAAACGGGGCTCATTGGGTTGTCGAGGACCTCTCGGAGGTGTGTGTCGCGGGTGATGCTGAAACCGCCGAGCCCCTGCCCTCCGCCCTGGACGAGCTCGAAGCCCTCTCCCGCCGGGCCGGGGGGAAAAGGATCGCGGTATTTCTGGACTATGACGGCACCCTCACCCCCATCGTCGAGACTCCGGACCAGGCGGTGATGGCCGAGGACATGCGCGAGGCGGTGATGGAGCTTTCCAGCCACTGCCCGGTGGGGATCATCAGCGGACGGGACCTCGAGGACGTTCAGGATAAAGTGGGCATCCGGTCCATCGTTTACGCGGGAAGCCACGGCTTCGACATCACGGGGCCCAAGGGCCTGCAGGTCGAGCATACGGTGGGTGAAGAGTTTCTTCCCGCCCTCGACAGGGCGGAGCAAAGCCTGTTCCGTTCCCTGGGCTCCATCGAGGGATTGATCGTGGAACGGAAGAAATTCGCCATCGCCATCCACTACCGGCGCGTGGATCCCGCCGGGGTGGAGCGGGTCGAAGCGGTTGTGGACGAGGTTGCGGCAAGCCACCCCGAGCTGCGCAAGTCCTACGGGAAGAAGATATTCGAGCTCCAGCCCCGGATGGACTGGCACAAGGGAAAAGCGCTCCTCTCCCTGCTGGGCGCCCTGAAGCTGGACCGACCGGATGTGCTGCCGTTCTACATCGGAGATGACGTGACCGACGAGGACGCCTTCCGGGCCCTCGAGGGACGGGGAATCGGAATCGTGGTCCGGGACCTCCCCTACGAGACCGCCGCCGCATACAGCCTGAGGGATCCCGGCGAGGTCCGCGGGTTTCTCCTTCAACTGATCCCACTTTGCGGGAGGACCTCATGAATTCCTGGAAACTGGTTTATGAAGGGTTCGATCCCGAAAGGGAGAGCCTTCGCGAGGCGCTCTGCACCCTGGGAAACGGTTTTTTCGCCACCCGCGGCGCCGCGCCGGAGGCCAGGGCCGGGGACGTTCATTACCCGGGCACCTACCTTGCCGGAGGCTACAACCGGCTGAATACGGAGATCGCCGGTCGTATCATCGAGAACGAAGACCTGGTCAATATGCCCAACTGGCTGGTGACCCGGTTCCGGCCCGAGGAGGGCGACTGGCTCGATCCACTGTCCGTCGATGTCCTCGCCTGTCGCCAGGAGCTGGACCTGAAGCGGGGTGTCCTTTCCAGAACGGTCCGGTTCAGAGACAAAAACGGCCGGGAAACCACGCTCATTCAAAACCGTTTCATCCACATGGAGCACATGCACCTGGCCGGGCTGGAGACCACCATCGTCCCGGAGAACTGGAGCGGGCGGCTCCGGGTCCACTCCGCCCTCGACGGAACGGTGATCAATGCCGGGGTGAAGCGTTATGGGCAGCTCAACAGCAGGCACCTCTCCCCCGTGTCGAGCGAAGCCGTCGACGAGGAAACCATCTGCCTGCTCGTGGAAACCAGCCAGTCCCGGCTGCGGGTGGCCGAAGCGGCCAGGACCCGCGTCTATTCCGGAGAGTATCAGGTTGAAGCCCGGCGCGAGCTCGTCGAGCATCCCGGATACATCGGGCAGGAATTCTGGGTGGAGGTCGTAGAGAAGCAGGCCGTAAGGATCGAAAGGATCGTGTCCTTTTTCACCTCGAGGGATTTCGCCATCTCCGAGCCCACCCTGGACGCGGTGGAGGCCGTGGGGCATGCGGGCGGGTTTGACGAGCTCCTTCAAAGCCACGTGCTGCAGTGGGACCACCTCTGGCAACGATGCGACATCCGGATTGAAGACAGCGACCGCACTCAGATGATCCTGAGGCTGCACATCTTCCACCTGCTTCAGACGATCTCGCGAAACTCCATCGACATGGACGTCGGCGTGCCCGCGCGGGGCTGGCACGGCGAGGCCTACCGGGGGCACATCTTCTGGGATGAGCTTTTCATCTTCCCTTATCTCAACCTGAGGATCCCGAATCTCACCCGGGCTTTGCTTCTGTACCGGTACAGGCGGCTCGGCCAGGCTCGCCTCGCGGCACGGGCGGAAGGGTTCGGCGGCGCCCTTTATCCCTGGCAGAGCGGCAGCAACGGGCGAGAGGAAACCCAGCATCTGCACCTGAACCCGAAATCGGGCCGGTGGCTGCCGGACCACACGCACTTGCAGCGGCACGTCAATGCCGCCATTGCGTACAATGTGTGGCAATATTACAAGGCCACCGGTGACCGGGCGTTTCTGTCCACCTGCGGTGCGGAGATGATCCTGGAAATCGCCCGTTTTCTGGCCGCGCTCACGAGCTTCAATGGGGCCCTGGACCGCTACGAGGTCCTCGGGGTCATGGGGCCCGATGAATATCACGACGCCTATCCGGATTCGGAAGCTCCCGGGCTGAACAACAATGCCTACACCAACGTGATGACGGTTTACGTGCTGCGGACGGCGCTGAAAGCCATCGAAGCGCTGACCCCCGGCAGAAGGAAGGACCTGCTCGAAACCTTGAGCCTGGGGCGGGAGGAGCTCTCCCGCTGGGAGGAGATCGTCGCCAGGATGCGCGTGGTGTTCCACGAAGGTGGAATCATCAGCCAGTTCGAGGGATACGAGCAGCTCCTGGAGTTTGACTGGGAAGGGTACCGCGGGAAATATGGCGATATCCAACGGCTGGACCGGATCCTCGAAGCCGAGGGGGACACTCCCAACCGGTACAAGGTCTCCAAGCAGGCCGATGTGCTCATGCTCTTCTACCTTTTCTCGGCCGAGAAGATTCAGGAGCTGTTCGGGCTGATGGGCTACGACTTCGACCCCAAAAGCATCCCCGCCCACATCGACTACTACGTGAAGCGCAGCTCCAACGGCTCCACCCTGAGCAACATCGTGCACTCCTGGGTGCTGTCCCGAGCAGACCGCCCACACTCGCTGGAGCTGTTCTGCAAGGGCCTGGAGAGCGACATTTCCGACATCCAGGGCGGCACCACCCATGAAGGCATTCATCTCGGAGCCATGGCCGGAACGGTGGACATTCTGCAGCGCTGCTACACGGGGCTGGAGTTTCATGACGACATTCTCTTTCTCAACCCCCGCATCCCCGAGGACTTGCCGGAGCTGCGCATGAGAATCAAGTACCGGGGCAGGTGGCTCGGAATCGCCGTCTCCTCGGAATCCCTGACCGTGACCTGCGACCAGTGCGAGCTCGAGACCACGAAGGTCTCGCTCCGGGGCACGATCCATCCCCTGGCGCCCGGCGAAACGCTGACTCTTGACCTGCGAGCAAGAGCATCCACCGGACCCGCGGGGGTGAGCCTGAACCCCATCAACCGGTCTTGAACCGGCAATCTGGAGGCAAGTATGTTCAGCCAATATGACGCACTGGTGATCGGTTCCGGCACCGCCGGACAAACCGCCGCCCACGAATTGAACCGCAACGGTCTCAGGGTTGGAATGGTGGAGCACAGTGACCGGCCGGGCGGGACCTGTGCCCTCAGCGGGTGCCAGGCCAAAAAATGGTTTTACGAAGCCGCTGAAACCGTCGCCCGTTCCCGTCACCTCTCCGGCATCGGCATCACCACACCCGCATCCGCCGACTGGCTCGACCTGCGGGAGGCCAAAAACCGGTTTACGGCCCAGGTGCCGGCCAACACGGTCAGCGGCCTGGAGCAGGCCGGCATCGACTTCATCATGGGGCGCGCCCGATTCACGGACCACGGCACCATCGCCGTCGACCACCGGCGGCTGTCGGCGCGTTTCATCGTCATCGCCACCGGCGCCATTCCCATGGCATTGCCGTTGGAGGGGGCCCAATGGATGATCACCAGTACGGAATTCCTGGAGCTGGACCGGCTGCCGCGCCGGATCGTCTTCATCGGCGGGGGGTTCATCTCCTTTGAACTGGCCCACTTTGCCGTTCGGCTGGGACCGGCGGACACCCGCTGCACCATCCTGGAGGCCGGCTCCCGTCCGCTGGGGCCTTTTGATGAGGAGATGGTCGCGCTGCTGACCGAGGCTTCGGCGGCGGAGGGGATCGACATTCAAAGTCGGGTGGCCATCACCGCCATCGAGAAGCACGACGGGACCTTCATCGTCAGGACCGAGGCGGGAAGCCGCTTTGAATGCGACCTGGTAGTCCATGGCGCCGGCCGGGCACCGGATATCGAGGAGCTGGACCTGGAGAAAGCCGGCATTCAGTATGAACGGCGCGGCATCATCGTCAACGAGACCATGCGGACCACCAGCGCGGACGTCTACGCCGTCGGCGACTGCGCCGCCACGGTGCAGCTGGCCCGGGTAGCCGATGCCGAAGCACAGGTTGCAGCCGCAAACATCCTCAGCCGACAGGGTAACCGTGACACCCATGCCACCATGGATTACTCGGCCGTGCCCTCCGTTCTCTTCACCTACCCCCAGTACGGGATGGTGGGAGCGACGGAGCAGGCGCTCGCAGGAGACGGGGTGGCCTATGAAAAGAGCTTCGGCAGGGAGCTGAGCTGGCCGACCTATCGGCGGGTGGGCCTGAAATCGGCCGCCTACAAAATCCTGGCGGCTAACGACGGGACCGTGCTGGGGGCTCACATTCTGTCAGACAACGCCACGGGCCTGATCAGCATGTTCACCCTGGCCATGCGCAACCATATCCCGGTGGACAAACTGGTCCACCAGTGCGTCATGACGCCCTATCCTTCCCGCGAAAGCGACATCATCTACATGCTCAAACCCCTGGTCGCATGACCCGATGGCGGCCATGGGCTGCAAAGGACCGGCAAGGACCTGGTCAACATGAACAAACAGGATTGGTCGAAGCAAGGTTGTGAACTTGAGTCGTGATTGGTTCTGGACGGATGACAAAAGGAGGAGAGCATGAAACAGGACAATGGCGGCTGGAGCCCCTATCTGGCAGGGGCCCTCAGCGGACTGGTGGGGGTTCTTTCGGTCTGGTTCGCCGGGCAGTATTTCGGGGCGTCCACCTCCTTCGTGCGCACCGCCGGCATGATCGAGCAGTTTTTCGGGCCGGAGCGCGTAGCGCGGATGGACTATTTCATCAAGGTCGCCCCCCGCATCGACTGGCAATGGATGTTCATGGTGGGGATATTTCTGGGGGCCATGATCGCGGCGGTCACATCGGGCTCGTTCAAAGTGCAGGCCGTGCCCGACATGTGGGCCGCCCGCTTCGGCAGGCGGAGTGTCTCCCTGCGCGCGGCTACCGCCTTTATCGGCGGCATCGTCGCCATGTTCGGGGCCCGGCTGGCCGATGGGTGACCCAGTGGACACGGGTTGAGCGGTTCGCTCCAACTGGCTGTCAGTGGCTTCATCGCCCTGGTTTTCTTCTTTCTTGGCGGAATCATCGTTGCCCGACTGGTGTACGGGGGAGGTGACCGATGAAACAGCTTGTCTATGGACTGGTGACCGGCCTGCTGTTCGGCTTCCTGCTGCAAAAGGGGCGCGTGCTGCGCTACGACAAGCAGCTTGGTGCCTTGCGCCTGAAGGACATGACCATCGTCAAGTTCATGCTTTCCAGTGTCATCGTCGGCATGGTGGGAATCTATCTGCTCAATGACCTGGGTCTGGCCAGTCTTTCCATCAAGGCCACCATCCTGGGTCCCGTTATTCTCGGCGCCCTGATTTTCGGTCTTGGCTGGGGCCTTTTGGGATATTGCCCGGGCACGTCCATGGGCGCCCTCGGCGAAGGGCGATGGGACGCCCTGTGGGGCATTCTGGGCATGATCGTCGGGGCCGGCCTTTTCGCGGAGGCCTTTCCGGCTCTTGAAACAACCGTGTACACTTGGGGCAATCTGGGCCGCATCACCTTGCCCCAGGCCCTGGGGATCAGCCATTGGGTCATCATTCCCCTGTTTATCGCCGGCGCTCTGCTGCTGTTCTGGTGGCTGGAGAAAAAGGGACTTTGAAAGACCTGATCCACAAGGCGAGCCTCTGGGGCCGGCCGGTGGTCACGGGGACCCACATGCCGGTGCCCATGACGGAGCACATCCGCCCGCAGTGTTGTTGAACCAGGGCTGTGAAAACCTCTGGATTCCCGCCAGGAGCACGCGGGAATGATGCCTTGAGAACTGGTCACTTGTTTATGTGGCGCTGTATGGAGGGAGTCGCCCCCACACCAATTCAAGGCATCACCTCTGCGCGGCGATGATTCTGCGGACCAGCTTGTCGATTTCCACCACCACGACGACGGTGAAGGAGAGCAGGGCGATCCTCAGCCATTCCTCGGGCGTGATGGGCACCATGCCGAAGACCCACTGCAGGGCCGGGAGATAAATGGCCGCCAGGTGGGCGCCGAAGGCGGCGAGGGTGCCGAAGAAGAGGAACGGGTTGCCGAGGGGATTCATCCTGAAAAGCGACTGCAGCTCTGAGCGGCTGTTGAAAGCCTGGAAGAACTGGAAGAAGACCATGACGGTCACGGCCATGGTCCGGGCCTTCTCGAGGGATGCTCCCTGGTTCAGGTCGTGGATGAATTCGTAGATGACCCCCGCCGAGATGAGCAGGGCCACGATGATGGTGCGCTCCACCATGAGGCGGTTGAAGATGCCGGATCGAGGGGGACGTGGTGGTCGCTTGAGGACGTCTTTTTCTCCCGGCTCGAAGGCCAGGGCCATGTCCTGGAGGCCGTTGGTGACGATGTTGATCCAGAGAAGCTGGGCCGGCAGGTAGGGAAGCGGCAATCCGAGCATCACGGTGGCGAGGATCGTGATGATGGCGGCAATCCCGGTGGGGATGAGGAAGAAGGTGACCTTGCGGATATTGTCGAAGACGACCCTCCCCAGCTCCACGGCCCGGTAGATGCTGGCGAAATTGTCGTCGGCGATGACCATGTCCGAGGCTTCCTTGGCGACATCGGTGCCGGTCTTGCCCATGGCCACCCCGATGTGGGCGGCCTTGAGGGCGGGAGCGTCGTTGACGCCGTCTCCCGTCATGGCCACGATCTCGCCGCGCTTGATCAGCTGCTGGGTGATGCGCAGCTTGTGCTGCGGAGAGACACGGGCGTACACCGATACCCTCTGCACCAGCTGGTAGAGATCGGCGTCGCTCATGGTCTCGATTTCCCTGCCTGAAAGGACGCTCCGCACCGTCCCCTCGGGCCCGGCCCTCTTGACGAGTGCGGCCAGGACCCCCTTGAGCAGTCCCATGAATTCCGGATTGTTCATGGCCTGCACATGCCTGCCGGTGACGGTTTCGGGCTCGCGCCGGACCAGCTCCGAGCGCACCGCCAGGGCACCCACCACCTCCTGGAACAGGGACAGGAGATCGTCGTCGTTCAGGGAGTCCGCCGGCCTGGACGCAAGGTCCTCCACCACCTCCTCCTCGGGGGCGATGCCCAGTTTCCTGGCAATGGCCAGGGCCGTGACGGCGTGATCTCCGGTGATCATCACCACGCGGATGCCGGCCTCCCGGCAGTCCGCCACGGCCTCGATGGCCTCCGGCCGGGGCGGGTCGATCATCCCCTGCAGCCCGGCAAACTGAAGCCCGGATTGCAGGTCGGCCACCTTGATCTCCGCCTGGTCGACGGGAATCTCCCTGTAAGCCATGCCCAGCACCCGGAGTCCGTCGCGGGCGAATTCCTCGGCCACCCGCGTGACTTCCCTCCATGAGTCCGCCCGGCACTCGGAGCAGAGCTCCATGAGCTTCTCGGGCGCCCCCTTGACGAAGACCATGTTGCGGTCTCCACTCCGGTGCAGGGTGGCCATGTATCCCCGGTCCGATTCAAAGGGGATGATGGCGAGCTGCGGGGACGCATCCCTTTCATCCTCGCGGTTGAATCCGGCCTTCATGGCGGAGACGATGAGGGCCCCTTCGGTGGGGTCCCCGTCCACATGATATTCCCCTTCCTCCTCGTAGACGTGGGTCTCGTTGCAGAGCAGGCCGATTCTGAAGATCATCGCGAGCTTTTCCTCACCGGCCACGTCGACGGCCTCGCCTTCCGCCTGGATCTCCCCACTGGGGTCGTAGCCGGTGCCCGTCACTTCGTAGATCTTCTCCCCATCGAAGACCCGCTTCACCGTCATTTCATTCCTGGTGAGGGTGCCGGTCTTGTCGGAGCAGATCACCGTCGTGCTGCCCAGGGTTTCGACCGCGGGCAGTTTTCGGATGATGGCGTTGCGCTGGGCCATGCGTGCCACTCCGATGGCCAGGGCGATGGTCACCACGATGGGGAGCCCCTCGGGGATGGTGGCCACCGTGGCCGCCACCGCCGTCATGAACATGTCGGTGGCATTCACGCCCACCAGGATGCCGACCAGGAAGAGGAGCGTCGCCGCCACCAGGACGATGATGCCGATGGCATGGGCGAAGCGGTCGATCCTTTCCTGCAGCGGCGAGCGCGCCACCCGGACTTCCTGGACATCCTTGGCGATGTGGCCCAGGACCGTCCGGGAGCCGGTGGCGACCACGACCCCCCTGCCCCGGCCGTTGACCACCACCGTGCCCATGAAGGCCATGTTGAGCTGATCGCCCGGTGTGAGGTTTTCCTCGGAAATGACCTCGCTCGTTTTTTCCGCCGGCATGGATTCACCGGTGAGCATGGATTCATCGGCCTTGAGCTCGATGGTCCTGAACAGGCGAACATCCGCCGGCACCCGGCCGCCGGAGGCCAGGAGCACGATGTCTCCGGGGACCACCGTTTCCCCGTTGATCTCGACTTCCTTTCCGTCCCTGAGGACCCGGGCTCTCGCCACCACCATCTTCTTCAGGGCCTGAACCTGTTTTTCAGCCTTGAGCTCCTGGATGAAGCCGATGACGGCGTTGAGAACCAGCACGGCGGCGATGACCCCGGTGTCCTTGTATTCCTCCAGGAAAAAGGTCACCACCGCGGCAATGAGGAGAATATAGATCAAGGGGCTTCTGAACTGGTTCAAGACGATCTTCAGCAGACCGATCCTTTCCCCCTCGGCCAGCCGGTTGGGACCTGCCTGGCTCAAACGCTCCCGGGCCTCGTCTTCCGTCAGCCCGTGCTCCGACGCGCCCAGCTCGGAAAGCGCCGCCTCCATGTCCCGTCGGTACCAATCCATAACCCTTCTCTCCTGTCCCATGCGAATGCCGGAAGCGGCCTGTATACCGCGAACGGCCGGGAACTTGACTCCGAACATGGCGCAACACCGTCATTTCAGCGGTCTTTTACCGGAATCCACAGGAAGAAACTGGATGCCGGCTCAGAAATCTCGCCGGCATGACGAGTGACGAAATGGTCATCCAATTCTGTGGAGCTGATGTTACATCTCTCAGCCTTCCCATCCAGGGGGCGCCTTGTCGACAATGGTTGATCGCCATCCAAGGGTAACTCCCATGGCCAGCAGCGCCGCCTTCCCCCGCACCGTCAGGTCACTGACGAACTGGAACTGGTCCCGGCTGTCGATGGGATAAGCCCGGATGCGATAATGGGTGCCCCACTCCTCTTCCTCCGCCACCACCACGACAGGACGGGCCAGGTTGAGATAAGGACTCGTCAGGGCCACGTCATGCAGCTTTTGCCGAACCCTGACGCCGTCGTGATGGGGGTCCAGGTAAAAATGGGCGACGCACTGCAGGTCGCGCTTGCCGTCGTTGGCGTTGTAGATCCTGGTCGTCCAGTAATTGAGGTGCGGGATGATCACCACCGTGTCGTCCGGCGTGACCAGGCGCATGGCCCTCAAACCCACGGATTGCACCTCGCCGTAGGCGTCGCCGATCCGCACCCAGTCCCCAGGGCGGTACGGCCGCTCGTAGATCGCCGCCATGCCGCCGATGAGGCTGCCCACATAGTCCTTGACCGCAAAAGCCAGGGCGAGGGCCGAAGCCCCCATAATGGCCACGAAATTCTCCCGGGTCGGCTCGATGACCAGTGGCACCAGGAGGACCAGTGCAACGATCAGGATGAGGAGGCGCAAAACGGGCACCGAGGGCAGGATCATCATCCGGAACTTCCCACCCAGGCGCCGGCTCAGCCATTGCCCCAGACGCGTTTCCAGGTGGATGAGCAGCCAGGCCCCAACGACGATGAGGATGACCCGCCCGTAGCTGATCTGATGGAAATCCCTGAAAACCCGCACAACCGTCGTCTGCTCTTCCATGGCGTCCCCCTACAATCCATCCACCAGGAAATCCTCGCCCTCGAGGGTTGCGCGGACCACGGGGTAGGCAATGGCGGTTACCCGCCAAAGGTCATGCTCCCGGTCGACAAGGCCCGCTGCACGAAGATCGTGGAGATCCTGCCGAACCACGCGAGCCAGGTTGGGCAGAAGCTCGGGCAGGATCCCCGTCGCCACTCCATTGTGCAGGAGCAGCGTATGCAGAACCATGGCAAGTCGGCTTCGGTTGCGCTGCGGGACGGCGGGCATATCGAGATCCCGCCAGGGTCTCATCCAGATGGTGCGTACCCGCGTGCCAGCCGCACCCACATGGTCCTCGGCTCCGGCACCACCCAGGCTTTTGTGCCACAGAGCCCAGGCCACGCCGGGATTGCCCCGGCTGAAGGCCGCAAGGCGACCCAGAAAGTCCGAGATTTCCAGCTCCTCTCTTTCTCCCGGGAGCTCCGCCGGAGGCAAAATGAACTTCTCGCTGTTCGTCTGCCGGAACAGGGCAGAGCAGCCCCCTTCAAGGCCGCAGAGGCTCCTGAGCCACCAACCCAGGCGCTCCCGGTCGAAAGCGGCCATGATCAGGGGCTGGGGCAAGACGAGGTCCGCCTGCACGGTCCCGCACAGGTAAGCCCAGGCCCAGCTGTCGCAGCAGATCAGGGTGGGCCGGCGCCGTGAAGCCAGAATGTCCAACAGCTCGCGCACCGGGTCCAGCGCGTCGTGGTGACGCAGGTACCATTTCTCCAAACCGGGGATGAGCCAGGGGGTCTCGTCGCGAAGATCGAGCTCCCGGAGCCGGTCCCGCCCTCCCGCCAGGAGCTGCCTCGCTTCGGGCGGCTCGATCACCCGCCAGTTCCCCTGACCTGCCCAGAGAGAGACGACCCGGCGAGTCCCGCCGTGGGGCGCATTGAGAACGACCCTCAGGGGATCCCTTTCCTCGCCGGACTCGCACCACTCCTTCAGAACGTCCTGCAGCGCCGGCACCGCCTCCCGCCAGTCCGGGGCCGTGGCGGCCGAGCCCGGCAGATCCCCCGTTCCACTTTCGAGACAGCTCTCTCCCCTGCCTCTCGGCCCATCCTTTCCGAAAAGCCGATCCCAAAATCCCCGAACTCCACGGCGCACCTTCTCGCCGGCTGGCTCGGGCGGCCTTTCGTATTCAGACAGGGCAACGAAGCGCCACAATCGCATGTCATCGCGATTCTCAGGGTTCATGGAAGGGTGTTTGATCCTTTGCTTCCCGGTCCTCAACCCGCCGGGGCAAAGTGTTTTCAATAACGATACACGGCGGCGGCGGGTGGACCGTCGGGCACCGCGTCGGGAGCCACCGAGAACACCGCGCCTCCCTGCATGAGCGTGTGAATGGCGGCATAATCCAGGAGATCCCAGGCGCCCGGTGCGCGCTCCGCAAGAACAGTCAGCCTATCCGTATCCGGGTCGTGGCTGCCCCACACCTGCAGGCCCACGGCCACGATGAGGCTCTCGACCCGGCCGTGCAGAGCCGCTGGCACGATTTCCCCTACTTCATGGGACGCCAGGCCTGTTCCAACCATTTTTCGATACTTGTCCGCCGCTTCGTCAAACGCTCTGAGGAAGTGAGGCTCCACCAGCTGCCACGCCGCCCGCCCCAGCTCCTCCGGGCTCAATCCCTCGGGATTCCCTGTCACGCCATCCGGGAGAAGATGGGGGTATGAGGTCGCCTCCCGGTAGATGGGCAGGAGGGAATCCACTCCCGCCAGGACGAGAGGAGCCCGCTCATTGCGGAGAAACGGCTGAAGCGCCCGGTTCACCTCCTGGCAGAAGCGCAGCAGGTTGCTCCGGGTGTCGTCCTTGCCCGTCCCGTGGCCGTGGAACATGGCGGCGCGCTCCCCTGAGAACCGTTGCGCACCCGTGTGGAACTGAAGCTGTTTTTCCGGCTCGTCGTACTTGAGCGCATCCGCCAAACTCAGGGGAAGGTCTTCCAGATGAACCTCGCTGGCGCCGAACCGGGTGGCCTGGATGAGCCTCACCGCGTTCTGGCTAAGGGCCAGGATGTAGAACTCGCCTTCGGTCAGGAGCGAGAGCAGGGGCTTCAAATGAAAGCGGTCGCTCACCACGGCCACCTCGGGGACTTCCATGGGCAGGATGTACGAATGGAAAGAGTCCCGGGCCAGAAAAAGGGCCAAACCATCCTTCTGACCTTTCCAGAAGGGCGTCTCCGGCAGGAGTCGCTCCGCCGGGTCGAGAAAATCCCTGACCTCCCGACCGCGCAGGCCCAAAGCCAGGAGCGACTCCTCCGCCTGCTTGAGCAGGTTCTTCAGGCGTATGCGGTCCTGCTGGACCTCCGAGGGCACGCGGTGGGTGGGAAGGTACAGGGAGACGCACGGCCCCGTCCGGGGCTCGATCAAATGCTTCAATTCGTCCAGGTTGAACAATTCCGCCATGGGCTATCCTCCGTTGGGCAAAGGGAAAAAACCCCTCGAGCCATGCACGCTGCTCAGGGCTCTCCGGGGCCGGCCTGGCTGATCTCCGGCGTGACGGTGCCCTTGAACTGCTCGAAATTCTTTCTGAACATCCCCGCCAGCTTGCCGGCCTGGGCGTCATACGCCGCCTGGTCTTTCCAGGTGGTGCGGGGGTCGAGGACCTCGGGCGGCACGTCCGGCACCGCCTGGGGGACCATCACGCCGAACACCGGGTCGGGGGTCATGGCCACGTTGTCCAGGGTGCCGGTGAGAGCCGCCCGCACCATGGCCCGGGTGTGTCCCAGGTCCATGCGACGCCCCTCTCCGTGAGGACCGCCGGTCCAGCCCGTGTTGATGAGCCAGACCGGGGATTGATGCCGGGCGATTTTGTCCCCCAGGAGCCGGGCGTAAACCACCGGGTCCAGGGCCATGAAGGGCGCTCCGAAGCAGGCGCTGAAATTGGGCTGGGGCTCCTTGATGCCACGCTCCGTACCCGCCACCTTGGCCGTGTAGCCCGACAAAAAGTGGTACATGGCCTGCTGCGGCGTCAGCCGGGCGATGGGCGGCAATACTCCGAAAGCGTCGGCGGTGAGGAAGATCACCTCCTTCGGATGCCCTCCCAGACCCTCGCGGGTGGCGTTGGGGATGTGGGAGATGGGATAGGCCGCCCGGGTGTTCTCGGTGAAGACGTCGCTGTCCAGGTCCAGGCGCCTGTTTTCCGAGTTGATGGACACATTCTCCAGGATGGTGCCGAAGCGCCGGGTGGTTTCATAGATTTCAGGCTCCCCCTCCCTGGACAGGCGAATCACCTTGGCATAGCAGCCGCCCTCGAAGTTGAAGACGCCTCTTTCGCTCCACCCGTGCTCGTCGTCGCCGATGAGAGTCCGCTCCGGGTCCGCCGACAGCGTGGTTTTGCCGGTGCCCGAGAGGCCGAAGAAGAGCGCCACATCGTCCCTGTCCCGGCCGTAATTGGCGGAGCAGTGCATGGGCAGCACCTCCTTCCCGGGGAGGAGGTAGGACATCACCGTGAGCAGGCTCTTCTTCATTTCGCCGCCGTACTGGGTGCCACCGATCAAGGCCTCCCGGCGTCCGAAATTCAGGAGAATGAAGGCCTCCGAGTGGGTGCCGTGGACCTCGGGGTCGGCATTGAAGCCGCAGGCGTTGATCACCGTGAACTGGGGCTGGTGGACTGCCAGCTTCGCCGGGTCCAGCTCCCGGATGAACATGTTGCGGGCAAAGAGGGCATGCCAGGCTTTCTCGGTGACCACCCGGAGCGGCAGCTGGTAGGCCGGGTCGGCCCCGACGTAGCAGTCCTGAACGAAAAGGTCCTTGCCTTCGAGGTAAGCCAGCAGCCGCTTCCGCAGCGCGTCGTAGCGCTCCGGGTCAAAGGGGCGATTCACCTCGCCCCAGGCGATCTTGTCCTGGCTTGAAGGCTCCCGCACGATGAACCGGTCCTTGGGGGAGCGCCCGGTGTATTGCCCGGTGCGCACCACCAGCGGTCCCAGGTGGGCCAGCATGCCTTCGTAGCGCCCCAGCGCCTGTTCGTAAAGGCCGGGTGTGGACATGTTCCACCAGACTGTCCTTGGGTTCGCGATGCCGTGGTTCTCCAATCCGTACCTGCTTGCGTGTAGACCTTGCTGCTGCATTGCGGCCTCCTTCCCTGGCGAGATGATGCACGACGCCATGCCTCCGCAGCCCCGGCAGGGTTGCGACGGAAAATACCGAGAAGAACAAGGGACGCGGGTTGGATCCCTAAATGCTCTCCTGGGAGAAAAATAATCTATCGTGCTCGAAATTAAGACCCTTCACACGACAATTATGGAAAAGATGCATTAATATACTTGAATGTGATGAAGTTCCGACGATTTTATCATTCCCATGGCCTCTCACATTGTCAATTCAGATGATCAGGAGGGATACCATGAAGGGTAAGCAAAGCGCAAGAATACCTGTCGCCATTCATTTCCTGATCGTACTCTCCATGGTGATCTTTTCAGGCTGCGGCGAGCCGAGGGTGGAGCGCATCCAGGTGACGCCCGATCCCATTACGTTGTCCGTGGGGCAGACGGCCGAATTCAACGCCAAACCCCTGACGGGCAAGGGTGAGGAGGTTCCGGGGGTCGCACTTCGGTGGAGTGTCGAGGGGGATGCGGGCTCCGTGGATCCGTCGGGTCTGCTCACAGCCCGGAAGCCCGGTGAGGTGTGGGTAATGGCCGCGGCGAATGGAGTCACGGGAAAGGCCAAAGTCCTGGTGAATCCCCTTGCGCCCGCCAGACTGGAAGTCCATCCAGACAAGACGGCCGCACTGCCGGGCTCGGCGATCACCGTCAGGCTCAGGGCTCTCACGGCTGAAAACGAGCCCGCCGGATACAACGAGGTGACCTTGTCCTCTCCCACCGAAGGCGCCTCCATTTCCCCGCAGGCCGTTGCCCTGAATCCCGAAGGCGAGGGGCAGTGCACCTTCACCCTTTCTCCCCAGCCCGGGGTCAATGTGCTCAAGGTCCAGAGCGGTCGGGCGACCCATGAGATTCGGCTGGAAGCCACGGAGATCGTCCGCCTCGAGATCCTTCCCCGGGACGACCAGTTCGAAGCGGGACAGGAGGTATCGTTTGAGGCCATCGGTTTCGACGAGCATGGAAACCGGACCACCGTTGCCGCCGACTGGTCCGTCAGCGGTGACGCGGCCGAAATCAGGGAAGGCTTTACCGTCCTCATGCGGGAGCCGGGAAAGGGCATCCTGCTGGCGAGGTATAAGCAGGTCACACAGGGACGGCCTTTCACGATAGTCCCGGGAAGGCTCGCCCGCCTTGAAATCGAGCCGACCGGCGCCGCACTCCAGGCGGGGCAGACCGCAAGCTTCAGCGCGAAAGGCGCCAATGCCCACGGCCGCCCGGTCCCCGTCCAGGTCCAGTGGTCGGTGGAGGGGGAGGTGGGAACGATCGCGCGGGACGGAGCTTTTCTCGCTCGAATCGCCGGAAAGGGAGCCGTGAAGGCGTCCAGTGACAGTGTCACCGCCCAGGTCCCCGTCGAGGTCCAGCACGGTCCCCTGTCCGAGATCGTTATCGAAATCGACAAGCAGGAGCTGACGGCGGGTGAAACGACAACGCTCAGGGCCCAGGGAGCCGACGTCTACGGCAATCGTTTTTCCATCAGCCCCCAGTGGTCCCTGAGCCGGTCCATCGGCACCATCAATCAGCAGGAGTCGACATTCACGCCCCTGCATGCGGGCACTGGGGAAATCAGGGCATCGGTTGGGAACATTCTCAAGAGCGCTTCGGTGGAGGTCTTTCCGGCTGAGCTGGCGCGGCTGCAGATGGCTCCTCAAAACCTGGACGTCGTGGCCGGCGAGGAGGTCAGGTTCGAGGTGCATGGGTCAGATCGATTCGGAAACCGCGTCGAAGTGTCGCCGGAGTTTTCCATGGAGGAGGCCCTCGGCGAGCTGAGTCCCGAGGGGAAGCTCAAGGCGACCAAGTCCGGGAGCACCCTGGTGCGCGCACGCGTGAAGGGCTTCACCGCCGAAAGCACCCTGGCCGTAACGGCCACCGAGGTCGCCAAAGTGTTCATGGAGCCCCAAGGTCCCCTGGAGCTCGTGGCCGGCAGGGTCCAGGAATTCAAGGCCTTCGGTTTCGATGCATTCGGAAATACCGTGGAGTCCTCGGTGCGCTGGAGTGTCCATCCCGACCTGGGCTCCCAGGACGACGGAGGGGTATTTCTCCCCAAAAAGGCGGGCCGAGGAGAAATCATCGCTTCCCTGACTCAAACCCGCACCGGGAAGATGATGGAAGGGAGAGCCCTGGTCAGCGTGGTCCCGGGCGAAGCGACCCGGATCGACGTTCAACCTGCTGAAATCCAGCTGACGGCCGGCAGGGACGCGTATTTCTCGGCCACCGGCTACGACCAGTTCGGAAACGAAGCCGCCATCGACGTCTCCTGGAGTCTGAGCGACCTCGCAATGGGCTCCATGTCGGAAGCCGGCCTTTTCGGCGCCGTCAAGGCAGGCCCCGCCAAGGTTCTGGCGCGTCACGGCAATGTCACCGGGGAGGCGAAGGTTCTGGTGGCGCCGGCGGAGATCGCGTTCCTCAAAATCATCCCTGAAGCCCTTTCCCTTAAAGCCGGCGAGAAAGTGGAGCTGAAGGCCCTCGGCGAGGACAGGTTTGGGAATGCTGTGGATGCCCGGGTGGTGTGGAGCCTTTCGGATCCGGCCATGGGTTCCGTTGCTCCGGACAGGGTCCTCACCGCCCGGAAACAGGGCAAGGGTCATGTGATCGCCGCATCCCGAAACATCGTGGACATGGCTCCCCTGGAAGTGACTGCCGGCCCCCTCCACGCCATCCGCATCGAGCCCGGCGAGGTGGTCATTCAGGCGGGAGAAGCCATCACCTTCGCGGCCACCGGCCTCGATGTGGCGGGAAACCCTTTGGAGATCAGCCCCCAGTGGACCGGGGAGGAGCAATTGGGGATCCTCGAGCAGAACGGCTTGTTTTCAGCCAGGAAAGCCGGCGCGGGTGAGGTTGCGGCCGCCTTCGAGGGCACACGGGGTACCGCCCGCATCAAGGTTCTGCCCGGCCCACCGGCATCCATCAACGTCGCGCCCGAAGCCCTCACCATGGCCGCCGGAAATCGCGAGACCCTCGCCGTCGAGGTGGTCGACGCCGTCGGCAACCCCATTCGGGCGCCGGAGCTTCGATGGGAGCTGGAGAAGGGTCTCGGGGCTCTTGTGGAGCCTGACCAGTTCCATGCCAGGAAAACGGGCCAGGAAATCATCCGGCTCACGGCGGGCCATGTGACCGTCCAGGTGCCGGTGACCATCAATGCCGGGAGGGTGCATCGCATCGAGATCACACCGCTGGAGGCCGATGTGACCGCCGGCGACCGGGTGAGCTTCACGGCAAGGGCCTATGATATCGAGGGCAATGACGTCCCCGGCCAGCACGCCTGGGCTGTCGGCGGCACCATCGGGACCGTCGGCGAGGATGGGGTTTTTCAGGCGATCAAGGCAGGCAGCGGCCACGTGTCCCTGCAGATGGACGGCGTCATGGGTCTGGCCCTCGTCCGTGTGGGCGTCGGCCCCATCGCCCGTATCGATATAACGCCGCCGGAAGGCCGGATTAAAGCCGGGGAGACCACCCGGTTCAATGCGACGCCACTGGATGCACAGGGCAATGTCACGCCTGATGTGGTTATCTGGTCCATGAGCCCTGAAGTGAACGGACGAATGACGACCCCGACAGGCGCTTTCCAGATGCTCAAAGCGGGCGAGAGCCGGGTCATCGCCGCCGCCGGCGGCGTCCAGGGCATGGCGCGGGTCCACGTGGAGCCCGCCTCGGTGGCCGCCATCAGTCTGACTCCGGAGAGCATCAACCTCGCAGCCGGTGAAGAGGTAAGGATTGCTGTCAGTGGTGGGGACGCCCACGGCAACCCTGTCTCTCTTTCGCCGGACTTTTCCGTGAGTCCCGGGGAGCTGGGCTCCGTCACCGTCCAAGGTCTATTCACCGCGCGGCAGCCCGGCACGGGGCGATTGACCGTCAGGGCGGAGGGAGTCCAGGCAACGGCGCCGGTGGAGATCACCCCTGGCCCGGTGAGCACCCTTGCCCTTGAGCTGCCCGGGGAGGATATCGTGGCGGGCAAGAGCTATGAGCTCCGAGCCACGGGTTACGACAAGGGAGGAAATGAAGTTCCCGTCCAGGTTCAGTGGGCCGTGACGGAGGGAATCGGCAGGATCGATCTGACCTCGGGAGTCTTCCACGCCACAAGGACGGGAACGGGCATGGTCGTGGCCTACGGTCATGGTCTCACGGCCGAAAAGGTCCTGGAGGTGAAGCCCGGGGTGCTCCACCGCTTTTTCATCGAGCCCAACCCCGTCGATGTTCAGAGCAACATGACCCAGACCTTCAAGATCAAGGGATTCGATATCAAGGACAATGCGGTTGAAGTGGCGGTGTCGGCCCTCTCCTGGAATCAGGTGGGCGACATCGGGGTGTTCGAGGAACCGGGAGTCTTTCGGGGCACCCGTATGGGCAGGGGCAAAGTGACGGCCGGTTTGGGCGGCCTCTCCGCCGAGGTCTACGTCAACGTCGTCCCCGGCAGGCCCGATCCCGCCAACTCGAGAATTAGGGTGACCCACCCCGTTCTTCCGGGCGACGGACAGGCCTTCTCGGAGATCATCCTGGAAATCCGGGATCACCACAACAACCCGGTGCCCGACGTTCAGGCAACCCTGGTCTCCAGCCGGCAGATCGACAGCGTCGCTCAGCCGCCCAAGACGGATCAGCAGGGCCGGACCAGGGGGCGGATCAGCTCCACCAATCCCGGAACCTCCGTCATCAGCGTGGTGATCCAGGGACAGACCATTCGAGACACGGATCGAGTGACGTTTGAATGATTCCGCGGCAGGCTTGCGGACCGAGGATCACCTGAAGGACCCGGCGTAAGTCCTCCAGTCCGGGTCCTTCAGGGGCCGAACCCACAAGCTCATCGGAAATTCCTTGATGAACGGCATGGTTTTTTGTTTAAAGCATATTCTTTCACTTGATCTAACAAAATACATGTGTAAGTGTGTATTCAAGCAGAATGGGGATTGGATTGACCATCGAGGAGAGTTTTGAGACAGGGGCTTAGTGGTGCGGTGGATCATCTTCCTTGGAAGAGGGAATGGTTCTCGGTGTGAGTGGTTCATTCCCATGAAATTATTTTTCGTTTTTCTCAAAACAAGTTTGAGGAGGGAACCATGAAAGAGAGGAAAGTTCTGCGGGCTTTGGTTTTGGCGTTGGCAATGTCTTTCACCCTTGGGTTGGGGTATTCAGAGGCGGCTGAATATTGTCCCGACAATTTCGTCTTCCTCATTGACCAATCCGGCTCCATGTATATGCATTTTGCCGAGCGTCCGCAGTTTGGACCCGATCCCCTGAAGAAAATGACTGCTGCCAAGCAACTGGCCATGGACATCAACTCCATGATTCCTCAGGCAAATTACAAAGCGGCGCCATGGACCGCGGCCCTCCAGTTGTTTGCTCCCGTGAATGATCCCTATGCAGCCGGGGCCTACGACCGCGCCAGGATGGCCAAGGCCGTGGAGAGCATCAAGGACAGTCAGCCGATTTTCGACCGGTTGACTCCGATGGGACCGGGAATCATGGCCCTGGATCCGGTGCTGGGACAGATGAGGGGCAATACGGCCGTGGTTCTGCTCAGCGACGGCATGGCCAACCTGGGTCCGGATCCGGTGGGCGAGGCCAGGGCGATCTACAGCAAGTATCCGAGCACCTGCATTCACATCATTTCATTGGCTGACAAGACCGACAAGAGGGGCATGGAGATCCTTGCCGAGATCAAGAAGCTGAACAACTGCAGCATCATGGCCGAAGGCCTGACTCTTCTCGCCGACAAGGGCGCCCTCGAAAAGTTCGTCCGCGACGTCTTCTGCGCTCCGAGGAAGGAAATGCCCAAGGAAGAAGTGTTCATCCTCCGCGGCATCCAGTTCGACTTCGACAAGTATGATATCAAGCCGGAGTACAGGGTGATCCTGGATGAGGCCGTCGACGCCCTGAAGAAGCGCCCCGAAATCAAGGTCGTCATCGAAGGTCATACCGACTCCATCGGCAGCGCGGCCTACAACCAGAAGCTGTCCGAGCGTCGCGCCGGCGCCGTATTCGACTACTTCGTCCAGAAGGGCATCAAGTCGTCACGGCTGGATTCCGTCGGCTACGGCAAGGAAAGACCCAAGGCCGCCAACACGAAGCCCGATGGCTCCGACAATCCCGAAGGCCGCGCCATCAACCGGCGCGTGGAGCTCAAAGTCGTCAGGTAACCGTTCCTTGGTCAGTTGAGAGCGGGGGGGAGTCACAGCGGCAAATGCGTTGGAGTGGCCCCCCCCCACGGCAGGTTTTCCGGGGCCTGGTGCGCATGACGCATCAGGCCTCCTGTGTGATCGAGGAGTGAACACCCATGCTGTGCGCATCCCTTTTTGTCAAGCCTCTCTGTTCCAGCCGTTTCGTCCTTTGTTTCGTTTTGCTTGGCATTCTGGCCATGACTCCGTGTCTCGGCGTTGCAGCCGACGACGAGGAGGTGAAAAAAGCATTTGATGTCTTTCAGAACGACTGGATCGCCAAGCTGAATCAGCATGGTGAGGTCGGTGAAGACAAGATCAAGGTGGAAAGGGATCCGCAGGGGCGCTATCGGGCATCGTATCGCGCCATTGCCAGGGACAGGCAGTATGAGGTGAAAGCCACCGGAGACAAGAACTCTCCCTATGTCGGTGTGCTCAAATACGAAGAGCAGACTTTCGTGAGCACTGCTGACACGCCTGAACTGGCCAGGCTCGGCCCCTTCGCCTGTGAAAAAGAGGTCGTGATCAGCGAGATCTTCCGATATTCCAAAGGGAAATGGCTCTACTGATCGGCCCTGTAAGCCTTCATTAAACCCTCATTCCCGGGCGTTCCCGTTCATCCTCAGCCCCCGAAAGAAAGCCGTGGTGTCGCCCTTGCTCCAGAGGCCCACGTAGCCTTCGACGGGCTGGGGAGCGGTGAATCTCAGGCAGGGCCGGCCGTCGAGGATCCCCGTGATCTCTCGCCCCGCTACCGTCACTTCCAGCTGCAGCCAGCGGTCCATCGGGATATCCACTGCCGCCCGCTCCAGAAAATGGCGAGTGTTGTTGACGAACTCCAGCAGCTGCAGCTCTCGGGCGCTGGCATCCGCCGCCAGAACCAGGCCGTTGCCCACGTTGGTCAGGCCAAAGGCGAGGCCGGCCGCAAGGTCCACGCACCCGGCCCGAATGCGGACATCGGCGCGCATGCGACCGTCTCCACGTCGACTTTCCCGGGCCACCGCCACCGGGTAATAATGCAGGGCGTGCCTGTTTTCGAGGAATCTCCGGTACCGGCCCCGGAGCACGGTGCCCAGCACGGAGTGGAGCGAGCAGGACACGGTGCCGCCCATGCTCGAGCCATCCTGCACGATCACTTCCCCCCCTTCGAATTCGGAGTGCGACCACTCGCCCACCGAGGCGTAGAAGCCCGGAAGACGCTTTTCCGAGCGCCCCAGGAAATCATAGTCCTCCTTGAAGAAAAGCTCGGTCAGCGTTTCCACCTCCGCATGGCTGGGAATGGCCAGGTCCAGAAGTCGGCTGCAGCCGAGAAGCCGCCCCGTCTGGTCCAGGATCACCTCCATGGCCTCGCAGTCCAGCCCTTTGAGCGCCGCCTGCAGCAGGTCCCCCCGCACCTCCACGTCATAGCTCAGCCGGCTCAGCACGCGCGACAGGAGCTCGATGCGCAGGGCCTTTCCCATTCCGGTCCCGGCTCCCCCGGAGAACTGGAGGGAGATGGTGTTGGCGTTGGGGTCATCCGAACAGAGGGCGTCGAGATTCGAATAGTGGTAGCCGAACTTGACGCTGAGGTTGAGGTAGTCACTGGAAATCAGCGCATAAGAGTCCACTTCGGGGGGAGTCGCGTTCTCCGGCCCGATGCTGCCGGCCATGAGCGCCATGAAGTTGCGTGCACTGATATCCACGGCCCCGGACCAGGTGACACCGGGGTGAGTGAGACCGCGCCACAGGGCGGCCATGGGCCTGGACCGGATATGCTCCGGCCGGATCTCGTCACACGAGGTCAGCCCCGGCGCGAGCCCGCCGCCCAGGTCGATGAAATACAGCGACAGCGGGATGTTGGCGCTCAACTTACGCGATACCACCGACGAGTCCGCAAGCTGGGAGAGGCTGAACATCTCCGTCATGGCTTTCTCGTGGGCGAACCGGATCAGGTCGTGAAGCGTTCGACAGCCGCTCGGCGCAAACTCGGGAGCCTTGGGATCGGTCAGGTTCAGCGGCGATATCTGGTCCAGTATCTCGCGGAGATGTCTGCCGATGGGCCCGCGCTCATCGTCCGCGCCGCGGTCCGGGAGCTTCCTCGCCAGTTCGGGAGCTAGACCAAGGTAAACCCTGCCCTCGTCCGCCAGCAGGGTGATCTCCTGACCGTCGGTGATGAGATTTGTAGCTTCCCGCACATCCATGAGAGCCGGAACGTTGGTCTCACGGGCCACCGAGGCGAGGTGGCTCGCCGCCCCGCCGAGGTCCGTGATCAGCCCGCGCACCCGCCCCATGAAGGGTGCGAGGTCCGGCGCGGCGGTCCGCGAGACGAGAATGACATCCTCGGCTTCCTCAGGCTTGAGGTCTGTCCTGGCCAGGAGAGCCCTTCCCGAAACCCGTCCGGGCGAGGCCGTCTGGCCGGCCTCAAGGAGGAGCTTCAGGCCTGAAAGATCCGCCTCCTGCTCCTGTTCGTCACCCACGGCCATCCCCAGGGGCCGGGCCTGAAGAATGAGCAGATTCCCCTCTTGATCCTCGGCCCATTCGATGTCCTGGGGAGAGCCGAAATGTTTTTCCATCTTCATCCCGTATTCGACCAGCGTCAGGACGGCCCCATCGGATATGGCCTGTCCGGCACCCGGCGCGTCGGGACCATCCTCCCGGCCTTCAACGCGGCGTTGGACGATTTGGAGCGACCCGCGGTCGACATGGAAAACATCGGGGGAGGCGGAACCGCCGACAACCTTTTCGCCCAGGCCCGAGGCGGCATCGAGGCGGGCCTGCCCGGAACCGGGACGGGACGGATCCCGCGTGTAGAGGACGCCGCTCGCCCTGGCCCGCACCATGACCACCGCGGCCGCGGCCATGGGGGTGGCCGCATCGGCGAGCCCGTAGCGCAGCCGGTATATAATGGCCCGGGGAGTGTACTTGCTCGCGAGGACTGTCCGATAGGCCGTGGCGATCCGGTCCCGGTCCACCTCGAGCACGCTGGTGTACTGGCCGGCAAATGAAGCTTCCGTATCCTCCCCGACGGCGCTGCTGCGCACCGCCACCAGCGGCATGCCCCCGTGGCGGGACGCCAGTTCCCGATACTCCCTTTCAAGGGCCTGGGCCAGGCTCTCGGGCAGCGGGGCTTCCCGAATCATTTCCTGGATTCTGAGACAGGCCTCCCAGCTTTCCGTCGCTTCCGGGTCCAGCTCCGCCAGCATGGCATCGATGGAATCGAGGAGCCGGTTCTCCCGCAAAAAGAGGTCGAAGGCGGCGGTGGTCACCACAAACCCGTCGGGAGCGGGCAGCCCCAGCCGGTTTCGCACTATGGCGAGGTTCACCGATTTGGCGCCGGCAAGATGAAGCTGCTGGGGCCCAAGCTCCGAAAACGGGAGCGTCAGAGGTCCCTCTATGGTCCGTCGCCGATGTTCGAGAAGCGGTGCAAGGTTTCGGGCCACGGTGTCGTGGACCTGAAGCAGCTCCCCGTAGCGGTCCCCCGCCAGCCCGCTGAGAGATGCAACCAGGCCCCGAACCTCCTCCAGAAGATTCTCGGTCCGACGCTGAATGGAAGCAAGCGTCGCCAGCCCGGCCCCCCGGTCCACGAGCTCCAGCTCCGAAAGAATGCGGAGCGCGTCGTGGTTGTGGTTCAGAAAAGCGTCGTAGTGAGCGTAACGCTCGGCGGCAGGCCCCTCGGGGTCCGCCAGAAGACGGCACGAGTCAGTCTTGAAGA
>JALOPI010000117.1 GCA_025453975.1 Syntrophobacteraceae bacterium
AGGGAGAGCTTACGGGGAAGGTTCAAAAACATTCCGTCGGGTTTGACGCTTCTTTGGAAGCATCATTTTCCTGATACTGAAAGTTCTATGTACGTATTCGGGCGGCTGTAGGTTCGTAGGTCGGGTTGAGCGGCTGTGAAAGACAATTTCTGAAGTCTCTGCTTGGAAGCGGAACAAGGGAGGCTACGGCCTGTCAGACGGTACGAACCCATTTGACTCGTTTCGGCGAGATGATGACAAGGTGGTCCTTGAATTCGGCCAAAGCGTGAGACTTCAGAAATGGAAGGAGGAGCTGCAGCACATTCCTGGAGGTGGTTGGATTGACCTTCAGCCTCAGCACACCCGGATGACGGCGCAAAGGGAGGACTACCCAATCGCCAAAATGCTCATCAAGGGTCACGAGGACCCTCTCTTCTTGAATGGCCTTCTTGAGTATCTGCCGGTCATCGGCTCGGGACTGGCCTACCTCCGACGCCCGCATCACGTCATATCCAGCGGCACGCAGAGCTTGAGCCACTTCCACCCGAAACATCTGATCGAGATAGATTCGAGGAGCTTCAGGCACCAATCGCCCTTATCTCTGAATGATCAATAGAGGATCTTGCGTACAAGAGCGCAGCCTGAATATCCTCTCTCGTCAGCTCGGGATACCCCTCCAGGAGAGCATCCCATGACTCCCCTTCGGCGATCTGCTCCAGGATAACGGAGACCGGGATTCGTGTTCCCCTGATGACTGGCCTTCCGTTGCAGACTCTTGGGTTCAATTCGATCTTGCTCATCATTCTCATCCGCCAGCTCCATGGGGAGTGTTTCGGTTGCAGCCCTACGTCGGTTCTCAATGTATTTCAGCCCTCTCCGTATTTCAAGCAGTCCCTCACATCCCTGCATCTCCCTGCCTGGCCTCCATTTTGTCGCCAGATCTCCGGACTTCCGCCTTCCAATCACTGTAGAGCCAGCTCGATGGCGGCCCGGCTCACTTCCAGGATCTCTTCGAGTGGAATGGGGCTCGGCCCCCCAGCTTCCACCGCCCGCAGGAATTCCGCCGCGCAGGCCGTCTGCCCCTTGTCCTGGCGCCAGAGGTTCATCTTTCTGAAGCCGGGCCAGCCGTATCCCCTGAGCTTCCGGAAGTTGTCGAGCTGAAGCACGCGCCCGGCGCGGAAGACCTCGAGCCGCTCCTTGGGAAAGGACTTGTGGCCGCTCGAAAGATAGTGCACCGTCCCCACGGAGCCGTCCGCGAAGCGCAGGGTGAGGGTCGCCCTGTCCCAGGGCCCGTCGCTCCCCAAGTACACGGCGTCGTGGTCCGCGATGGGCGCTCCGGCCAGGAACCTCAGGAGATCGATGAAGTGGCAGGCCTCGCCGATGATCCGACCGCCTCCCACCGCCGGGTCCTGGGTCCAGTGGTCCGCCGGAATGCTCCCGGCGTTGACGGTCATGATCATGCTCATGGGCTCGCGCACCGAGTCGAGGAGCGCTTTCATCTTCAGCACCTGGGGGGCGAACCGGCGGTTGAATCCGACCATGAGCAGGGGTGGGTTGGAGCGGCGTTTGAGCAATGGTGAATACGCGACCTCGATTTCAGCCAGCTCCTCCAAGGTGAGGCAAAGGGGCTTTTCCACGAAGACGTGCTTTCCGGCCATGAGAGCCTCCCGAACCAGCCTGGCGTGACTGTCGTGGCGGGTGGCGATGATCACGGTCCCGATACGCTCATCGTTCAGTACCTGGGCCGCATCCGTCGTGGCCGCCTCGAAGCCGAATTTCTTGCCGATATGGCAGGCGCTCACCCCGCCGCCGCTGGCCACGGTCTTGAGGCTGGCCCCCGCCTTCTTGAAGACCGGGATGAGGACTCGCCCGGCATAGCTCCCGGCGCCGATGAAGCCGACCGCAAGCCCTGAGGGAGCCTCCACCGGCGCGGTGCGGCCCGACGAAGTGGAAGCCGGCGCAAGCCTCAGCGTTCTTTTCGAAGGGTCCGCCCTGCCCTGGGTCCCGTACTCCAGCAGGATGCCGAGGGTCGGCTCCCTCCCCCCGAGCACCTCGTAGGCTTCCTCGGCCCGCTCGATGGGAAACCGGTGAGAAATGAGCGGCTTCGCGTCCAGGGCTCCGGAGGCCATCATGTCCAGGACGGCCTCGAAATTCCTCTGCTCCGTCCAGCGCACGTACCCCACGGGGTAGTCGTGCCCCTTCTCTTCGTACTCGGGATCGTAGCGCCCCGGACCGTACGAGCAGGAAACCTGGAACGAAAGCTCCTTCCTGTAAAAGTCATCCCGCGACAGCTCGAGGCCCGTCACCCCCACCAGCACGATGCGGCCCCGTTTGCGGCACATGAGGGCGGCCTGGTGCACCGGCTCGCTGCTCCGGGCGGCCGCCGTGATGAGCACGCCGTCCACTCCCCGGCCCCTGGAGAATGCCTCGCTCACGGCAACGGGGTCTTCGCCCCTCGACAGGTCCACGGTTTCGGCCCCGAAGTGGCGGGCGAGCTCGAGCCTGGCGCCGTCGTAGTCCAGTCCCAGGACCCGGCATCCGTGGGCCTTGAGGAGCTGCACGGCCATGAGCCCGATGAGACCGAGGCCCGTCACGACGAAGGCTTCCCCGAGGGTCGGCACGGCCAGCCGGATGCCCTGGAGGGCGATGGCCCCGACCACGGCGAAGGCCGCTTCGTCGTCCGCGACGCCGTCGGG
>JALOPI010000086.1 GCA_025453975.1 Syntrophobacteraceae bacterium
CTGGGCCGAACGCTGCTGCTCCATCTGCTGCTGGCGCTGCTGTTGCTGTTGAGCCCTCTGTTGCTCCATCTGCTGCCGCCGCTGATCCTGAGCCTGCTGATGTTGCTGCTGCTGGGCCGAACGCTGCTGCTCCATCTGCTGCTGACGCTGCTGTTGCTGTTGAGCCCTCTGTTGCTCCATCTGCTGCCGCCGCTGATCCTGAGCCTGCTGCTGTTGCTGCTGCTGGGCCGAACGCTGCTGTTCCATCTGCTGCTGACGCTGCTGTTGCTGCTGAGCCCTCTGCTGATCCATCTGCTGCCGGCGCTGATCCTGAGCCTGCCTGGGGTTTTCAGCCTGCGGGACTCCGCGAGGCCGTCCCGAAAGCTCCGCAGGCTGGGCGGAGCCCGCCTGAGCCGCCCCTCTCATTCCGTGTCCAGCAGCGCTCGAGTCGGGCGCCCCCGAGCGGGCTCCGTTGGCGCTGTCTCCCGTCCTTTCACGAGGGGAGCGAAGGGAGCGCTCGTTTCCCGCTGACTCCACCTGAGCTCCAGGGTCCGCGCCTCGATCCCTGCCCGGCCTCACCGGCCGAAGGCGCGGATCCCCGGCTTCACGCCCGGCGGCATCCGCTCCGGCCGTCTCGCCATCGCGGCCCGGACGCACGGGGCGTAAACGATCCCGACCTCCAGCGCCATCCTCGACGGAGCCGGCCGCTTCCACGCCTCGATCCCGACCAGGCCTCACCGGCCGAAGGCGCGGATCCCCGGCTTCACGCCCGGCGGCATCCGCTCCGGCCGTCTCGCCATCCCGACCCGGACGCACGGGGCGCAGACGATCCCGACCTCCGGCGCCATCCTCGACGGAGCCGGCCGCTTCCACACCTCGATCCCGACCCGGCCTCACCGGCCGAAGGCGTGGATCCCCGGCTTCACGCCCGGCGGCATCCGCTCCGGCCGTCTCGCCATCGCGGCCCGGACGCACGGGGCGTAAACGATCCCGACCTCCGGCGCCATCCTCGACGGAGCCGGCCGCTTCCACGCCTCGATCCCGACCCGGCCTCACCGGCCGAAGGCGCGGATCCCCGGCTTCACGCCCGGCGGCATCCGCTCCGGCCATCTCGCCATCGCGGCCCGGACGCAAACGCCTATCCCTCTCATGAAGGCCGGACGGCGAATCTGTCACCGACTGCCCCTCGCCCTGGGTGCGCCCCAGTCTTGAAGGTCTCTCGCGCCCTTGCCTTTCCAAGCCTGCCGCCGCATCCGGGCCAGCCTCCCCCCGTAGACCTCTTCCAGACCCGGCAGCGCGATTATCCCGATGTGTCCCGCTTCCTCCCGGGGCATCCTGGATCTGGCGCGCATTCCGAACGAGATTCCGTCGTCCACCGAATTGCACCTCGGAATCCGGTTTGCTCCTTTCGCCTCGGTCCACAAGACGGTTGGTGACTTCGGGCCGACCGATGCGCCCCTCGCGAGCGATCCGGCCTTCCCGCGTCCGGCTGAGGCTCCTTTCGATATCCACGGCACCCATGGAAGCAGTCTCCCGGGAAAATCGCTGATTGTGCTCGATCCGGCGCACCACCGAATCGTGGGGAGCGCGGCTGACCATGACATTGGTGGTCTGATATCTTTGTGAAATGGTGTTGTAGTTGTTGATGACGGTATTGTTGACCACCGGCGCCGAATGATAGTTGTTCACGATGGTGGTCTTATTGATGTTGGTCACGCGGACGGCACTATAGTTGTTGACTCCATACAGGTGATCGTGATTCACGATGACGGCGTCATCCAGGTAACGGTACCCTCCGATGTTGATATTCACCTGGGGAACCGTGCTGACGACGACGGAGGTGGCGCCCCAGTAGCGGTTGGAGTAGTAAGGCTCCGTGGGAGCGAGAGGGACCCAGCCCACATAGTTGTCCCGGTGGACCCAGCCCACCCGCCCGGGGCACCACTCATAGTCCACGTACCAGTCGCGGCTCACCCGCGTCGCCACGCGACGGACCTTCGGCGGGCTCCAATACCAGCAGTTGCAGCTGTCCACCCGCACCCAGCTCCCGTAATGATGGGTCACGTAGCCAAAGGGCTCGTCGGGAATCCAGCAGTTGTCTCCGTAATAGACCGACCATCTTCCGACGGTGTAAGGAGCCCATCCCGCGCTCACCCGAGTGGGCTTCCACAGGGTTCGATACTCCCCTTCATGATAGACCTTTTCCCACCGGCCGTTCTCCTCGAGGGCATACGCATCGTCACTCAGGTTTGCCGGCAGGTATTCGATGGAATCTCCCTTGACCTCCACACGCTTAGTCCAGAGATCGTCGCGCCCCAGATTCCAGTCGTCCCAGTCGCCGTCGACATAGCCGTCTTCGGCGACGATCTGCTTGGCGTCGGCGACGACGGAGGTCGATCCCGCCACCACCTCGTAGCGGGATTCATCGGCGCCATGAACAAACTCCACGGTTCCCGTGATGCCGATGACCTCCACCGATTCATCCCCCACATAGATATCGAAAACGGTGTCGCCGTAAGCCACGACATACCCAAAAGGCGAAGTCACCTTGATGACCCCCTCCCCGCTCCGGTTATGGAGCCTCGCCATTCCCGCGGCGACGTCCACTTCGGTCAGGTCCGGCTTGAGCTTGACGAGCTGGATCTGGGTGCTGCCGCCGACCCTGATCCATATGTTATTGGGGAGCATGAGCTCACCGCGTCCATCCGAATCCGTGTAGAGGGCATCTTCCAGGCCGAAGGGCGCTTCCCTGCCGATAGCCACCCAGTCTTTCTCCTCATAAACATAGCGCAGCAGCTGTCCCTCGACATGTGACACGCGCCCCACCAGGACCTTGGCTTTGTCGCCGGCCAGGGAAGGGCACACGCCTGCCGCGATGATCCATACCAGACACAGCCAGACGCACAAAGCCAATCTCGATGCTCGATTCATTCCGTCTCCTCTGAGATGACAAGCTTCCACCATGGCAATCGCAGCCACTCCCAGGCGGCCAGCCATCGACCTGCCGCCGTGCTCACCGAGGGTCGAAACAGTATTCGCCCCTTCCAGCGAAAGGCTTTAAGCCTAATGTGGGTGGAAACGTCTCGAGAGGGACCCGCGGAAGCGCTTGGGGGGACCCGTGTGGCAGAGGGTGGAGCGGTCATGGAGGTGAAGGCGGCGGTCCGCATGGACCACGCCTGGACGGCCGACGGCTCAGGACCCGTAAAAATGGCCGACGCTACACGACGAGGACAGCCGACCCTTGAATGCCGTCCTGCTTGAGCCTGAGGAGGGCCTCGTTGGCCTGTTCCAGGGGAAACAGCTCCACCTGGGGACGAATGGGGATCTCCGCCGCGATTCGCAGCAGCTCGATTCCGTCCTCCCGGGTGTTGGCCGTCACGCTGTGGACGTTCTTTTCGTAGAAGAGATGCTCCTCGTAATCCATGGAGGGGATGGCGGTCATATAGATGCCGGCCAGGGCCAGGGTCCCCCCCTTGCGCAGCCTGCCCAGGGCCTGGGGAATCAGGTTGCCCGCGGGCGCGAAAATGATGGCACTGTCGGCCAGAACCGGCAAGTCGTCGGCGCGGGGCCCGGCCCATTCCGCTCCCATGGATAACGCCAGCTGCTGATGCCTGGCATCCCTCGAGACCACGTACACACGGCAGCCCCAATGCCGGGCGATCTGGATCACGATGTGGGCCGAAGATCCAAATCCATACAGGGCCAGGGCCTGCCCCGGCTGGCACTGGCTGCGCTTGAGGCTCCGATAACCGATGATGCCGGCGCAAAGGAGGGGCGGAGCTTCGGTGTCGGCGAAAACCTCCGGGACGGAATAGGCAAAGCCCTCGGGCACCACCACGTATTCAGCATAGCCGCCGGGCCGATGGTATCCCGTGAACAGGGAATCCTCGCAGAGGTTTTCCTTTCCACTCCGGCAGAAAAAGCAATGGCCACACGTATGGTGCAGCCACGCGACGCCGATGCGATCACCCACGGCGAAGCGCCCGGAGCCCGCTCCCAGGGCCTCCACCGTGCCCACCACCTGGTGCCCGGGGATCACCCGCCGCCCCATGGGCGGCAGCTCCCCTTCGATGACGTGCAGGTCCGTGCGACAGACGCCGCAGGTCTTCACTCGAGCCAGGATTTCTCCTGCTCCCGGCTGAGGATCGGGAATCTCTTCCCAGCGGAGGGGACGCTCCTCCATGGGTGCGCATCGGTCCAGAACCATGGCTTTCATCATCGCCCCTTTCATTGCTGATTGATTTGTCAAGGGCATTCTCTCATAATGCTCGGGAGAGAGGCAACCCCTGTGGAGGAGATCAACGTGTCGACGATGTCCGGCCGAGATATCCAGCCCGCTGCCGGGCGAAGACCCGGCCGACGGTGGTCGATGGCAGCGGCTGCCGTTCTCCTGGTGTCGGCTTTCGTGCTCGTGGTTCAAGCCGCGGGATTTCAGCGATACCTGGTCGAATCCTGGGTTGAGAGCCTGGATCGACAGAGCGGGATCCAGCTCAGGATATCTCATTACTCCTGGCAGTGGCCCTTGCGCCTGGTCGTCGATGGAGTCGAAATGCATCGGCACGGCAGGAAGATGCTCCAATGCGACCGGGCGACCATAACGCTCAGACCCTGTCTGGAGAGACCCTTCTGGTATGTGGCGCACCTTGCTCTGGATCGCCCCTTCTTTTACCTCGAGAAGGACCTCGGTGGGCGATGGATGTCGACGGCGAACCGACCGGACGGTCAGCCCCCCCCAGTCCCCGCACCGTCGGGCGGCAGGGTGCCGGACTCGACACGCTCCATCATCGTAAGGGTTGAATCGGGCACCATCGTCGCCGACCAGGATGGTCAAAGGGTGCTCAAGATCGGAAACGTAGCCGGTCAACTGACGCTCCCCTATGACGGTGCCGCAGGTATGAACGTCCTCCTCGCCAACCTCGACAGCCTGCGCCCGGCGACTCCCCGCGGTCTTGGCCTCGGGGGGGCGCGGAAATGACCTTCCTGGGGGGACCGGGCCCTGAAATCCCGAAGAGCCGCTGCTCCATTGGGATGCATCGGATCATTTCGTGTACGCCATGCCGTGATTGGGCGATGGGAACGCTGCCGGTCAGCCAATCACTGCTGGCGCCAAGGATGGAGTAGAGCGAGATGAAGATTCAGGACATTCGGGCAAGAGCCAAGGAGATCGGGATCAACTCTTTTGGAAAGACCAAGGCGGAACTGATCCGCGCAATTCAGAAAGCTGAAGGGAACTTTGACTGTTATGGCACCGCAACGGATTACTGCGACCAGCTGGACTGCAGTTTCCGGTCGCCGTGCCTCGGTGAGGATCGCAAACCCCGCAAAGCCAGCCCCAAAAAAACCGGAGGTGCTTGACCCCTATGACCGTGCCTGCTGAGCAAGATGTGCTCATGACCATTCAAAACAGCAAGAAGCCAAACCAGGTGATCTACGTCGTTCGGGATGACATGGGAGGTTGGTTCAGAACTCAGGGATTGAAGAGCCAATTCGGTGTCAGTGAGATACGCATGAGCGTCGAGGACCTGATTCACTCCATCCAGGAATTCGGCGAGGTGCTCTCGTTTTTATTTGAGTCCATGTCGGCGGCCCAGGACCTCAACCTGCCCTTCGCCTACGAGAACGAGTTCGATTTCCACAACCAGCACTTCACGCTGTACGCTGATGGAGACCACCGCGTTCTCAAGCGCGTGAGCTGAACCCGCCCGCAGGGGCATGCAGGAGCTGGAGATCATGGAGGGGAAGGCTTCTGGCTCCTTGTTTCCGGCCCGCTGCTCCTGGCCTCAGGACCCGCCTGGAGGCTCGCCCCGCGGGCGGGCCCCCCCGACCCGCCCCATCATGGATGCCCTGTCGAAAGGACCGGGCTCCGAGGGCGTCTGAAGCTCCAGTCACGGAGCGCAGGGAGTCCAGCCCATCCGTATTCCCGGTACGGCAAATGCGTCAGGACATGCTCGGCCCGCCAGGCCTCAGGGCTGTTTCCTTATGAACAGAAAGCTCCCCACGCCGGGCAGGGCAATCTGGATGGATCGGTCCGGCTGGATGGTCCCCGAGATGACCCCACCCGATTTGGAATGGAGCCAAAGCGCGTCCCCCCTCTTTTCCCAGCTGAATGCGAAGTCTTCGTGCCCCAGCCTCCATGAGCCCCTGCCGTCCTCCTTGAGCTCCAGCAAGAAGGTCCTGGGGCCTTCCCGCGGGTCCACCGCCTCGTAAGTGCCGGCCAGATCCCTGGCGGGGCCGCAGGCCAGCCAGGCTGAGGCACAGACCATCAGCGCCAGGGAGATGAGCACCTTCCGCATGGCTATTCGTCCTTGACTCGCAGGAGAAACCTCCGTTCCAGCTGCAGGGCCGAATCGAAGGCGTGAATGTGGACGGCCATGGCCAGCCACACCAGGTCCCTCAGCACCGTTCCCCACGTCATGGGCTCCTCCATGCTGTGAAAGCACCCGCACCCGATGGGAATGCCACGCACCAGGGTCAGGCAGATGGCCACGATGAAGAGCACCAGCATGCCGCCGATCATGCGGATCGCCGACTTGGCCCTGAGTCCCAGGATGAGGAGGATCCCGCAGATGAGCTCGGCCCAGGGCATGACAATGGCCATGAGGTTCACGGCCCAGAAGGGAACGATCTGGTAGGAGGCGATGTTCTCGGCGAGCTCCAGCGGATAGCTGATTTTGTACAGGCTCGCGTAGACGAAGAGACCGCCCAGGTAGAGCCTCAGCACCAGGGCCACGCAGGGATGTGTGAGAACGCGCACCGCCGATTCTCCCAAAGCCATCATTGGACCGGCAGTCCTTCCGCAGCCCAGGCCTCGAGGCCGCCTTCCAGAACCCAGACGTTCTCATGGTCTCTCTGCCTGAGCCGGAACGCCACCTCCTCGTCATAGAGCCGGCTGACATGCCGTCCGTACACCACGATGGGGCGCTGGGAGTCCAGGGCGCTCAGCTTCATCATGTACATGACGTCGAAGAGGGAGAGAGGCACGTTGACGGCCCCTGGAATGCGTTTCCCATCGTGCAGCTCCCTGGGGCGCGCATCCACCAGGACCGCTCCCTCATGCCCAACGAGGCGCGCGACCCCCTGGGGCGGCATCGAGGCGGACCTGGGCCTCAGCAGCGTTTCCTGAACCAGGGGAATCCCCTGGGGAGCCGCCAGGTTGAACAGGACCCCGACAACCGTCGCCAAGAGGAGTATCAGGGCATAGTCCAGCCAGGACGCCCGTCCCACCCGCTCCGCCTCCTGCCGCACCAGGGCGCGCAGATGCGCCCTGGCCCGCTCCAGGATCGTGATGCGATGCCTGGCCTCGGTGAGCTCCGCGATGGTCTGCCGCAGGTCCTCGTTACTTCGGACCAGCTCGGCATTCAGGTTCTCTATGGTCTCGAAGGCGACGGCATTCTTGAGGTAAACCAGCAGGCTGGCCGCCAGGGTCTCGAGAAGATCCACCTCCTCGGGAGAGTAGGGTCCCCCCTGGATCCTGGGTCCGAGGGTGAGGAGTCCCATGCGTGAGGAGTCGATGACCAGGAAGAACGCCAGCCGGGCATCGATGGGGATCTCTTCCGAGACGGCAAGAGGCTCATGGACCCGGCTGACGGTACCGGGAGCCAATGATTTGACCTCGCACGCTTCAAAGGCCCTGTAGATCCATTGATCGCAATCATCCTCTTCCAGCCGGACCTCACGCTCCAGCCCCACACCGGTGAAGCGGCATTGCCTCGTCTGGCGATCCTGCACCAGCACCAGCCCCTGGGCGGCCCCCATGGAGCCCGTGGCCATCATGAGAAAGGTCCGGATGAGCCGGTCCAGGTCCAGGAGGGGACTCAGCTCGGAGCCCAGGTCCGACAGGGTCCCGAGATGGAAGATACGCCGGTCCAGCTCCTCCCGGGAGCTCCGGAGCTCCCCCAGGACCTGCTGAAGGGTCTCGTTTTTCCTGACGAGGTCCGCGTTGAGCTGCTGGATGTTGATGACCGCGAGGGCATGGGTCATGGCCCCCTTGAGAATCTGGGTCAGTCCCAGGAGGAGATCCGTATCGCCTTCGTCCAGGGGCTGTCCCGTGAGCTTTTCGCCCAGGACCAGGAATCCCCCGTATTCACCGGTGAGCATCCAGGAGAGCAAGACGTGCCTTTGAGCGGGCAGCAGCCCCAAAGACTCAAAACCATCCAGCGTGATCATCCGGATGCGGGATGGCGGT
>JALOPI010000015.1 GCA_025453975.1 Syntrophobacteraceae bacterium
GCTCCCAACGCGGGCTATGACGTGGGCAATGTCGTGGTGGACGGCGTCTCCAGGGGGGCCATCACCAGCTACACCTTCACCAGCGTCACAGCCGGGCATGGCATTACCGCAAGCTTCAGACCCATCAACGAGCCGCCCGTGGCCGAGGCGGGACCCGACCAGGCCGCGGCTGAAGGTGCCTTGGTGACCCTCATGGGTAGTCACTCCCGGGATCCGGAGAACACCCCCATCGCGTATGTCTGGGAGCAGACCGAAGGGCCCGAGGTGACACTCTCCAGTGCAACGGCGGCGGATCCCACCTTCACAACTCCGGACGTGGGACCCGAGGGCGCGGCTCTGACCTTCAGACTGACGGTAACCGATGGTTCCGGGGCCCAGTCGACCGATAGCTGCATCGTGAACGTCACATGGGTCAACATCCCCCCCGTGGCCAGCGCCGGGCCGGATCAGACCGTCGAGGAGTGGGGCATTGTCACACTGGACGGCTCGCGCTCGACGGACCTGGACGACGGCATCGCGATCCATTCGTGGAAACAGGTCGGCGGCCCCACGGTGGACCTGGACGACTCCACGCTGGCCAGGCCGACCTTCGTGGCCCCTGCCGTAGCCGTGGAAGGTGATTCCCTGGTTTTCGAGCTCACGGTGATGGACACTAATGGTCTCAAGGCCACGGACTCCTGCATCGTGAATGTCTCATGGGTCAACCATCCCCCGGTGGCCAGCGCCGGGCCGGACCAGACGGTCCAAGAAGGTGCGCCGGTAATCCTCGACGGAAGCGGCTCATCGGATGACGCCGGCATCACCTCCCATTACTGGAAGCAGAGCCTGGGAACACCGGTCATCCTGGCCAGCACGACCTCACCGACCCTGCAGTTCACGGCTCCCGTCATCACCAGCTGGACAGAGACCCTGACCTTCAGCCTGACGGTAGCGGACGCGGCGGGCCTGCAGTCGGAGGATACCGTCCAGGTCACCGTCAGCAAGCAGCCAGGAAGGGACCTCCTGGGCGATTGGACTACATCGAGCTATGACGGAACGACTTTCAGGGGAGCCCTGCAGGTCAGGAACATGGGAAACACCAGCGCGGGGACCTTCAAAGTGGCCGTCTACCTGTCCAGTAACGGCACAGCCTTGACCAAGCTCATCAGGACCACAACCGTCTACGGATTGTCGGCGGGTGCCGCCAAGAACCTCTCCCTGAGCTACAGGAGCCGAGGGATCTCTGGTCAGTACGTGATCGCCGTGGTGGATTCGAGCCAGGTGATTCAGGAATTGAACGAGACCAACAACCAGGCCAGAGTGCAGATCCGGTAAGGCAAGGCGACGATCTGAGCTGGTGGATCAAAATCAACAGGCCACCCTCTCCTCCCTTTCGGGGACTGAGAGGGTGGCCTGATTGACATCGTCCTCGCGCTCTTCCGCGCAACGAACTGGCCCGGGGTCATATCGCCCAAGCCACGCAGAGCTTTACCGCGCCTGGCGGGATAGATCCAGATCGAACCAGAAGCGGGATCCCTCGCCCGGCGTGCTTTCGAGGCGAAGCTTGCCGCCCATGAGCTCCACCAGCTTGTGGGAGATGGCCAGCCCCAGGCCCGTGCCCCCATACTTCCGGAAAGTCGACGTCTCAGCCTGCTCAAAGCTTTCGAAGATTCTGCCCTGCGCTTCCGCGGGAATGCCGATGCCCGTGTCCGCCACTTCGAAGGAGAGAATCATCGACTCCGGCTCGTTCTTCACCTTGCTGATGATGAGATCGACTCGCCCACGCTCGGTAAACTTCACGGCGTTCATGAGAAGATTCATCAGGATCTGCTTCAGTCGGACAGGGTCTCCCATGAGAACGGCGGGAAGACTCTCGTCAACCTCGACCCTCAGCTCGAGACTCTTTTTCTGAGCCTGGGGCTGGACCAGGGCAACCAGCTCGGACGCCAGCTTGGACGGGCTGAAGGGAACCGTGCTCAACTTCAGCTTACCCGCATCGATCTTGGAGAAGTCCAGGATGTCGTTGATGATCGCCAGGAGGGTCTGCCCCGCGTTGAGAAGCAGCTCGGCGTATCGTTCCTGCTTTTGGTCCAGATTGGTCGTGTGGAGCAGTTCGGCCATGCCGATGACACCTGTGAGGGGAGTTCGGATTTCATGGCTCATGTTGGCCAGGAAGGCAGACCGGGCTCGACTGGCCGCCTCGGCCAGATCTCGAGCCACGATGAGCTCCCGGGTCTGCTCCTCCACCAGCTCCCGCAGATGGTCCCGATGCTGCCTCAGCTCGCCCTCCATGGCCCGCTTCTCCGAAACGTCCCGAAACACCAGAACGCAGCCGAGCAGGTGGCCACGATCATCCTTGATGGGCGCGGCACTGTCGTCAATGGGACACTCGCGGCTGTCCCTCGACTGCAGCAGCACGCCATCGTCCAGCTTCACCACGGTGGAATCCCGCAGGGCCCGGTGTACCGGACTTACAAGTCTCGTGCTGCTCGACTCGCTGACAAGCTTGAAGATTTCATCGATGGCCAGGCCAACAGCCTCGTCATGAGACCACCCCGTCAGCTCTTCCGCCACGGGATTGAGGAAAGTCACGCTGCCCTCGGTGTCGGTGGTGATGACCGCATCCCCAATGCTCCTCAGGGTCGTGTAAAGCCACTTCCGGCTTTCGCTCACCTTCTTGTGGGCCGTGTGCCGGCAAAGGGCCATCTCGATGGTGGTGAACAGCTCCCGCTCCTCGAAGGGCTTGATCAGATAGCCGAAAGGCTCGGTGGCCTTGGCTCTTTCCACCGTCGCATGATCTGAGTAGGCGGTCAGATAAACGATGGGGACATCGATCTCCGACCGGATCCGACCGGCGGCGTCCACCCCGTCGATGCCGCCATCCAGCATGATGTCCATGAGGATCAGGTCAGGCTCCGACTCCAGCGCCTGGCGAACAGCTTCTTCGCCCGAGGAGACCACCGCGGGAACCTCGTACCCGAAGCTCTGAAGCTTCCTTTGCAGCGAAAGGGCCACGAGACCTTCATCTTCGACCACCAGCACCTTAGCTCCCGACATCACATCACCTTTTCCCTGCGGCGAGATCATCTACCATTACGATACAGAATGAGAACCCTCACACAAAAGCGCATCCGCGGCGCCGCGTGCCTGCGACGCCCATGTCATCGAGAGCACAAGCCCCCCGAGTTTGCGCAGCAAACACTTCGCTGGGGCAAGCCATGCCTTCTCGTTGCCCCTGAGAACGAGATTGATAGACCAGCACCCCTGATGACAGCCCTTCAACAGGACCTCCCATGGCCTTCCCGAAAATTGCTCAGGCTCAAGGGCTCTGTTTACCGACCCGATCACGGCAGGCTCATGGGGAACAAAGCTGCCTCGACTGAAGGTAATTCCTATAATAAAAACAGGCATATGGATATCATAGCCTGTCGGACCAGGCACCTTGCTCCGAATCCCGCTCTCAGTTTGAGACAATAATCGGCAAAATCAATCTTTGCAAGGTCTTCGCCTGATAAAGCCTCTTCCAGACGAGGAACATGAACCTCGACCGTTCTCGGGCCTCGGTGAGTGATTCCAGGACACACTTTTCCCGGGCATTTCCAGGGCGGGAGCCCCAGCAGGCTCCATCTGCTCCTGGGACTGTTTCTGACTTGATGGCGATTCCCGCGGGAGGATCCCACCTATTGAACCAGTTGAACCAGTTGAACCAGTCATGGCTGCAGCCCGTCCTCCACCCGTTCACTTTCGGATGCCCCTCCCCCAAGGTCGATATTCCGTGGATTCGCTTTCTGACTCAATTTTTTCCTCCTCACAGCCGACCTACATGAAGAACCGAGAGTACCCGATGAAAACAAACCTAATGGGAGGGCAGTTGGCAATGAGCATGAACAGAAAGGGATTCACCCTGGTCGAGCTGATGGTGGTCGTTTCAATTGTGGCCATTTTGTCGGCTGTAGCGACGCCGGCCTACATCAACCACCAGAATCGTGCCAGACAGACCGAGGCTGTTGAAGCCGTCCTGCGCGCCAAAATGGACCAGGAAGCCTTCTGGGCTGACCACAACCGCTACGCAGGCACCATCGGCTGCCTGTATTCCTTCGGCAACAGTTGCAGCCGAACCAGCTACTTGACGTCAGCCAGCACGGCATCAGGCTACACGGTCACCATCACGGGAGCCGGCACCAGCCAGGTCGTGCGAGCCCAGCGGACCGTACCCTCTTCGGGAGCCACGGACAGCGTGACCATCACCCTTGCGGACGATGCACGGCCTGTGATCGTAAACCCAACCGCCCTGGACTATTCCGTATTCGACTGGATTTTCAATTGATTGACGGGGGAGGATCCCCGGTCCGAGCCATGAACAGGAGAAGGGGCCCGTGCAGCAACGGGCCCCTTTCCCGTTCACCTCCACACCTGGATGATCCAGCGCCGCCTCCCGAGCATCTTCCCCACCGTCTCTCCCGGAAGCATGATCAGCAAGCCGTGAAACTTCAATCCGTCCCTGCCTGCCTGAAGAGATGAAGCTCAGCATCGGGAGCAAGGGCAAGGTCTGACGCGGCAGGCCAGGCGTGCTCAGGCCCGGGACCTTGTCCAAGAAAGCAATCCTGGTCATTTCGAACCGAGCATCCCGAAGAGGGAATTCTTCTAAATCCAATCGCCTGCCAAGATGGAGATTTCTCGCTCTCGCTCGAAATGACAGTTTTCGAACGGCCTCCCAGGCATCGGGAGAAGGGACCCGGCGGGGCTCCGCTCTGATGGCTTGTCCGGAGCCCCGCCCTGCCGGATGAAAGGGCGGGGGATACCTGTGTGAGGTCTCGGCCAGGGACAGGCTCCCGGAACCGGCCGGCCTTCATGGGTGGATTGGAATCCGGGCCCGCGGAGGCAATCCTCGCCCCGCGAGCCCCTCATCTCAAGGCTTGAAGGGGGCGGCTATTCGTCAAGCCACTCCCGCCAGGACGATTTTCCGCTCTTGACCATCCCGGGGTTCTGTTCTTCCAGCTCCAGAATGGTACCGGTACTCGTCTGGACGAAGACTTTCGATCCTTCCTGCCGGCCCGTGTGAATGTTGGGGGTCACGGTCAGTCCCTTGCCCAGGGAGACATTGCTCAGGATTTCCTTCTTCGTCTTCGTGCCTTCGACCACGGTCTTCCCCGAATTGGTGCCGATGACCGATTTGGTGTAGGCCGTACCGGTGTCATACATGACGGCGTACAGGCTGCTGTTCCCCTCGAACTCACACAGACTGACGGACGGAGTGTAGCTCGTGAACGTGAGGACATCACCCAGAAGGGTGGCCTGTCCGAGGTTTCGCTCCTTGGGTGAATCCAGGTTGATGAGCCAGCCCGCCTTGCTGGACATGAGGCTTCTCAGCCCTGTGAAGTTCGTCTGGTCCGAGGTGTTGATGGTTCCGTTCCCGTCGGTGTCGATTCCCCGGACGGTGTTGCCATCCTCGAAGACCTCGGAATCGGTCACGTTCAGGAGATCGCTCCGGTTCACCGTGGCCCAGGTGAAGGCTTTGGTGTCCGGGTCCCGGGGCTCCTTGATGCCGTAGAAGGTCATGACGTCGGAAGAGGTGTTGCAGTCGCCGGCATCCTTTCGATTGAAGAACCGCCCTGTACCCACGAAGACCCAGCGATTGTCCTTCTTGTCCCTGCCCGCCGCGGGAGCCGCCACGATGGGCTGGCCGTAGCCATGGACAATGTCGTTCCCCCCCGCGTCCTTCCTGGGCTGACACGTGCTGTCGTAAAGGACGTCACTGAAGACATCGCTCAGATCGAGGAGAACACTGTTCTTTCCCGCCACCCAGGTGGCCGTCGATGGATTGTCGTCCAGGAGCAGGCGGCGGAGCTTTCCGCCCCAGGCACCCCCCGTGAACGGCCCGGTTCCGGAGCCCAGCACATCGAAACCACCGGAGACGGTGCCGAAGTAGACCACGTCGGTCTTGTAATCGAGATCGTAGTCCACGGATATGGGATCCGAGATGAAGGCATTGGAATCCAGCTCGGCGAAGACGCTCAAGTCCGCGGAGATCACTCCGCTGCCGTCCACGGTGCGGATCTGACCACTGCTGGCCAGCGCCTTGAGATCCAGCAGCATGATCTTGCCCGGCTGGTCGCTGTTGGCCAGGCTCAGGGCGCTGCCCGCCGCTCCGCTCCCCAGGGTGACGGTGCTCCCATGGGGACCCGATCCCAGGACCAGGAACCAGTCGTTGTTGTCCGTTCCGCTCTTTTCCTTCATGGCAATGACCGTGGGATAGGAGGTCGTGAACCCGAGGTCGTCTGATGAAATCTCCGCCAGCAGCGTGGGGCGAGCTTCGGGATCGGTCACGTCCAGGATGACGTAGGCGGATCTCATGGTCCGGTCGCCCGCGTCAAACACCCCGTTCTTGTTGCGATCCGCCCGGATTTTGCCGCCTCCGAAGCGCATGCCGCAGACCATGACCGTCCCCCATCCGTTGGGGTGAGTGGTACTATCCGGGAAAATCTTGGCGTCGAAGACCCGGGGCTTCAGATCCACATAGGAAACGTGGACATCCTTGCCGTAGTCCTGGCCGGACAGCCAGTGGAGGTGAGGCAGCAGGTTATAGGGGATGAAGCCCCACAGCTCCGCCCCGAGGGGCAGGCCGCTCTCCGCGTAGGTTCCATTGTTGGGATCGTGGAAGCGGTAGAACTTTTTCTCGCTGCTCTTGTAAAATCCCCCGTTGAAGGCGTGGAGCATTCCGTCGTTGGCCCCGGCATAAACCACCGTGCGACGATCGCGGTACTTGCGATAGAAAGGGATGTACGAGGCGTCCCGGTAGAGCAGGTCATAGTCCTCGGCCGGAGCGGCCACGATGGTCGGAGTGGAGAAAACCACATCCCCGAGGCGCCAGGTCTCGGTGGCCGCATCGTCGTCGTAGTCGGACTGGCGGCTTCGGAGAGCTGACAGCCCGTAGGCTGGAGTCGTGGTGGAGCTGAACGGGCCCTGGTCCTGACCGCGGATGAAGTTGATGACCCGCCTGGTCTGGGTGGTGACGAAATCCGTGTAGACCGTCGGGTGGCCGGTCCTCAGGCTGTCCAGTGTCGCCGTCGACGCAAAGGGAGGGAATACATGGACGTAAGGAGATATGGCGGCCCACTCGGACTCCACGAAGTCGACGATCTCGTTCTTGCCCGCGTCGGGGATCATGTTCAGGTCGGCGTCGCTCTGACGGCCGTCGATGAAGGTGAAGATGTGCCTTTGCGCCGCCGTGCCCGTGAAGCTTCGCTGGCTCACGATGTTCGACGACGAAATCTCGTTCAGCCATGAATTGGCGGACCAGAGGTACGCCACGCACCGTCGACTGGCGGGGGGCAGCAGGAGCTCATCGGATCGGCAGCCGCGAATGGTCGGGATCACCACCCGGTTCACGCGGTCCTGTGCATCCAGCCTGCCATCGGGCTTCCGCACCGGCACCGCGCCGAGGTCTCCATCACGATACTTGTAAATCGTACCCACGGATGTGGAGCTGAACTCGATGAAATAGTCATGCTCCAGGTCCAGCCGGCCGTTGCCATCGGTGTCCTCCCGGATGTTACCGTAAGCGTCCACCAGCAGGGCGTGCACTTCGCCGACCCAGTTCACCGTGTTCCCCTCGCCGTCCTTGTAATCCGGATAGAAGATGGCCTGGTAGATGGCTCCCTCCCCCGACCGGGAGCTGGAGATGACCGAGGCGGCCGTGCCCGATGAGGCCCTCCTGAGGATATCGGCAAAGGACTTGTTCAGCTGCTCCTCCAGGCGCAGGGGATTCACGACGTAGAAATAGTTGTCGGGCACACCGTCGTTGTCCTTGTCCCACTCGCCCGGCAGGTCCGGCTCGTCGTTGTTGTTGGTATCCTCGAACCCGCCCCACTTGGCGGCATACCAGAGGGGGCTCTCCAGCAGCTTCGCCGCCGGGCTCGAGCCGGGGGTGAACTCCCGGGTGGCCACCAGGGGCAGGGGCGCCGCCGTGCTGCCGGTATCCAGGAAGTACCTCACATCGGACCCCGCCGCCGTGTCCTTGTCCCTGACCTCCAGGTAAGTCCCGTCGGCCGTGGTACCCGAGATGATGTATCCCATGTGCTGGATGATGCTGCCCGCCGCGTATTCCGAAGTCAGCTTGATCTGGACCTTTCCGTTCACCAGCTGGTACTCGTAGATGACGATGGCATCCATGTCGTGGTCGGCCCCCTGCTCCACATCCTCGAAATTGATGCGGAACCTTCCATAGGTGGGGGTGATGGTGTCCACGTAGAAGTCCACGATGGCATTGGTGGGCTGGAATTTCGTCGACGCGCCATCGATGCAGTTGCCCGATGCGCACCCACCCACCGATTTGGCGAAGGGAACCAGGGTGATGGTCTTCCCATCGACCGATATGGCGATCCTGGGAAGCGGTGAGGCCAGGCCCACCACGTAGGTGGCCACGTTCTGATCTCCCGTGGCGGAGCTGATGTCCTCCTTCAGCCCGAAATGGGCCGACGACGCCGAGTAGAAGCTGCCCTCCTTGGTGGGCTCCTCGGGACACAGCCCTCGAGTGGTTCCGAAGCCGCCGACATTCTTGGACGAGCAGGATCCATCGTATGCGGGCGTGTGGCTGGCACTGTGCCCGACGTAATAGCTCTGGCCGGCGATCCCCTCCTTGGTGGAAATGGTGTTGGCGAGGGTCTCGGCGGCGAAGGTCGTCCCCGTGGCCGAAGTCAGGCTGCTCGCCGAGAACGCGCTCCCGAAGGCCGAGGATTTGCCGGGAATCTTGTCCGAGTCGAAGGAGGGGTTGATGTCGCTGATGACCAGCATGAACGGCTTGGCGCAGTAGGAGTACAAGCTGTAGGGGTTCTGCCAGGTCGCCACCGGAAGTCCCATCTGGTTGTCGTCGAGGGCGGCGTTGGCCGTGTCGTACAGATAATCCGGGGTTCCGCCCGAAGCCCCCGAGTAGTAGCGCAGCGTTTCGTACATCATCTCGCCCACGGGATTGCCCCACATCCGGCACTCCCCTTCGTTGATGGGGCGGTTGACAATCCAGCCGCAGGAGGTGTCGTAGGTGTGGTTGCCGTAATTGAAGTCTTCGACTCTCAGCTTGTCGAGGGTTCTGATGATTCCGTTCACCGCCGTGAACTGCCCCGTGCCGGCGTTGATCTCGTCGGTGATGGGGCCGATATTCTTCCTCAGCACCCCTCCCGAAACGTTCTTGGAGTAGGACCCGGTCATGAGGCCGAAATACATCCGCTGGGACTCGCCATTCCTCTGCAGGAGTCCGACGGGCTTGTAGACGTCATCGGCGGGGTCCGTGGCATTGGCGCCCGGATAGAGCTTGCAGTTGGGCTCGGGCATGGTTTTGACCCCCACCTTGACTCGAACGACACGGTCCGTCATGACCGAGGCCGGCGAATAGACATCGTAAAACTTCTCCACCAGGCTGTTGGTGGCGAACTTGGAGGTGGGAACCCTGCGCCAGTTGCCCCCGGTGGCCGGCCCTTTCCACCACAAATGATACCAGTCGTCGCCCGCGGTCTCCTGGTGCCGGAATTCGAGAGCGTGCTGGCCAGCGGCCAGGTTGATGGATCCGATGGAGCCGGGAGGATCGGTCCATGGGGGTGTCACCCCCTTTCGGCCGTGCCCCCCGTACCAGCTGGCGACCACCGTGCCACCGATGATGAGCTCCAGGGCATCGTCTCCGTCCACGGCAAATTCGTAGGTGCCGGCCTCCGTCCCCTCGATGCCGAGCGTCCCCTTGACGATGTGCAAATAGTATTCGTTGGCTGCCGCATGGGTATTTGAGAAAGGATTGCCGCTCCCGTCGACGGCGTAGAGTCCGGCGGGCGTCCTGGTCCCCAGCAGATGCGAGTCATTGCCGTACCTCCACACCATGTCCTCGTACTGAGCGTGACTGGTGGGATAGCCCGTGAAGTTGCCGCCGGCGCTGGCGCAGTTGGGGCCGCTGCCGCCGTCGACGCAGCGATCCCCGGCGACGGGACGCTCGATGGAGACCCATTCCCAGACCCGGTAGACGCTGTCCGTGAGGGTTCTCAGGAGGGGATTCCCCGTGGTGGAGAGAGTGGTGTTGGCAAACAGGTGGCGTGTGCCCTGAACCGGCAGGCTGAGCGGGGTATATTCCCGGATATCGTATCCATCCCGCGCGATGCTCTCGTACTCTTTTCCCCAGGAGTGGGCATCCTGGGGAATGCGTGCCCGCTCCAGAACGGTCTCCGTCGCCGTGTCCGTGGATCGATAGCCGCCATAGAGCACCTTCCGGATGGCATCCATGCGCGACATGGTGACGTAGTTGAGCCAATCCCCGCTCCATTCACTGGCCCCCGAGCACTTCTTGTTGGCGGCGAGGGAGGTGGGCTCGAAGCGCGTGCTGGTGGTGCTGTACTCGTAGCACTTGGTGGAATCGAAGTAGCCATAGTAGTCGATGTTCGGCTTGTAGCCGACGTCGATAGCCCCATCCCCGTTCAGGTCGGTCGTATCGTTGTAGGCTTCGTAGTAGAGCTTGTGATCCCGTCCCATGACCAGCATGACCAGCGGAGGCACTCCCGAGGTGACAAACGGCGGTATCAGGCTGTAGTCATCGATGCTTTCCGCGCGAGAAGTCGAAGCGGGGGAAATACAGGACAGAAGTGCCAATAATGCCAGCCCTGCCCATGCGATTCTGGAAGATCGAAACCGGCTGTTCATGTGACCATTCCCTCTTGGGTCGCTGCACCACTTGTCTTTTCTCGGGGATCGATGTCGGTCTGGATAAACGCATGAGATCCAGACGCTCACATCACGTGCTTCCATTCCATCTCCACGATGCTTTCACTGCTGTCGAGCCCCAGGTGCCGCGACCGAACATCGTAGATGATCCATGCTCCACCGCCCGCGGCCCCCTTGCCCTTGCCCTCGTAGCCCGCAATCATCTGGATGGCGCCACCCGTGGAGAGCTCGGTGTCGCCGCCGATGAGGATGTTGGTGATGGGCGGAGTGGCCCCGTCGGGCCCTTTCGGGATATAGACGTCACGCCCCGCGGCCGTGGATGTCGGCTTGACTCCCGCTCCCAGCGCGCCGTTCATGTAGAACTTCAGCGACGGATCGTCCGAGATCTGTGTGTCGATGGCCATGCCAACCACCCTGCACACCTGATTGGCACCCAGCCCGGAACAGAAGCCACGCTGCTCGATGTTCTGCTCCAGGAGCTCGGTGCTGGCCTCGGCCCCTCCCTCGGCTTCGTAGAAGGCCACCTTGTAGAGGCGGTCATTACGGGAGATCCGTGTCTCCGTGGTGCTCGTTCGACTGGACAGGATCCCCGCCACCGCCAGAAGGCTGATGACGAGCATGGACAGCAACAGGGTGGAGCCGCGCTCCTCGCGAATCTTTTCCATCGAGATCATGTGAGGATCTTCCTCTTCGGGGTGCCTGAGACTCTCAGATGCTGTCCGACTTGACGGAGCTCAGTACCGTGCGATGCAGAATGCTTCGTTTATCCTGCCAGGTGACGATGACGCGCACCGTCTTGCTTCGCCCCAGGGGCTGATCCACGGCGGTGTTCCAGTAGATGAGGTATCGGCCGCTGGGCAGGCTTCGATCCGCAATCACCGTACCCCCCGAGACGGTATCGCTCAGACCGAAGTCTTCGCCGTTATCGTCCACTCCATCCTGGTTCCCGTCCTGACCCGTACCATCGTTGTCGGCATCCCTCAGGTCGTCGTGGTCGTAGGGCAGCGCCATGAGCCGCTCCATGCGGTCTTCGGCCAGGACCACGGCCTGGGTCAGGTCGTTGGCGAAGGAGTTGCCCTCCAGGGATGAAACCTGGAGCCGAATGAGGGCCAGGATCCCCAGCGAAAAAACCACGATGCCGACCAGAAGCTCGATCAGCGTGAATCCATCGGAATGTGAGCATGGTGATCTCGTCATGGCTTAAATCCCGGCATTTCTGCACTTGACGGTGGTCTTGAGCAGGCGTCTGCGATGGCCGTCGTTGGGAGGGGTCCAGGTCCAGGCCTGTGCCGTGGCGTAAGCGGGCAGGCTGGCGGCAAGGGATGGATCGGCGACGATGGCATCGCGGAGGAGATTGGAGAAAGCGATGGCGCTCCGGGAATTGTCGAAATGCCTGTCGGCCTTGTCCGCCCTCAGCACCAGACAGACCTGCACCGAGCGAATGCGGTCCAGGTTGGCTCCGGTGACCGGCGTCTCCATCACCGCATCACTTTCGTCCAGGTAGACAAAATTGAGGACCTCCACATTCTCCACCATGGACTCGGGAGCCCCCCAGACGGTCCTGCGCAGCTCGGAAGGAAAGACCGTCGCCACCCCGTCGTCGTTGGGGTCGGACTCGGGCTTCAAGGAATAGGTGACGTCCTCATGGGGATCGTTGGTGTCGGGGGGGCCAGGGGTGATCAACTGCCCGTTCCCATTGTGGTCTGCCGTGAACTGAAGTCGGGTATTGGAGGCAGCCAGGAAGCCCGCAATGTCGGTTCCTCGGGGATCGTACCCCGCCATGCGGATCTCCTTGAGCATGATCTCCAGAGAGGCACGGATGTCCTGCTGCAGGCCAGCCACTTGGTCCTGGGCGATGTAAACCCGCTGCTGGGCCGTGAACGATTTGTACACGGCCCCGGTCACCAGCCCGGACAATGCCAGGACCACCAGGATTTCGACCAGCGTAAAGCCCTTCTGATTTCCAGCCATCACGCATTCCTCATCGAGGGAATCGAGCTGAACGGCCCGCATCACTGCCAGGAGCCACTCCACTTTCGGGTGACGATGGATCCCGATGGGCGCGCCCCGACGGCGTAGGCGTCGCCGTGATCGTTGGTGAGGTGGCAGAATCCGGACAAGGAGGAAGTGAGCCCCTTGGAGTTGAAAACGACGGCGTCGTTGGCGAAAGTGACAGGGTCGGAAGTGCCGCCGCCGTCGGCGGCGGCGGCCGCGCCACCGAAGCCGAACGTGATCCCGCTCTTGAGGCTGGTCAGGGAAACGGTTTGGGAGATGACGTTGTCGGCCAGGGTCGCCCAGTTATTGTCGGCGCCTCTGCCCGAACAGATGCAGTAGCGATTGTTGGCGGGATCGAAAACGATGGCCCAGCTTCTATTTTCCTTGATGGCGCTCATGCGGGCCTTCTGCATGCTCACCGAGAGCTCGCGGGCCGCTCCCTTCAGCCGATGATGGGCCAGCCAGCTTCCCGTGTCGAATGAGGTGGCCGCCAGGAACCCCATGAAGGCCAGCAGTGCGATGGTGACCAGCAGCTCCAGGAGAGTGAACCCCCGGGGCCATGAACGCTCGAGCTTCCTGCTCTCTTCACATGGACCGACCATGATCTCCGAACCTCCTTTATCCTCGACCACATTCTGGAAGACTCGACCAGGGATCGGCATCCGTAACGGAACGCATGAACGATAATCGGCCACCGGATACCCCTCTCCTCCGCAACCACTCCCGGCCCACGTCGGCGACTGCCCCGCTGCAACGCCTGTCTTCAGGCGCTGCCAGCCACTTTCATCTCCTTCAGGTTGTCCGGCGTGAGGGAAGAGAGCTCGCTTCCCTGGCGCATCATGCAGTTACGGGCCAGCTGTCTCATGAAGGCCAGCCTCCACACAAAGAGCTCCCTGACGAGGAATCGGGTGCCGAAATCCTGGAGCGAAGAGGTGGTTTGGGATGTCAAGGCCTCGAGAATGGATTCCACGGCCACATTCACTTTGCGATGGATTCCCTCCTGGACCCTGTCCAGTGTGTTTCCACTGATGGGACCCCAGACGGCAGGCACCACATAGGTGCGTGACTGGAGAGAGATCTCGGACGCATAGGTTTCAAAGATGTCGCTGACAGCAGCCTCCAGGCTGGATCTCAATTCCCTCGAGAGCATCAGGTATTCATTCACCTTTTCCACCGCCCATCTCCTCCATGATCGCCTGTTGGGCCGGACCGCACACACCAGCCGGCACTGAGCGGGACGCTCCATCGGGACGGTTGCCATCCCCCGCTTCCAGTGGGATGGCAACGCGGAATACCGCCCCCTTCCCCAGCTCGCTGCTCACGGTCACCCGTCCCCCCATCTCCTCCACCAGGTCCCTCACGATGGCGAGCCCCAAGCCGTTTCCGCCAGGCTTGGTCGTGAAATAGGGAGAGAACACCCTGGGAATGTGATCCGGCGCTATGCCCGCTCCGGAATCCTCCACCACCACGCAGAAGACCCCGGCGGCCTCCCGCCACTCGACGGCAAGCTTCAGGCGCTTGATGTCACTGAGCTCCATGGCTTCCACGGCATTCAGGATGAGATTCCCAAGGATCTCTTGCAGACTTTTGGCCCGGCACGTCACCTTCCAGCGCCGCAAAGGGTATTCTCTCTCCAGGGAGACACCCTTGCGGGTCATGAGGTCCGCAAAGACTCCGAGGGACGCTTCCGCCACATCCACCACGTCAGTCCTGGCTGTACCCTCCTCGTAGGTCTGCCCCAGCTTGATGATGTCCCGGCAGACCTGCCGGATGGTTTCCGTGGCTCCCAGAATGCACGCCATGCGGTCACCGATGGCCTTGGCGTCGCTCAGCTCGCGAAGGCCCAGCTCCGCGCTTCCCATGATGGAGGCCAGCGGATTGTTGATCTGGTGAACGAACCTCGGCACCATTCGAGTGAACCGCTTCGTGCGGGGCTCCAGGGACCGATGGGCCAGCACCCGGTCGATCTCCGCCGTCAACTGCTCCAGGGAGAACGGTTTGTCCAGGAAGCCATCGCACTGGTGGCGAAGGGCTTCGAGCACCAGCCGCTTCTCTCCGTAAGCCGTCATCATGATGACCGGCAGCCGATTCCCGGCCCCGCGGATCTCCTTCAGAAGCTCCATTCCGTTCATTTCAGGCATGGCGAAGTCGGTGACCATCAGGTCAATGTCGCATCCGGGAGCGGCGATCCATTCCAGTGCAATCCGCGCTCTCAGGGCTTCTCTCACCGCCATGCCGCGCTTGCGCAGGCCGCGCCTCAAGCTCTCGAGCTGCACGATCTCATCATCCACGATCAAAATATTCATCACACCATCCTCCGAGCCGGCGAAGGCTCTTGACCTTTCCGCCGGCATCGTCGCGCAATAGGAAAGCCTCTGAAACGGCTGGAGCAGGGCGGCTCGCTCTCGAGGCCCAAGCCTGACTCCACGCGAAGAGGCACTTCGCGGAGCCACCGGTCGAGCACGCCTTTCAAGGGCACGCTCCGTGCCAAGACCCATGCGGCCGGGAGAGCCAGCATAATATATGTGATATTAACAGGTTACGGATTCATAATAGGCGGGACACCCGGGGGCTGAAGATCGGCGAAGGCATCGGCCGTGCGGCTTTAGACCGGAGCAGTTCAGCATAACTAGTGAAATCGGTTTGTTATGGAAATCACCCCATTCTGGCACGGTCCAGATTGGATCTCCGCTGAAAACGGCTGGGGAGTCTCTTCCCAGAAGGTGTCGCACTCAGCCCCGGGAGGCTCGCGGAGGCGGGGCCGGCTCCAGAGGGTGGAGGCAGCCCCACCCCTCAGCCGATCGCCTCCCGGCGATCGAGGAGCTGCGGCATCTGCTCCTCACGGTACGGATCCAGGCCTTGCCTCGGGGGTTCATGGATAACACGGGCCAGCAGGCGGGCAGAGTGGATGCGAGGGATGAAGACGAAGCTCGCCTTCCCAGGGCTTCCCCCCTCGGAGGTGATCAGCATGGCACCTCGCAGGGGGAGCCCAAAGGGGTGTGCACGGTGACACGGGAAAGACGGAGTGCTAGGACTGAACCTGGTTTATGGCTGAAAGCTGCCACCGAGAGGTCCCCACATCCCGGCAAAAAGTCCAGAATTCCTGAAACTTAACCGGATTCATGCGGTCTCCCTCCACCATCTCGCGGGTCGTCGCGTCTATGGTGTAATCCAGCAGGTTGGCCGTGAAGAGCACGGTGACATAATCCTTTCCAGCCTCCTGCCACACTTCGGCCAGCTCCACCTTGCGGACGGCGATGTTCTCCAGACGGTTGATCACGCCCTTCTGGTTCATCGTATTGAACTCGTTCCGGAAGTATTCCGCCATTTCGTCGGTCAATATGCCCCCGATGCCATCGAGACTTCGATTGGTCCACCCGGCCTGGATGCGAAAGAAGAGGTCCTGCACGGTCTCCTTGAATTTCTCTTCGTCGAATGCGGGATCCATGCTCCGGATTTGCTGAATTCCGCGATCCACGTCACCGGGACCAGCGTCCGGGTCCTGGGGATACCCCGAAGCTTGAGGCCCCTGGTACGGGGGTGAGCCCGTATAACTCTCGAGGCCGGGGGATACACCCGAGTACGCACTGGCGTTGGCGAAGCTCTGCTCCCGGCGCTTCTTGAAGAAACGGTAGGCGAAGTAAAGGAGCAGCCCGAGGAGGGCGATCTCCAGAAATCCGATACCGCCTCCCCCCGCACCGCCCGTCGCGGCGTGTCCCATTCCGCCAAAGAGAAGACTGCCGATCATGCCGCCGGCAAGGCCGCCAGCCAGCCCCTGGAGAAACGGGCTGCGGCTGAAGAATCCCCCCGAAGGCTGGGTTGAGCCGGCGAAGCCCGGATTGCGTCCGGGGGTGCTCATGCCGGGCGCGCTCTGAGTCGGTCCAGATGGAGATTGTGGCGACGAGTAGCTCTTGCTGCCTCGACTCCCCATGGAGCGCCCGCCGCCAGCCCGGGCCCAGGCGCTCGATTCGATGACGAGGGCCATGGCAAAGAAAAGAAGCGTTGATAAAGCTAGGGTCACGTGCAGTTTTCTGGTCATCGATGTTTCCTTTCCGATCCATGCTGAACACTTCAAGCACGCCAGGGGACATCGTGTCCCTTGGCGCCCGATTCTGAAAGCTCCTGGCTCCTGACTTCCAGCGCCTGGCTCCCGGCTGACTTCCCCCGGGATTCCAGTGGAGTGCGCCTTCATTTCACTGATCACTGAACGGGTTATGGCTCCCGCGCCAGGGTTTCCCGCCGCGTGGGTCAGGCCCTTGCCAAAGGGCCATCCGAGCTGGCCATGGCCCCGAGAGTACGGGCTCACAGAGCGGCGGCCCGCTGTCCGGCTTCACGCTTTCCCCTTCCACGGGGCCTGTCATGCTCACCTTCCAGGCTGCCCGGTCCCGCGGCATTGTACTCGGCGATGATCCGACGCACCGTTCCCTCGGCGAGCCCCGTGTGCACCGCGATCTGAGCCAATGGTCTGGGGTCGACCATGGCATTGTAGATCACCAGCCATTTCTGGAGAGCCAGTGCCCCTCCCCGCATGCTCATTCTCATTCTCACTTCGTCCAGTGAAAGGTGATGTGCCACCCTTGCCTGCCCATTCATGTCTATTCCTCCGCTATTCGACGGCTCGACAGCAACAGTCATCCGCTGAAGCCTCCGGGGGCTTCCGCCAGTTTTCGGCTCGACTCGGCAACCGAGCCGTCCCTGCTGTTTGGCGATCCTCAGGGAGCAACAGGAGTGCCAAACGGCCCCAAACGCCCGGAACCGCGCTTGAGGGCGGCCATGAAGCCCCCGCTCACCAGCTTGCCGGAAGCAAGACTGAAAGTTTTGTTCAATGAAACTGGTCATTATGTTCAATTCGGGTAAATTATGTTCCGATTCAGGCCGGCATCGCCGGAGCCTGGCCGATGAGGACATACCCGGCCGGCTGAGTCCGGAAAATGTCCTGGTGCCGTCGACAGGAGTGGCGGAGACAAACGCCTTGGCTCGCAGCCGATGGCGGCTCGTGTATTCCTGCTCCGCCCGGCTTCCCTTCGAAATGACGAGCCCGGATCCTCGGAAATCCCGCGCGGAGATCCATGACATCCGGGCTGAATCCTTGACCACGACCAGGAGCAATATGGGCAAGCACCCTCCAAAAGTGGCTTATTACATCACGCCCCACGGCTTCGGACACGCGGTTCGATCCCTCGAGATCGTCCGCACCCTGCTTGCCATGGCTCCCGGCATGGAGATCTCCATCGTCAGCGACGTCCCCGAATTTCTCATGGAGGAAAACGTTGGCCACCCCCTCCCCTATCGGCGGAAACGGCTGGATGTGGGCCTGACACAGCTGGACAGCATCCGTTTCGATCTCGCATCGACCCTTTCCGAGCTTGCGCACCTCCGGGACCGGGCGGAAGAGCTCCTGGCCGAAGAGGTCGCCTATCTGAAGGACGGTCGGTTCGACCTGTTGGTGGCCGACATCCCTTTTCTGGCCTTCCAGGCGGCCCGCCTCCGCGGCATCCCCGCTCTGGGGGTGGGGAACTTCACCTGGGACTGGATCTATTCGGCCTACTCCAGCCAGGATCCCGGATGGCGCGGGATCATCCAGTGGACCGCCCACGGCTACGGCCTTTGCGACCTCCTGCTTCAGCTTCCCATGCATGGAGACTGCTCGGCATGCCCCAAGCGGGCGGATGTACCCCTGGTGGCCCGCCATTCCAAACGCTCCCCAGGGGAGACACGAAGGGTCCTGGGGCTCAACTCCCGGCAGCCCGCCTATCTCCTGGCCTTCACCACCCTGAGCCTGGATGCCGAAGCTCTGAGCGCCGTGGAGGGAATTCCAGAAGCGGTCTTTCTCTTCAAGCACCCCCTGCGCTACGCGCTCTCCAACGGCCTCTGCCTGGATGGCCTCGATCTCTCCTACGCAGACGTCGTCGCAGCCGTCGACGCCGTGATCACCAAACCAGGCTATGGCATCGTTTCCGACTGCCTGGCCCATGGCACCCCCATGATTTACACTGACCGCGGCCCCTTCCCCGAGTACCCCATTCTGGTGGAAGCCATGCGAGCCCATCTGCCGGTGGCATATCTTCCAGCGGAGGATCTCTACGCAGGCCGCTGGAGGGAGGCTTTGGAGGAAGCCCGCGGCCTGCCTCCACGGCCGGTCTCGATCCGCACGGACGGTGCAGAGGTCTGTGCCCGTGAGATCCTGGGCTTTCTGGCGGGGCGCTGAGCAGAGCACCTGGACCCCCTCCCGCGGAAAAGGACGGGCATGGGCAGCCGGGTCACACCCATGGGACGAAAGGACGCATCATGAGCTATTTCAATGAGATCGATGAGCTTGACGGGCCGACGGCCCAGGACGCCCCGGAGGACGAGCCCCTGGCCATCCCCATCGAGGAGGCACTGGACCTGCACACCTTCCGACCAGCGGAGGTCGGGGACCTGCTGGATGATTATCTCGAGGCTGCGCGGGAGAAGGGGTTCCGTGAAGTGCGGATCATTCACGGGAAGGGATCGGGGCAGCTGAGGCACCGTGTCCAGGTCATCCTGGAGCGTCACCCCCTCGTGGTCTCCTTCAAGCCGGCTGAGGCCTCACGAGGGGGATGGGGGGCGACCGTTGTCACCCTCAAGGCTGGCGATTGAGGCTTCCGGAGCCCCATCGCTTCCGGTCTTCGGGGATGGGTGAGGAGAGAGGAGCGGGAGCGCCGTGGGGCGAGGCGAAGCAGCCCGCCCCTCGGCGTCCGAGACTTCGCTAGCGGCGATCGATGGTGATCTCGTAGCGTCGAACGCGATCGTCGGGACGCACCGACGCCAGGAGCGAAAAGAGACGGCCGTTGAGACCCATCTGCTTCATGGCCTTGCGATCCACTTCCAGCTCGGCCACCTGGCACACCTGTCTCTGGATCACGCTGCCCTCCCCGTCGTAGAGATTGAGGACGAACCCATTCTGGGTCAAATCGTTTCGACTCGACACGACTTTCCTCATTTGAACCATGAGGCCGGTGCCCGGCGCGCTCACCACTTCCGAGAAGTCGGCCTGCAGGTCGTACATGGCTCCGTGGACCCTTTCACGGCTTCGACGGCTGGCCTCGGTGCCACGGCCGGTGCGCAGGAGCTGGAGGCTCTCTTCGGGGCTGAGCTTCTGGGAAACCGTCTCACCGGAAGGCGAGGCGCTGATGAGATCGCGCAGCATCTTCACATGCGTCGACTTGCCCTCCGCCTCCACATTCTCCGCCATGACCTCGGGATCGAACTCGCGATTGACGACCACTTCCTGCACCGATGCGACCTGCACCCTGGGAACCCCAGCCACGCCCCCGGGGATCTCGAACTTGAGCTCCCCGCCTTCCTCCCAGTAGTAGGGGACTTCCACGGAGGTACCGTCGGTCATCTTGAGCCGAAGGGGACCGCCCCAGACCCACGAGCTTCCGACAGCCAGGGTCAGGCAGAGCCCAAATCCCAGACCTACATAAACTTTACGGACCACGCTGTGTTTCATCCTTCGCACCCTCTGATCTTGTTGGAGTTCAGCCATGAGCGCCGGGGGACCCTCCGAGCCAGGGCTCCCCGCTTTCGAATTAGCTTTACGCCACATGGAATGTATTATAGACGTCTGTACTCACCCTGGACGGGTGTGCTGCGCTCTTCGGACTTTCATCGCCAGTGAGGGGATATTCGGGAGAATCACGGCAAAGCTTGACATCATGTTGATGCCGGGAGCCCGGGGGCTCAATATTGTTGACTTAACGCCACTCCGGTGAAAGCCGGGGGTCAGAAAACCTCATGAAAACCCGATCCGGCTTTCACCGGAATGACGCTCCCGGCTTATGTCAACAGTATTGAAGCGGTGGTGGGGGGTATAAGCATCGACCGTCAGGGATAAGGGCTCAATTCCATTCAAGGAGAAATTGCGATGCGCACTTTCATCTCCGGGTCATTGGCTTATGACCGCATCATGGATTTTCCCGGACGTTTTGCGGATCATATACTACCGAACAAGATTCACGTACTCAACGTGTGCTTCAACATCAATGGCCTGGTGGAGAAATTCGGGGGGACCGCCGGGAACATCGGCTACACCCTGGGGCTGCTCGGAGAGCAGCCGTTCATCGTGGCCACGGCCGGTGACGACTTCGGCCGCTACAGGGAGTGGCTACGCTCCCACGGGCTTTCGGATCGTTGGGTGAGACCGATATCCGGCGTGCTCACGGCCGGTGCCTACATCACAACGGACCTGGATGACAATCAGATCACCGCGTTCAATCCGGGCGCCATGGCGCACGAAGCCGAGCTGCCGCCCCTCGATGACTCCACCGAGCCCACCCAGGTGCTCATCGGCCCGGGGAACAAGGCGGACATGGCGGGCTTCGCAGTCAAGGCACGAGAGGCTGCCGTCCCCTTCTTCTTCGACCCAGGTCAGAGCCTGAACATCTGGCAGGGGGAAGAGATCCGGCAGGCCGTGCAGGGAGCCGCCGCCTTCATCTCCAACGACTACGAGCTCTCACAGTTCCTGCAAATCGCCGCATGGAGCATGAGCGACCTCTACCGGGCCGTGCAGATGGTAATCACCACTCAGGGTCCAGAAGGCGTGATCCTGGATCGGCAGGGTGAAAAGCTCCTCATTCCGGCGGTGCCCGTGAAGGACGTTCTGGACCCCACGGGGGCCGGGGACGCTTTTCGCGCCGGCCTGCTCAAGGGGCGCGCCATGGGGCTGGACTGGGACCTCTGCTGCCAGCTCGGAACCGTTGCCGCCGCCTATGCCGTGGAGCACTATGGAACCCAGGAGCACCAGCTCGACTGGCAAGCTTTCTGCCGACGTTACGATGACAACTTCGGTCCGCTCATCTGCTGAGGATGCCCCTCGGGTCTACCGTCACCGACTCGGCCCGGCCCCGATCCCAGAAGGCGGAGACCATTGAAGATCACCAGCAGGGAAGCGCCCATGTCGGCCGCAATGGCGCTCCAGAGTGTAGCGATTCCCCCCGCGGCCATCCCGAGGAAGAGGATCTTCACCGCCAGCGAAAAGAAGATGTTCTGCTGGATGACGGCAAGGGTTCGCCTGGAATGAGCGATCAGCCAGGGGAGCCGGGTGAGGTCGTCGGACATCAGGGCCACATCGGCGGTCTCGATGGCGGCATCGGCTCCGATGGCCCCCATGGCGATCCCCAGATTCGAAGCCGCAAGGGCCGGCGCATCATTGATGCCGTCACCCACCATGGCCACCCGGCCGTACTTTTCGTTCAAGTGGACCACCACCTCGACCTTGTCCTGGGGCAGCAGCTCCGCCTGGTACCGATCGACGCCCGTGGCGGCGGCGACGGCCTCTCCCGTCCTTTCGCCGTCCCCCGTGAGGAGGATCAGCCGCTCGATTCCCAGGCTCCTGAGTGATTCCACCACGGCTGGGGCTTCGAACCGGATCTCGTCGGTCAGGCTCATGATCCCGCACACATGGTCCTCGGTCCACATCATGACGACCGAATGGCCGGCGTTTTCAAGCTCCTCGGCGATGCGGTGAGCCTCGGGGGTTTCGTGGCCCCATTCCTCCAGCAGCCGGTGACTCCCGATCCAGTAGGTGCGAGAATCGATCACCCCCTGGGCGCCCTGGCCCGGAAGCACCGTCAAGTGCTCGGCGGGCGTGTAGGACAGCCCTCTCTCGTCAGCCAGCCGCAGAATGGCTCCCGCGACGGGATGCGTGGAGTGGGTCTCGAGGGCCGCCGCTCGAGCGAGCAGCTCCTCCTCGGTGTGGTCGTCGAGGGGGACGATCTGCTGAACCACGGGACGACCGTGGGTCAAGGTCCCGGTCTTGTCGAAGGCGATGGCCCTGAGGCGGGCCGGTGCCTCCAGGTAGGCTCCCCCCTTGATGAGCACGCCGTTCCGTGCCGCCGTGGTCAGACCGGCAACGATGCTGACGGGTGTTGAGATCACCAGGGAGCATGGACATGCGATGACCAGGACCACGAGGGCCTGGTAAAGCCACGAAGCCCAGTTTCCGCCGAGAATCAAGGGCGGGGCCACGGCGATGAGGCAGGCCACCCCGAGCATGAGGGGGGTGTAGACGCGGGCGAACCGCTCGACGAACTGCTCAGTGGGCGCCCGGCGCGACTGGGCCGCCTCCACCATCTGGATGATCCGGGCGAGGGTCGTGTCCGATGCGGGCCGGGTCGAGCGAAACTCCATGCTCCCCTCCAGGTTGATGGTCCCGGCATAGACCTCGTCCCCCACCCCCTTGGCCACGGGCAGGGGCTCTCCCGTGATGGATGACTGGTCGATGGAGGTGGAGCCCCTGGTGACCACTCCGTCCAGGGGCAGCTTTTCCCCGGGTCGCACGAGCACCGTGGCTCCCACCGGGACCCGCTCCACCGGTGCCTCCTCGATGTCGCCGTCCGTCGGGCAAAGGAATCGTGCCGTGAGGGGTGAGATATCGATCAAGGCCTTGATGGCGTTTCGTGCCCGCCCGATGCTCCAGCTTTCCAGAAGCAGCGCCAGGGAAAAGAGGAAGGTCACCGAGGCCGCTTCCAGCCACTCCCCGATTCCCATGGCTCCGAGGACGGCCACGGCCATGAGGAGATTCATGTCCGGCCTCAGAGCGCGGGCCGCGGCCAGGGCGCGGGGCGCGATGCGCCAGCCGCCCAGGAGGACCGCGCCCCCATAGGACGCCAGTGCCAGCGGATGCAGCCCCACTTCTTCCGGGGAGCCCTCGGCCAGCGCATCCAGCAGACTCCCCGCGAAAAAGGTCTGAATCGCGATGCCGGCCACCATGGCGAGGCCGCTCAGGGCACAGAGCACCAGAGGTCCCCGGCGCTGCCAGAAGGTCCCGGCCACGGGACAGGTGCCCGCCGGGCACGCATCATCCCAGGGAACGGCTTCCATGCCCGCGGACGACACGGCCTGCCGTATCGCCTCCTCGGTGACCGTCGTGCCCAGGATCACCACCGTCATTTTGCCGGCCAGAAGATCGAACTGCAGGTTCAGCTCGCCGCCGACCAGAGGTCCGACCCGATCCTTGAGCAGGCCGATCTCCTGGGCGCAGCACATGCCCCGAATCCGGAAAACCATTTTCTGCATCGTCAGGCACCACCCCGAGCCCGTGTATTCGTCATCGATCCGAGAGCGGCCAGCTCACCGAAGCGGCTCCATCAGCCGCGTCGGAGTCTGGATCGTGCGCTTGAGCAAATCGATCAGTCCCGCCCCCAGGGCGGATGGAGAGAGGGGAACCACGTCAGGGTCCTTCAGATCCCCCGAGACCCTCACGGGGAAGGACAGGAGACTCCCGTTGAGGATATCTCCCAGGATCGGCACCTTGTCGATGATCCGGTCAACCGTCCTCAAGGGAGCCACGACCATCACCAGGTCCGCCCGCCTGGCCCGGAGATCCACCGTCCCCTTCCAGATCATTTTCATACAGTGGGCATCCACCACGGAATTGTCGAGAGTCAGAATCCCATCCCGAATGACTCCCGATGCCGTGATGGAGTCGTAGGCGCAGCCCCGGTTGGTCAGATCGGGGATCTGGCCCCGGTAGATTTCGGTGATGTTCAGGACCGAGAACACCTTCCCAATGAACCCGATGGGAAAAATCCTCCCCTCTCTCGCCTTGACATCGATCCTCCCCTGAAGCGAAGCCAGGAGATCGTCAGGAGGGCCGGCCGAGGAGAGGGCGCCTTCCAGCTCCAGGGTGCCGTCGACAAGGCCCTCCGTCCCCCAGAGGCAGCGGAGCGAGTCGCCCAGGGGAGCCGCAGCAGCGGCCAGGTCCGCGGAAGCCCGCACCGACTGGGGCGAGACCTCGATCCTTCCGGGCAGCGAGATTCCGCAGAGCCGAGCTTCCGACACGTCGATGACGGCACCGTCAGGCCTGAGGTCCACCCGGAATTCAGCTGGAGCGAAACCGTGGTCTCCCCAGACGAAGCGACCCGACTTCACCCGAAGCGACCCCGAGAGAGCCCCCCTCCCCTCCTTTTCGGAGGAAGCTTCCGAAGCTTGCGCCGAATCGGAGCCGCCAAGCCTCTTCTGCCGAAATTCCACAAGCCTTTCCCAGACCAGCTCGTCGGCTGTGACATCCATATCCACATGGAAACCCTCAGGGGAGAGGTCGACAAAGCCCCTGCAGGTCACTTCAGTCGGATCCAGATTCAAGCGGGAGGCATCGACCCAGAGCCGGCCACCTTCGGCTCTGAGGGCCGCCTGCCTGACCTCCAGGGGCGCCCTCGCTCCCCAGACCATCTTGAGCCCCTGCACCTCCAAGGCTCCCCGGGCCGTGGAGCTCCTGGGGCGATCCGGGCGGATCGTGCTCTGGAAGCTCCCTTTCATCGAGCCCTCCAGCACGAGATTTCGAAGGAAGAGCTGATCCAACGTGGTCCCGGCAAGGACGCCATTGAAGGTGAGGTCGATGGTGCCATTCTTCCTCAGGAGGGTGCAGGTTGCACTGGACTCCCGATCCTTCACCGCGAGGCTGGAAATATTCAGCTCGCCCGGCTGCGCCCGCAGGCTCAGCTCGACCCGCGGACCTCCATTCACGGACACAGCCCCGGAAAAACCCACACGGCGGTCCTTGTGCCAGCTGAAGCGCCCATTGGACAGCGTGGCGGGCCCGCGGATCCTGAAATCCCCCGGAAGCTCGGCCCGATCGGACCCCCATTCGATGGCCCTCGAAGCCAGGCCTCCCGTCAGAGAGAGATCCACCGAGGTCATATCTCCCTTTTGGAAGGCCAAGGCTCCCGAAACGAGCAGCGAGGCGTCCAGCAGCCTGCTGCCGCAGCCGCTCACGAGCAGCTGGCCGGTGGTCAGATGCAGGCGCCCGGATTCGACATGGATCAAGTCCGGAAAGAAATCGTGGCCAAGGGATGCGCCTTCCACATCAGCCTTGACACTGTAGCTCCAGCCGGACGGATTCATCAGCTGACCGTTCAGGGATGTCTCCCGCAGCGTCACCCTGCCATTCAGTGATGACACGCGCTTCAGGGCTCCTCGAATGCTGGGATGTGATGTCAGCCAGGGGTAGATCTCATCAAGATCGATGTGTATGGCATTCCCGGATCGAACCTCGACGCCTGATGGCATTCCCCAGTCCAGCCCGATGGAAAGGGGCTCGAAAACACTCTGTCCCACCGCCCCCTCGAGAGCCACCGCGGAGAGCGTCCGGCCCTCATATCGGAGTCCGCTCCCCTTCAAGCGGATGGGATACGGGACTCGGTCGGTTCGCCCGCTGACCTCGAATTCGCCCGCCTCGACGAGGGTCTTGACGGCCTTGAGCCGCTCGCCAAGAACCAGGCGCCCCTTGGCTCGGCCCGCAATGGCATGGAGCCGCGCCAGCTCATCCTGGAACTGCGCGTCTTTCACCACGGTCCCCAGGACGGCCGGAAGCCCCCCGAGGTCGGCTTCCAGCTGGAGGTCCAGATGAAAGGGGCCGTCCTTGCTGGCGTCTTTTTTCAGGGCCAGGGTGAGCACACCATCCAGAGCCTGGGATTCCCCGGCTCGGCCCTGGAGATTCCACGCCTTGAGCATGCCTCCGGCGATCTCGACCTCGCCCCGTGCACTTTCGACTTCAAGATCCACGGGAGGGATGTAAATCCTCCCACCTTCCATGCTGCCCGCGATGACGGTGCTCTCGAGCTTCTTGAGCTCTTCCAGGGTGCGTCCTCGCGCACCGTAACGTATGTAAGGCACATGGCCCCCCGTCACGACTTCGAAGGTCTCACGGACGGATTTTTCCTCCCCCCAGAGGCCGAGAGCCACCTCGCGAACCTCATCCGCGCTCACCTCCCGGCCTTCCACCTCCACCTGGATATCTCGGCCCTTACCTTCGTAAAGTACGGTGCCCGTCGCCCGCAGCCGCGGGGTCTCCATGACCAGGGACTTCAGTCCAAGCCGTGCCGTCTGGCCCTGCAGGATAAGCCCCGCATCGAAGCGAGCCCCTGCCAGCCGAATGGTGCGATCCCCCTTGTGCATCATGAGCTCGGGGACCTCGCCTTGAACAGTCAGGTCGATGCCTTTATGCTGGTGGTAGGCATACTCGACGGCGAAAGTGGAGGTGGACGGCCCCAGCCGCAGGGGCCCACCGCGGAGGAAGCTGGATCCGAGCGCATGGAGCCTGGCGCCCGCCACGATGATCTGCCCACTGCTGGCTCCGCCATCCAGGTCCATGCCCATCTGAACGGAAATCCTTTCGCAGAAGCTCGACTCACCCCCCAGTGAGAGCTCGATGCGCCCCGGACCACGCTCTCCCCTGGCCTGCACTTGATGGAAGGTCAGGAAAGGCTTTCCGTCCCGCATCACTGCAAGTCGACCGCCCTGCACCTTGAGGCTCGGAGCGATGGGGGCAACCCTCAGAAATTCAAGATGCGCGGCCATTCGACCGTCCAGGCTCAGAAGGCGGGCGATGCGACCTCCGACGCCCACACCCTCCGCGTCATTGTCGGTGCTGGATTCCTCCTCGGAAGATGCGGTGGGCCAGGTGATCTGAATATCCGGGTTGAGAAAAGCGATCTCGTGGATCCGAAGGTCTCCCGAAAAGAGGGGGCCAAGCTTGGGATACAGGGTCATGGATTTGAGTGACAGATCGAAGAGTCCCGGGCTCCAGATCCTGACATCCCGAACGATGGCATGGGGCTTCGGAAACAGGGTGAAGTCAATCTTCCGATACTCGGTCTCACAATGAATGCGGCGCCGAAGCTCCTCGAAGACCGTCTTCTGGACCGCCTCCAGGTTGACCAGTCGGGGGAGTGCCAGCTCCAGGACGGCAAGAAGCCCAAGGAATCCCAGCAGGACGAAAAGCAGCTTCATCGCAATATTCCTGGCGCTATTCATTCGGGAGATCTCCGAAAGGGGCCGCGGCCGGCAGCGACTGGGCGGCGGGTCAAACGGGGCTCCCTCCAGCCCGGGCGGGGAGCCCCTCCGAAAAACGTCATCACGAGCGATAGGGAGAGACCTGACAACTCTCGAACCCTTGTGCCAGGGATTCCTCTCTTCGTGACGCTCCGTTCCAGATGATAAGCAGGATGCCTTGGGCCGCCTGTTCATCACATATAAACCTTATCCGCTCAACAATCAAAGCACGCGGACTGATGGGAGACTGGGAGAGAATGCCTTGACTCATCCGCCAAATGGATTATGTTTGTTGAGCGTGGCAATTCTTTTGCGTAACTGTCCATTCAACGAGGGGGCGAAACGGGTTCGACGGGGGTAGAGAAGCTCAAGCTGCATGCCGAGGTCCTGACTGCTCGTTAAACAGTTGGGAATAAACACAAACGCAGACGATTACGCGTACGCCGTAGCCGCTTAAGCGGCTGCCGTTCCACTGGCTTTCTCCCACGGGGCCAACTGGAGCGTCGACTCAGTGGGATGGTTCTCGGAAGACCGCCTGTGCTTCCGAAAATGACATCCAGCAGGCTGGCTGGCGAGGGATCCTGCCCGAGGGGAGACCTCAACGGCGAGACTTCAGAACCCGGGATAAGCATGTAGATGTTTGAGTGGAATGCTTTCGGACGCGGGTTCAACTCCCGCCGCCTCCACCATTTTTTGCAAGGAATTTTAGGATTTAGGATTCTGAATTGGTGCTTTCAAGTGGGGCACCAGTGGGGCGTATTCTATCAACCTGATTTTCGGTTGTTTCTTCGAGATTTCTTCTTTCCGGTATCTGTGTCAGGGCATATCCTTCCCGGATCTCCTCAATGCTCACCCGGTAATATCTTTCAAAAGCCTTGTTCGTCTCATGATCCGTGAGCCGGCGGACCCCTTCCGGCGAAAGCCGCCTCACGGGCGATTCCTGCTCGTCACGCCGTCACTCTGCCGGCGGCTTCCTCAGATCCCACCTCGCCGCGGAGGCCGATGGGGGTGTTGCCAGCAAATAGGAATGTCCACCTTTGGGCCTGACGGAGAAACATGTTAAGATGGTTTCGACGTGGAGCTGACCCGGACCCTGACCCCGACCCGATAATGTGCGAGAGGATGGCGTGACGGAGCCCATCACAGCCGGACCCATGGAGTCTTCCAGAAACCTGGAGGAGCCATCGGCTCCGGAAAGAGACAGAAAGACTTACGGCATCGACGTCTTCAGAGCGTGGTGCAAGGCGTGCGGCATCTGCGTGGCCTTCTGCCCCCGGGAGTGCCTTGTTCGTGATGAGGAAGGGGCCCCCGTGGTGACGGATCCCGACCGATGCACGGGATGCGGCTGGTGCGAGCTGCACTGCCCCGATTTCGCCATCAGCGTGCGCCGCAGAAAGCCCGAGGAAAGCCCGGAGGCGGATTGAGAACCCCTGAACCGGAGATGACCCTTTGACGGCAACGAGGAGTCGCGGGCGTCCCCTGCTGCTGCAGGGCAACGAGGCCATGGTGGAGGGGGCTCTGGCCGCCGGCTGCCGCTTTTTCGCCGGCTACCCCATCACCCCGGCCACGGAGATCAGCGAGGCCATGTCCGCCCGGCTGCCGGCCGTGGGCGGCACCTTCATCCAGATGGAGGACGAGATCGCCAGCCTCGGGGCCACCATCGGGGCCTCCCTGGCCGGAGTCAAGGCCATGACGGCCACCAGCGGGCCCGGCTTCTCCCTCATGCAGGAGAACCTGGGGTTCGCGTGCATCGCCGAAGTCCCCTGCGTCATCGTGAATGTGATGCGCGGGGGGCCGAGCACCGGCCTTCCCACCCATGTGAGCCAGGGCGATGTGATGCAGGCTCGCTGGGGGACTCACGGCGATCATCCCATCATCGTCCTGGCGGTCTCGACGACCCTGGACTGTTTCTGGCTGACCATCAAGGCATTCAATCTCTCCGAAAAGTACCGGACTCCGGTCATCATCCTCTCGGATGAAGTGGTGGCTCACACCCGCGAGAAGGTGGTGCTTCCAGGTCCGACGGAGATCGAGGTCGTCGACCGCATCCGGCCCACCATGCCTCCCGAATGGTACATCCCCTACGAGGACAACAGCCGGGGAGTGCCGCCCATGGGAATCTTCGGAGACGGCTATCGCTATCACGTGACGGGCCTGGTGCACGATGTACGCGGCTTCCCGACCCAGCGGGCGGACGAGATCGTACCGTTCATGAGCCGGCTGTTCCGCAAGATCAACCAGCACTTTTTCGAGATCCAGATGGTGGAGGAGGAATTCACCGAGGATGCCGAAACGCTGGTCGTCGCCTACGGCTCGGTTTCGCGCTCGGCGCGGCGGGCCGTGAGGGAAGCCCGCCAGCGGGGCCTGAAATGCGGCCTCGTGCAGCTCATCACCCTGTGGCCCTTCCCGCGCCAGAGCGTGGAAGCGCTTCTGCGGCGGGTGCGGGCGGTGCTGGTTCCCGAGCTCAATCTGGGGCAGATTTCCCGCGAGGTGAAGCGCGTCAATCAGGGCGTCGCCCGCGTCGAGACCCTGAACCGCCTGGACGGGAGCCTCATCACGCCCGGAGAGATCCTGACACGCATCTTGAGACTCTAGGAGGCTGTCCGAGCACACTTCCTGGTCCTTTGGAGCGGAGTGTAGCGAAGAGAGGAATCCTGGACAGACTGAGTGTTACCGCGAGGGAGATTCCTCATGATCGCCCGAAATGACAGCCCCTGGACAGCCTACCGGAAGGGGAGCGGTGCATGGGTGGCTGAGGGCCCCAGGAGGCCGGCAAGGAGACGTGAGCGCCGGGAGGAGGCCCCGGAGCACGGACGATGGACGCATCGGCCCCAACCGGGCCTGACCGCTCCTCACCAGAACCTGTAACCCGAAACAGGTCTTCATCATGGCGGAAGTTACCAAGCTGATTCACAAATACCTGCGGCACGACAAGAAGTTTCCCCACGTCTGGTGCCCCGGCTGCGGCAATGGCATCCTTCTGGGATCCCTCATACGGGCCATCGATCGCACAGGCTTCGAGAAGGACGAGATCGTGCTGGTGTCGGGCATCGGCTGTGCCGGACGCCTCCCCGTGTATGTGGATTTCAACACGCTCCACACGACCCACGGCCGGGCCCTGACCTTCGCCACCGGGGTCAAGCTGGCCAATCCCAGGCTTCAGGTCATCGTCATCATGGGGGATGGGGACGCCACCGCCATCGGGGGCAACCACTTCATCCACGCGGCCCGCCGCAACCTGAACCTCACGGCCATCATCGTCAACAACAGCATCTATGGCATGACCGGCGGCCAGTACTCGCCCACGACCCCCTACGGCGCCCTGGCAACCACCGCTCTCCACGGCAACATCGAGCAGGCCTTCTCCATCGCCGAGCTGGCCGTGACGGCGGGAGCCGGGCTGGTGGCGCGCGGGACGGTCTATCACGCCTCGCTCCTGGACGATCTCATCGAAAAGGCGATCCTCAAGCGGGGGTTCTCGGTGGTCGAAGTCATCAGCCACTGTCACACTCAGTATGGACGGAGGAACCAGGCCGGGGGGGCCGTGGAAATGCTCCGCTGGCAGAAGGATTCGGCGGTGCGCGTGGAGAAGGCGGCTGCCCTGAGCCAGGAGGAGCTTCGGGGGCGCTTCACCATCGGGGTGCTGGTGGACCGTGACCTGCCCATCTACACCCAGGAATACCGCCGCATTCGCGAGGCAGCGGCGGCAGCGGCGGCCCAGCAGGGTCATCCAGCGGGCTGACAGGGACCAGGCAGCGGGGAAACGTGATGGATCGTTACGAGATCAGGCTGAGCGGCTCGGGGGGTCAGGGCATCATCATGGCGGGAATCATTCTGGCCGAGGCCGCCGGCATCCATGACGGCAAGTATGTATGTCAGACCCAGAGTTACGGTCCGGAGGCCCGCGGGGGAGCCAGCAAGGCGGAAGTGGTCATCAGCGACCGGGAAATCGATTATCCCAAGGCCATGAAGCCCGACCTGCTCCTGGCCATGAACCAGCAATCCTGCGACCTGTATCTGTTCGACCTGAAGCCTTCGGGCGTCTTGATCGTGGATTCCACCCTGGTCAAGCAGCTCCCGACGACCCGGGCCTTCACCCTTCCCTTCACGAGAATTGCGCGGGAAGCCCTCGGAAAGGAGCTCGTGGCCAACATCGTCGCCCTGGGAGCATTGGTGGAGCTTGCGGGAGTGGTGGCGACGGGAAGCCTCGAGGCCGCCGTCCTGGGGCGGGTTCCCCCTGGCACCGAGGCTCTGAATCGAAAGGCCCTTGAGGCCGGAATCCACGCAGCCAGACAATTCCTCGCTCAACGAACGGAAAGCTCAACTCATGCGGATTCTCTTGACGAATGACGACGGAATCTATGCCAAAGGCATCGAAGCGATTCATCTCTCCCTTGCAGCCGAGCACGACGTCACCGTGGTGGCCCCCGAGACGGAGCAAAGCGCCGTCGGTCACGCCATCACCTTCCTGGATCCCCTGAGGGTCAAGCCGGTCCAGCGCAACGGTCAGTTCTTCGGTTACGCCTTGAGCGGCACCCCGGCCGACTGCGTGAAGATCGCCATCACCGAGCTCATGAAGCCCCCTCCCCAGGTGGTGGTCTCGGGAATCAATCTGGGGGCCAACGTGGGTGTCAACGTCATCTATTCGGGGACGGTCTCCGCCGCCACGGAGGCCGCCGTGCTGGGGGTTCCTTCCGTCGCCGTCTCCATGGATTCCTTCGACGCCACCGACTTCTCTTCCGCCACCGAATTCATTCCGAAGCTTCTGCGGCTCCTGGAGCAAAGGGGTCTTCCGGCGGGCGTGACCTTGAACGTGAACGTCCCGAACGTACCGTACTCGCGGGTGCGGGGAGTCAGGATCACCCATCAGGGAGGGATGCGGGCCGTGGAAACGTATGACCGCCGCTCGGATCCTCGAGGCGCGGTCTACTACTGGCTCCGCAACAAGGCCATCCTGGCCGACCCCCATGTGGACGCCGACTCCACCGTCCTTTCCCGGGACTACATCTCGGTCACCCCCATCCACCACGATTTGACCGACTATCCGCTGATCGACACTCTGAAGACCTGGGGGCTGTGAACAGGGGGCGCCGGAGAGGGGTGGGAGAGTGCCCGTGGATCCGGACGGGGATGCAAGCTCAGGTCCAGGGCTGATGAAGAGCAAGGCACAGGGAATGACTGAAGAGAAAAGGCAGAGCCAGGAAGCGCCAGCTGAATTCACCGGATGCCGGTTTCACCCCCATCGCCCGGCCATGGTCCGCTGCAACAAGTATGAGCTCCATTACTGCCAGGAATGCGTCGACAACTGCAGCGCCTGCACAGACCCGAATCTCTACTGTCAGCACCGGAATCAATGCTTCATCTGGGAGAAATGCCGGCGGGAGATGAAGCGACGCAGGCGGGAGGGCGACTGTTCCGCGGCTGCCAGCCAGTGATCATCGGATTCCAGAGGCTTGGGCCCGCGCGAGGGCACTCCGGGGGCTATTCGAGAATCGGCTACGGAGCATAACGGTCAGGCGGATCACCGTCTCATTCACTCACCGCAGGGAGCGTGATTCCCGCCCCCCCCACCACGGAAGTCCCGGGGACAGCACTCCAGCACTATTCTCCCGGCTGAACTTTCTGGATGATGGGGCTCACCTTCTGCTCATTACGGATCTGCGCCACCAGGGTGTTGGCCTTGTCAATGCCCGCGACGGGCTCGAGCTGCACCACATGGACCTGGCCCAGCTTGGGATGGCTCTTGAGCTTCACCACCACCTTGTAGCCCCGCTTCTGCAGGTTCTGCTGCATTTCGTCGGCATAACGCTTCTCCTGGAACGACCCCACCTGGACCGTATAGAGGCTCTTGTCCGCCGTCGGCCTGACCTTGGGCTCCTCGGTGGGAGGCTTGGAAGCAATGGGGCCCGGCACAGCCTCCTTCGACTTCTGCGGGACAGCCGCGGCAGGCTCCGCAGGCTTGGCGGGGGATGATTCCGGAGCAGCCTTGGGGTGGCCCGCGTCGGGAGACAAGGCGGGCAGGTCCTTAGGCGGGGTGGCGCCGGGAAGAGGCGGCGCCGTTGTCGCCACACTCTCCTTCCTCACGGCCTCGTGCCCCGCGCCGGGCTTGTCCGCTGGAACCGGCTCGGACGGGGGCGTCTTGGGCGGCGCATCGGTGAATCCCTTGATCTCCGGTGGAATGGGCATCACCCGGGAATCCCCCGTTCTCGCCGGATCGGGCGACTGCCCCGGCAGGGGTGGAGCGCCATCGGCGGGCGGCAGGCCCGTGCGCGGGATCTCATGAGTGACCACCCCGTTGCGCTCGGCTCCGCGCTGTCCACTCTTGCTTCCCTTCTGCTGAAAGAGGGGTGCCACGATGATGACGACCACCAAGCCAACGGCCGCCCAGAGCAGGAGCTTGACATACCGCGGCCGGCTCGTGGGGTCAGCGTTCCTGTTCACAAAGATCTTTTTGCCCATGACTTCCCTCCTAGCCTTGGGATCTCGCGCGTTTGACAGCCCGTGCAAAACCTGGCATGGCCCCTTCGATGGTGGCATCATCCACACAGTAGGCAATTCGGAAATGCCCCGGTCCTCCAAACCCGCTCCCCGGCACGGTCAGAATATTTTCTTCCTGCAGCAATCGGACGAATTCCACGTCGTCGGGCAGGGGGCTGCGGGGAAAGAGGTAAAAGGCACCCGGCGGCACCAGGAGCTCATAGCCCGCATCCCTCAGGCCTTTCACCAGCCGATCCCGCTTGCGCTGGTAGATGGAGACGTCCACCGTGAGGCCCTGAAGCTCGGCCACCAGGTACTGCATGAGGGCCGGAGCGTTGACGAAGCCCAGAATTCGATTGGCCAGGGAAAGAGCCCCCAGCAGGGCGTTGAGGTCCGATGCCTGGGGATGCACGGCCACAAAGCCGATGCGCTCGCCGGGAAGGGACAGCTCCTTGGAGTAGGAAGTCGCGATCAGGGTGTTCGGGTAGAAGTCGAAAGGGCACGGCACCACGTGTCTGTCGTAGACGATCTTACGGTAAGGCTCATCCGAAACCAGGTAGATCGGGCGCCCATACTGTCCGCTCTTGCGCACCAGGAGATTTCCCAGCTCCCGGAGGGAGCGATCGTCATAGATCTGTCCCGTGGGATTGTTGGGGGAGTTGATGAGTACCACTTTGGTCCTGGGACCCATGGCCGCGTCAAGCCCATCCAGGTCGAGGCCGAAGTCCGCCCGGGTCGGGACCGTCCTGAGGATCCCCCCGTGATTGTCGGCGTAGAATGCGTACTCCACAAAATAGGGGCTGGGGACCAGGACTTCGTCTCCTGGATCCAGGAGCGCCTTGAAGATGATGTTCAACGCCCCGGCAGCGCCGCAGGTGGCGACGATGTTGTCCGAGCACAGGGAGACACAGTGCTCGCGGCTCAGGTGGTCCGATACGGCGCAGCGCACCTCGGCCAGCCCCGCATTGGGCATGTAGGCGTGCATGCCAGGCTGGCAGCGGCTCACGATCTCCACCAGCTTCTTCTGGACTGCGTCGGGAGGAGGCACGTTGGGGTTGCCCAGACTGAAATCAAAAACGTTTTCGGCGCCATGAAGCTGCTTCAGCCGTGCCCCCTCCTCGAACATCTTCCGTATCCACGATGACTTCTCCATGAACTGGAGCATTTTCTGGGCTATCGCCATGGGCATGATCTCTCTGGTTGCTTGATTTCCTCGATGATGCGAAATCCGACTGGTGCCTCCGCCGAAACTTCCGATCCTGGCAACGATGGCTCGACGCGTGATCCCTTACGGGCGATGGCGGTGCTCTGTCGGGCGTCCATTTCTTCGGTGCACTATAGAAGAGACAACGGGGTGGATGCAAGCGGCAAGAGACCGGGGATGGCTGCCGTTTCACTGGAGAGCCCGGTGGGGCAGGGACTCCTCCTGGAATAGTCTTTTCCTCTTCTGGGAACGTCTGGTAGAGTAGGAGCCTGATGGACCCATGCGAGTACGGCCTTCAGGCCATTTGAAGCACTGCAGGATAACCAAGGAGGAAACCCATGGATTTCAAATCGTTTCTCGAGAAGTGCCGGATGGAGTCCACGGTGAGCGATTTCGAATCCTACCTGGCCTGCCGGATCCTCGAGAAAAAGGTCCGGGAGGGGGCCCCGCCGGCCGCCATGACCGTGGAGAAATATACGCAGCTGAGAGACCAGGCCTTCGACCTCCGGGACGAGAAAGCCGCCCAGACGCTTTATGCCCTGGCGGGAGCCTCGGAATGGAAGGAAGACGAATGGGAAGGCTCCCTGCGCTAGAAAAAGCCGATCCCGGGCAAAGAAAACCCCGGTGGAGCCCGGCTCGGGAGCCCCATCGGGGTTGCTGCGGCATCTTCAGGTCATGAAACCCGGTCCCATCCCTACCTGGTGCGCAGAAACTCACCGGTGAGGATTTCCCAGGCCAGATCGGGCACCTTGCCGACGACATCGTCGATGACACCGCCGTCGGCGTAGGTCATGCCCACCGAGCTCACCATCTGCACCAGCCTTTGGTGCTCGGCATGGATCCATTCCACGCTCTCCTTGCCATACAGGAGGTCCTTCAGGTTCTTTTTCATGTCCGTGGGATCGATGACCATGAGCCAGCCCTGGCTGTACGGCTCATCCTTGACCACCCGCGTCTCCTTGGTGGCCTGGTAGTTGACGGCGGCCACCACTCCGGAGACGGGCGAGAGGGCCGAGGCTTCCTTGCCCATGCGGTTGAAGGTCAGACCGATCTCACTGAACTTGATCTCCTCGCCCGTCATGGGAAGGTCGATCCTGTCCACGGGGCCGAAGAGCTTCATGCTGAAATCGTCAAGGCCGATGCGGATTCGGCCCCCATGCTCCACGCGAGCCCAGGCGTGCCCGAGATGAAAGAAGTGCCCTTCGGGAAGGCGGTAGCCGTCCACCTGGGGGATCCGCTCGAAATGATAGGGGATCTGAAGCTCGAGGCCGTCTTCCAGCATCTGGTCGAACTGGCAGCTGTGGCATTCGAAGTCATAGGGACAGAGCCGGAAAGGCGCCCGACCCGTCAGGGTGTGACGGCACTTGCGATCCAGTCCCTGCCGGTGCTTCATCTTCTCCTGCCAGGGAATGATGCTGGCTTTCTTGCCAGCGGGCTCCGCACCCTTCATCCTGGCCAGCACGTTCCGGTCCGCCGTCTCCTTCATGGCCTTGTCAAAGGCACAGGTGTGGCAGTTGTAGTAGTTGTTGCAGAGCTTGAAGTCGATGACTCCGGCCTCCATCCAGATGCACTTGTCCTCGCCCTCGGGAACCGCCTTGAATCCTGTCACTTTGCCTTTGGTCTCCATGTCCATCCTCCCTCATCGACTGTAAAGAATCATCCAGTGGCTGGAATGCTCGGCATCGTGCTGCGTTGCTCTCCCATGGAGCACTTCCCGTGCCATCACTCCATGGGCATCATAACGCATTGAATACACTATATTTTTCACATCTAGCCCGGAGACCCTCCTCCCCCTGAAGACCGCGGCATATGGCAATACACCACAGCCCCGGCACGCCATGCCTTTTCAACCAGCCAATATTCTTAATTTTTTTGTATATGTTGACAAATACAGCAGGCTGTTGTTTTTTACTACACACCAACCGTCCCGGGTTGGGACTGAAGAGGTTGTGAAGCGAGGAAAGCATCCAGGGTATTCGTCCAACGGCGCACTCAGGCTGTCGCGAAGTGGTATCCGGTGGCGGCAGGCCGAAACGGCCTGCCCTGCCCGCCCCTTCGAGGGCACGGGGGAGCGGGGGGCGATGGTGCCGGAGGCTCAACGGGGGTGGGGCGCATGGGGGTGGGCATGACCAAGGAACGTGATTGCATCGCCTTGCATCAAACTCTATTATAGCCGCGAAATTCCAACCATCGCAGCGGGCTGCAGCGGCAGCGCGGCATCCCACGGTTCCGCCGCCAGCCCGGATGTGGCGCTTCGCTGTCATGGGCGGATCTTTTCGACGGAAAATAGATCACGACAATGGCCGCCTCCAAGGAAGCTTTCGACATGACCACGGATAAGCCAGACTCCTTCGACCCCGAAGCCACGCTGCCCACGGGCCAGCCCCTTCCCGCCCCAACCGCCGGCGATGGTCCCGAGCCTCGGCGGGCCATGCCGAGGGTTCATTCTTTCGGACGCACCGACATGGGCCTTCGACGCAAGAACAATGAAGATGCCTTCCACGTGGACGGGAGTCTGGGGCTGTGCATCCTGGCGGACGGCATGGGTGGGGCAGCCGCCGGGGAGCTGGCCAGCCAGATCTTTGCCCAAACGGCCGTGGAAGTCTTCTCCAGGCAGGTCAGCGCGACGGAGGACGAGAACCTGGCCCTCCTCAAACAGGCTTACCAGACAGCCAACGAGCGGATCATCTCCCACGTCCGGGGCAACCCGGGCCATGCGGGCATGGGATGCACGGCCGAAATCCTGCGGTTTTTCAATGAGCGATTCACCATTGGGCACGTGGGTGACAGCCGGGCTTACCTCTTCAGGAAGTCCGAGCTGAAGCAGCTCACCCGCGATCACTCCCTGGTGCAGGACCAGGTGGACCAGGGACTCATCACCCGCGAGGAGGCCAGACGCCACCGCCTGCGCAATGTGATCCTCAGGGCCGTGGGCACCAAGGAGGATCTCGACGTCGACTTCGTTCGAGGCAGGGTGCTTCCCGGGGACCTTTTTCTGCTCTGCTCGGACGGGCTGACGGACATGGTCGAGGACCAGGTGATCTGGAGGGTTCTGTCCCGATCGGGGGGCATCAGCGAGAAGGTGGATCAGCTCATCGAGCTGGCCAATAGAGCCGGTGGGAGCGACAACGTCACCGTGGTGCTGAGTGAGGTTCTCCCCGTCTCCCCAGAACCCCTGGCCCCCGGCACGGGGTTTCCCTGATCCCCGAGCGCACCGCTGCATCCGGCTTTTTCCAGGCGCCGCCATCGATGAGAAGGCGGCTTGCCAGCAGCGGCGGCCAGGAGTCAGGAACGGCTCGATCCGTTGATTCAACGGTTTCATCCTCCCTCAGCCGCTGCACCCTGGCACCGGCAAGGCAAGGCATCCATGCAGTATGGCCGATACGAGATCGTTAAAGAGCTGGGCAGGGGATCCATGGGCGTCGTTTACCAGGCGCACGACCCTCGCATCGACCGTGCCGTGGCCCTCAAGGTTCTTCGGCCCGACCGGGTCGATTCCGAGGCCCTGGTCAGGCGTTTCGTCAAGGAGGCCAAGGCCGCCGGACGTCTTTCCCATCCCAGCATCGTGGTCGTCTACGACATCGGGGAGGATCACGGAACGGTCTACATTTCCATGGAGTATCTCGAGGGAAGACCTCTCAACGATGTCTTGAAAGGGCGGAGGCTAACCATCGAGCAAGCCCTGAGGATAGCGATTCAGGTCTGCGATGCCCTGGACTATGCCCACCGCAAAGGGATCGTGCATCGGGACATCAAGCCCAGCAACATCATCCTGCAGCCGGACGGCAGCGTCAAAATCACCGATTTCGGCATCGCCCGCATCGAGGACCCTCATGCCACCCAGCAGACCCAGGCCGGGGAGATCCTCGGGACCCCGGCTTACATGTCCCCCGAGCAGGTGTTGGGACAATCGGTGGATGGCCGCTCCGACCTTTTCTCCCTGGGCGTGATCCTCTATGAGCTCACCGTGGGACGGCGCCCCTTCAGCGGTGAAAGCCTCGCCACCATGCTCCATGGCATCACCCACGATGAGCCCCCAGAGCCTCGGGAACTGAACCCTGCACTGCCCGGGGATCTCTCCCGGCTGATTCTCCAATCGCTGGCGAAGGATCCGCGGCAGCGTTTCGCAACCGGCGGGGCGCTGAGCGAGGCCATCCGGGGCTGTCTCGACCGGGTCATGGCCGATTCGGGCCCATTGCCTTCCCCGGTCCTCCAAAAGCATCCGAGGACCATCCCCGTACCCCTGGTGCTGGTCACCCTGGCGGTGGCGTTCGGCCTGGCCGCGGGCTCCTTTTTCCTCCTGGGCTCCGGCTCGAAGGATTCACAGCCCCCGTCTGATCCCGGGATCCAGCAGTCGGAGCCCAGGGAGTCCTCCCTCCCGTCGGCGCACCGACAGGACCTGCCCCTGGAAAGGGCGGCACAGCCGCCTGCCGATGCCTCCCCCTCGAGGGCTTCACCCGCGCCCTCGGGGTCCGGAGAGGCGTGGGCCGCCCTGGGGTCACTGAAGCTCGAGAGCACCCCCGCCGGGGCCGAGGTGAGCATCGGGGGGGCGCCCAGGGGGCTCACGCCCATGGAGGTCCAGCTCCCCCCGGGTGGGTACGAGGTGCGCCTCAGCCTGGCGGGTCACGGAGACTGGGAGGCGCACGTCAAGGTTGTCCCGAGCCGGGTCACCCGCATTCCCGCGGAGCTCATGCGTATTCCGTAGTCAGGGACGTGGCCACCGATTCTCGACTGGCCGGAGGGAAGGCACCGAAACGGAAGCTCCGCTCACGGGGAGATTCTCCGCGACGGGCTCCCCTGGATCCGGGACCCAGGTCGACAAACACATGCAACGCCACTTTTCGGGAGAGAAAAATGCGATCCAGAATCCAAGCGATGGTGATGTTGAGTTTTTGTCTGCTTTTTTCGGCGTGTGCGGCCAAGCCTTCGGCTCCGCCGATGACGGGGGAGTCACAGCAGCGGGCTTCGACGCAGGCATCCACCCAGCCATCCCCCCAACAGGCTGCGGACACCCAGAAGAAGCCTCAGGATGGCCCCGTTCCCATTGCCGTGTGGGATCTGGACGATCTGGCCTCCCAGGAGATGGCTCAGCCCGAGCTTGGGGAGCTTCTTTCCTCGAAGGTGATGGAGACCATCGAGAAAAAGGGAGGCTACCAGGTCATCGACAAGTCCCGACTGGCAGCGGCACGCAAGGAGCTGCGCCTGGAAAAGGCCATCGTCAGCGACCCCACTGTGAGGCTCCAGCTGGGTAGAGCCCTGGGAGCCCGGCAGATGGTTTTCGGGGGCTACCAGGTCATGGAGGGGAAGATGAAGCTTGAGCTTCACCTGCTGGAAGTGGAGACGGGGCGGATCGTCAAGTCCACCGAGGAGTCCGCACCGGCATCCAGCATCTCCGGCTGGCTGGACGCGGCTCAGAGGGCAGCCGCCGCGCTGCTTTGATTCATGAGGGCGGCTGGCGATCCAGCCAGGCCTTCATGCGGTCCAGGGCTTCTTGAATCTCCTCCTCGAATCCTCCGAAGGACAGCCGAACATGGTGCTCCCCCCCGGGTCCGAAAGCGGCGCCGGGGATGGTGATGACTCGGGCCTCGTTGAGGAGCCGCAGGGCCAGGTCCATGGAGCCCGCTCCGGGGTGGCGGCTTCGAGCCAGGAGATAGTAGGCGCCTCGCGGCCTGACGAAGCTGAAATGGTCCCTCATGGTCTCGAGACCCGAACAGATGAGGTCGCGGCGGCGCTCCAGGGCCGCGCGGATCTCCGTCACGCAGTCCTGAGGCCCTTCCAGGGCCGCCAGGGCGGCGATCTGTGAGACGGTGGGAGCGCAGATGGCCACGGCATCGTGCACTTTCATCATCTGGTCCAGCAGCCCCTCGCATGCATGGACATATCCCACCCGCCAGCCCGTCATGGCATATTTCTTCGAGAAACTGTAGGTTGCGATGATCCGGTCCTGGAGCTCCGGGAGGCTCGCCAGGCTGAAGTGGGATTCCCCGTCGAAGGTCAGGAAGTCGTAGGTTTCGTCGGCGATGACGATGAGGTCGCGCTCCACCGCCAGGGCAGCCAGGGCTCGAAGGTCCGCCTCCCTGAAATTGGCGCCGGTGGGGTTGTGGGGATTGCACAGGATGACCGCCCCGGTCCTCGGCGTGACGGCCCGGGCCATGGCCTCCACATCGAGCTGCCAGTCCCCGGCCTTGAGCGGCACAAAAAGAGGGACGCCTTCGGCCAGAAGCACCTGCTCGATATGGGAGGCGTAGTTGGGCGACGGCAGGAGCACTTCGTCGCCGCGATCCACCACCGTGAGGACCGCCGCCGACAGGGCCTCCATGGCTCCCACGGTGACGCAAAGCTCCCGCTGGGGATCGGCCCGGACTCCCTTCTCCCTCCATAGCGACGCGGCGATGGCCTCCCTGAGGCGAGCCGTTCCCGGCCCCAGGGTGTACTTGCCGCTTTCGGGCCGATCTCGCAGGGCTCGGCAGACCGCGTCCACGATGTGAGGAGGCGTGGGAAACGAAGGGATCCCCTGTCCCAGGGAGACGCAGCCTTCCAGGCGGCTGGCCAGGAGCGGCATCTCCTTGATGGCCGAAATGTTGATCTGCTGGACCCGCCGGCTGATGCTTCTCGTCCGAAAGCGCTTCCCCGCTGCCTCCAATGCCGAGCGCGATGATGTCAAAACCGTCCCCTTCCGTTGTCGCCTATCGATGCCTTCAAAGTCATCCCTCACCCCCGCGAGGGACCCCGTCCCCCCCCAATCCGGCCCAGGCCCGCTCGACCGGGATTCCCGCCTCACGGATCGAGGGTCAGTGCAGAAAGCCCATGACCGTTAGGGCAATGAAGCCCAGAACCGCGATACCCATCAGGGCGAGGGCCAGGGGCCTCTGGCGTGGAGCACCCGCCGGGCTCTTGTCCAGAAGGGGCCAGAAGAAGAGCGCCATGAGAACAGCCGGGGGCAGCAGAACCCCCAGCGTCGAGGCGGGTCCCCCGGAAAAAAACTTCAGCAGCTCGTACAGCCAGAGGAAATACCACGCCGGGCGGGGAACGTAGAGGCTGTCCGCCGGGTCGGCGGGATCCTCGAGCCCCGCGGGAAAGATCGCCGGCAGCAGCAGGGCCACCAGGGCCAGCACGGCCAGGGACAGGCAAAGCTCCCTGAAGGCGAAATCGGGAAAATATGGCTTTTCCTCACGGGACTTCTCCCTCTCATTGGGCATGACTCACCAGCCCCACCGTTTACAGGTCGTACTTGATGCCATGACGACGGATCATCCAGAAATGGGCCAGAAGCAGACAGACCGTCGTGATGGGCAGAAAGATCACGTGCAGGGCGTAGAACCGCACCAGGGTGACCGCTCCGATTTCGGGCCCCCCCAGCAAGATTGCATACAGGTACTCACCGAGCCATGGCGTGGACCTCACGATGTGGGCTCCCACCTTCGTGGCCCAGTAGCCCTTCTGATCCCAGGGCAGAAGGTGTCCCGTGAAGGCGGAAGCCAGCGTCAGCCCGAGGAGCGCCACGCCCGTCATCCAGTTCAGCTCCCGGGGCCGCTTATAGGCACCGTAGACGAACACCCGCGCCATATGGATCACGAGAGTCACCACGATCAGGCTGGCCGACCAGTGATGGGCGCTTCTGACGACGGCGCCCAGGGAAACCTCGTACATCATGAAATCGACCGAATCGTGCGCGTGGTCCACGGACGGCACGTAGTAGAGGGTCATGAAGCAGCCTGTCACAAACAGCAGGACGAAGAGGAGAAAACTGAGCCCGCCGAAGCAGAAGCTGAAATTCGCCTGGCGTGGGACGGTCCTGTGGAGCACGCTCTTCCCCAGGGCATCGTCGATACCCAGCCGATCGTCCAGCCATCGATAGCATGACCTAAGCCGTCTCACCGCTCTCATCCCCGGGAGCCCGAGCATCCGTGGAAAGGTACAGCCTGCCGTCCTCCAGTTTGGCACGGTGTCGCTTCAGTGGAGCCGAAGGGGGGCCCCCAGCTGCTCTTCCCTGGGAGTCGAACCGGCCGTCGTGGCACGGGCACTTGAACTGCCCGTGGGCCGCATCCCAGGACACGGTGCATCCCAGGTGCGTGCACTCGGCCGACAGGGCCACGACCTCGCCGTCCTCCCCGAGCCGCACATAAGCCGGCTTGCGGGCCCGCCCCGCCATCCAGGCGTCCCGGGTCTCGTACTCCAGAACCACTCGGGAAAAGCTCGCCGACGCGGCCAGAGGGGCATCCAGATCCACTTCCACCCATCGAGCGAGATCCTTTCGGAAAGACGGCCCGACGGTGAATCGGGCCAGGACGGCCCCGGCCATGGCCAGCAGGGCTCCGGCCATGGCCCAGAACCCCCCCGCAAGGACCTTCCTTCGACTCCAGCCACGAGGCTCACTCACCGGCGAGGCTCCTCCCTCGGTTCCTTGGGTGATCCAGGGCCGCCGGATGGAGCGAGATCCACGATCCCGTCACGATCCGCACCCGGAGGTCAGGGAGCGGACACGTCGATCCATCCGCCGGCAGGCGCAAACGCTTTCCGTTCCAGGTCGACGGCCACGATGTAAGCTCCCAGGGCGCCGATGCGTCGATTGGGGCCGAAAGACAGCTCGGGAACCAGGCCGGTCTTGAACTGCCGGATCTCGCGCAGGGACGCCAGGAACCGCTGCCGACTGAGATCCCTCCCCGCCTTCTTGAGGCCCTCCACCAGGACCCTCGCGGCCACCAGGGCACACATCTGGGCGGTGGGATGATTCACGGAAATGTTGCCGCGGTCAAGCAGACTTTGAAATTCGGCCCGGCCCTCGGACGTCTGATCCGAGGGGAGCGTCGGATAGGAAGCGTAAACCCGCCCCTGGAAGCTCGACGGCAGGCTCATCAAGTCCTGTCGAACGCTGCCGCTCGTCAGGAAAACATAGGGAGCCCACGTCAGCGGCTCAGCCGCATCCAAAAGGGACTTCAAGCCACCGGGCTCCAGAACGAATAGAGCCTCGACCCCCAGCTCCTTGAGCCTAGACGCCGCGAGCCCAGCTTCGGACGAGCCGACCGGCGAGTCGACCCCACCCGTCCACGTCCAGCCGTGGTTTTGGCAAAGCTCCTCCATCGCCCGGTCCAGCTCCTCCCGTCGGTCTGGTCCCGCCGGGCCGAGGAGAGCCACACGCGGACGTTTCACCCTGAGCTTCTGGTCGGCGAAAAGGCACAGTGCACTCACCTCCTCGCGCCAGCCGGACAGGAGGCGAAAGGTGTATTCGTTCAGCAGCGACGGATCCATCGATAATGGCGTGAATGGGATGAGCAAAGGGACTCTCCTGGTCTCCGCCAGCTCGGCCACCTCCGTTTCCGCGCCTGCCAGGACAGCGCCCAGGACAGCGAACACGTCCTGCTCCAGAAGCCGCCTGGCACCATCGAGACCCGATTCACGCGGGTTGTCGAAAGTGATCCGGATCAGCTCCAGTTTGCGGTGGTACACACCGCCCCAGGAGTTGACCTCGTCCAAGTAGGCGATCATCACCTCGGCCATGGACTGAGCGATGGAGCCGGCAGGACCACGGGCGGGCTCGACAATCCCGATCCGGAGGGATCCCTGGCCTATGCCGGGGTCCAGGTCAGCCCTCAGCTTTTTCATGTACGCGACGAGATCGTTGATGTCCTCGGCCGACATGCTGTAAGTCGGCATGGACGGATCCAGTCGGTTTCCCGCGGGATCGACGCCGGTCAGAATGGCCCGTTTGAGGGAAGCCTCGGTGAACGCCGGGTGGCTTCTGCCCCTCAGATGAGCGTGACCGTACCGCTTCATGAGGTGATCCCAGGTGACATCCGAGGGAATGACACCAGCCTCGGGCCGCCCCAGACCGTCGGCACCGTGGCAGCTGACGCATGTCGCCGCCGAGCCCGGAAGCACCACCGGCGGCTGTCCGATATAAGCCTTGATCTCCCCCCCACCCGGGCTAGCTCCCTCGAAATAGATCTGCCTTCCCCGCCTCTCCTGGTCATCCAGATTCTGATGGCTCCAAGGCCAGAAGTGGACCCCCGCCGCCAGGAGAATGAGGCCCGCAAGGGCCACGGCCCAACACACCCACCTGCCGGCGTGTGAGCTCGCGCCCCGGGGCTCCGCGGGCTTGGGGCGGCCGTCCGCCCCTTCACCTCCTGGCTCCCGCCGGGGAGGAGCCGCCTGAGGCCCAGGTGATTTCATTCCAGATTCGGGGGAGGAATGCTCGGAATTCCAAGGGGGGATTCTGGTCATTTCAGGACTTCATGCTCGATGCCTTCGTATCGGGGCCCATCCGCCCCGTGCCGTCGACTCGAAGTCAGGCGCCGACCCCTTCCCTCGATTCCCGGACAAGGGGGCTCACGAAATCTCGCTGGAATAGCGGCAGCGACCGGCAAAGGGGCACCGGATCAGGGGCTTTTCCCCCGGGCGGCCGTGAGCTCGTCCATGAGGGCCAGCAGCTCCTCCGGTCGAGGAAACCCATTGAAGCGCCTCCACATCCCCGTTCTGCCGTCCCCCACCAGAGCCATGGGCGGGTGCTGCTCGAAATCCGGAAAGTAGGCGTCCAGCCCCTTGAGGACCTGAACCACGTTCTGCTTCTCTCCGGTGAGGTAAAACCAGCCCGGTCGAGCCCCGTGCTTCTGGGCCTCTCGCTTCATGCGGGCGGGGATGTCCGTCGTGGGGTTGAGGGAGAGGCTGATCATGACGACCTCCCGGCCCATGCGCTCCCCCAGGAGGTTCTGGAGCTGGCCAAAAATCGAGCTGAAAATGGGACAGATGGTGGTGCAGGTGGTGTAAATGAAGGTGATGGCCACCAGTCTGTCGCCGATGACGTCGCTCTTGAACCTGACGCGCCTGCCGTCCTGGGTCAGAAGCTCCAGATCATGAAGCTCGATTTGGACATCCATGGATTGGCCGGGCTCCTCACCCCCCGAGGTGACGCGCGATTGCGACGTCTCCAGCGCATTCACCGCCGCGGGAGGAACGACGGAGATGAATGCGAAAAACAGCATGCTCAGCCATGCGGGAGGTGCCTTCATGGGTCCACCCTCGAAAAAGATCGCTCTAATCGGTCGCCTTCTCCCGCGTCCGCGCAGGTGGTCCTGCTTCCCCGCCGGACTTGTCGGTGACGCTCAGGGTCAGGAAGGGGAGATCGCCCGATTTCACCCCGGCGGAAGGGCACACCACGTAGACATAGTGGGTTCCGGACCGCCCGGTAGAGAGTGCTGCCTCGTAAATTCCATCCGCGGCATGTCGGACCGGAGCCGATTCACGGTAGCCCCCCGGCGCAACAAAATAGGTGATATAGACATCCTTCAGGTCATCCCGGGGCCTTTGGGTCCTGGGATCCGTAAGCCGAAAACGAATCAGGACGCTTTCACCCACCCTCGCCGTCCTTCTCTCGTTCAGATAATTCACCGTGAGGGGAGGTCCCTTGTACTCCAGCAGGGGATTGGGCCGGGCCGTCAGCTCAAAGCAATGCACAATCCTGGGAGAGTCCAGCAGGAAAGCCAGATCATAGCTGCCCGCCTCGGGGATACGCACCGTGGAAGCGTACAGACCAGGCTCGATTTCCTTGATGGAGCGGTCCACCACCTGGACGGCCACGGGCATGTGCCCATAATTCTGAAAGTTTCCCATGGGGGTGTTCATACCCTCCATGTAGTAATAGACGGTAACATCCGCCGGACTGACCACCAGGGCCGAAGCTTCCCCAGGGGCCTCGACGATGGCGTCGGCAAGACTGATCTCCCTGGCTTTCTCCGGTGCCGTCTGACCCGCTGGAAAGCTCACGACGGGCGGGGCCTCCGCCTTACCCAGCTCTGAAAGGTCAATCATGCTCACCCGCTCGGTCCCCCTGGACCGAACGTACGCGAAGCTCCTGCTGAACGTCACCTGGTAGGGCTCTTTTCCCACCGCCAAGGTATGGACAACGCGGTTGGTGGAGGGATCGATGACCAGGGCCACGTTCTCCCTGGAGTTGACCACGACCGCCCACCGGCCATCCTGGGAGAACCGCACTGCCCCCAGACCCGGCTTCGTCTGAATAGTCGCCAGAACCTTGAAGGAGCGTCCATCCAGCACGGTGATCACGCCCTTCTCGCCGTCGGCCACATACAGGGCCTTGCTGAGCTTGGAGAACGCCATGGAGATGGGCAGCGGCCCTGTTTTGATGTCCTTCACCCTGCCGAGCCTCTGGGTGTCGATCACTGTCACGGTACCGTCTTCCCGGTTGCTCACGAAGGCATGCAGGCTATCCTCGGAGAACGCGATCTCGTGGTGGCCGCGACCCGTCGGAAGATGCTTCACGGCAGTCAGCTTGTCCGCGTCGATCACCGTGACACCGCTTTCCGACGCCGTGCTGGCGTCGTTGCCCACCCACAGGTACTTTCCATCGGGCTGCAGGGCGACACGGACAGGATCCCTGCCCGCGCTCACATTGCGCAGAACCTTGAACGTCTCCGTGTCCACCACCGCGACCTCGCTGGACCGGGGCATGGTAACGAAGAGTCGGGTCTCGTCCCTGCTCTTGGCCCAGTCTGCGGCGGGCTGATTCAGATTGATCTGGGCGTAGAGCTTGGTGATGCCGGTGATCCCCGTGATGGGATCGATGACCGAGATGGTGGCGTCACGGTTCATCACCAGAATGAAATAGCTGTTGAGATCCATGGTGGGGCGAATTCCCAGGGATCCCTGCAAATAGAGCGCAATCCTCTCCTTGCAGCCGAGATCCAGGGCCTTCTTCCCATCCCAGCTCCGGCTGTAGTCCATCCAGGCGCCCGGAAACCGTCCCTGAAGCGGCGCGCCCGTCCCGGTATCCGTGATGCGAAAGGTCAAATCCACGTAGTCTCCGGCGGAAATCTCATCTTCGGTCATGGATCGACCGGTCGAAGGCCTGGCCGAAAACTCCACCTCCAGCCCCTCACGGGCGATGCGATCCCGGACCGGTCCGGCCTTGACGACAGCCTGGCTGGAATCCTTCGCACCGGGCGCCATGGAAGGCGGAGGGGCATCCGACGCCGTTGACGCGTCCCCGCCACCCGCGCCGGGCACCATCAGGCAAAGCGGGATCAGGGTGCCCAGGAGCACCATGGCAAGCATCTTTGAGACTCTGGTTTTCACGAGGCGCGAACCTCCCTGCGTTAGGGATTCATTCGTCAGTCGACGCGGTTCATACTATCAGATTCGCCGTCCCCCTCAAAGGGGGACCGTGCCGGACAGGGCTGCCCCGACGCACGGGGCACTCCGGTCGCTTCACGGACGCCCCCGCCCAAAAAAAGGAATGGCAGGTGCCGCCACCAAGGAGGCCGCACCCGCCAGAAGCTCACGAGAACCCGTCGATGTGCATGATCACTGAACCCGCACAATGCCCCACAGTCCGTCCGTGTTGCCAAAAGAGGCATGGTCACGGAAGAGGTAGTCGCCCACCACCTTCCTGGCCCCTCCAGCGCTGTCCAGCACCACATCGTAGTGGGCTCCCGGGTTCACGTTCTCCTGGTGACCCAGGTAGAAGCCATGGGGGTTCTTCCCGATGGTCTGAGAGGGAACCGTCCCTGCCAGGTAAGGATCCCGCTGCCATATGTGGCCATGAAGGTTGAAAGTCGTACCACGCCCCACGCCGGTCGGCTCGAGGAGCCGCATGCGAAAGGCCTGCCCCGCCGCGACCGTGAAGACCGGCGTGGCGGGATCCTGGCCACCGGCAAGGATGTTGCTGTAAAGCTCATGGGCATTGCCAACCCCACCCAGCCCTCCTGGCGCATTCCCGAATGGGGCGTTGGGGGGCAGTCCGAAGCGGTACCACACTGGCTCGGTGGCGTAGTTGATGGCCTTCTGTCCGGCATCCACGCTATCCTCGGGGATCGTCCCTCCTTCGGCCGCGATGTTCTCGACGGCCGTTCCATCCTTGTAGCGAAGATTCAGACCCTTCTGGAAGATGACCGCGAAGTCACGGAACGTCTTGAGCCCCGACTTGACCGTGGCCGCCGATCTCTTGTTGGCATCCTCGGTCCAGGTGCTGCCCTTGGGCTCGATGATGAGCGCGCCCACCAGCCCTTTCTGCCCCTGCTTGATCTTATCCGCCGGCATCAGACTCGCCGCGCCGAATTCCACGGGGGTGGCCTTGAGCCGAGCGGTGAGCGGTCCGGTCCGGACCTTCTCGAGGTGCCCCGCATACCAGGTGTACTGTCTGATCCTGTTGAGGGCGATCCCCGTTGGCGCAGCCAGCTGGGTGCCCAGCAGAGGGTTGTTGATCCCCACATTGGTCCCGTCGGCCATGGTGACGTCATACTCCACCAGCTGGGGGTGGAGCCCCACATGGCTGGAAGGCCGGATCAGATTGTTGTTGAAGCTCGTCACCCCCTGAGGGCCGTTGCGGTCCCGGGTGACCATCGCCAGCAGCGTATTGTACCCACCCAGATCGGGGGCCACACTGGGCAGCCGGTTGCGCAGCGTCACCCGGATGCAATCGCCCGCGGCCGCGCGCAGCGTCAGGGGCTCCAGGGGCACACCGCCCTTGATCTTGACCGGACAGTTGGGATTCCTCACTCCGCCCGCCGCGCAGGCCGTGGCATCCGCGGCGGTCACGGGAGCCGCAGTCAGGTCGTCCGTCTTGAGATAGAGCATGGCCGTGGGATCGTGAAGGGGTCCCTGGAACTGGGCCACGGTGTCGCGCGGGTTGTAGATCAGGGTGCCACCGTTGGGATTCAACGGCCCTCCCTCGTTGTCCCCCGTGCCGTCTCCATCGCTGTCACGACCCCCATTGGCCGGTATGGTGACACCCGCCGGTCTCGGCAGCACCTGGTTGGCCAGCACGGCCGAGATGTCGTACGAGCGCTCCGGAGCATTAGCGGGACAGACACCGTATTTGAACTCGTTTCGGTTCTCGATGAACTGCAGGAATCGCACATTGTTGCTGGACAGCTCCTTCAGGTCCGTGCGCGGAAGCTTGTAATCACGCAGCACACCCCATACACCGCTCCACCAGCCGTCCTGACTCGCGTCCATGGAATAGGCATAATCCGCGGTGGGGAACAACTGATTCATGTCGGCATTGACCGGGGAGCTGAGGGTAAATTGCTCCGAAATCCCATCGGTCTGAGCGTTGCGCCAGCCTGAATTGGGAGCGGAGCCGTGGCCCGAGCCGCCCTGGAGCCATTTCATACCGTGGACCGTGGCACTGTGCTCATGCTCCGTGGCTCCAGACTGGATCTTGATCTTGACCAGGTCTCCAGAATAAGCCCTCATTTTGGGAGTGAAGGGATCACCGGGGCGCTGGTCCCTGGTCAGGGCCGGATAAGGCGTGCTGCCCAGGGCGGTGTTGAGCGCCGCGATCTTTCGGTCGGTTCGCGTTTGAAGGGCGAAGGAGAGATCTCCAGCCAGTCCGGATGCCTGGGTACCGGGCTTGCCGTCGGGGCCGAGCCTGGCCGGATCGAAAACCCGCTGCCCCACCGGCTCGTTGCGATAGTTGACCACCAGCATCCCCACGTCGTCGGCCGAAATGGCTTCGGGACAGGGCCGCGGCACCCCCCCCGGGCAGGAGGGCGGGAAGCGCACGATGTCGGGAAGCCCGGCCTGCTGGCGGAAAGACGGGTTGATGGCCTTGCGGAACGAGCCAGGATCGGGATTGGCCACGCTGAGAATGCCCGGGGCCCCCTTCTCGTAGGCATGCTGGAAGTCTCCGAACTCGAAATAGAACTCGCGGAACGAGTCGGCGGATGCCGGCAGACCCGGTCCTCCCGCCGCCGCGGGCTCGATGATGGCCTGCCAGCTGGTGGGGCCGCCGTCGCTTCGTCCCGAAGCGAGCAGGGCGCCGGTTTCGTTGTGCTTCCAGACGGACCGGGCGGGCTCCGTCAGCACCGTACCGTAAAGCCCGACCTGCTGGTGCGTCGACGGGCCATAATGGTCATGGGTGAAGATGATGCCCAGCCCGCGATCCTCCAACTCGGTGTTGACCACGGGATCGGAAAACCAGCGCTGAATGGTGACTCGGCCTCCCAATTCCCCAAATCGCGGGTGCGGCGCCGCCGCCAGCTCGGTCAGCCCTCCATCGCTCCCGTCGGGCTTGGGGAGGGTGGCGACTTTTCGCTTCGTCGGATCCGCGTTGAAGGCGTTGATGGCCTCGATGCGCTCGATGACGGATCCCGGCGAAAGGGTCCCATCCTCGTAATTCCACCCGTTGGCGGCGCCGTCGGCCGTGGTCAGGTCCCACTTGGGCAGATGAATGTGCTGGCCGATGATGTCGGTGGGGGTTCTCACCTGGAAATCATCCAGCTGGTACTCGTTGGGCACCAGGTTGGAGTGATAGTACTGGGTACAGTCGAAGGTGTTCATGCGAAGGACGAAGGGCTCGGGCGGCTTCTGATTGTTCCTGAGGGCACCCACGTCCTCCCAGAGGCTGATGATGCGCTGCTGCGGGAAATGGTAGCCCACTTTGTTGAATACAGCATCGATCTGGATGTTGGCGGCCTTGTAGACCCGCGGCCTCTCGGCATTGAACTGAGGATTGCTGAAGGGAAAGAAGGCCCCGGATGCGGCGCCGAAGAACTCCCCCGTGGCTCCCGCCGTGAACAGCTTCCCTTTGTCGTCGACGCAGGGCTCCTGGTAGGGCGCGCCGGGGACCGGAGGCGCCCCATTGGTTCGAAAACCGGCCCCATCAAGGGCCCGGCTGCCGTCCGGTCTATACGTATCGTGGCGGGTCTGACCGTGATAAGCCATGGCGGCCTGCTCCAGGTCGGTCCCCTCCTCGGGGAAATAGACCGGCTTGGCCTTGTGGACAACCTTGCGGAAGTCGAGCCTCGTTTGATGCTGTTCGACCACGCTCGAATCCCCCCTGCCCGTACCCAGCCCATTCTCCGCGGCCCGGAAGCCTTCCAGGGCATGGCGCGGGAGGCCACCGTCGAATCCGCCGGCGGCGTTGATGAAACCAGGGTGGGAAAAGAGCGGATTTCCACTGGAGGCCAGAGCGGTGGCATCCTCCACGGTCATCATATCCATGGGTGGCGTCGTGGGGCGCTGGCCCACAATACCGTCACGGCAGCGAGTGGGATCCCTCAATCCCTCGGGACCGCCACAGTCCACCCCCGCAATCCAGAAGGGAAAACCGGGGTTCTTGAGCTGTCCGGCGAGAGGATGACCATCCGGGTATAGGTCGGTACGGTCCACGTCGGCGACGCTGGCTTCGGGGACGCCGTCCACATTCGTGTCCTTGGTCACCACCGTCACCCGCCCGGGCATGGGGGGCATCGGTTTTCCAGGAAGGGGCACGACGGCGGGGATGGGGGTGCCGGCCAGGATCTCGCCGTCGGGCAGGGCCCGAGCACGAGCCTGGGTCGAGGCGTCGACCACGGCCGGGGTGCCGTCCTTCAAGCCGAAGGGGGTCACGTGGAAACCGTTGGCCCCCCCGCTCACCTGCAGCTGGGTTCCCACTTCCATCGTGTCGTGAATGCGCCAGAGCTCCCACATGCCCTGGGCGAAGTGAGGATAAAAGTGACAGTGGAAGATGGCGTCGCCCGCCGTCTTGTTGCGATTGCCACTGCCTCCGTTGTTGATCTCGTAGGTGTACCCCGAGCCCGGCCCGACACCCTGGGCGTCGAGATAATTGGAGTTGTCGTCGTTGGCGTTGAAAAGCCACTGGTGGTTGTGGAGGTGGAAGATGTGCTGCTCCTTGGGCCCCGCATGCAGATTGCGGTACTTGGTGAAGTCCCCGATGTAGCTGTGATGGACATTGGCGGGGTCGTCGGGATAGAAGGCCCGCGTGGCCTTGGGGCCGACGGCATCGCAAGACGCCGGATTCAGGTCGGGACCGCAGGCCTCCAGCCCCGTGTTCGCCGGAACATCCACCAGCATGGCGGGATCCCCCACCGCGAAGGAGGTGAGAAAGAACTCCTCGTAGGCACAATCCAGGCAGTCCCACATGGGGCCCACGCCGAGACGGTTCGCGATGATCTCGGACCCGATGCCTCCTGAACCGTAGTTGATCATGAAGCTGTCCCGCACGCCGTGCGTCGTGTGTCCAATGGGCTGGTTGGGAGCAAACCAGGCCGGAAAGGCGTTGGCCGCCGCCTGCTCGTCGTGGAAAACCACCGTGAACTCGCGGAACGGCTCGAGGCGGTTCGGCACCGTGGGGTTTCTCTGCCCCAGGCTCTCCAGGGGATAGGTGCTGGGCGGGAAAGAGCCATCGGCATTCCCCCCGGCGATGATGGCGTTGATATCCGAGTGCACGATCTCGCTGCCATCGAGCATGTTGAGGATGGGCATGCCGTCCTTACCCTCTCGGATCCAAGGCTCGAGCTGGGGATACCTGGCCTCGTAACCCTTGCCCGCCTGTCCAAACGGAAGGACGGGGTGCCCCTCGGCGGTGGTTCCCGTCCTCGCGAGCCGAAGCTCCTCCTCGGTGACCTGGCTTCGATAGTAGCGGGCTCCCGGCGGCTCGACAGTGACCACGGCGAACGCCCCGATACCCACGTTGCCGCCCGTGCCCTCGCCTCCGAAGGTCGCCCCGTAGCTCGTCACCAGGAAGGTACCCTCATGCTGAGCCAGAAACTGGTACACTGCCGTGCCCCCCGATGATACGGCCAGGCTGTTGGGGTTTTTTCCCACGAAGGAAGCATCCGAGCCGATGTCACCCACGAGCTGCATCCCCTGGGCGTGGAAGCCCGCATAGCGCCCCGCCACCTGGTCGTTCAGGGCCAGGAGCGGATTGTCGGGAGGACACCCCTCGCAGGGATTGGCCTCGTCAGGCAGCGGTGGAAAGGGATTGGCCGCGGGAGTCAGGAGGTTGGTGAAGTTGACCACCAGGGTATCCCCGACGTTCACCCGTAGGACCAGCGGGCGTGGGCGCTTGTCGTCCCGAAGCCTGACCTGGCCTGGAATCGCTCTGGCCGTGGGCTCCGTCAGGGCCACGCCAGCAGCGTCCACCACGTCCCGCTTGAGGGCGTAGATCATCCCATTGACGTTCTGGGCACCAAGACGATTGAAGACCAGCACATGGTCCAGAATCACCACGTTGGCAGTGATCGTTCTGCCCTGAGCAGCGGCCGGGCCGGGCAGCATCAGGCAAAAGCCGAAGGCCAGCATTCCCCAGGTCAAGGTCCCGAGGGCCGAGGGGCGTGACTTTCCTTGAGAGACACTCATGTCCGCGATCCTTCCTTCCTGAAAGGTTACCCCTGAAGTCTCTTCGCCGAATCGATTCAAAGAGACGACCCATGCCGCTGCTCCCTGGAAGTCCCCAAGGCGAATCATCCATCCTTTGAGCGGACGGGGCAGCATTGCATCAACGGACGATCAGCCTGCATCGGTCCCGGCCCGCGTGCACGGGGACCCGGCCGCCACCACGAGCCCCTAGGACAGGCGACTCGTGGAGCATTTTGAGTAGATGGGATTTGTACTGGACTTCGAGGACCAATGGACCACAGAAAGGCGGGGCGGACAACGTCTACATATAGCTATTTCATATGATCAGAACTGATCATTTTTTCGGAAGTGTTTCACATGATCACTTATTGTTCTCAGTATTTTTTCCCACCGAGCCGATAGAGCCCGCCCCGGGGATAATACCCCCTCCACCACCAGGACTGAGAGCGATCCAAGCTCCCAGGTCGAGGGGCAGGGCCGAAGTTCATGCGGCGTGTCACTCGAACAGCTTGCCGGGATTCAGGATGTGGCCGGGGTCGAAGACACGCTTGATCTCACGCTGCACGCGAAGGCTCTCCCCGCAGAGCTCCTTCGCCATGAAGCGCTTCTTGACCAGCCCGATGCCGTGCTCGCCGGATATGGTTCCGCCCAGGGCCAGAACCCGGTCCAGAACCGCCTCGATGGCCCCCTGCACCTGTGCCAGGGCACCAGGGGACCGGGACGTGATGTTCAGGTGAATGTTCCCGTCCCCGGCATGGCCGAAGGCGTATATCCGGACACCGAATCGGTCCTCCAGCTCGGGAAGCCCCTCCACCAGCTCCGCAATTCTTCCCAGGGGCACCACCACATCCTCGGGCACGTAAATGGATGCTCCCCGCTCGATCCGAAGGGAGACCTCCTTGCGTACATCCCACATCCGAGCCCGCTTGACGGCATCGGGCGCCAGGAACGCCTGCCCCGCCCCCGACTCCAGGCAGACCTCGCCCATCTCCTCGATCTCCCTCGCGACACTGCGAGGAGCCCCGTCGGCCTCCACCAGGAGAAACGCCCCAGCCTCCCGGACGCCATCGAAAGGAAGCAGGTCTCCCACCAGGTCCAGGCAGTGGCGATCCAGAAACTCCAGAGCGCACGGAGCATAGCCCTTGGAGAGGATCTTCATCACGGCGTGCATGGCCGAGGGCAGGTCGGGGAAGAGGGCCACGAGGGTCATGACGGCGGGTGGCAGGGGCAGAAGCTTCAAAACCAGGCGGGTGATGACGCCCAGGGTGCCCTCGGAGCCCACCAGCAGCCGGGTCAGGTCGTAGCCCACCACCCCCTTGCGGGTTTGCACCCCCGTGCGAATGAGCTCGCCATTGGGCAAAACGGCATCCAATCCCAGGACGTAATCCCGGGTCGTCCCATACTTGACACACGACGCGCCGCCGGCATTGGTGGCGGCATTGCCCCCCAGGCTGCACGTGTCGAAGCTCGCCGGATCCGGCGGATAGAAAAGCCCCAGCTCCCGGGCGGCTTTCTTGAGATCCCCGTTGATGACGCCGGGCTCCACCAGCACGACGAGGTTGCCCGGATCGATGTCCATGATGCGGTTCATGCGGGCCAGGGAAAGGACGACCCCGCCTGAAACCGGAATGGACCCTCCCGCCAGCCCCGTCCCAGTGCCGCGTGGAGTCACGGGGAACTGCAGCTCATTGGCGAGGCGCATGAGAGCCACCACCTGCTCAGCCGTCGTCGCTTCAACCACTGCCTCGGGAAGACAGCCCGAGCCCGTGGCATCCCGGCCAAACTCCTCGCGGCTGCAGGCGTCCAGGATGAGAGCTTTCTCACCCACCGCCTTGCGGATGCGGCCCAGGATCGAATCGGTGAGGGGGGAGTAAGGAGTGTGGGGAGTGTCCAAGGATCAGATCCTGTGATGCTCGAAACCGGGAATGGCAAGCCTTTGCTCCATGTGCCGCAAAAACCATCCCGCCACGGTCACGAGCCCCAGGTAAAAAACCCCCACCACCAGGAACACCTCCATGTATTTGAACGAGTGCGAAGCCAGGATCTTGGCCTCCCCCGTGAGCTCGATGAAGGTGACCATGTAGGCCAGGGAAGAATACTTGATGAGATAGATCACCTCGTTGCCGCAGCCCGGAAGTGCCCGACGAAAGCCCTGAGGCAGGATGACCGATCGGACCATCTCGAATTTGCTGAACCCCAGGGCCTGCGCCGCCAGGGTCTGCCCCTGACGGATCGAGAGCAGCGCCCCCCGAACGTACTCGGACTGGTACGCCCCGCTGCACAGCGAAAACCCCACCACCGACGCCGCGTAGGGCGAGAGGAATATCCCGACATGAGGCAGGCCGAAATACCAGATGAAGAGCTGCACGACCAGGGGGATCCCCCGGAAGAAGGTCACGTAGGTCTCGGCCATCCAGACGACCCATCGCGGCCCGTAAACGCGAATAGCCCCCGTCAGGACACCCAGAACCGTGCCCATGATCGCCGACGGCACGATGAGCAGGAAGCTCTTCTCCAGCCCCCGCAGCAGGGCCGGAAAGACTTCATCCCCCAGGAACCGAAGCTCGTCCGCCCCCATCAGCCCGTTTCTCCGTAAAGCTCGGTGATCTTGGCGCAGAACTCGCGGGTCCGCTCGTGCTCCGATTCATACAGGATCTTGGACGGTGGTCCCTGCTCCACGACAAGGCCATCCTCCAGAAAAACGATCTCGTCGGCGAAAGCGCTGGAGAAGCCGATCTGATGCGTAGCCATGATCATGGTCATTCCGTTGGCCACCAGGTGCTTGATGACCGTGAGCACCTCCCCGATGAGCTCGGGGTCCAGGGCCGATGTGGGCTCGTCCAGGAGCATCACCTTCGGGTCCATGGCCAGGGCACGGGCGATGGACACGCGCTGCTTCTGACCGCCCGAAAGCTGGGCCGGGTAATGACGGGCATGCTCAATCAGCCCCACCCGCTCCAGCTCCTCCATGGCACGCTCCCGAGCCGCCCGCCGCTCCATCCCCTTGACCCGCACCAGGCCGATCTGGACATTGTCGACGGCCGTCAGGTGGTCGAAAAGGTTGAAATCCTGAAAGATCATTCCCACCTGCTGCCGATACCGGTAGAGCTCCCGCTTGCGATGAGGGTTGATGAGCCCCCCCTCGAGCCAGACCTCCCCCGCGTCGGGCGTCACCAGGAAGTTGATACACTGAAGGAGGGTGCTCTTCCCGCCGCCTGAGGGACCGATGAGGACTTTCAGCTCCCCCTTCCGGATGGACAGGGATATCCCCCTGATGATTTCCCGGTCCCCGTACCGCTTGCGGATTCCGGAAAGCTTCAGAATGGGCTCATCGGACATGCTCGTCATGGATCACTCAAGGAAGAAAGGTGTGTCTCCATTTTCAGATTCCCAAATTTCAAGCTGAAGGCATGAAAGACCGGGCCTGGGTCAAACGCCGCGCAAAAGACGGCGTGGGCTTTTCCGATTCCAGCCTGGCGCCTCGCCCTCGCGACCTCCGAGTTCCCACTTCCCACTTCCGCCCCCCGATTTCCCGACCTCTTCACCGCGAATACCCGGGGATCCGGACCTTCTCTTCGAGGAGCCTCAGGCTCCGTATGCCCGCGTAGGTCAAGAGCAGGTAGATGAGACCCGCCATGATGTAGAGCGGCAGGTGCTGATAGGTCCGGGTGGCCACGAAATGCGTTCGAGCCATGATCTCCGCCACCCCCAGCGCGTAGGTCACGGCCGAGTCCTTCAAAACGATGGAGTACTCGTTGGACCAGCCGGGAATGGAGAGCCTCAGGGCCTGGGGGAGGATGATGAAGGCGATGCTTTTGAGATCGCTCATTCCCAGGGATCGGGCCGCCTTGAGCTGTCCCGTCGGGAGCGAGAGGATGGCACCGCGGAAAATCTGGGACTGGTAAGCCGCGCTGATCAGTCCCAGAACGATGACCGCCACGGTGAACGCGGACAGATTGATGTTCAGGGCCGAAAAAAGGCCGAAGTAGAACAGGAAGAGCAGAACGAGGAGGGGCACACCCCGGAAGAACCACACGTACAAACCCACCAGGCGCCTGACCAGCGGCCCCGCGTAGACCTGACCCACCGCCAGCGGCATGCCCAGCAGCAGCCCCAGGCTCATGGCGCCCACAACCACTCCCACCGTGACGAGGGATCCCTCCATCACATAGGGAAAGGCATGGATGACGGCATTCAGGCCTTCGGGCATCGGGCTCCATCGCGGGGGGGGCGGCCCGGGTCGGGCCGCCCGCCGTTTGTGCGGTCTATTTCAATTCGTACTTGGCTTTCAGCTCGGCCCAGGCGGGAGAGGCCATGATCTTCCCGAGCCCCTCATTGAGGGTTTTCAGAAGATCTTCGTCCTCCTTGCGCACGGCGTAGCCGAATTCTTCCTTGGGCATCCCGAAGCTGCCGATGATCTTCACGGGCTTCTCCTTGCGGACGGCATCCTCGGCCGGCGCATCATCCATGGCCGCGGCCGCGATGCGGCCGTTCACCACGTCCTCGACAGCCAGGGGGGCGGAATCATAGTAAACCAGCTCGAACTTCTTCCCCTCTTTTTTGATCAGGTTCTCCTCGATCCACTTCGCCTCGGTGGTTCCGCGCTGAACCCCGATCTTCCTGCCTTCGGAGAGCGCCTTTTCCGGGGTCAGGTCCGAATCCTTTTTGGCGACCAGGACCTGCGAGATGACCCAGTAAGGCAAAGTGAAGTTGACTTCCTTTTTCCTCGCATCGGTGATGCTCATGCCTGAAGCGATGAAATCGATCTTCCTGGCGTTGAGGCTCGGGATGATCCCGTCCCAGTCCATGGGCTGATGCTTGACCTTGAAGCCTTTATCCCCGGCGATCCAGTTGATCACGGCCACATCGAAGCCATCGGGATTCCCGTTCTTGTCAACGAAGGCGAAAGGCGGGAAGTTGGCGTCAATGCCGTTGATGAAGGTCTTCTCCTGGGCGGTGGCCAGCGTCGTCAGCCCCAGAGCCATGAGACCGATGAAGACCGACGCGAAGAAACGAGCTTTAGCAGTCATGGGCACACTCCTCCTGATGGATCGTTGAAAGCTTCCCTGACGGGGTCCCCCGGGAAGCACTTCCCGGTGAAACCGACGATCCCACCCCCGTCTTCACCGGCAGCGCTCCACTACCCTGGCCCGAGCCCCGCCCCGATACCGTCCTCTCAGGCTCGCTGGACTCAAACCTGGAAACCCTTCAATTCAGCGACATTGCCGCCCGGCTTCACCAACGGTGGAAGAAGCCGGGTGTCAAAACGGGTCTTCAGCGAGACCCCAAACGTGAAACATATGACCATTCCGGGCAGAGCGGCAAAACTAGCAAATGAAGATGGGCGTATCAAGGGGAAATGGCGCCAGGCTCATTCCGTAAGGCAGGCCGTGCATTTGATCTCCACCCTGGCCCCCCGCGGGAGCGCCCTCACCTCCACCACGGCCCTGGCGGGCTTGTGTGTCGAGAAGAACACCTCGTAGATGGCGTTGAACGCGGCGAACTCCCCCATGTCCGTCAGAAAGACATCCACGGCCACCACATGGGAGAGCCCGTAGCCCGCGGCGGCCAGGATCCGCTTCATGTTCTCCAGGGACTGTTTCGCCTGATCGCCGAAATCGTCCCCGACCATCTCCCCCGTTTCAGGCTTCAGGCCGATCTGGCCGCTCACGAAGAGCACATTGCCCGCCTGGACCGCCTGGGAATAGGGGCCTATGGCGGCGGGCGCCGCCGGTGTCTGGATGAATCTCAATGCCATGCATTCTCCTCGTAGCCTGAAGAGCGGCTTAAGGGCGGTCCGGGCGGGCAAGGGCCCCCAGCGAGCCGGAAGCTCCAGCCTGGGAACGAAGAGGCAGCCTTCATCCCCGCCCGAATCCATGCGGTTCCTGGAATCTCACGACAACCCACAAGGCATGGCATCACGCCTCGAAGTTTTTGATGAACTGGGAAATCTGAACGCCGAGGTAGACGCACTTGACCCCATTGAGGCAGTCCTCGGCATCCTTGGCCTCCAGGTGTGTCGTCAGGGAATGGCTTCCTTTCTTGAGCCCCACGATCCACGCATCCTTGGAATGGTCAAAGTCGAGGCTGAGAAAGAGTCCGTGGGTCCCGATCTCGGGGTGCATCTCCAGAAGCTTTCTTTCCAGATCCTTCGTTTGCACGCTCATGGCAGTCTCCTCGGTGTGGGTCCAAAAGGCCCTCATCCATTTATGTGAATCCCATCAGTCACTATAATCATTTTAGAGTGCAAACCAGTCAAATCCTTGTTGCCATGATACGATTAAGCCCCTATTATGCCGCTCGAATTCCGGAGATTCTTCAATGGCTTGGGAAGCTCTGCCGTTTCGCCCCGCAGGGTGGGACCGAACATCCGGGAAGCAGATTTGGGCACACCGACTCCACTCAAAATCCTCATGTATTCCCATGACACCTTTGGCCTCGGCCATATCCGCCGATGTCTGGCCATTGCCCTGAGCCTGCGGAAATGCCCCGCCAACGTGCTGATCCTCACGGGCTCGGTCCTCGCGGGGCGCTTCAAGATCCCCCGACGCATCGACTTCGTGCGCATCCCGGGCATGATCAAGGTGACCAACGAACAGTACCTTCCCCTTTCCATGAAGCTCGACGCCACGGAAGTGCTCGAGATTCGGAAGGGGATCATCCTGGCCACCGCCATGGCCTTCAAGCCCGATTTTTTCATCGTGGACAAGGCCCCCCTCGGGCTGAAGCGGGAAGTGGCCGAAACTCTCCACTGGCTGCGCAGCGATTTCCCTTCCTGCCGCTCCATTCTGGGACTGCGGGACATCATGGACAGCGCCGACGTCACCATCCAGGAATGGGAGGAAAAAGGCATCTACGACGCCATGGAGCAATATTACGACGAGATCTGGGTTTACGGTCGCCAGGATTTCTACGATCCCATCCATGAATACCGGATCCCGCCCCAGGTGGCCTCGAAGATCCATTTCACAGGCTACATCCCCCGAAAGGTTCCGACTCCCGAGGACATTCGCTCCACACGGGGCGAGCTGGGAATTCCCAACGACGAAAAGCTGATCCTCGTCACCATCGGGGGAGGCGGCGACGGGCACCCCGTGCTGAAGACCTTCCTCAAGGCGTTCCATCCCTCGGAGGGCGGCATTCCCGAAAGGACCCGCGTGGTCCTGGTGACCGGGCCGTTCATCTCTTCCCGGGACTATCAGGATGTTTTCGAGACGGCCCGTTCCCTCGGCTTCACCACCCTCAAGTTCCACCGGTTCATGGAAAGTCTCATCGGCGCCGCACAGCTGGTGGTGAGCATGGGCGGCTACAACACCGTCTGCGAGATCGTGAGCCAGGCCAAGCCTTTTCTGATTCTGCCTCGAACGGTCCCCCGTGAAGAGCAGCTCATCCGGGCCCAGATGCTTTGCTCCCAGGGATTCTGCGACTATCTCCACCCCAACGAGATCACCCCCCGGAATCTCCGCGCCCGGGTGCTCGCCATGCTCAGGAATGGCTCCGCCTACCGCAAGAAGATGGCATCCTTCCCCTTCACCGGCCTGGATGTCATTCGCCAGCGCATCCTGGAATGCCAAAGGGAATGCGTCGAGTGAGGGGCGGAGAATCCCGACTCGGGATGATCTTGAAAGGATACCCCCGCATCTCCGAAAGCTTCATCAGCTCGGAGATCCTCCTGCTCGAGAAGCTCGGCATCCCCATCAGCATCTTCTCCATCCGGCAGCCCCGGGAGGATTTTTCCCACGGACACGTGTCCCGTATCCGGGCGGACGTGACGTACCTTCCGGAATACGTGCTGCCCCAATGGCGCACACTGCTCGAGACCAACGGCGCCCTCTGGCGGAGACTCGGCTCCCACTACCCCCGATGCGCCCTGAGGGCGGTCTCGAGAAGCTGGGAGCGCCGGGGCCTGGCCACCCTGCGCCATTTCCTCCAGGCGGGACACCTGGCCCAGGTCAGGCTGCGTGACTCCGCCGTCACCCATCTCCACGCCCACTTCTGCCACACCCCGACCTCGGTGGCCCTGTTCGCATCGGAGCTCACCGGGCTCCCCTTCAGCTTCACGGCCCACGCCAAGGACATCTACACGTCCGAGGAGGGGCAGCTGGCCCGCAAGATCGCCCGGGCCCGATTCGTGGTGACCTGCACGCGCCACAACGCCGATCACCTGGCCCGCATCGCGCTCCTGTTCGGGGCATCCACGCCGATCCACACCATCTACCATGGGATCGATGTGGACTTCTTTTCCTTCGGCACCACTCCGCCCCGCCACGGACCGCCCCGCATCCTTTCGGTGGGGCGGCTCGTGGCCAAGAAGGGCTACGACGATCTGCTCCGAGCCCTGGCCATTCTCGACCAGGCCGGCCTCGATTTCCACTTCACGCACATCGGAAGTGGAGAGCGGGAGATGGAGATCCGGCGGCTCATCGAGCACCTGGGTCTGGGCCGGCGGGTGAGCCTCCTGGGGACCCTTCGCCACGACGAGGTCCTCGCCCACTACCGCCAGTCCCAATGCGTGGCCCTGGCGTGCAAGGTGGCGGAGGACGGCGATCGCGACGGCATCCCCAACGTGCTCATCGAGGCCATGGCCGTGGGAGTGCCCGTGGTCTCGACGCGGGTTTCGGCCATCCCCGAGCTGGTGGAGGATGGCGTGACGGGCTTCCTGGTGGAGCCGGGCCGGCCCGGGGCCCTGGCGCGCGCCATGACCCGGGTGTTGACCCGCCCGGATGACCTGGGCGGAGTCCTCGGCCGCGCCCGCGGCAGGGTGGAGCGGGACTTCGACCAGAAGCGCTGCATCCAGCGGCTCTTCACGCTGCTTTCGGACGCACTGAAACAGCCGTGAGAATCGCCCTCTACTGCCCCAACAAGCCCCTGAATCACCCGCACCCCTCGGGGGACCTGGTGATCGCCCAGGGCATCCACCTGGCCCTCAATCGCCTGGGACACGACTGCCGGGAGATCGTCCGGTTCCGCTCCCGCTGGTTCTGGAAAGACGGCTCCGGCTGGGCCGGCGCGGCCCGGGCCTGGCTCCAGGCCTGGCCGGCGGCTCACGCCTTCAAGCCTCAAATCTGGATGACCTACCACACCTACTACAAATCGCCGGACGTCATCGGGCCCTGGATCTCCCGTCTTCTGCGCATTCCGTATGTCATCTTCCAGCCCATGTACGCCACCCGTCGACGCCGGAGCGCCTCCACCTCGCCGGGGTTCCGTCTGAACCGATGGGCGATCCTCCGGGCCCACCACGTCTTTTCCAACAACCTCCGGGATCTGGAGGCGCTCCGGCGCATCCTCCCGGAGCATCGGATCACGTATCTGCCCCCCGGCATCTGGCCTGAACAGTTCCCAATGAGCCCCGAGGCCGCCCATGAGGCTCGTCAGCAGTTCGGCATCCCTCCCCGGCGCTTTTTGATCCTGACGGCGGCCCGGTGGCGCGAGGGCGTGAAGACCGAAAGCTTCCTCTACCTCCTCAAGGCACTGGCGAAGCTCCGGGAGGATCTTCAGTCGTTCACGCTGCTGGTGATCGGAGACGGCCCCATGGAGCCGCTGCTTCGGAAGAGAGCCGCCATGGAGCTTCCCGGCCAGGCGGTCTTCGCGGGGAGGATCCCCAGGGAATCCATGTATCGGCTCTATTCGGCGGCCGATGTGTTCGCTTTTCCTGGAATCGGTGAATCACTGGGGATGGTGTTTCTCGAGGCGCAGTCCTGCGGACTCCCCGTGGTGGCCCTGGCTGCGGCGGGGGTCCCCCAGGTGGTCGTCGACGGGGCGACCGGCATCCTGGTGCCGCCTGATGATGGTCACGCCATGGCCCGGGCTCTCCGTCTCCTGGCGGCCGACCCCGCGCTCCGGCGCATGATGGGGCAAGGGGGAGCCCGTTTCGTCCGGGAGGAGCGCAACCTTCACCGCAACACCCTGCAGCTTTCCCAAAAGCTGGTCGGCCTCGCGGAGGGGATCCCCAGGGGCGCATGAGCATGGCGCACGCGGCGCCCGCCGTCGGGATTCGACTTTCGAGCTGCGCCGATTCGGAGCCGCCCTCCCCCCCTCGGGGAAAAGATCAGGGTGAGGAACGGTCGACGTCCCGGACCCCCTCACCCCGAGCCTCGCCCCTCAGCGGGGGGAGGGGGGGGGCATCAGGGCCTCCGAGCAACATCCGACGATGCCATGAAACCCTCCTCCGTTGAGCGTTCCTTCCAGCCTGACCCCGCGCCGCTTCGCAGCCCAGGGCCAGCATGCCCAGGTCCATGCTGCTCCCAAAAGATGACCGCTCCCTCAGGTCAGCCCCTGTCCCTCTGTTCAAGGACAGGAAGCTGGATGCTGAAAACCGTTCCCTGCCCGGGCTCGCTTTCAGCCGTGATGGCTCCCTTGTGGCGGTCGATGATGCCGTAGACCACCGACAATCCGAGCCCAAGCCCTTTACCCTCCTGTTTGGTGCTGAAAAAAGGATCGAAGATCTTGGGCAGGTTCTCCCTGGAGATGCCGCGCCCCGTGTCGGCCACCTTGATCTCCACCATGCGGCTTCCCGGATTGCGGATGCTCTCCACGGTGATGCTTCCGCCGTCGGGCATGGCGTCCGCCGCATTGAACACCAGGTTGAGCACGCACTGCTGGAGCTGATTGAAGTCCCCGAGAACCTTGGGAGCGGCGGGGCTCAAATGCTTCTGAATCTGGATGTTGCTCATCATGAGCTTGTGGCTGCTGAGCATGATGCTCTTCTCCAGGACTCCGTTGACGTCCACCTCGCTGAACTCCAGCTTGGATTTCCGCGAGAAGGCCAGCAGGTTGGAGACGATCTCCGAGGATCGCTGCACCTCGCTCCCCATGATGTCCAGGTACTTCCTGAACTTCTGAATCTCCTCGGGGGAAGGGACGTTCCTCCCCAGAAGCTTGGACATGAGCCGAATGTAGTTCAGAACCCCCGCCAGCGGATTGTTGATCTCATGAACCACGCTGGCCGCCAGCTTTCCGAGGGAAACCATCTTGTCCTGGTGCAGGTACTTGACCTGATCGATGAACTGCTGCTTCAGCCTCTTGATGGTCGTCAGATCCCGAAAGAACACCACCACACCGATGTCCTCGTTCTTCTGGAACAGCACCTGGGCCGAAAGACGCACGGGAATCTTCTTGCCTCTTCTCGAGATGAGCGTGCACTCGGAGAGGAACAGCTTGTCCTCCCCGCCCAGGTCGTCACTGCACAGCTGATCCTGGAAAGTCTCCCAGCCCTCGGACGAAAAGAGCTGGTACAGGAACATCCTGCCGATCACCATCCCTTTGGAATATTCGAGCATTTGTTCCATGCTCTTGTTGAAAATGATGATCCTGCGATCGTAGTCGCACCCGACGATGCCGTCGATGGAGCTTTCAATGAGCTTCTTCTGGAACTTGAACGTTTTTTCCAGGGCTTCGCTGGTGTCCAGCCATTTTTCCTCGATGAGCTCCGTGTAACGCTGCAGTTTCTTCAGATCCAGGTAGCGCTGCCGGGCCCGCTCCACCGCCGCCGTCAAAGCAGCGTCCTGGATGGGCTTGCCGATGAAATCCGCGGCATTGAGCCGAAATGCCTTCAGGATGTTATCGACCTGAGCGTGCACCGTCGCGACAACCACCTCGCTGTGAGGACATTCACTTTTGATCCTCTCCAATACGTCCATCCCATCCATGTCGGGCAGCCTGACAGCCGTAATGACGATCTGGGGAAGCCAGTCGCGGCATAAGCGCAGGCCCTGGGCTCCAGTTTCCGCTGTCAATACCGTACAGGCGTGGCTCCCCAGGATCTGTGTCATCTGATCGGTGCTTTCACGGTCGGCATCGATCAACAACACTTTCCAATGCGGCTCGGTGGTGTGCATGGTCTTGATTTCCCTCGTCCCTCGGCTGACCCACGGGGCACGGCCCAAACCGGGACGCGAGGCGTCCGGCTCGGCCATCCATCGGCGGCATCTGGGGTGCATCCTCTCAGAAACGCTCCCGGAAGTCCACATGGACGAAAGCTTTAACCCCTTCAGCGCGACTTCAGGAAAAGATCGCTGGCCATGTGCCACAGCATCAGGTCGCGACATGCGGGGCAGAAGAAGGAGAACTTGCGGTCGGCGCATTCGACCCCGACGGAGTAGTGCATCAGGCAGTCAGGGTCCGAGCAGTGTCTCAGCCCGAAGGTGTGGCCGAGCTCATGGAGACATTCCTTTTCCAGGCGGCTCACCAGCGGGGGGCACCCGCGGGCATCGACGGCGGCGCCGTCGCCCCGCAGCCTGTAAGAGGACACGACGGCTCCGCGTCCACTGAACTGGGCCTCCCCAAAAACATAGGAGAAGATGGGGCTGAAAAGATCCACGGCGGTGACCCCAAGGATCTTCAGACCGCCGGGAGGGCATGTGCCGATGAGCTCTTTCAGGATGACATTGGAATTGTACTGCTGCCGCACGGGATCCAGGGCAAAGCCCGGAATCCCCCGATCGTCCTCGATGTGGATCGGCAGACCGAAAAGCTCCTGGATGGACTCGGCCACGTCCCCGAGGTGCTCGAGGATCTCTCCCCCGAAGGGGACGATGACAATGGAGTGACCGGGCCGGTTCATGCCGTTCGAGTGTCGTTCCTCAGGTTGAGCTTCTTGATTTTCTTGTGCAGCGTCGTGCGGTCGATCCCCAGGATTCGGGCCGTTTTAGCGATGTTCCACTGCTGCCGGGAAAGCATCCTCTCGATGTGCCGCCGCTCCACGGACTCCAGGGTCTCGCTCTCTTCGCCCGTCGCGACCTCGGGCCTGCAGAAAGGGAGATGCTCGGGACCGATTTCCGAGCCCTGTCCAATGACCACGGCCCGCTCGATGACATTCTCCAGCTCGCGCACATTGCCCGCCCACTGGTAGTCCAGCATCATGCCGAGGGCGGCCTCGCGCACCCGCTCGAATTTCTTGTTGAACTCCAGGTTGTATTTGGCCATGAAATGAGCCACCAGCAGCGGAATGTCCTCCCGACGCTCCCTCAGGGGCGGCAGGTGGATGTTGACGACATTCAGCCGGTAGTAGAGATCGCTCCGGAAAGTCCCCTGCTCCACCATCCGGAGCAGGTCACGATTGGTGGCGGTGATGAGCCGCACGTCCACCTCGATGAGGTCGCTCCCGCCAAGACGCCGGAAGCTTCTCTCCTGAAGCACCCGGAGCAGCTTCACCTGGGTCTTCATGTTGATTTCCCCGATCTCGTCGAGGAAAAGCGTCCCCGAGTGGGCCAGCTCGAATCGCCCTTTCTTGGTGCGATCGGCACCGGTGAACGCTCCCTTTTCATAACCGAACAGCTCGCTTTCGAGAAGCGTGTCCGGCAGCGCGCTGCAGCTCACGGCAATGAACGGGCTGTAGCGCCGGGAGCTGTTGGTGTGGATGGCGCGGGCCACCAGCTCCTTGCCCGTTCCCGTCTCTCCCGTGATGAGCACCGTGGCGCTGGTGTCGGCCACCGTGCCGATGAGCTCGAAGACCGCCTGCATGGGAGCGCTCTTGCCGACGATGTTCTCGTACTCGTACTGCTCCGTGAGCCGCTTGCGCAGCAGCATGTTCTCGCTCACCAGCTGCTGGTGCTCCACGATGCGCTTGAGCAGCAGGGTCAGCTCCTGCACATCGAAGGGCTTGACGATGTAGTCGTAGGCCCCCTCCTTCATGGCCTGAACGGAGCTGGCGACGGAAGCGTAGGCCGTCATCATGATGACCGTGGTATGGGGAGCCAGCCTCCTGGCTTCCCGGAGCACTTCCACCCCGTCCATGCCGGGCATCTTGAGGTCCAGGAGCATGATGTCCCATGGCTCCTTGCTCATGGCCTCCAGAGCGGCGGGGCCATCTTCCACCGCGTGGGTCAGGTAGTTTTCCTCCTTGAGCCATTCCGTCAGCGAGAGCCGAATCAGGGGCTCATCGTCCACGATCAGGATTCTTGCATCCGCTTTCATGAGCTTCTTTCCGGGTCAGGTTGATCCAAGGGCACACATCCCGTCGGTGTCGGCCTCGAAAGGCCAGGGACGCCTCTTCCCGCGGTCCGGGCCAAGTGACCGCCACCCGGCCGCCGCTTGACAGCCAGGGCTTCAGGAGGCTCAGGGATTCAGTGGCCCATTGCAGGCTCCGTCGCGCATTGGAAGACAAATCCGGAACAAGGCCCCCTCCCCGGGCCGGCTCTGGACATCGATCTCCCCGCCATGCTGCCGGATGATGCCGTAAGCCACCGAAAGTCCAAGCCCCACCCCCTTGCTTTCCGCCTTGGTCGTGAAGAACGGCTCGAAGATCCTTCCCAGGTTCTCCTGGGAGATGCCCGTCCCCGTGTCGCGAATGTCGATGTGAATCGCCCGCCTGACGGGATCGAAAGTCGTGGCGACGGCCAGGACCCCTCCCCGCGGCATGGCCTCGATACTGTTCCAGAAAATGTTGATCAAAGCCTGCTGGAGCCTTTTGTAATCGCAGCGCAGTCGAGGGACATTCGGATCCAGGCTCGTCCTGAGCGCGATTTTGCCCATCTCGGCCCGGTGTCTCAAAACGTTCAGCGTTCGCTCAATGATCTCTCCCAGGTCGTTTTCCTTGACCTCGATCTCCCCCTGACGGGAAAAATCCAGGAGGTTTCGAGCAATCCCGGCACAGCGGTTGGCTTCGGACTCCATGTGCCCCAGATACTCCTTGAGGCTTTGGATCCGCTCCGGCCCCAGGCGATCTCGCTGTACCACACGGGAGGCCAGCTTGGTGAAAGTCAGAACACTCGTCAACGGGTTGTTGATCTCGTGGGCGACCTCGGCCGCGAGCTTCCCGATGGAGGCCAGACGCTGGGACAGGTAGAGGGAATCCTGCACCCTCTTGGCCTGGGTGATGTCCTGAAGGAATCCCGTGATGGCAGGCTTTCCCCGGTAAAGGGATGCTGCCGCCGTGAAAAGCGCCACGACGGGAGGTCCCTCTTTTCGGATGAGGGTCACCTCGGAGGAGCTGGCCCTGCTCAGCAGGAGTCCCCGCTGCCCCAGCAGCTCCACCACCTTCTCAAAAGGACCCGACGGAATGATGTCGCTCAGGCTCATCTCCTGAAGCTCGAGGAGCTCGAACCCCGTGATGCGGCAAAATGCCTCATTGGCGTAGCGAAAGCGCGCTTGCAGCCCCCTGTAGTTCTGAACGACGAAGATGCCCACATTGGCGACGTCGGCGGCCGAAGCCAGGGCTTCCTCGCGCAGGGCCAGCTCCTTCAGCTCGTACTGGAGAACCTTGGTGCGGGTGATGTCCCTGAGCTGCCCCAGCTTGCCGATGGAGCCATCCCGCATCTTGATGGGAAAGCTCCTCACCTGAAAGGCTCGCCCCAGCTTCTCCAGCACGTAGTCCTGAAAGCCGCAGCTATCCTGCTGAATGTGGTGCATCACGGACCAGGGGCAGATGGAATCCCGGTCGAACAGCGCCTTGTAGCACAGCTCTCCCACCTGGTCCCCCACCAGGTCCATGAGAGCCTGGTTCATGAATTTGATGCGATGATCCTCCGAGACAATGTAGATCCCATCCTCCAGGTTGTTGGCCACCCAGGCGAAGATCTCCGATTCCGACTCCAGGGCTTCCTCGATGAGCTTCTCGCGGGTGATGTCGTTCAGGATCCCCTGGATGCACAGGAACCGGCCCTCGTCGTCACAGAACACCGACCCCCGCATTTTCACCCAGCGGATCTGACCGCTCTCGCTGATGATCCGGTGTACGGAAAGGAAAGTCCTGTCTTCCCGCAGGGCCCGGTCCAGATCGTCCAGCAGCAGGGCCCGGTCGTTCTCGTGCACGAGGTTGAGCCAGCAGGCCTCATGATCACGCAGGGCCTGGGCAGGATAGCCCGTGAGGCTCGCAATACCCTGATCGAAGAAATCGAACGACCATTGTGCATTCAGTCGAAAGTAGAGGAGATCGCTGGCGGTGAACTGAAGAATGCTCGGAAACACCTTGATGTTGATGATCTGCTGGAGCTCCTTGACCTTTTGCTCCAGTTCCTTGTATGTGGGTCTGGTCACGGTCTTCCTTCTGAAAGGCCCCATACCCGTTACCGGCCTCGAGGGGCCGGCGTGGGACTTCCATAGGGCCACGCGGGGCCACGGGAAGGGGCGGGGTCAGGCACCGGAGAGGGCTTTCAAATGACAAAATTCACATTTTCCTTGACAATGGAACCTCCCACCGGGTAACTATATAGACTCGTATACTTGGAATTTCAACAACTTAATGATCGAGCGGCGGGCGGCATCCTGACGGTTGTCCCTTTTGGGGTCCCCCCGCCACCAGATGATTCGGCTGCAGGAGAAAAAATGAGCTCTCAGGATCTCGCCGGCAAACCATCCATCGGCTCGGCTCTCGTCATCGGCGGCGGCATCGCGGGCATGCAGGCCGCGCTGGATTTGGCCAACTCGGGCTATTTCGTGCATCTGCTGGAGAAAAGCCCTGCCATCGGCGGCGGCATGGCTCAGCTGGACAAGACCTTCCCCACCAACGAATGCGCCATGTGAATCATCTCACCCAAGCTGGTCGAGGTCGGCCGGCACCTGAACATCAATCTCCTCACCAACGCTCGCCTGGAAAGCCTTACGGGAGCCAAGGGCAGCTTCAAGGCCGTCATCCGCCAGAAGCCCCGCTTCATCCTCACGGACCGATGCACCGCGTGCGGCGACTGCGCCAAGGTCTGCCCCGTCAGTCTGGTCAACGAGTTCGAGCATGGACTCTCGGAGCGCAAGGCCACATACAAGCCCTACGCCCAGGCGATTCCCAGCGCCTACGCCATCGAGAAGCTGGACCGGTCGCCCTGCACCAACGCCTGCCCCAACATGGTCAACGCCCACGCATACGTGGCCCTCATCGCCCAGGGAAAGTACCCCGAGGCCATGGAAGTCATCCTGCGCAATCTGCCCTTTCCGGGGGTCATCGGGCGCGTCTGCCCCCATCCCTGCGAGACGGCATGCCGGCGCGGGCAGGTGGATGAGCCCATTTCCATCTGCGCCCTCAAGCGCTTCGTGGCGGATCAGGTCGATATCGAAACCATTCCCATCCCCGAGATTCACAAGCGGGAGGAGCGGGTCGCCATCATCGGATCGGGCCCGGCCGGTTTGAGCGCGGCTCATTTTCTTGCCCTCGAAGGCTTTCAGGTCACGGTGCTCGAGGCGCTTTCAGCGGCGGGCGGCATGCTGCGCGTCGGAATCCCCGACTACCGGCTGCCTCCCGAGGTCCTCGACAAGGAAATACGGGCCATCACGAGGCTGGGTGTGGAAATCAGGCTCAACACCGCCCTGGGAAAGGATTTCACCATCGACAGCCTCATGGCCGAGGGCTACAAGGCTGTTTACCTGGCCATCGGCGCCCATGGCAGCCTCAAGCTGAACATTCCCGGCGAGGATGCGGCGGGGGTCATGACGGGGGTCGAGTTTCTGCGAAAGTCCAACCTGGGCGAGATCAAGAAGATCGACGGCCGGGTGGTGATCGTCGGCGGCGGCGACGTGGCCATCGACGCGGCCCGGTCGGCACTGAGGCTGGGAGCGGACCAGGTCAGCATCTTCTATCGGAGGTCCGCCAACGAAATGCCCGCCCGGGAAAACGAGGTGGCCGACGCCCTGGCCGAGGGCATCGACATCCAGTTCCTCACGGCGCCCCAGCAGATCCTCACCAAGGACCAGAAGGTCATCGGTCTCCAGTGCGTCCGGATGGAGCTGGGAGCCCCCGATTCCTCGGGCAGGCGTCGGCCGGTGCCGGTCCCCGGCAGCGAGGTCGCCATCGAGGCCGAGTGGATCATCCCGGCCATCGGACAGACCCCCGAATCCCTCTTTCTGGCGGAAAAGGACGGCATCAACGTCACCCGGTGGGGAACCATCGAGGCCGACGAGATCACCTTTGCCACGAACCGTGACGGGGTTTTCGCGGGCGGCGACGCTCAGACAGGCCCCTGGGTCGCCATCGGCGCCGTGGCGGCAGGCCGCGAGGCGGCCCTTTCCATCGGCCGTTACCTGAGGGGCGAGGATCTGCGGGAAGGCCGCAAGGGCATGGAGCTTCCCCAGGACAATTTCGTACCCATCCCCAGGGACATCGCCAGGCAGCCGAGGGCTCACCAGGCCACGGTGGGCATGGAGCTGCGCCAGGCGAGCTTCGCCGAGGTGGAGCTGGGATTCACGGAAGAGCAGGCCCGGGCCGAGGCCCAGAAGTGCCTCAACTGCATGGCGTGCTGCGAGTGTCTTCAGTGCGTCGCGGCTTGCAAGGCGGAGGCCGTGGACCATTCCATGCAAGAAGAGGTCGTCACTCTCGACGTGGGGGCCGTCATCGCCTCGCCGGGATTCCGGCCCTTCGATCCCTCCCGATACGACACTTACGCCTACGCCTCGCTTCCCAACGTGGTGACGAGCGTCGAGTTCGAGCGCATTCTGAGCGCCGGCGGCCCCTTCCAGGGCCATCTCATCCGGCCATCGGACCACAAGGAGCCCAAGAAGATCGCCTGGCTCCAGTGCGTGGGCTCCCGCGAGATCAACCGCTGCGACAACGGCTACTGCTCGGGCGTGTGCTGCATGTACGCCATCAAGGAAGCCGTCATCGCCCGCGAGCATTCCAAGGACGGCCTGGACGCCGCCATCTTCTTCATGGACATGCGGACGTTCGGCAAGGAATTCGAGCAGTATTACACCCGGGCACGGGAAAACGGGGTCCGGTTCGTCCGGTCCAGGATCCACAGCGTGGAGCAGGTGCCGGGCAGCGACGACGTGAGCCTCTCCTACGTGACGGAGACCGGTGAGATGGTCACCGAGGAATTCGACATGGTGGTCCTGTCGGTGGGCCTGGAATCCTCGGACGAAGTCGAAAAGCTGGCCGGCACTCTGGGCGTCGACCTCGACCAGTACCGTTTCGCCGAGACCAGCAGCTTCACGCCGGTGGCCACCACCAATCCCGGAGTGTACGTCTGCGGCGTGCTCCAGGGGCCCAAGGACATCCCGCTTTCGGTGATGGAAGCCTCGGCCGCCGCGGGAGCTGCCGCCTGTGACCTGGCGTCGGCCCGGAACACCCTGGTCCGGGAAAAGACCTTCCCCGAGGAGCGGGACGTGTCGGCCGAGCCGCCCCGCATCGGCGTTTTCGTCTGCAACTGCGGCATCAACATCGCCAGCACCGTCCGCGTTCCCGAGGTGGTGGAATACGCCAGGACGCTTCCCAACGTCACCTACGTCCAGGAAAACCTCTTTTCCTGCTCGCAGGATGCCCAGGACCGGCTGGTCCACGTCATTGCCGAGCAGCAGCTCAACCGGGTGGTCGTGGCGGCGTGCTCGCCCCGGACCCATGAGCCTCTCTTCCAGGAGACCCTGCGCAACAGCGCTCTGAACAAGTATCTCTATGAGCAGGCCAACATCCGCGACCAGTGCTCGTGGGTTCATGCCGCCGATCCCGACGCGGCCACCCAGAAGGCCAAGGACCTGGTGCGCATGGCCGTGGCCCGGGCCGCCCTCATCGAGCCTCTCCCCATGCCATCGGTGCCAGTGAATCCATCGGCCCTGGTCGTCGGAGGCGGCGTGGCCGGCATGGTGAGTGCCCTGACCCTGGCCAGGCAGGGATTCAAGGCGCACATCGTCGAGCAGAAGAACCGGCTGGGGGGCCATGCTCTCAAGCTGCACAAGACCTGGCGCGGTGAGAGCGTTTCGGATTACGTGCTGGGGCTTGTCGAGGAAGTGAACCGGAGCCCCAACGTCGAGCTGCATCTCAACGCCAGGGTCAGCACGACCTCGGGCTATGTCGGCAACTTCAGGACGCTCGTCATCCAGGACGGGGACGGCGGATCCCGGGAGATCGAGCACGGGGTCACGATTCTCGCCACGGGAGCCCACTCCATCAAGCCCGAGGAGTACCTGTACGGCAGCCATCCCAAGGTCTTCCGATGGCATGAGCTGGATGAGGCCTGGGACGGTGATGTCGTGCGCGGCGCCAGGTCGGCGGTCTTCATCCAGTGCGTGGGATCCCGCGAGCCCCAGCGTCCCCATTGCAGCAAGATCTGCTGCACGTTCTCCGTGCAGAAGGCGGTGGAGCTCAAGCAGCGCAACCCGGAGATGGAAGTCTACATCCTCTACCGCGACATCCGGACGTACGGTGAGCGTGAGGACCTTTACCGTGAAGCGCGGCGTCTCGGGGTCATCTTCATCCGCTTCGACCTGGAGCACAAGCCGGTGGTGAGGGAAGCGGACGGTGGAGCCCTGGAAGTGAGCGTGGTCGACCACGTGCTCCAGAGGCCCGTCACCCTGCGGCCGGATTTCATCACGCTGGCCAGCGCCATCGAAACGCGGGACGTGGACGAGCTGACTCAGCTCTTCAAAGTGCCTTTGAGTCAGGACCGCTTTTTCCTGGAAGTCCACATGAAGCTGCGGCCGGTGGATTTCGCCTCCGACGGCGTGTACCTCGCCGGTCTGGCCCATTATCCCAAGCCCATCGACGAGAGCATCGCCCAGGCTCAGGCCGCCGCGGCCCGGGCGGCGACGGTGCTTTCCCAGAAGTCCATCCACGTCGAGGGTGTGGTCTCCCAGGTGGACGCATCCCTCTGCCGGGGCTGCGGCAAGTGCGTGGAGGCCTGCCCGTACGGAGCGCCACAGCTGACGGAGATCGCCGAGGACATCTACATCTCCCAGATCCAGGAAGCCCTTTGCAAGGGGTGCGGGGCCTGCGCCGTGGCCTGTCCCACGGGCGCCGCCGCCATCCGGCATTTCAACGACGCGGAAGTGCTCACCATGGTGGAGGCAGCGCTCTGCAAATGAGACGATCCCCTGAAGCCCGGATCGCCTCTCTCACAAAGGATGCGTGGACATGAGTGCCGAATTCGAACCGAAAATCATCGCCTTCTGTTGCAACTGGTGCGCCTACGCCGGGGCCGACCTGGCCGGTGTCAGCCGCATCCAGTATCCTCCCAACATCCGGGTCATCCGAGTGATGTGCTCGGGACGCGTGTCGCCGGATTTCATCCTGAAATCCTTCCAGCTGGGCGCCGACGGCGTCCTGGTGAGCGGGTGACACCTGGGCGACTGCCATTACCTGGATGGTAATGAAAAGGCTCAGCGCATGGTGGCCCTCACCCGGGAGCTCATGGGGCTCATGGGGATGGATCAGGAGAGGCTGGCCCTGGAGTTTGTCTCCTCGGCCGAGGGAGCACGCTTCGCCAAAATCGTGACCGACTTCACCCAAACCGTCAAATCCCTCGGGAAATCTCCATTGGGGGTGGCTGCATGAATATCGAAGAAGCTGTAAAAGCCTATCAAACCTACGCTTGCCTGGACTGTGGAGTTTGCACCGGAAGCTGCCCCATCTCGCGGGTGATGCCCAGCTTCTCGCCTCGCATCATCGTGGAGAAGGCCCTGCTGGAGCTGGGGGACGAGCTGCTGCAGGACCGGGAGCTGTGGTCGTGCCTGACCTGCAGCCGGTGCTTCGAGCGCTGCCCGACCAAGATCAATTTCCCCGAGTTCATGCGGGTGCTCCGGGAGCAGGCCACTCAGCGCGGCATCGCGCCAGTCCTCTCCCACCACGGGATGCTCCAGTCCGTCATGGAATTCCAGGCCATGGGCATCCGGCAGAAGCGGACGGACTGGGCCCGGGAGGCCGGAAGCATCGCCGAGACCGGCGACACCTTTTTCTTTGTGGGCTGCATGCCCTACTTCGACGTCATCTTCCGGGACATGGGCGTCGACAGCCTCACCACCAGCCGCAACGTCATCAAGATCCTCAACGCCGGCGGCATCACCCCCGTCGTTTCCAACGAGGAATGCTGCTGCGGCCACGACATGCTCTGGAACGGCCGCTACGACATGTTCAAGAAGCTGGCCGAGAAGAATATGGCCCTCATTCGCCAGTCCGGAGCCAGGCGCGTTGTCTTCAGCTGCCCCGAGGGATACACTACGTTCAAGCACCAGATCCCTGCCGCCTGGGACGCATGGCTCACATCTACGACGGCCCCCGGACGATCCTCAAGGGTCTTCAGGACAGCCGCTTCGTGGAGATGGAGCGCAACCGCGAGAACGCCGTCTGCTGCGGGACCAGCGGCTGGGCCAACTGCTCCACGTGCTCCAAGCAGATACAGGTGGAACGTCTCAAGGAGGCCAAGGCCACGGGCGCCGACACCCTGGTGACGGCATGTCCCAAGTGCAAGATCCACCTGACCTGCGCCCTGAACAATCTCGATCTCGATCTGCAGATCAAGGACCTGTGTGTCCTGATCGCCGAAAACATGGAATCCTAGACCCTAAAGAGGTGTGTTGTGAGCAACGACGTTTTGGTCATCGGTGGAGGAATCGCCGGAATACAGGCGGCGCTGGATCTCGCCGAAATGGGGATCCAGGTGCACATGGTGGAGAAGCTCCCGAGCATCGGCGGCAAGATGGCCCAGCTCGACAAGACCTTCCCCACCAACGACTGCGCCATCTGAATTCTTTCGCCCAAGCTGCTGGATGTCGGTCGACATCCCCGCATCAATCTGCTGGCCTACAGCGAAGTTCAGGAAGTCAGCGGCGAGGTCGGCGCCTTCAAGGTGAAGGTGCTCAAAAAGGCACGCTACGTGAGCCAGGATCTGTGCACCGGCTGCGGCTCGTGCGCCGAGAAATGCCCCAGCATGGTCGTGGACGCCTACAATGTGGGCCTGGGCCAGCGCAAAGCCATCTACAAATACTTCCCCCAGGGCATTCCGTCGGTCTTCACCATCGACGCCCCCAACTGCCGACAGCTGGGTCAGGGGAAGAAGTGCGGCGTCTGCGCCAAGGTGTGTCAGGCCAAGGCCATCGACTACGAGCAGAAGGACCAGGAAGTCGAGATCGAGGCTGGCGCCATCATCCTGGCCACGGGCTACGAGGTCTTCGACCCCTCGGTCATCCCCGAGTACGGCTACGACCGCATCGCCAATGTGGTCACGGCCATGGAGCTCGAGCGGCTGCTGAGCGCCAGCGGTCCCACGGCGGGTCACCTGGACCGACCCAGCGACATCGCCATGGAGCATGAGCTGGAGGACCTGGAAAAGGAGCACAAGAAGCTCAGCCGCCAGGTGAAGCAGCTCGAGGAGAAATGCGGCAAGACATCCCAGGAAGCTTCGGACATGCTCAAGGCCTGCGCGGTCATCGAGGGCATCGATCTGAAGGCCTGGGTGGACAGTGCGGCCAGAGCCGAATCGATGGAAAAGCGCGTCGCCGAGCTCAAGCAAAGGGTGGCGTCTTTCAAGACCGCCAAGAAGCTGGCCTTCATTCAGTGTGTCGGATCCAGGGATTTCCGATTCAACCGGTTCTGCTCGTCCTACTGCTGCATGCACTCCGTCAAGGAGGCCATGATCGCCAACGAGCACGACTCCGAGGTGCGCTCGTCCATCTTCTGCATGGATCTTCGGGCGGTGGGTCGCAACTTCGAGGAGTACAAGGTCCGGGGTGGAAAGCAGTCCCAGATCGAATACATCCGGGGACGCGTGGCGGAAATCACCGAGGACGAGGCCCACAACCCCGTGGTCTGGTACGAATCCACGACGAACCGGCAGGTGGTCCACGAAGTGTTCGACATGGTGGTCCTGGCCACGGCCTGCGTTCCGGCCGAAGGGTCTCCGGCGCTGGCGAAGCTCACCGGCGTCGAGCTGGACCAGAACGGCTTCTTCAAGACGCATCCCCTCGCCCCATTGAACACGACACGGCCCGGCATCTTCGTGTGCGGATGCGCCCAGGGGCCCATGGATATTCCCGAGTCGGTGGCCCAGGCCAGCAGTGCGGCGGCTCGCGCCGCGGAAGCCGTTACAGTGCGCAAAGCGGTCGGTTGAGTCTTAAGAAGCCGATCGGCCGGACATGAGGTGCTAACGTGGCAGATGAATTGAGAATCGGCGTTTTTGTGTGCGACTGCGGCAGCAACATCGCGGGCTACCTGGACGTGAAGGAATTGGCGGAATACGCCAAAACGCTGCCCAACGTTGTTTTCGTGCGGGAGAACCTCTACACCTGCTCGGAAACCGGCATCAATGAAATCAAGGCGGCCATCAAGGAGCAGAAGCTCAACCGCGTGGTGGTGGCATCGTGCACGCCCCGGACCCATGAGCCCCTGTTCCGTGGGACCTGCGCCGAGGCGGATCTCAACCCGTATCTCTTCGAGATGGTGAACATCCGAGACCAGTGCTCCTGGGTGCATATGCAGGAGCGGGAGGACGGGACCAACAAGGCCAAGGACCTCATCCGCATGGGTGTGGCCAAGGCGGCCCTGCTGGAGCCCCAACAGGACATCCAGTCGGAAGTGGACCCGAGAGCCATGGTCCTCGGTGGAGGCATCAGCGGCATGACGGCCGCCATGGCCCTGGCCAACCGTGGCTATGAGGTCACCTTGGTGGAAAAGGCCCCAGAGCTCGGTGGTCTGCTCCTCAAACTGGACAAGCTGGCACCGGCCGACGTCGATGCCGCCGAGCTCGCCAGGCAGCAGGCGGACCTGGTCCGCGGCAACCCCAACATCAGGGTGTACACTTCCACCAGCCTCGAAGAGGTGCAGGGCTACATCGGGCATTTCAAGGTGCGGGCCACCACCGACGGCGTGCAGCAGGAGTTTCCCTGCGGCATCATCATCGTGGCCACGGGGGCGGACGTGCTCAAGCCCACCGGACTCTTCGGCTACGACGGAGAGAAGGTCATCAACCAGCTGGAGCTGGAGGAGCGCTTCCGGGCGGGAACCTTCGATGCCAGGCACGTGGTCATGATCCAGTGCGCCGGCGCCCGCATCGAGGAGCGCAAGTACTGCTCGCGCATCTGCTGCATGGTGGCCATCAAGAACGGAATCGAGATCAAGGAGCGGAGTCCCGAGACCACCGTTCATATTCTGTATCGGGACATCCAGGCCTACGGGGTCGAGAATGAAATGCTGTTCCAGCGGGCCAAGGAGCTCGGCGTGCTGTTCATCAAGTACGACCTGGCCAGGCCGCCCGTGGTGGAAGCGGACAAGGTCGTGGTTTACCACGAGCTCCTCGGACGCGAGCTGAGCCTGCCCCAGGACCTGGTGGTGCTGTCGACGCCGCTGGTGGCCGCGGAAGACAACGAAAAGATCTCCAAGATGCTCCGGGTCTCCATCGACGCCAACAAATTCTTCCTGGAGGGGCATGTCAAGCTGAAGCCCCTCGATTTCGCGACGGACGGCATTTACCTCTGCGGAAACGCGCACTACCCGGCGACGGTGCGGGAGGCCATTTCCCAGGCGCTGGGAGCCGCATCGAGGGCGTCCATCCCCCTGGCCAAGGGCGTCATGACCGTGGAGCCCATCGTCTCCACCCTCGCGGACGAGGATGCCTGCAGGGGCTGCGGCCTCTGCGTGGCGCTCTGCCCATATGGCGCACTGGAGATCGTGCGCACGGCAAAAGGCCGCAAGGTCCAGGTGATCCCCGTGGCGTGCAAGGGGTGCGGGGTGTGCGCATCCACGTGCTATCAGCATGCGCTGGCGATCAATTCCTACACGGACGAGCAGATCGGTCAGCAGATCGGTGCGTTTCTGAGCTCATAGTATTTTGGACGAGAGTACTCACCGCGGAGACGCACCGGGCGCAGAGGAAAAGATCTCGGAATCCCTGGCTTTCCTTGGCGCTCTCCGCGCCCATGCGGTGTGGAAATGTTTCTTGGGGATGATCCGGAGCGATTCCGGTCCGGGTGGAGGGTTTGGGAATTTTGACCAGTGGGGGGAAGGAGAGGATCGATGGCTGATTATACTCCCAAAATCCTGGTGCTCTGCTGCACCTGGTGAGGTTACGCGGCTGCTGACTTCGCTGGAGTTTCCAGGATGCAATATACGGCGGATGTGCGCATCATCCGTCTCATGTGTACGGGCCGTGTGGACCCCACGATGGTCGCCGACGCCTTCATCCAGGGCGCGGACGGCATCATGATCGTGGGCTGCCATTACGGAGACTGCCATTACATCACCGGGAACTATCAGGCCAGGGTCAAGGTGGGACTGGCTGTTCGGGTTCTCGACTACGTGGGGCTGAATCCTCAGCGGGTTGCATTCAAGCAGTGCTCGGGCGCCGAGGGCGAACGGTTCGTGAGCCTGGTCACCGCGTTCCACCAGTCCATCCAGGAGATGGGACCCCTGGGGTCCGCCGACCGGCTCCCGCTTCCCGCCCTCAAGGACAAGCTCTTCACCGCCAAAACGGCCCTGGCCAGGGAAAAGCTGCGCTGGGTGGTGGGCAAGTTCACGGAGTTCACGTCCACGGGGAACAAATACGGAGAGGTCTTCACCGAGCACGAGATGTGGCGCACCCTGGATACCATCGTCATGGACGAGGTCGCCACCTTCGAGATCATCGAAGAGCTCCAGAAGGGCCCCGCCGCCGCCAAGGATCTGGCTGAAAAGCTCCTGGTTCCGGCTCCGCACGTGGTCCGGTACCTCCTGGCACTTCAGCGCCGGGGCATCGTGAGCCCGGCCGGCGTGCAGGGGAATTCCCCCCTCTATCGCATGGCCGATTCGGCACAGCCGGCAGCCATGGCGGTGGGAGCCTGAACAGTGGGGCCCGGCGATAAAGAGAAATGATCCTCTTCCGTGATCTTCCCGCGGAAGCGAGTACCCCTATATCGAGTTGGAGGATTCAACGGTGTCGGAAAAGCGAGTGGTAGTTTTCGGGGGCGACTCGGCAGGCATGGCCGCCGCCCTGCAGCAGGCGGAAGCAGGCCGGCAGGTGGTCCTGGTGGAATCCGCGCCGAGCCTGGGAGGCGGGCGCATCTCCCAGACCCGCCTCATGACGGACGGAACGGCCTTTGTGGATCCGAGCCTCCAGGCACTCCGCCAGCATCCCAATGTGCGGATCATCACCAACGCCCGGGTTCAGCAGACGAAGGCGGACAACGGGACTTACCGGTTCTCCATCCGGAAGCTCACGCCGCGCGTGGACATGGAGAAATGCAACGACTGCAAGGCCTGCATCAAGGTCTGCCCCATCCACATGTACGACGACTTCAACGAGGGCATCGGCTTCCGGACCGCCATCGACTTCTTCAATCCCGATACGGGAGAGTACAACATCTTCAAGGAAGACATGCCCATCTGCCAGGCCACCTGCCCCGCCAACCTGGACATTCGGTCCTATGTCGGACTGGTGGCTGACGGCAAATACGCCGAGTCCCTGGCCAAGATCCGCGAAAGCCTGCCCTTTGCCCTTTCCATCGGCCGGGTCTGCCCACACCCCTGTGAAACGGCCTGCAACCGCGGGTATGTGGATGACCCCATCTCCATCTGCACCCTCAAGCGCTTCGTGGCCGACTGGGAACTGTATCACGGCGTCAAGGCTCCCGTCGAGGTTCCCGACGAGATCCACAAGGAGAAGGTGGCCATCATCGGAGCAGGCCCCGCGGGTCTGACCTGTGGCTACTACCTGGCCAAGGCCGGTTACCAGTCCGTTTGCTTCGAGGCGCTTCCCGAGCCGGGCGGCATGTTCCGCGTGGGAATCCCCGAGTATCGCCTGCCCACTCCGACCCTCATGCACGAGATCAACTGGATCCTGGCTCACGGGGTGGAGCTGCGGTGCAACGTGCGTGTGGGCAAGGACATCTCCTTCGAGGAGCTGCAGCGCGACTACGATGCCATCTTCATCGGTATCGGCGCCCACACGGGCATGAAGCTCGGGATCAAGGGCGAGGACATGGAAGGGGTGGTCGACGGAGTCGATTTCCTCCGGGAGGTCAACCTGGGGAAGAAATGGCCGGCCAAAGGGAAGGTCATCGTCCTGGGCGGCGGCAACGTGGCCATGGACGCGGCTCGCGTCAGCTGGCGCGAGGGCTTCGACGAAGTCCACGTTCTCTATCGCCGGACCAAGAAGGAAATGCCCGCGAGCCCCTGGGAAATCGACGCGGCCGAGCACGAGGGGGTCCTGTTCCAGTATCTCGTTGCGCCGGTGGAAGTCATCGGTGAAAACGGCCGGATGAAGGGTCTCAAGTGCTTGCGCATGGAGCTGGGCGAGCCCGACGCCAGCGGCCGCCGCCGGCCCGTTCCCATCGAAGGATCCGAGTTCGTCATCGAGGCCGAAACCCTCATTCCGGCCAT
>JALOPI010000054.1 GCA_025453975.1 Syntrophobacteraceae bacterium
GCGTCAGCCAGCAGCGACGGCTTCTGGCGCCCGCCCGTCAGCTCCTCCCCTTTTCCAAGGAAGAGATAGTCCCCAAGGCTCAGCCCCTGAGCCACATGAGCCAGCTCCTTCTCGTTGACGATGGCGGACCGGAGGCGGGAGAGGTCCCCTTCCCGGTATTGGGGAAAAATGCTCATGAGCAGGTGGCTGATGGCGAGATTCAGCACCGAGTCCCCGAGGAACTCCAATATCTCGTTGTCCTCCAGCCCGTTCTGACACCCTTCATGAACGAAGGACCGATGCACCAGCGCCTGGAGCAGCAGCTTTTCATTTTGAAATCGGTAAGCGAGCCGCTCCTGAAGGCTATCGAGGCTCCTTGCCTGTTCCATGCCTTTTTGCTACCCTGTCTCCGATGGGTTTGAAGCGCGGTTGACGAAGCTCCGGCACTCTCGGGCGGAAGACCCCATGCCCATGCACCTTCGGACATTCCGCCCCGCTGCTCGGACTTCCTCGTTCACGTCTCGATTCTTCTTCGGTTGCATCGGGTTGTCAAGGGTGGACTTCCCAATCCAAGGGACGGTGCGGCCTCACCCCTGCCGGCCCCGTGAAGACGGGCGCCATCCGCGTCGTCGCCGAGGCGAGGTTGAATGCAATGCTGACATGGATCGGCTCCACCCGTCCTTCAGGCTCCTCTCTCCTCTTTCTGGACCGTGATGGGGTCATCAATGTGGACAGCCCCCATTACATCAAATCCTGGAGCGAATTCACCTTCTATCCGGACGCTCTCGAGGCGCTCCGCCGGTGTCGGCAGCTGAGCATCCCGGTGGTGCTCATCAGCAATCAGTCGGGGATTCACCGGGGTATCATCGACCCGTCGGAATTCTGGACCATGCACCATGAGATGGTGCGGGGGATTCGCGAGGCCGGGGGGGATCTGCTGGCAGCGTTTTATTGCCCACACCGCCCCGAGGAGGGATGCGGGTGCCGAAAGCCCCTTCCGGGCCTTCTGCGGGCAGCGGCAGACCTCTACCGGGTCCATCCCGGGCACACCTGCTTCGTCGGAGACAAGATCAGCGACATCCAGGCGGCCGTGGCGTCGGGCTCAAAGCCCGTGCTCCTCGAGCGCTTCCCCAAGGGCGAGGTGGACTGGCTCCGGCACGGGCTTCCCGGATCGCCCGCCCGCATCAGCAGCCTGAGGGGGGTCGAGTCCCTCTTCGACCCATAATAGCCCGCCTGCGATGCGGTTTGTCTCGAGAACGGCCCCTCTTCATCCTTCGACACGGACCAAAGCTCAGGAGGCTGGCTGAAGGTCGAGCGCCGGCCCCCTCTGCCCCGGATCGGGGAAGCAGGCCGGGTGAGGGGAGTCTTGGACCAGGCCGTTTTCCAGCTCGCAGCTCGAAGCCCGGAACCTGCAACCTTCAAAAACAGGAGCAGCCCATGACCATCAGCCGGAGCTCATCGTCTCAGCCCAGGCGTCCCATCGAGGAGCAGGGAATTTTGAACTACACGCGGGTCTTTTACAATCCCCCAACTCCCGAGCTTTACGAGCAGGCCATTCGCAGACAGGAGGTGATCCTGGCCCATCTGGGTCCCCTGGTGGTGCGCACGGGGCAGTTCACGGGGCGGGCACCCAACGACAAATTCGTGGTCAGGGAGCCCACCAGCGAGGGCCGGGTGTGGTGGAGCGAGGTGAACCGGCCCTTCGACCCGGGGGACTTCGACCGCATTCATCATCGGCTCCTGGCCTACCTCCAGGGCAGGGAGATCTACGTGCAGGACTGCTACGTGGGAGCCGACCCTCAATACCGTCTCCGGATCCGGATCATCACGGAGCTGGCCTGGCAGAGCCTTTTCGCACGGAACATGTTCATCCGCATCCTGGACCCCGCCGAGCTGGCCGAATTCGAGCCCGAGTATGTCGTCATCGCGGCGCCTCATTTCAGCGCCACCCGCGAGCTGGATCACACCAACTCCGAGGCCTTCATCCTGCTCCACTACGGCAGGAAGCTGGTGCTGATCGGGGGGACGGGCTACGGCGGCGAGATCAAGAAGTCCATTTTCACCGTGATGAACTACCGGCTCCCCGAGAAGCGCGTCCTCCCCATGCACTGCTCGGCCAATGTGGGCCAGGACGGCTCATCGGCCATCTTCTTCGGACTCTCGGGAACGGGGAAGACCAGCCTTTCGGCCGACCCGACCCGAACGCTCATCGGCGATGACGAGCACGGCTGGAGCGACAACGGCATCTTCAATTTCGAGGGGGGCTGCTACGCCAAGGCCATCCGGCTTTCCCGCGAGGCCGAGCCCCAGATCTACGAATGCACGCGTCGATTCGGAACGGTGCTGGAGAACGTGGCCATCGATGTCCTGACCCGCCGCCTGGACCTGGACGACGCGGCCCTGACCGAAAACACGCGCGCGGCCTACCCCATCTCCCACATTGAAAGCGCATCCCGCACGGGGATGGCGCCGCACCCCAAGGACATCATCATGCTGACGTGCGATGCCTTCGGGGTGCTGCCTCCCATTTCGATGCTCACCACGGAGCAGGCCATGTATCATTTCCTTTCGGGATACACGGCCAAGGTCGCGGGCACCGAGGCCGGCATCGTGGAGCCTCAGGCCGCCTTCAGCACCTGCTTCGGCGCCCCCTTCATGGCGCTGGAGCCGACGGTCTACGCCGAGCTCCTCGGCGAGCGCATCGAGAAGCACCGGAGTACGTGCTGGCTCATCAACACGGGCTGGACCGGCGGTGGATATGGAACAGGCCGGAGAATTCAGATCGACTACACCCGGAAGATGGTATCGGCGGCACTGGAGGGCGGCCTCGAGAAGGGTGACTTCGTGCAGGAGCCCTTCTTCGGGCTGAGGATTCCCAGGGAGATCCCCGGGGTCCCCGCGGTGCTACTGGATCCTGCCCAAACCTGGTCGGACCGGGAGGCCCATGGGCGGAAAGCCGAAGAGCTTCGGGACCGTTTCCGCAAGAATTTCATCAAGTTCGAATCCAAGGTGGACGCCGCCATCCGGGCCGTGATGTAGCCCCCGGACGGGCAGCGCAAGGAGGCTGCATGTTCTTTCCTCCTTTTCTCTATTTCTTCCTGTTCCTGTTCGCGTTCCTGCTGTTCTTCGTCTTCGGGCTGATCCAGCTCGGGGTCTTCACCTGGGCCTTCAGCAAGCTGGGGATCCCGCCCGAATATCTTTTCTCGCTGCTGTTCCTGTGCATCGTGGGGAGCATGGTCAACATTCCGATCCGCCGCATCCCCATCGAATCCGAGCCCGAGGAGTGGGAGATCGTCTCATTCTTCGGCGTCCGGTTTCGACCTCCCCGCAGGGCCCACGCCCGCGAGATGATCCTGGCCGTCAACGTGGGCGGGGCCGTCATCCCCGCATGCCTGTCGCTTTACCTCCTCGGCCACGCCGAGAATCCCATTCGGATGCTCATGGCCCTCGGCGTGGTGACCTACGTCATCCACCGCATGGCCAGGCCCATCCCCGGCATGGGGATCGCCACCCCCATGTTCATCCCGCCCATCGCGGCGGCTCTGGCCGGGCTGATCCTCAACCATGAATGGGCCTCGTCCACGGCATACGTGGCGGGGACTCTCGGGACCCTCATCGGGGCCGACCTCCTCCACCTGGACAAGCTCAAGGAGCTCCGGGCCCCCGTGGCCTCCATCGGAGGCGCCGGAACCTTCGACGGCATCTTCCTCACCGGGGTGCTGGCCGTGCTCCTGGCGTAGGAGGCTGTCCAGGAACCGCCAATTCGAGCGACAGGTAGAAACCCTCGGACAGCTTCCTGGCCACGGAGCCGCCGCCCCCAGCGCAGCTGGCCAGAAGCACGAACTGGCCTGGGTCGCACCGGTGGACGGGCCCGGATCAGCTGCTGCCGCAGCCGATCCCTCAGCGCATGAGCCCCATCCTCTTCAGGTCCTCCTCGATCTGTTCGGCGATGTACTGCACGATCTCGTCTTCCTTGGTTTTCGCAAAGAGCTTGATCGCCATGCGGATCACCAGGCTGGTGTTCTCGAGATACTGAGCGATGAGGGCGGCCAGGACCGCTCGGGTCCGACCCTTGATCCGACCCCTGAGGGTCTGCAGGTCCGCCGCCGAGTAGCTTGGCCACGCGGGCTCGAAGCACTCCCGGGCCGCGCCATCCACCAGGGGGATGACAGGCAGGAAGCGCTCATGGGTCACGGGATGGCGGTGTCCGTACTGCTGCTTCCTCTCCTCGGTCCACCAGTCCCCGAAGTGAGTGAAGAGGACGTTGTTTTCGGGCAGGCAGAAATGATGTCGGAGAAACTTCTGGGCGTTGCGCCTTCCCAGGAAGTAATCGTGCCGGCGAAACGCCTCCTTGAGGAACCCCCCGAAGCCGCCCAGGGAGCCGCAGGCAATGGGATACGGACTGTTTTCCCGACGGGGGCTGATGAGGAACCGGGAGTAAATGTTCTCGTCGCTCGCCAGCATGAGCTCGTCGGGCTTGAACCGGGCCTGGGCCTTCATGGCGGAGAAAAGGGTCGTGAAGGTCTTCAGGAGGTCCGGAGGTGTGGGGTCGTAGTCCTCCTCGAAAACCTGCGGGCCGGGGAAAGGATCGATGAGCACCGCGGCTCGATCGGCCGCATCCCCCGATCTCGGATTGTGGCCCTCGCCCCGGGTCAGAATCCTGCGGGCGAGATCCAGGGGCTCATTGTTCATGACCCCGCCGTCCACGCAGTGGAACCGATAGGGGAAAAAGTCGGGAAGGCTCCTCCAATCCGCCTGGATGGACTTCAGGGACACGCATTGGCACGGCTCGCCCTCCTCCGGCGCCTCGGGGACGGGCCAGAGCCGGCTGCTGTAAAGGTCCCGCCTTCCGGGCTCCGTCAGGAGATGGAGGATGGTCCTCGGCGCCAGCCCGATGGGGAAAGCCCCCGACGACAAGGCGCCCAGCTTGAGGAGCTCCACCATCATGGGTCTGGAGCCCCCGGGCCCGAGGTCCTGCCAGCCCATGCAGAACAGATCCTCGCGGCTGGTGGTCCCCGAATCGTTGAAGCAGAAGTGCAGGTGATCCGCATGCATGAGCATGACATGCCCCTGGGTGGCACTCCCCACCAGAGGGATCCTGTAGGGGACGCCCCGCAGGTTCGTGACCGTGAGGAGCACATGGAAGTCATCGGCCACGTAAGGCCTGCGCGCGGCCCGAGGAGTCACATCAAAGCCCACGTCAGCGATATCCTTGAGGATGCTGGAGTCGAGGAGTGAAACCACCCTGGAGGCGTCGGTGGGCAGATCCCGCCGGCCCAGAAGCCCCTGGATGTCGATGCGGCGTACCCAGCAGTCGAAAAGCTTGTTGCGCGCAGCCAGGCTGTCGGCGTCGGATTCGCTCTGAATGGGGAGCTGGTCCGACCCCAGAAAGCCCGCGGCCATGGCGGCGGTCATCCCTCCCGCCGAGGCCCCGGCAAAGACGGAGAGCTTCACCTCATGGGGAGGTACCGACACGTCCCCCTGAGCCTTCCGGGCGTACCAGGCATCCAGGGCCTGGACCAGGAAGTCCACGACCCCTCCCGTGTAAGCCCCGGCCGATATGGCCCCAGCCCCGACGAGCCCGATCTCGAAAACACCTTTTTCGCTCATGTGTCTCCTCCTTTGGATGGGGTGAACTTTGAACCAGGCTGTCAGCCACCAGGGGCCATGACCGCGGCGAGGCTTCGCAGCAGCTCTCCCCCGATGAATCGGGGGAGAGGAAGTGCCTGCTCCCTCATGGCTCGACACCAGTGCCCCGCAGCGGGGCACTGGGCAGGTTGAAGAGGTTTCAAGGACTCCAGGGACGAACTTGACGACACGCTGCGGTGCCGGCCTTGCGCACCCCGATTGGTGCGGCGACAAGACCTCTTGAAAGTGAAGCTTGAAAACTGAATATGCCGGCGGCAGGGTCAGTCGGGCTCGCGGTCCCGGCGGCTGAGCCCGTTCAGGAATTCGTGCAGGCAGTCCTCGGAGCGCAGGCCCTGAAGGCGGGCCAGGCTGACGACCTGAAAGAGGATCTCCCCGAATCGCTCGGGTGCCATGGATACGCCCTGGAGCAGGTCCCGCGCCAGGGTGCCGGAGTCCTGGAGGAATCGATGGGCAGTGCCTTCGATGACGCTTCCCTCTTCTCCACTCCGCTGCGCGAGGCGCGACTGGATCCGGTAGGCACGCAGGAGGGCCGGCAGGGAAGCGGGAATGGAATCGGTGACTCCGCCAGCCTCGCCCTTTTTTTCCTCAGCCTTGATTTTCTCCCAGTTGTCGCGGACCTCTCGAGCCGACTCCACGGACACGTCGCCGAAGACATGGGGATGCCTGCGGATCATCTTGCCGTTGATGAGTTCGCACACGTCTTCCAGGCGGAAAGTCGAGCCCTCCTCGTACAGGTGAATGAGAAAGAGAACCATGAAGAGCACATCACCCAGCTCACCCGCCACCTCCCGGGCGTCGCCGGCCCGTATGGCCGCCGCGGCCTCGTGAGCCTCCTCCACCAGGTAAGTCTGCACGCTGGAAGGCGTCTGCTTGCGGTCCCACGGGCATCCGGGCTCACCCCGCAGCCGGTCGATGATCTCCCAGATCTTTCGGACCCCATCCCATCGAGCATCCCTTGCCGTATCCATCAAACCGAGCGTCCTTCCTTCCTGGGGGGCTTCTTGGGCTCCTCGCCCTGCGTGCCGCCGTCACGGCGGAACCGTTTCAGCTCTTCGCCCTTCTTCTCCAAAAGCGACGGCAGATCGCCGGGAGCCACGCGCATCAGCCACTCGCCGGCTTCCAGCGCGAGAGGGGCCACCCGGGACTCCTTGAGGATCTCATGCCGCGGGGACAGCACCGCCGTCAGGAAGAGCACAACGACGACCGTGAGCAATGCAGCCTTGCACGCGCCCAGTACGCCGCCGCAGGTGCGATCCACCAATGCCAGTCCCGTGAGCCGAACCAGGCGGGAGACCCAGAACCCGAAGATGGCGATACAAAGCCACGTCAGGAAAAACAGCAGTCCGAAGCTGACCGCCTGGGCACCCGGGATGTCCGGAAAGGCCTGGGCAAGCCTGGCGGCGACGCTCCCATGAAAGCTCGATGCGAGCAAAAAGCCCGCATACAGCCCCAGAATGCCAAAAACCTGGGAGACCGCCCCCCGCATGATCCCCCGGACGATGCACAGTCCACCCACCACCACGATGATCCAGTCCAACGTGCTCAAACCCACCGTCCGCATCCTCGCCCGGCGTCGAAGCCTGCCTGTAAATACGCGAAGCCGTTCTCAGCCCATTGCTCTCCAGAAGGACATTATATATCTTTTGCGGGTATTCACCAAAAGCATCTGGGACAGCCTCATGAATCGTGAAGGAGGATCGATTTGGCAAAAAGCAGCTTCTACGACCTGATCATTGTGGGCGGTGGTCCCGGGGGGCTCAGCGCGGGCATCTACGCCAAGCGCGCGGCCCTGGACGCCGTACTCCTGGAAAAAGGGGTGCCGGGGGGCCAGGTGGCCTTGACCAAGGGAGTTGAGAACTATCCCGGAATTCTTGAGATCAGCGGATTCGACCTCTGCGAAAAGTTCGTGGAGCACGCCAAGTCTTACGGGCTGGAAATCGTCCAGCAGGAAGTCGTGGCCGTCGACCCGGGTCTCGACTTCCACTCCGTTCGACTGGCAGACGGGAGCATCCTGAATGCGCATGCCATCATCCTGGCGGCCGGCGGCAAGGCCCGGAAGCTGAACATTCCCGGGGAGAACGACAACTTCGGCAAGGGCGTCTCCTACTGTGCCACCTGCGACGGCTTTTTTTTTCGGGACAAAACCGTCCTGGTGGTCGGCGGCGGCGACACAGCCCTCGAGGATGCCCTGTACCTGGCCAAGATCACCAGGCACGTCTACCTGGCCCACCGTCGAGATGAATTCCGGGGAAGCCGGATCCTTCAGCAGCGTGTGAAGGCCGACCCCAAGATCGAGATCCTCTTCAACACGGTGATCACGGAGGTCAAATCCGACGCCCAGGGAGTGGTCGGCGCCGGCCTGAAGGATACTCAATCGGGCGAGGAGCGCGACATTTCCGTGGACGGGGTATTCATCTTCGTCGGCTTCTCCCCCAACAACCAGCTCGTCCCGGCGGGCGTCAAGACCGACGCCAATGGATACGTGACCACGGATCACAAGTGTGAAACGACCATCCCGGGCCTTTTCGCCGTGGGAGACCTTCGGCAGAAATACGCCAACCAGATCGTCATCGCCGCCGCGGACGGCTGCGTGGCCGCCCTGGCTTCGGCGCACTATGTGGAACTGAAGAAAGCCTCGGCCGAATGCCGACTCCCCGCCTAGGAGGCTGGCCCGGCACCGTCATGTCGAGGGATAGCGGGAATCTCGATTTTCATGACCGATCTGGATTCTTCGAGATTTCCATCTGTGCTGCGCTCAGTTCGAAACGACCAGGAGGCGTTTGAAGACAGCCTCCCGGACTTCGCCTCTCCAGCCAGCCTGCTTGCACCGGAGCCTCGCCCGCGCGAGGCTCCGGGCTCGCCCGGAGCGTGAGGACCCCGGTGGTCCCTTCATTCCGGCGTGCTCCCTCCTGAATCCCAGCCAGCCCTCATGGGCCGGAGCGGGGAGAGCCACTACAGCGCGCCCAGGGAGACGTTCACCATCGGCGCCGAGTCGTCGGTCAGGGCCTCCGACTTCTCGACGGTCAAACGCTCCGCGGGAACACCCCCCTCGCCCTCCAGCTCCTGGGCAACGGCTTGGGCACGCCGGTCCGCCAGCTTGAAGAGCACCTCGTCTTGCAGCGGCTCGCTCTCCACCAGTCGGAGGTAGAGCTCGCCCGCCCACAGCGTGGCCTCCTCGGGACTTCTGCCGCCCGGCACCACCTTGTAGAGCTTCAGGTTGTTGGCCATCCTCGAAAAGAACCCTTTCTTCCCGCGCCGGCTTTCATCGGGCTGATGGACCTCGGGCATCCTCGGCTTCACGGCCCCGGACTTGATGCTCTGGCTCAGCTCGCGGAGGGCGTCCTTCCCGAAGCGTTCTTCAAAGAGGCTCTCGAGGGCCTTGCGGTTCGAGGAATCGGCCAGATCGAGGGGACCCGGATCCTCGTCCGGCTTCAGCCCGCTCCCCTGCCGTTTGGCCACGGCGCGGCGCACGCTGAGGTCCTTGAGCTCCGTGCCATCGGCACCGGGGCTGAAGCGCCCCCGCAGGATCAGCTTCAGTTTGGGCCGTTTCGCCAGGGCACCCGCCAGCTTCTGCAGATTCTCCCTTTCGGGCGGGAGGAGATCGGCGCTGCCGGCCTCGAAGCTCACCGAGCTGAATTCCTCGCCCTCGCCCCCGAAGAGCGACCCCAGCGCCCGAAAGGGAGCCGTGACTGCCTTGGTGATCAAGGTCACGAAAGCTTTCCAGAGGAATGGACCGATGCTGAACTCAGGGTTGTCCAGATCGCCCGATACCGGAAGGCCGATATCGATCCTCCCCTGGGAGTCCTTCAGCAGTGCGACGGCGAGGTCCAGGGGCAGGTTCACCGCATCGGGACTGTCCACGTGCTCCCCCAGCACCAGGTTCTCGACGATGATCTTGTTGTCTCCCACCAGCTTGCGGTTCTCGATGCGGTACTTGAGGTCCGTGGAAAGCCTTCCGGACTTGATCTGACGGCCGGCGAACTTCCCGGAATAAGGTGAGAGCGACGTCATTTCCACATTGCGGAAGACCATGTCGATCTCGGCGGAGCGCTGAAAGTCATAGAGCTGCAGCACTCCATTGATGCGCGCCAGGCCGAACCGATCCACCCGACCGTCCAGCTGGAGGCGGGTCTTCGTGTCCCGGGCCGAGGAAAGTCCCGAGATGACGCCCTTGAGGTCGTGGATTCGGGCACTGAACTTGGGCCTGAGGCTCAGGTCGGCGAAGACCACGTTGCCGTCATCCACCAGGACCTTACCGATTTTGAAAGGGAAGCCGCCTTCCTTCCCGTCGCCGCCTTTCCGCGGGGGAGGCGCGGCACGCTCATCGGTGCCTCCCCGAGTCTTCACCACCCGGGTCAGATTGATGGTCCTGTCCTCGGCGATGATCAGCTCTCCCACCAGCCCCGAGACCCTGACCTCACCCGCCTCGAAGCCGTCCGGCTCCAGGGTGAGCTTCAGCCTGGGAGCCTGCAGCGACCCGAGCCCCAGGTAGGTCTGATCCGTGTTGGCCTCCGTCAGCTTGAGCTTGCTCAGCTTGAATCCGCCGTCGTAGACCAGCCTGGCGCCCCCACCCGGGCTCCCATAGCTCAGGCTGCCCTGGGTGCTCACCGCCGCCGACCGCAGCACGAGGGTCACGAAGGGCTCCAGGTAAGGCTGAAGCGACGTCAGCGAAAAATCGGCGACATTGACCCGGGCGTCGACGGAAGGGACCTCGGGATCAACCCGGCCGCTCAGACTCACCGTCCCGCCCTGGGCCGCCTGGAAGTCCACCGTGAAACCCAGTGGGGATTTGCCGTCCACATCCGTGAGCCTGGCCTTGAAGCCCTGCACCTCCAGGAGGGGCTTGTCCGGCTGCACCGCCAGGTCCGACAGCCTGGAGCGAAAACCGTCCAGCTCCAAGGCTTTGATGAGGATCTTCCAGGGAGACTCCGGGCTGGAAGGGGCCGGGGATGGCCGGCTTTCCCGGGCCGCATCCCCCGCCGCGGCCATCCGCAGCCAATTGAGCCGACCTTCGGCATCGCGGCTCACATCCACGTGGCCGTCGCCGAGGGCGATGCGGGGCACCACGATGGACCGGGCGCCGAGGCTGCACTCTCCACCCTCGACGGTGAGCTTCCCCGTGCGAAAAACGGGCTCGGGAGACTGGGTGTCCCTCACCTGGATCTCCATCAGCTCACTGGTAAGATCCGAGACCGTCCCCTCGGGAGCCCCCGCCCCCACCTGGAGGCTCGCCTTGAAATGGAGACCCGCCTGGGAGCACAGGGCATTCACCGGAATTTCGCGACTCGAGTCGCTGAAGCCCAGGGCCATGCCCCTGATGTCCACGGACTCGGCGCTCACCCGAAAGGGATCGCCGCCGGCCTCCTGGCCCGCGGGAGGAGCAGCGGGCTCGGGCGTAGCCTCCCGGGTCTCGGAACGCCCGCCTTTGGGCGACTGCCCGAGGGATCGGGCCACGCGCTCCACATTGGAGAGGCCCGAACCGTCGACATGCACGTCCACCGCCCCGCCCTCCACCAGGATCCTCGAGAGCTGGAGGCTCTTCTGCGTCAAATCCAGGAGCGGCGCATCCACCTCGACCTTCTTCACATCGATGAGGGCCTTTTCAGAGTCCGCCAGCTTGAGATGCAGCTCCCCGAGACTCAAGCCCAGCCCTTCCACCCTGAGCCCCGGTGAAGACGCCGCGGCCTGGCTGGCGGAGGCGCCCGCGACCGGCTCCGGGGGACCCGGTTTCCCATCCGGCCCCAGGCTGGCCTTCAACTTGACATCGATCCTGGAGCACCCGCCCTTCATGGGGGCCGTCGGGCTGGCGTCCTCGAAGGCGACGGACATGGACCGGATCTCGAGATTGTCCATGATGATCGAAAAGGGCGATCCCTCCGGTCCCCCGACCGAGGGCTCGGGAGGCGGCGTAGCCCTAGGCTCCGGGGAAGGTGCCGGCTCCTCGCTCTCTTTCCTGGTCGGCGTCTCGCGGGCTATCTTCAAGAGGCTCCAGACTCCCGACGGATCCCGCCGTGCATCCAGGGCACATCCATCCAGCAGGACGTTTTTGACCTGGAGCCTCTTCTCCACCAGGTCAACACTGGGCACATCCACCTCGAGCCGCTTCCATTCCAGAAATGCCTGGGGAGAAGCAGACAGCTTGAGGGACAGGTCCGAGACGTCTACCCGGGATTCCTTCAGCACGCACCGCATGGGAGATTGACCCATGTCCAGCTCGTATCGTGCCTGTATGTCGACGAGGCCACCCGGTCGCTCGATCTGAACAGCATCCCGGAAAAACTCCCACAGGGTGTCCAGCCTGAGGGCATTCACGGCGACGCTTCCGCTGGAGCGAAAAGGGGCCAGCTGGATCTCACCCTGCCATTGGAATCGCTCCCCCTCGGGCGTCGTGGTCGTGAAAAGATAACTGCCGTTATAGTCCTGGAGCGTCGAAAGGTCCCTGAGCTTCAGGTCGAACATTTCCACGACAAGCTCGGCCGGCTTGCTCTGGCGCCTGTCGATGACCACCACCTTGCCGCCCAGGACCGCCATGTTCTCGAGCAGCATGCGAAAGGGCTTGGAATCCGGCGTTGGGGGGGGCTCCTCCCCTGGCTCCTTCCGGGGCACCAGCGCCTTCAGATTGAGCCCCCCATCGGGCTCGACAATGGCGTGGACCACCGGGCTCTCCAGGCTCAGCTCCCCGAAGATCAACGCCCACCGAAACAGACTCCTGGCTTGCAGATCCGCGAAGAACCGCTCGAAGGAGGCGAGGGGAGTTCCGTCCCCCTGCTTGATCTCGAAGCCCCGGATCTCAAACGTGAGCAGGAAGGGATTCAGGCGGACTTCCGTCATGGCGGCCTGGCAGTTCAGGCTGTCTCGCGCATAGCGCGGCACATACCACCGGACGGTGAACGGTATGACCACGAAGCCCAGGACGGTGTAAAACAGCAGGGCGCCGACGGGAACGTAAAAATACCGGCTGGTCAGGACTCGTCGAATGGCTGGATTCATCGTTCGATCTCTGTGAATGAGGGTCCGGGGACATGGTGACGGGGGACCGGGGAGGCCTCGGGCAGGCCTCGCGGCGCCTGACGCGCTCCCTCGATGATTGGCGATTGGAAATCAGAATACCTGCACGGACGACTTTGATCAAGGGTGTCTCATGCGGAGTATCTCCAAATTCTGAATCATTGCTGAGCACCAGGGGGATGTGCTATGGAATCGATTCTGAACAAACTTTCCCGTTGGCTGCCCTGGGCATGAGAGATTGGGCCCCGGCAGGCAGGGTCATGGAAGCAGCGAAGCCGCCACCATTCAAAAAAGAAGGGGCCATGTCCTTCAGCCTTTTCCCCAAGTCACCGAAATTTTTCGAAATGTTCCGCGAGCAGAATCACATCATCGTGAAAGCGGCGACGGAGCTCCATCGGCTGGCCGAGGAGTTCACCGACAGCGAGGATCACTGTCAGGTGATCAACCGGCTCGAAGCCCAGGGAGACATCCTGTGCCGGACCATAGCCCGCGAGCTTTCCACCACCTTCATCACGCCCATCGACCGGGAGGACATTCACGAGATCAACTCGGCCCAGGAGGCCATCCTGAACCACATCCAGTCCGTGTCCAACCGGATCGGAGTCTACGGACTTTCCAGGATGCGGTTTCCCGCCAAGCGGATGATTTCCAACATTCAGCAGATGGTGACGGGAATCGGCACCATGCTGGGCATGCTGGGGAGCGGGCAGGAGGTGTCGGATATCGTGGCTCAGGTCAAACAGCTCAAGAAGGAGTGCGAGATGCTGCTCCTCAGTGGGCTGGGGGAGCTTTACGACAACCTGTCGCCCGAGCCGGTGGAGGTGGTGGACATCATCAAATGGACCCACGTTTACGACCGTATCGACAAGGCCTTCAATAAGGCGTGGCAGCTGGCCAAAGCCATTGAAGGGATCGTGCTGAAGAATGCCTGACATCCCCTGGCTCCTTGCGATGGTCGTGGTCGTGGCGCTGGTGTTCGATTTCACCAACGGAGCCCACGACACGGCCAATGCCATCGCCACCGTGGTGTCCACCAAGGTCCTGTCGCCGGGCAAGGCCGTATTGATGGCGGGCATCCTCAACCTCATGGGGGCCCTCATAGGCACTCACGTGGCCCAGACCGTGGGGAGCGGCATCGTGCACCCGGACATGATCCGAGGATGCCAGGCCCTCACCCTGGCGGCCCTGTTCGGCGCCATCGCCTGGAATCTGCTGACGTGGTACCTGGGGCTGCCGTCGTCCTCCTCCCATGCGCTCATCGGCGGTCTCATCGGGGCGACCCTGACCTACACGGGAACCGAAGCGCTCAACTTCGCGTCCATTCTGAGGAAAATCCTGCTGCCCCTCATGATCTCCCCCCTTGCGGGATTCGCGGCGGGCTACCTGATGATGCTGGCGCTTTCTCACGTCTTTTGCCGGGCTCACCCCCGCAAGATCAATCGCGCTTTTCGAAAGCTTCAGATCGTCTCGTCGGCATTCATGGCCACCAGCCATGGCACCAACGACGCCCAGAAAACCATGGGCATCATCACTCTGGCACTCTTTGTCGGCCATCAGATCCCGGACACGAGGGTGCCCTTCTGGGTCCAGCTGAGCTGCGCTCTGGTCATGGGCATGGGGACCATGGTCGGGGGCTGGAAGATCATCAAGACGATGGGGCACAAGATCTTCAATCTCGAGGCGGTACACGGCTTTTCGGCCGAAACGTCCGCAGCCGCCGTGATCTCGGTCTCCTCATGGTTCGGGGCCCCCATCAGCACCACCCACGTCATTTCCGCCTCGATTCTGGGCGTGGGCTCCTCCAAGCGTTTGTCGGCAGTGCGATGGGGGGTGGCCGGCAGGATGGTCACCGCCTGGATCCTGACCATCCCGGCGGCGGCGGCGGTTGCCGCGGCCTGCTTCGAGATCCTGTGGCTTCTGGGCCTGGCTCAATGAATCGCACGCGGGCCCGGGGTCAGCTCCGTTCCTGGGCCTTTTCAGGCTTCACCCATGTGCCCACGGCGCCATACCCTTGAGTGACGGCCTTGAGCTCCTGGCGGCGCGCCAGGAATTGCTCCTTGATGGACCGAAGCCAATGAGCATGCCCGACCACTTCCTCATACGTCAGAAAGAAGCTGTGCTCCATCGGATCGGTTTGGATTCCGAGCCGATCCTCCCTCCAGCCATAACGGCCCGGACTGCTGCAGAGCAGGCAGCGCAGCTTTCCGTCCTCCATGAAGCGGAAGGTATCTCCACCGCAAAGTGGACAAACGGGAACGGAAGGGGCCGTCGGCTCACGCCCCTCGGTGAGGGCGCGGGCCAGTCGGCTGGCCGCCTCCCTGCCTCCTTCTCCAAGGAAGATCTCACCGGGAAGCGCGCCGTAGATCACCTCGGAGCCTCTCAGATCTCCCAGGGTGAGCTTGATGAAGCTGTCCACGCAGAGCTTCGTATAGCCCTCCATTTCCGGGATACCGGCTATGGCGACTCCAACGGCGGGTTTTCCCCAGAGCCTGTCCACGTGAGCGTAGAAGCTCAGGCCACGATCCAGAAACCGCTTCAAGCAGGCGTTGGGTCCCAGGAAGTAGGTCGGAGCCGCCACCACATACGCGTCGGCTTCCATGAGGGATTGCAGCACCAGCTGGAAATCGTCGTCCCGTGGACACTTCATCTCCCCGAACAGGCACTGGTAGCAGGCCAGACACGGACGGATATCCAGCTCGGGAAGTCGAATGAGCTTCAATTGCCACCCTGAAGGAAGGTGACCGAAGAGCTCCTTGATGAACAGCTCCGAATTCCCGGATTTCCTGGGTGATCCCACCAGGCCCAGCAGTGTTCGCGTCATAGGGTCTTTTCCTCCTTGAGGCTGCCCAGTTCATGGTTTGCGCCATCGGCGATGGGCAGCCGTGCACCGCCGGAAATGGGCAGCGACCATGCCCCGCGGGAGTATTGCTCCAGCAAATCGGCCGTTCATCTTCTCGTGGGCGGGGTGGGATCGTCCGTGGCGATTCCATGGCCTTGGGGGTGAACCGGGCCAGGACGGCACTTCCTGCCTCCATTCGCCGGATCGAGCCTGCCCTCGTCCCAACCGACACGCTCGAGCCGCTTCCAAAGCGTGGTCGTGGACCGGTTCAAGCCTACAAGAGCGTGATGCTCCCGTCCAGTCCGCATTGATCCCGTCCGTTTTCATTCAAGGCCGTTTTCTTAAACAACACCAGTGTGTTGCGAAATGTGAGGTCACTTCCCGGCCCAAATTCAATAAATACCTTTGACGCTCTCCATGACACTTGCTAAGGAAAGCTACCAGACGGATGGGTTTACAAGCCGGCAAGGTATCGCGTCCCGTTCATCCCGGATGCCCTCGATACGCACTACCGGACGGAGGGCTCGACCGGGCCAGCAACCCCGGAAAGCTCGAACTGCCTGGGCAGCCCATCGATCTATTTTGACGATGTCACGTTGGAGCGCGCGGACCTTGAGCCGTCCGCCGTTGCGAGCTCCGTTCGCCAGGAGACCGGGCAGTGAGATGACCTGGTCCCGGGCAATCTCCTGAAAGGGACTTCCCGTGCCCCATGAATCAGGTTATGGCCAGCCATCGGGTCATGTGGCTCAAGACCAAGAGCGAAGTCCCGGTGGTGGGGCAGGCTTGCCCAGTCCTACCCGGCCTCCGCGGTGATCCCGGGGACTCGCGTCGTTCGCGTGAACCCAAGGTTGCCGGAGACAGGGGATGAATCAGCCTTTACGAGACGAGCTTTTTTTGGCCACCCACGGATGCTCAATGAGGAATGAGGTGAACATGATCACGGATCAAACAGCAAGCTTGGCTAAACCTGTGCGAACCGAGGCGTATCTGGACCTCCTTCAGATGCTGACCGGGGTCGGGCTGGTGGCGTTCATGTGGACGCACATGATTCTGGTAGCCAGCGTCAACCTGGATCTCGGGGGCGGGAGAGTGATGAACGCCATCGCCCACTTTTTCGAGGCCACCTACATGGCGCAGCTCGGCGGTCCCGTGATCGCCCTCGTGATGCTCGCTCACTTCGTGCTCGCGGCCCGTAAGCTCCCGTTCCGGGCTCGGGAGCAGAAAGCCATGTGGCGTCACAGCATGACCTTCAACCACCTGGACACCTGGCTCTGGATGATCCAGGCCGGCACCGCCTTCATCATCCTCATCATGGGATGCATCCACATGTGGACAGTGCTGACCGACCTCCCCATCACAGCGGCGAAAAGCGCGGCCAGGATCCAGGGCGGCTGGTGGCTGCTCTTCTACATCGTGCTGCTCCCCATGATCGAGCTCCACGTTGGCGTAGGCATCTACCGGATCGGGGTCAAATGGGGCTGGATCAAAAGGGTAAACCGAAAGGCGCTTCACGGGCTTGAGAACAAGCTCACTCTCACCATGGTTGGAATCGGTCTTGTCACCCTTTTCACCTTCTTCTTTCTGGTCAAGGCAATGTAAGGAGCTCAAAAATTGGATACCCTGTATACGGATCTCTTATGCGTGGGTGCGGGGCTGGCGGGCGAGCGCGCTGCGGTGGCGGCGGCCTCGGCCGGATATGAAACCATCTGCCTCAGCCTGGTGCCTCCAAGGCGCTCCCACTCTTCCGCTGCCCAAGGCGGAATGCAGGCTGCACTGGGCCACTGCATCAAGGGTGAGGGGGACTGTCCGGACGTGCATTTCTCCGACACGGTGAAGGGCTCGGACTGGGGCTGCGACCAGGAAGTCGCCCGCCTGTTCGCCGAAACGGCTCCCATCGCGGTGCGAGAGATGGCTCACTGGGGCATCCCGTGGAACCGCGTGGTCCCTGGGAAGGGCATCTACTTCAAGGCCGGCAGGCAATTCGAAAAGATCGAGGCCGAGGAGAAAACCGGGCTCATCACGGCCCGTGATTTCGGTGGAACAGCCAAATGGCGCACCTGCTACACATCCGACGGGACGGGACATACCCTGCTTTTCACCATGGACAACGAGGTGGTCCGTCTCGGCGTCAAGGTGCACGACCGGGTCGAGGCCATATCGCTCATCCATGACGGTGAAACCTGCATGGGGGTAGTGGCACGCTGCCTCAAGACCGGAAAGCTCCGCGCCTACCTGGCAAAGGCCACCCTCATCGCCACGGGCGGCTACGGGCGGTTGTACAGGGAAACCACCAATGCGGTCATCAACACGGGCGACGGCGCCATCCTCGCCCTGGATACCGGAGTGGTCCCCATCGGCAATCCCGAGGCGGTGCAGTTCCACCCGACGGGGATAGTCCCCACCAACATCCTGGTTACGGAGGGATGCCGGGGCGACGGCGGGACCCTCAAGGACGTCAACGGCGAGCGGTTCATGGACGTCTACGAGCCGGAAAAACAGGAGCTGGCTTCGCGGGACGTCGTCTCACGCTGGATGACCCATCACATGCGCATCGGCAAGGGCGTCCCCAGTCCCTACGGTCCACACCTGTGGCTCGACATTCGCCATCTCGGAGCGCACCACATCAAAACCAAGCTGCGCGAGGTCGACGAGATCTGCAACGAGTTCCTCGACGTCGACCCCATCACCCAGATGATCCCCGTGCGGCCGGCCCAGCACTACAGCATGGGGGGGGTTCGCACCAACAGGGACGGCGCCGCCTATGGTCTTGAAGGCCTCTTCTCCGCCGGCGAAGCCGCATGCTGGGACATGCACGGCTTCAACCGCCTGGGCGGCAACTCCCTGGCCGAGACCATCGTGGCCGGCAGGATCGTCGGGGAGAGGATTGTCGGCTTCCTGGACGGCCATCAGGCCTCATTCAAGACAGGCGTCATTGCCGACACCGTCAAATGGCAGCGGCAGCGCATCGATGACCTGGTCTCGGGGAGGAGCGGAAGCGAAAATGCCTACCAGATCCGGAACGAGATGCAAAACGAGATGATGGAAAGGGTGGGAATCTTCAGAAACGGTGAAGAGCTCCAGAAGGCGGTCGACAATCTTCAGGCGATTCATGAGCGCTCGAAGAAGATCGGACTTCGGCGGTCGCCGGCAGGCGCAAGCCCCGAAATGTCCCTGGCCCTTCGGCTGCCCGGGATGCTGAGGCTGGCCCTGTGTGTCGCTTACGGGGCGCTCATGCGAACGGAGAGCCGCGGGGCTCACGCCCGCGAGGATTTCCCCGAGCGCAACGACAGGGATTGGCTGAAGCGCACCCTGGCTTACTGGAAGGGGGCTGGGGACACGCTGCCCACGCTGGAATACGAGAAGCCTTCCAAGATCTGGGAGATTCCGCCGGGGGAGAGGGGTTATGGCTCGTGCAGGATCATCTGCACCGAAGATCCCGAGGTCTGTACCCTGAAGCTGGAAAACGAGTGAAGCAGACAAGAGGTGCTTTGATGGGACGGACTCTTAAGCTCAATATATTCAGGCTCAATCCCCAGGATCCGGCTTCGGTTCCTCACATGGACTCCTACCTTCTGGAGGAAACCGACGCCATGACCCTTTACATCGCCCTGAATCGCATCCGGGAGGAGCAGGACCCGACGCTGATGTTCGATTTCGTCTGCCGGGCAGGAATCTGCGGCTCCTGCGCCATGATGATCAACGGCAGGCCCGACCTCGCCTGTCACACCAAGACCAAAGCGCTGCCAGACGAGATCACCCTGATGCCCCTCCCCGTCTTCAAGCTGATCGGAGACCTCTCCGTCGACACGGGAGCCTGGTTCCGGGGAATGAACGAGAAGGTCCAGTCCTGGGTGCACACCTCCAGGCAGTTCGACCCGATGGCGCCCGAGGAGCGCATGGACAACGTCCTGGCCGAGGAAATCTACGAGCTGGAGCGCTGCATCGAGTGCGGATGCTGTGTTGCGGCCTGCGGCAAGGCTAACATGCTCCCCGAAGGGTTCATGGGCGCCGTTGCCTTCAACCGCGTCGCCCGGTTCATGCTGGACCCCCGCGACGAGAGAACCAGCGATGAGTATTTCGAGGTGGTGGGAAACGAAGACGGCATATTCGGCTGCCTGGGCCTCCTCGGCTGCGAGGACGTGTGCCCGAAGGGGATCCCCCTTCAGGATCAGCTGGGCATGCTCAGGCGCAAGATGGGCTTCTCGCAGGTGAAGCACCTTTTCGAAAAGTTCATGCCGGGCCGGAGATCGGCGTGAGACCCTTGTGCGGGGAGCGGCTTCCCGAGGCCCGAGGGGAAGCCTTTCCAATGCTTCCGACTTCAGGTCAGGCACTGACCCCATCGCCCCCGATTCGGGGGAGAAGCCTGGGGCGAGGGAGCTTTCGGCGGGGCTCTTCCACCACCTGGCCCTCTCCAGGGGGACATCAGCTCAGCAACATGGAGAATCCCCCCCTTCCACCCGCCGTGCCCTCCATGGGATCGGGGCGCAAAGGAACCTCTTTCAGGATTCGGAGCCTTTCATGACCGAACCGAAAATCACCGTTTATGGCACCTACTCGTGCCCAGCCTGCCGGAACAGCAAGATGTTTCTGGGAGAGCATCAAATCCCTTACCGATGGGTGAGCATCGACGATGATGCAGAGGCTGAGCGGTTCGTCATGGAAAAGACCGGAGGCAGGCGGACCATCCCGACCATCGTCTTCGAGGATGGGTCATTCCTGGTCCAGCCCTCCGTTGCGGAGCTGGCCGCCCAATTGGGGCTCAAAACGGAGGCATCGCGATCTCATTATGATCTGATCGTTATCGGGGGCGGGCCCGCAGGCCTCACGGCGGCACTGTACACGGCTCGTGAAGCCATCGATACCCTGGTCATTGAGAGGGCGGCCTTCGGTGGTCAGGCAGCCGGAACGGAGAGAGTGGACAACATGCCAGGCTTTCCCGACGGCGTGACGGGAACCGAGCTCTCCCAGCGACTGCGGCGGCAGGCGGAGCGATTCGGCGTCGAGCTCCTTCAGGTCCATGAAATCGCGGGAATCTCGAGGCGTGACGATCTGCACGCCGTGAGGACTTCGAGCGGCGGGGAATACACCGCTCGCTCGCTGCTCATCGCAACGGGAAGCCACTACAGGCGTCTTGGTGCTCCGGGTGAAACGGACTATCTGGGGGCTGGCGTCCATTTCTGTGCCACCTGCGACGGCCCCTTCTACAAGGGAAAGCACGTCGCCGTCATCGGCGGCGGAAACAGCGCGGCCGAGGAGAGCCTCTTCCTGACGAAATTCGCCGACCACGTCACGATCCTGGTGCGAGGGAAGGAGCTTCGAGCCACCCACCTCATTCAGGAAGAGGTCTTCAACCACCCGAGCATTGAAGTCCGCTTTCAAGCTCAGGTCAAGGCCTTCCTCGGCTCCAGCTCCAGGCTGACTCACCTGAAGGTTCTGGATGCTCGAACAGGCCGGGAGGAAAACCTCGAGGTCGACGGCGTCTTCGTTTTCATTGGCCTCATTCCCAATACACGCTTTCTGGAAGGGAGAGGCGTGCTCCTGGATCCATGGGGCTTCGTTCTGACTGGCCACGATCTGCCCGAGCAGGGCCGGAACATCGTAGGCTATAAGCTGCGCCCCCCATACATGCTGGAAACCAGCCTGCCCGGCGTTTTCGCCGCGGGGGATGTGCGCAAGGGCAGCACCAAGCAGGTGGTCAGCGCGGCGGGGGAAGGGGCCGCGGCGGCCCTGGCAATTCGAGACTATCTGAAACGACGGTGAGCATGGAGCGGACAGTCCAGGGACTGGGGCAAGGGGGGCCCCCCACTCATCGCACAACGGTGGAGAAGAAACCGAAAGCTGGCGGATGCCGCTTCATTTTTGCCGGATCTCGGGCGCCCCGCGTAAGAGAGCGAGCCCTCGCCGGCCGCGGTCCCGCGCATGGGACCCTCCCCGGGCGCACTCCCGATTCCTCATCGGCCCATGCATTCAGCTATGGTATTCTTTCCCCCTCCACGAATCGCCTCCGATCCTGAAGGTCCCGGGGCCGGTGAACGGCGGCAGGTCCGGATCCCGTTCGTTGTGCTCCAGGGGACGTGGAACTGGCGGAAGCTCATGCGACAGGGTGCGGACGAGACAGTGCTGGACCATGGGAGGTCCCATCATGAGACGACTCAAATCCATTCTTGCGGCGACGGATTTTTCCCCTGACTCTCGAGAGGCTGTGAAGCGAGCGGCCCTGATCGCCGCCGCGACCGGTGACATATCCCGGGCTGTCGCCTTTCACGTCCTCCGATCCTCCTGGCTGGACCAGTTGAAGCATTTCGTTGCTCTTCCGGGGGATCTGGCCCGATCCGTGGAGTCCGATGCGCTGCGCTCCCTCGAGGAATCGGTCATGTCGGCTCAAATCCAGTCGGGGCTCGCTCTCGAGCCCAAGCTGTGTGTCGGGAATGTGGTGGAGGCGGTCCTGGATGCGGCCGCGGGGTTCGACCTGCTGATAGTGGGGGCCCGCGGCAATCAATCGGCCCGGAAATCCACCGTTGCAGCCACGGTGGAGCGCCTGATGAGGCAAATCGAGATCCCCGTCCTCGTCGTCAGGGGCAGGGCAGAGAATGCGTACCGACGGGTGCTCGTGGCGGTTGACTTCTCAAAACATGCGTTGAAGGCATGGCTTTACGCCTGGGCCATCGCACCCGGGGCTGAGATCCATCTGGCCCATGTGTTCGAGACACCCTTCGAGACAGAAATGCTGTCCATGGGGGTCCCGCGGGGAAGCCTCCTGGAGGCCCACGAGAAGGCCCGCTCCGAGGCCGAGACCGAAATGCGCGGATTCATGGAACAATCGGGAGTGGATGCTCAAGATCTGCACTTCTCCATCGAGCATGGCAGTCACATACCCGGCACCCTTCGCGACAAGGCGATGGAGATGAGCGCCGACCTCGTCGTGGTCGGCAAGCACGGTAGATCCCTCATCGAGCGTCTGCTCATGGGCAGCGTTACCCTTCAGCTTTTGGCGGACTGCCCCTGCGATCTGCTCGTATCCCAATAGCCCAAAGGCCGGGAGCGGCATGAAGCCATGTCCTTCCCCGCCCTGGGCCTGAGGCTCAGCCCAAGCTGCGGGCCCCTGACACCCGGCACGCGCAGGCGGACTCGGGAGTCGCATGACTGCTCAAGCCCCGGCATCCGCCATGTGCAGGACTTTCGTGAGGGGCTGGACCATGTCGTGAGCAAGGGAAGGGGATCTGCGGAATCCCCTGGAAGTCACTCAGGACCTTACCTGCTCCGTTTCCCCTGAGAGTACCCCTTCTGGTAGGCGTCCGCCTCGGCTTCCTTGTGCTTGCCGTAGAGATAGCCTCCGGCCAGACCCGCGGCCCCTCCGATGGCGGCTCCCACGGCCGCGTCACCCGCAATGGCACCGATGATGGCTCCCCCGGCCGCGCCCATGGCCCCTCCGCTGAGGGTGCGCTGCTGAGTCTGGGTCATTCCTGCGCATCCCGCAAGGGCCAGGCTGATGGACAGCATGATCACGATGAGCATTTTGGTCATGGGACTCTCCTTTCCGGCTCCATGGTTAGCGCTTGCATGGCCATTTTTCCGTGAGAAACCGAAATTGCGTCTCCACGGGCCTTTCGGTCCAGTACTCGGGACGGGCCTTGGCCCATTCCATGAAAAGGCTAATGGCCTCCTTGCGGGATGGAGGCGGATCGCCGAAGCAGACCAGCCTGTCCCCATCGGGTCCTTCATTGGCGGCCATGTAGTAGTGGTAAGCCCCCACCAGGTATCCCTGGCAGAAGTTGTGGGCCTCCCGGTAGAGGGGGTCGCTCGTCGGCGCACCGCAGAGATTCAGCAGATTCTGGGTCGTGAGGGCCTTGAAGTCCTCGTCCGAAACCGCCCCGGCCGCGACGGGCATGAAAGCCCCCGCGATCATCATGAGCACGATCCATCTTTTGGTCATGGCTCCCCTCCTCCTTTTTGAGCTGAGATTAAAGGTTCCCTGGTTTGACACAGCGCGTTTCACTCAACTATTTCTAATCCCAGGCTGCGGGATCCGCAAGGGTCCCAGGGGGCGGAGCGGGAGTTACGGCAAGGCCGGGGCGAGCCCCCCATTCCATCCCCGGCGGCGCCCACTCGTCATGCCGGCGGTTTTTGAGCCGGCATCCGATATTTTCCCATGGATTCCGGCCAGGAGACTGCCGGAATGACGACTCGAATGGTGGACACTCTAGAGTGCTGAGCTGTAATGAGGCTGGACGAATTCCATGCGATTGCCCTGAAGCGGCGGCTGGGGCGGTCGCACGTAAGAGCTCAGGACATTTCGAGCGAAATGTGAGAGGCTACCTTGGTGAACGGCATCCCCAGGAGGACGCGTTATGGCAGAGACTGGGTGCGCCGCGATCATCGAACATTTTTCCCAACTGCCCGACCCTCGAATCCTGATGAAGACACGGCATCATCTGGTGGACATCGTGGCCATGGCTCTGTGTGTCGTCATTCCTGGCGCCGGCCGCATGGGGATAGCCCACAGTGATACGAGGACCGGGAGAGATCCCGGCCTTCGTGCTGAGTGGTGGCGTACCCGGGCAAATCTGCAATCCGCGTTCGTAACAGGTACGTCAAACAGAAAAGGCTCGGGAGTGATCCTCCCAAGCCCTCGAATTTTCTGGTGGAGCTGAGCGGGGTCGAACCGCTGACCTCTTGAATGCCATTCAAGCGCTCTCCCAACTGAGCTACAGCCCCTCTGAAGTGGCCGTATGAATAT
>JALOPI010000087.1 GCA_025453975.1 Syntrophobacteraceae bacterium
GCCTTGCGGTTCGAGAACCGAATGCATTGAAGGCCGCTCCAAAACGGGGCGGCCTTCTTTTTTTATCTGCGCCTGAACTGGGCGCTTTCGGGCTCCCGCAGCACTCCCTGGAGTCGGAGAATGCCGTTGGGAGGCTTCACCTGGCCTGAGAGAATCGCCCGGGTCGAAATCCCGCTCCCGTGGTGGTCCCTGTTGAATTAGGCCGTGCGATACGGGCGAGCATGAACCATTCCGCGGGTCCGTACCTGGTCGTTGGACTCCGGCGCCGCGCTCCACATACCCAATCGCGGGCCTGCGTGCGCCCATCGCCTGCGATTGGGTCCTGTCTCCAGTATACCATCCCTTTGTATCCATTTACCCAGCCTGTTTCTTCGCGCGTCCCTCCACGGTTAGCCCGAAACAAAGGTTCTCGGCCTCCTGCTATCTCAATCAGTGACCGTGCCAGGGTTGATTGATGTTGTCCGGGAACACCACGTCGAATAAAGTGACATATGGCAGTCATCGTTCCCGCCCTAACGGCCTGGAGATTGCCCCGGGCCAACGGAGCGGGCGGAGCGGGGTGGAGCGGGGTCGGGCCATGCCAAGTGCTTAATATCCTTTTAACTTGCGGCAACTTAGAGGCCTTATTTGTTCTTAAGACAGCTTTTCGGGCATGAAAATAGGCCTCTAAGCTGGAGAGCGCCCATGGCCAGAGCAAAGCGCCACTACATTCCGGGATATGTTTGGCACCTCACCCATCGCTGCCATCAAAGGGAGTTTCTGCTGAAGTTCGGGAAGGATCGCAGGAGATGGCTTCACTGGCTGTTCGAGGCCAAGAAGCGATACGGATTGTGCATCTTAAGCTACGTAGCCACTTCCAATCATATCCATCTTCTGGTTTTCGATCGCGGCGAGCATGAGGTGATCTCGAGATCCATGCAGCTGGTTGCAGGCAGAACCGCCCAGGAATACAACCAGAGGAAAGGTCGCAAGGGAGCGTTCTGGGAAGACCGCTACCATGCCACGGCTGTCGAGACAGGTGAGCATCTCGTGCAGTGTCTGGTCTATATGGATTTGAACATGGTGCGTGCCGGTGCGGTAAAGCATCCGAGTGAGTGGGTGGAGAGTGGGTACGGGGAGATCCAGCAGCCTCGCATGAGATACACTCTGATTGATCACCAGTGCCTCCGGGACCTGCTCCACATCCCATCCATGGACCTTCTCCAAAGCTTTCACAGAGGCTGGGTCGAGGAATCCCTTGCAAGGGGGAGGAGTGGGAGAGACAGCAAGTGGACGGAGAGCATTGCCGTGGGAAACAAGGGATTTGTGACAGGGATCAAGAATCAGCTCGGTTTGCGGGCAAAGGGACGCAAAGTCATTGAGTCGGCGGATGACTGCCGGCTTCAGGAGACACAGTTTCCTTACAGCGGCTTTTTCGGGGCCAAAAAAAGCAGGCTAAGCTCTCAGAACCTGCATTACTGGGAAGTTTACCCTGTTGATACGGATGGTTAACGTGGCCCGACCCGGGTCCGAAGGCCGCCGAACCGATCTCCCGCCAACCGGAACATGGAGGCAGATGCCATGGAAGACCTGTTGCCCGACCGATTGAAAACATTGTGGCGCCATGTTGAAGAAGGGCGGCTTTCCGCCGAGGATTTCCACCGGGAGCAGGAGCGGCTCGTGGGGGAGCACGGCCGCGCCTGGACCCGGGCCCTTCTCCTGGAGGGTTTCGATGACCTCGAGGAGAGCATCGTTTCCGAGATCGGCTTGTACACCGGAAACGGGGACAGGGAGGAAATCCGATGCCGGTGTCTGGATGCGGTTGCCGGCGTCAAGGCGGAGTGGCAGCGGAATGTGAAGGACCTGAGCCGGGAGTCCGTCGAGCGGTTCTACGAGGACAGCGAGGCGATGATCCATGAGCTCATGTGGTGGCACACCCTTTCGGAGGATTCGTCGCCGCTGGCTTATGTCAACGCCCTGGAGCTCGCGGGACGAGAGGGATGCCGGGATTTTCTCGATTTTGGATCCGGCGTTGGGTCCGGGGGGATTCTTTTTGCCCGCCACGGATTCAATGTGACTCTCGCGGACATCAGCCCGGCATCCCTGGGCTTCAGCCGATGGCGGTTCGAGAGAAGGGGACTCCGGGCGGCTCACATCGACCTGAGGGAGTCGGCGCTGCCCGAGGCCGCCTTCGACTTTGCCGCGGCCATGGATGTCTTCGAGCACCTGGTCGATCCCCGGGATGCGGTCCGGACGATAGGGAAAGCCCTGAAGCCGGGGGGATTCCTCTTCGGACGCTTTCACGCGGAGCGGGACGAGGACCGCCCCCACCACGTGACCCTCGATTTCAATCCGACCTTCGAGGCCCTGGAGGACCTGGGCTTCGTCGAGGTGTGGAGAGACGAATGGCTCTGGGGGCACCAAGTCTTCAGGAAGGGCCGGTAAGCCGTCCGAGAACCGTCATTTCGAGCGAAGGGGAGCAGTCTCGTTCATCGTGACACCACGAGGTCACGAGATTTCTCCCTCCGCCGTGCTCCGTTCGAAATGACAAAAAGGTGCTCTCGGACAGCAGGGTCGACCCGCCTTCAAGCCCAGTGGCCCTCGACATCCGGAGCCGACGCATAGGACAGCTCGCCCCTGGAGAAGCTCCGCACCGCCTCGCGAACGGTTCCCCTCACCCCCACGACCACCGGGATGCCCGCGGCCTGCAGGGTCTTGAAGGCCTTGGGGCCGCAGTGGCCGGTGAGCACGGCCTGGGCCTTCGATCGGGCCACGAGGGTGGCGGCCTGGATTCCGGCCCCCTGAACGGCCTGAAGGTTCTGTTTGTTTTCCACGGCCTCGAAGTCGAGGGTTTCCGAGTCCACCACCAGAAAATAGGTGGTGCGTCCGAATCTAGGGTCCACCTGCGCGTCCATATCCGGGCTGCCGGCGCTGACCGCAATTCTCATGGCATTTCTCCCTCTCAATGAAGAGTTTCAAGTTTAAGGTTTCAAGTTTCGAGTTGAAAAGCAGCCCCCGTGAGCCGTTCTTCATTGTTTCGGGTGCCCCTCCGCCTCCAATGCTGTTGAATTGAGGGGTGGCACGGGCAATCTTCGCCTGGCCCATGGCATCCGGCCCCGCCGGGTCAATGAGCTCATTTCAAGGGCATTGCTCCCCGTCCTTTTGGCCGAATGTCTCGTCTGACACAATCAAGGATCGTACCAGGATGGAATCCGCACCCAAGGTGGCGCGAGACATGTGGGGCCTTCCTGTCACGACCGGGTGGGTCCCTTGCCGATCAGCCGCCTCATCCATATTGGCCTGGATTTTGTTTCAATTCGGCTCTCTGAAACCGGGTGATGGAGAAGGTCATGAACGCCGCCGCTCTCTCAATCAGGTTGGCGATGCCTTCACGCCGCGCCCTGACAGACAGGAGGGCCAGGGCGCAACAGCCCTCTTGAACCTGAAGCATGAAACCTGAAACTTGAAATTTGAAACATCTTTCAGACCACCCGTTTCCTCCCGCAAAGGACCTTCGAACCGGAGACCTCATGGACGACAACAACCCCCTGCTGGCCATTCCCGTGCTGCGCACCCGCGTGGCCCCCGTGTTCAACTGGTGCTCCAGGGTTCGCATCTTTTCGGGGGGCGGTCCGGCCCCAATCCAGTTCCAGGAGGAAATGGACCTGGGACAGCTGACGGCGTTCAACCGGCTGGAAGCCCTGCGCCGGCGAGGAGTGCTGGTCCTCATTTGCGGAGCCCTGAGCCCCGATCTCCTGGCCTACGGGGAGCAGATCGGCCTGAGCATCATTGCCGGCGTGGCGGGTGAGATCGACGAGGTGGTCCATGCCTTTGGAAGCCGGGAACTGGACCAGCCGCGCTTCTGGCTGCCCGGCTGCCAGGGACCGCGAAGGTATCGCGGGGGATACGCTCCAGGCGGAGCCCCATGCCGGGAGCCCGGCTCCGGCGAAGGTCCGCCGGAGCCGCGAACGAGGGCGGGCGGCGCTCGAATGGGCGCCTCCAAGACCGGTCAGGCCACGAGGGACAGGGGTGGTCCGGGCGGAGTCTGCGTCTGCCCCCTTTGCGGGAATACCGCTCCACACCGCCGGGGCATCCCGTGCACCCAGGTGCTGTGCCCCCTGTGCCGGCACGCCATGGTCCGCCAATAGGCGGCCTCTCCCTCCTGGTTTTTCGCCGGGAAATGCTCTGAAAAGCTCCTATACTCTTTGAGTTTGAACTGCTTTTCTTTCTCACCGCAAAGACGCAAAGGCCGCAAAGGGTCCATGCCGGTCTTTCTTTGCGTTCCTGGCGTCTTTGCGGTGAATTGAGAAAAGAAAGATCCCATGCAAGTTATGGAACATTTCGTACCCCTTTCAGTCATGGTGACGGTGCATTTTGTTCCCATCTTGCGGGAATCGATCCGGGGATGGAAGGGGAAAGGCGAAAGGGGAAAGGCGAAAGGCTAGGGGCGATAGGCTAAGGGCTGAAGAGGTATGGGGGCTTGAGGCGGGCAGGGCTATGGCCGCTGCCGGGGCGTGGCATGGTCCTTGCCCTATTGGTGTCTCGCGACATCGGGCAACGGCATCGTTTCATTTTCAATCCGAGAGGAGAATTTCACCATGGGTTCCTGTCAAAGCGGTTCGTGCAGTCATGGGCCGGAGTCGCCGGATGACGTCCGGCTTCGCGATCAGCTCAAGCGCATTCAGAACAAACTGTTGATCATGAGCGGCAAGGGAGGCGTGGGCAAAAGCAGCGTGGCCACCTACCTGGCCCATGGGCTTGCCAGGCTCGGCCACCGGGTCGGCCTTCTGGACGTGGACCTGCACGGTCCGTCCATTCCCCGGATGCTCGGGGTGAGCGGCATCTTCCACATCGGCGAGGACAAGCGCATGCTGCCTCACGCCGTGAACGACCGTCTCCAGGTGGTCTCCATCGAGTGTCTCCTCGAGGACCGCGACTCGGCCGTGATCTGGAGGGGGCCCGTGAAGCACGGTGTGATCAGGCAGTTCATCGCGGACGTGGACTGGGGGGAGCTGGATTATCTCATCATCGATTCGCCGCCGGGGACCGGTGACGAGCCCATCAGCATCGCCCAGACCATACCCGACGCCCACGCCGTCATCGTCACCACGCCCCAGGAAATTTCCCTGGCCGACGTGAGAAAATCCATCAACTTCTGCCGGCACGTCCACATGCCCATTCTGGGCCTGGTGGAGAACATGAGCGGCTTCATCTGCCCCCACTGCAGCCAGGAGACGCCGATCCTGGGGAAAGGCGGCGGCGCGAGGACCGCCGAGGCCATGAACGTTCACCTGCTCGGCAGCCTGCCCTTCGAGCCGAGGGTCGTGCAGGCGGGGGACGTGGGGCGGACGCTCTTCGAGAGCCCCGACGGGAGCCACTTCATGAAGGCCCTGGAAGGTCTGATCACCCAGGTCATGGAGCGGTGCGCCACCCTTCCGGGCAAGGCCGAGCAGGAAGCCCGGACGGTGGCGGTGCCCGATGGCGACCATACCTTCAAGGTGGCCGTCCCCCTGGCCGAAGGGCGCCTCACCAATCACTTCGGCCATTGCGAGCAGTTTGCCATCGTGGATGTTCATGATGGGAAGATCGACGGCAAGGAGATCGTCACGCCGCCGCCCCACGAACCGGGTCTGCTTCCCCGCTGGCTGGGCGAGCGGGGCGTGAGCCTGATCCTGGCGGGGGGCATGGGGCAGAGGGCGCTGCACCTCTTTTCGGAACGGAACATCCACGTGGTGACGGGGGCCCCGAACCTGGAGCCCGAGGAGCTGATCCGCCAGTACCTGGCCGGGGAGCTCACCACGGGCGCCAACGTCTGCGACCATTGACGGGGGCCGGGCCATGCGGGGATCCATGGAAGATGTCATGCGGGAAGTCACCAGCCGGATTTCCAAGGGGGACGACCACTCACGGGATGGGGCGTCCCCCGGGCCGGACCCGGTGCCCGAGAACATGAAGCGGCTGGCCGACGCCGGCGCCTCGGCAACGATCACCGGCAAATGTGGAGAAACCATGGAAATCTATCTTCGAGTCGACGGCGATCGGATCACCGAGGCGAGCTTCTTCACCAATGGATGCCGGTTCAGCCGGCTCTGCGGCCACGTCGCCGCCAGGCTCGCCGAGAAGCGCACCCTGGACGACGCCGCCGGGATCGAGGGAGAGTCCATTGTGTCCGTCCTGGGACAGGTGCCCGATGAGGAGGCCCACTGCGCCGACCTGGCCGCCGAGACGGTGCGCGCCGCCGTGCACGAGTGGATGTTGAAGTGGAGGCACAACCGATGATCATCGCCATCGCCAGCGGCAAGGGGGGGACCGGCAAGACCACCCTTGCCGTCAACCTTGCCGTTGCTCTGAATGCGCCGGTCCAGCTCCTGGACTGTGACGTGGAGGAGCCCAATGTGGACCTTTTTCTCAAGGCGTCCATCACCGGGCGCGAGGAGGTCTTCGCCGAGGTTCCCGAGATCGATCCGGCCAGGTGCTCCTTTTGCGGCCAGTGCCAGGATATCTGCCAGTTCAACGCCCTGGCCGTCCTTCCCGAAACCAGGACGGTCCTGACTTTTCCCGAGCTCTGCCACAGTTGCGGCGGGTGCTTCGCGGTGTGCCGGGAAGAGGCCGTCCTGCCCGGAAAACGATTGCTGGGCATCCTGGAAAGGGGACAGCGGGGTGAAGTCCGGCTCATCCAGGGGAAGCTCAGGGTGGGCGAGGCCATGGCGCCTCCGCTGATCCGGCGCGTGCGCCAGGGAGCCTCCCCGGATGGACTGGTGATCGTCGACGCCCCTCCGGGCACCTCGTGTCCCGTGATCACCTCCCTGCGGGGAGCCGATTACCTGTGCCTGGTGACGGAGCCCACCCCCTTCGGCCTGAACGACCTCGAACTGGCCGTGGGGGCCGCCCGAAAGCTCGGCCTCCCCATGGGCATCGTCGTCAACCGCGCCGACGTCGGCGACGACCGCATTCGGCACTACGCGGAGCGGGAGAGCATCCCGCTGCTCCTGGAAATCCCGTTCGAGCGCGAGGCGGCCGAAGCCTATGCCCGGGGAGATCTCCTGGTGGAGGTCCTCTCCCGGTGGAAGGAGAGGATGCTGGGGCTCAATGATTCCATCAGGAACCACCTTCAAGGCTGTTGAGCTTCCGCGCCGTCGAGATTCATGTCCAACGCACGAACTGATTTGAAGCGCTTTTCGGAGGGTTTCCACGATGGTTGAGCTGGTGGTTTTGAGCGGCAAGGGAGGAACGGGGAAGACCAGCATCGTCGGCGCATTCGCCGCATTGGCTGAAAGGAAGGTGCTCTGCGATGCCGATGTGGACGCAGCCGATCTCCATCTGCTCATGGCTCCGCGGAAGGTCATGCGGCATGAATTCTGGGCGGGGCACAAGGCCGTCGTGGACCCCGAGCGTTGCACCGGGTGCGGCGAGTGCATCGACCGCTGCCGGTATGGAGCGGTCTCCGAGGGGTTCGTGGTGGACGGGCTCCAGTGCGAGGGCTGCGGCGTTTGCGTCCATTTCTGCCCCTTTGGAGCCATCGATTTTCCCGAAAACCTCTGCGGTGAATGGTACATTTCCGAAACCCGCTTCGGGCCGCTGGTCCACGCCCGGCTGGGGATCGCCGAGGAGAATTCGGGCAAGCTCGTCTCGCTGGTCCGCAAGGAAGCGCGAAACATGGCGGGGGAAATGGGATTGAAGGGGATCATCACCGACGGCCCCCCGGGCATCGGCTGCCCCGTCATCGCCTCGCTGGGGGGCGCCTCGGCGGTGCTCATCGTGGCCGAGCCCACGGTCTCCGGGCTTCACGACCTCGCCCGGGTGGCGGATCTCTCCAACCATTTCCAGGTGCCCGTTTCGGTCTGCGTCAACAAGGCCGACCTGCACTGGGAGACCGCCCGCGCCATCGAGTCGCTCTGCCGGGAAAGAAACTGCGACTTCGCCGGGTATCTTCCGTTCGACCCCGCGTTCACCCATGCCCAGGTGGAGGGAAAAACCATCGTCGAATACGGGGACGGACCGGCCAGGGCAGCGGTGGTGGAGCTTTGGAATCACATGCGGAAGATGGTTTCGGGTTTCTAGTTCCTGGTTCGCTGGTGGCTCCCAAGCTCCAGCCTCTCTGGTTTGCTGGCTCCCAAGCTCGAGCTTGGGAGCCAGCCGATCTAAATGATCATTTCCGCCCGGGGATTCTGGGCCAGGTTCCCGCCATCCGAGCTCCACTGCAACTGAAGAAACCCTCCCCTGGCGGGGAGAGAGGTGCCGGTAAAGAGGGAGGCCGTCCGAACCGGTAAGACCCTCTCCCCTCGAGGGGAGAGGGCAGGGTGAGGGGTGTCGATCAAGCAAAGGGCCAGAGAGCTGCAAAGGAGCCAGACCGAAGCTGAAAGGGTT
>JALOPI010000016.1 GCA_025453975.1 Syntrophobacteraceae bacterium
CCACGAAAAATGCCGGCCGATTTCGTCCGGCTTGTGGGCGTCCGAGCCCGCAAGGACTGCCAGGCGATCCATCGCTTTCTTGAGTGATGGATCGACATCGTCATAGGCACCAGGATCGCAGAGCTCCGCGGCAAAGATGCAGCGTAAGCTTTTTTCGAGATCAGGAGTCAGAGAGATTGCGTGCTCCAGCAGACCCTGGCGCCCGTCGATGTGGGCGGGAATGGCAATCCCACCGGCATTTTGAATTTCTTTGACTGTTGCAGTGAACGAGGTGGTTGTGGAGGTAGTCCTGTCGTCGCCATGCCCCGATGTGATGCCACAGGCCCCGAGAACACCCGTAACCTTGCTTCCATCGTGTTTTTCGGGATCAAACACGGCCAATAAATGAACTCGACCAGTACTGTCAGAGATGGTGATTTCCGTACCAGGGAAAACGACCAATGGCCTGAACCATTTCGGCCTTGGGCTCGCCTCACTCAACTGTTCGTACGCCTGCTTCAGCCGGTCAATCCAGGCACCGGAATTGTGGTCCGCCACAACGACACAATCCAGGCCAGCCTGCATCGCTTTCCGGAGCCAGAGCTCTTCCGAGGTGGTCTGCCGGATGCCCTCATCGCCTCGGCCATAGTCATGGGAGGCCGGCGAGTGAACATGGAAATCAAACTTCCACCATTTGCTCCCGGGGTAGCTCCAATCCGTGCTCATTCCACTGGGCTCCCATCCTGGTCAGGACCATTTCAAAGGCTCGATTACCCAGCCAGTGTCGCGAGAAGCTTATCAAGGCAGTGATCCCGGTCTTCCCCCAGGCCTGTTTGCCCCTCGGCATCCCGGCCGACCCGCGCCCCTGATCTTCCCCTCGGTCGGTTCGTGACACCGCGCGGGCGGACTTTGGCGAGGCAGGGATCCATCAAGCTTGCCGCCGCCCGATGCGCGGAGGCTCACAGGAATGGAATGGGCTTGCCGGTGCGGAAGGCCAGGGCCTGGCAGGAGGCCACGAGGCGGCCGTTCTGATCGGTGACCTTGATGTCGTAGAGGGCCGTCTTCCGGGTACGGCTCACCTGGACGGCCTCGGCCCGCAGCCGCGCACCCGGCTCGGGGCTGCTCACGTAGGTCACGTTCACATTGAGAGCCACGGCGATGGTCCCATCCGTCTGGCAGACGGTCTCGAAGGCTTCATCGATGAGGGCGAAGACGGCCCCGCCGTGGGTCCGGCCGTAGATGTTGTCCATCTGCTCGGGAATGTAGGTCATCTCCACGAGGGAACGGTCTTCAGCCAGCTCCAGGAGCTCCATGCCGAGGGCCCGGGCGAAGGGCTCGGTTCTCACCGCATTCTCGATGGCTGCTTTCACCTTCGGGTCCACACCCTCTCCTCCCGTCGCCCGTCCGTAGAGATGAGGGCTCGACCCCGGGAGATCGTTCCGTCATCTCCTCTTGCCCTTCCGGGCCGTTTTGCATCATCATGGGGATGATTCCCGGGTCGGGCACTCCATCCCCCGCGCCTTCCCACGCCACAACCCGGAGTCCGAAACCGGAAACCAGAAACCGGGAGCCAGAAGCCCCCCATGCAGACCGCCATCAAGCTCCTGATCACCGTCGCCGTCATCACCGCGTGCACCGCCATGGGAAGGCGATACCCGTCCCTGGCCGGCCTCATCGCCACCATGCCCATCACGACGCTTCTCGTGCTCTTCTGGCTCCATTCCGAAAGTCCCGATGACCGCGCCCGCCTGGCCGCATTCACCCAGGGCGTGGTCTGGGGCATCGTGCCCAGTGCCCTCTTTTTCATCACGGCCACCTGGTGCTTCCGCAAGGGCATCCCCTTTCCCACAACCCTCGCCCTGTCCTCGGGGATCTGGCTCGCCGGGGCCATCCTGCACCAGCTCCTCCTTCGCTGAGGGGACGGCGGCCCCAGCGGCACCGGCACATCCTTCATGGCGCGGAGGTCGGCGGGGCACCGGCCCTCACTGGGACATTTCGTGCCGGGCCGGCTGGCAGAGGCCCACCTGGTCCAGGAGGGTGGCCCTCACGGTCCGGAGCGTCCGGTCCCCGGGCTCCGCCTCGACAGCCTGGCCGATGGCTTCCAGGGCGTCGTACCAGAGCCCCTCCCCCGCGTACCAGGCGGCAGTCAGGAGCTTGTCCCCGCCCTGGATCCGGTCGGTCGGCAGCCTGGGTCCATCCACTCTCCGGATCATGCCCGCCGAGAACACGTCCCTCGAACGACGCTGGGGATCCACGACGACGGTGACGATCCACCGGTAGTCCTTACTGGCGGCCAGCTCCACGCCCAGCTCCGACAGGGCGATGCGCTGGATGCCCACCGTCTGGGGCGGCGGCAGCGTGGTCTCCAGGATGGTGCCTCCCGTCTGCTCCTCCCGCAGGCTGAAATCGATCCGCAGGCTGGTGGGCCGGGAGATATACCAGTAAAGATTAGGTCGGGGCTGGGTCGTGAGACCCATGTGGTCCGGAGCCAGGACCACGACCTGGGGAAGCTCCTCGGGGCCGAAGGCCCGGGTGCCGCCGCCGATGCGGTCGGCCGGAGCGCCCCGCAGGGGCGGCTTGTAGACCACCGGGGGCGCCGTCGAGGGACGGCTCGCCGTGACGCTGGATTCTGCGGGCCTGGCGGGAGGTGGGCTCCCCCCCTGGCCGCCCTGGGCGGATACGGAGGCGGGAAGTCCCCATGCCATGACCACGAAGATCATCCCCATTGCCGCATCCGAGAGCTTGGCTCGGCTCATGCTCATCCTCCTGATTCATGAAGCCAGGCAGACCTGGCTGCGAGTCCACACTCCTCCCTCGTTGGGAGACTTCAACCAATACTCGGTCATTTAAACCCGAAAGCCCCACGGCTGCGGTCTTCACGGTCCATTGGATTGGCTCCCGGCTCCGCTCCTCCTTGCGGCAGCGCGGGCTGGAAGCCCACGACCCGGTGGATGGAAAGCTCACGGCCCTTTCCCTTGAGCTGGACCCGCCCCACGGAGTCGGTGGCAAAGGTGCCGTCCAATCGGCAGCGGGTGGGCTCGGAAATGAGGATCCGGCAGGTGCTCTCCCCGTCAAGCGCCTTGTCGAAGCTCTCCAGGCGCGCGGCGACGTTCACCGTATCTCCGATGACCGTATACTCCAAACGATCCTCGGAGCCAATACATCCGACCATGAGGGGTCCCGTGTGGACGCCGATGCGCATCCTCATGGCCGAACGGCCCCGGGTCACCCACAGGGCGTTGAGCCGCTCCAGCTCCTCCCGCATGGCCAGGGCGCACCGCACGGCGCTTCGGGCATCCCGCGCCACCTCCTCCTCGCCGACACGGGGGGCGGGCACGCCGAAAAGCGCCATGATGGCGTCCCCCATGTACTTGTTGACCACCCCGCCTGAATCCATCACGATGCGGGTCATGGCCGCCATGTATTCATTGAGCCAGTCCATGAGGGTCTGTGCGTCCAGCTTCTCCGCCACGGGCGTGAACCCCGCCAGGTCGGTGAAGATCACCGTGGCGGTGATCTCCTGGGCCCGGGGCCTCCCCCCCTCCAGGTACTGCTGCCGCTGGCCCCAAAGGCTTTCGGCCACCTCGGGCGACAGGTGGCAGGAGAACATCCGCATGAGCTGTGCCCGCTCGACCTTCTCGCGATGGGCCAGCCAGGCCGTAAGCAGGGTGGCGGTGGCGGATTCGGCCATGGCCGGGGGCGCCACCGGCACCCAGATCCCCTTGACGAAAAGGAGCAGGCTCCCGCAGAACAGGGCACCCAGGGCCGCCCCGTTCCAGAGGACGAACCACCCCAGGGACCGGGCCCGCGTGCCCAGCCCGCACCCCAGGAGCCCCCAGGCGCAGATCAACAGGGCTTCCCCGGCCGCCCCGAAAAAGGAGAGACCCCGGCGGCCGGTGAGGGCCGCATCGACAAGCTGACTCACGACACTGGCGTGGAGCTCCACCCCGGACATCATCCGGCTCCCGGTGCGATCGAGGGTCACGGGCGCCAGGAAAAGGTCCTTGGTGCTCTCGGCCCAGGACCCGATGAGCACCACCCTGCCCCGGACCAGGTCGGGAGGGAAGCTCCCGGCCAGCGCTTCCCCCAGGGAGATGGAGCTGAAGCCCGAAACGATGGATGAAAAGTCGAGGAGAAACTGGTAGCCGCCCACGTCGGCGCCCACGTAAGGACCGTCATCGGCCTCCAGGGGCACGAAGCTCCTTCGGCCCAGCCTGAGCCATTCCGGGCGGGCTGGGTCCGCCTCGGGGAGAATCCCCTCGTGCTGCAGGTAGAGCTGGGCCAGGAGGAGGGAGAAGGCCGGCGTGACCTCGCGGCCGTCGTCCAGGTAAAGGAGCCCGCGGCGCGCCACGCCGTCGGGGTCCGCCAGGAGGTCGTTGAAGCCCGTGAGGCCCGGATCGGTGACCATGTAGGGCGCGGGCACCCCCGGGGAAAAACGGTCCCTGAGCTTGCGCACCGTGACGATATTCCGGTTCTGGACGAAAACCCCCTCGAGGGCCTCGCCTCCCGGCGGCACGGGGATGTCCCGGTAAATGTCGAGCCCGATGGCTCGCGGCTCATGCTTCTGGAGATTGGAGAGCAGGCGGGCCAGGGTCCCGTCGGGCAGGGGCCAGGTCGACTGGGCCTGGATGTCGGCCTCGGAGACCGTCACCAGGAGAATCCGCGGATCCCGGTGATGGGGTGGGGCCGTGAAAGCCAGGAAGCGGTCGTGGAGCTCCAGCTCCAGGGGCTGGAGCCGGCCGGCCTGCCGCAGGCCCAGCACGGCGAGGCAGACCGCGGCACAGAGGAGGAGACCCGTCACCGCCGGAGGCAGCGCTCGAAAGAATCTTTTCCCCGTTGCACCGAACATCAGGCTCCCCCTGCCCCATGGGCTCGCCCCGGAAAAGAGGCGGAGCGCCGGAAACCGCGCGCCCAATGGATCTCCCTTCCCAGGCAGGGTATTTCTACTGCACCGTCAGCCGGTCCACAACGGAAAAGCGCGTGGCCCGCGCCGGGCCCGAGGAGCGCGAGGGAGGCGGGATGCGCATCCAGTCCATCCCCGGCCCCGTTCGGGCTTTTGCGGCGGGCCGGCGGTTGAGGACTTCCTGATTTTTTTTCCAGGCATCGGCGGTGTCCCCTCAAGTCAGTCTTCCCCGCTACCGATATCACCACGTGACTGCTCCGGGCCCCGGGGTCGAGCCTCGCTCGCCCGATGCCCGCCAGCAGCCAGCACCACCATCCCGTGAGGAGCTTCAGTCCGAAGGAAGACCAGACATAACAGGAGGGGGGGAGAGTCCTTGCCCCGGAATCATTCACCGCAAGGAAGGAGTCGACCATGTCATCATTCGTCTGGAACGAGAAATACCGGGTCAACGTCAAGGACCTGGATGACCAGCATCGTGTCCTCATCGGCCTCGTCGGCCAGTTGGATGACGCCATGCGGGAAGGGAAAGGCAAGCAAGCCCTGGGGCTGATCCTCGGGCAGGTGATCGCGTACACCAAGACACACTTCGCGGCGGAGGAGCGGCTCATGAAAGCCTGTGGCTACCCCGAATACCACGAGCACCGGCTCATTCATGAGAAAATGACCACGAAGGTCGTGGAGCTCGAACAGCAGTTCAAGTCAGGCCGAGCCATGCTCACCCTGGATGTGATGAAATTCCTGACAGACTGGCTCCAGAAGCACATCCTGGGAACCGACAAGAAGTACTCCCCCTTTCTCGGCAGCCCCAGCTCGAACTGATCGGGCCCCTTGCCCCTCGGGGCTGGCACCCGATCCCTGAGCCACCGGCTGGCGCGGGCCACCGTCCAGCCCGCCGGCCGGTGATTCACGGGGAGCCGGGGCGCGCATCCTGGAGCTCCGCCACGAAGGAGCCGACGGCCACCTTGCTCGTCACCTTCACGGGGATCCGGGCCTCATCATCCGTCACCCAGATGCGCAGGCTGGCTTCCTGGCTCTTGCGGAACACTCCCCCCAGATCCTTGAGATCGGGCTCCAGCACAAAGGCCTGGTAGTCCCGGCCCATCACCCTCACACGCTCCCTCGCGGCAACCCGAACCCTGCCCATGACGGCTTTCCTGCCGTCGCTCACCGGCAGCTCCAGAACCTTGTGCTCTTCCAGGGGCAGGAGTCGAAAGGCGTAGAGAACCGAAAGGGGGTCGAAGGCGCCGTCCAGGACGGCGACGGGCTTCTGCTTCTTGCCGAAGTTAGAGAGCTCGGCCTGCATGCGGTCCCAGTCGAAGATCACCTCGATGTTGCGGTGGCGCTTCCCTTCCTGCTGGGTCTTGCGAAAGAGCAGAGCCCGCCTCATGGGCCGGTCCGTGTAGGATTCAAGCCGGTCTCGAACCTTGTAGAATCGATCGAAGAAGGCATTGGTCTGAACCGTCATGACGAAGCGATGGGCCTCCCGACCCTGGAATTCCCGGTCAGGCATGACCTCCATCCAGGCCGTACCGGCCGGGATGAGCTCCCAGGAGAGGTGGTAGGTCAGCCTCTCACCGGGCCGGAAAGGAGCTTCCCCCTCCAGCGGGGCACCCACCGAAGGGGCGGCGGCACCGAGAGGAGCCAGGCAGATCGTCAGGAGCATCAGGATGAGCACTCGTCCACGCATGTACAGCTCCAGCCAGAATCGCGGGGCATCAGTCGGTGCCGGTCTCGGGTCCTCCTGGATCCGGGTCGCTCGTGAAGGGAAGCCATCGAGCCAGGATCTCCCTGAGCTGATCCCGGCTGAACGGCTTGCTCAGGTAGTCGTCCATGCCGGCCTGGAGGCAGTTCTCCCGGTCCCCCGTCATGGCATGGGCCGTGAGGGCCACGATGGGGATCCGTAGGGAGTGCATCAGGGGCGAGCCATTGTGGCTGTCCCGTCGGGATTCCAGCTCCCTGATCCGGCGGGTGGCTTCGTATCCGTCCATTTCCGGCATCTGGCAATCCATCAGAACCAAGTGATAGCTCTGCCGGGACAGGGCATCGAGGGCTTCAACACCATTGGCCACCACTTCCGGCTCGACGCCGAGACTCAGGAGCATGGCCCGCGCTACTTCCTGGTTCACGGGATTGTCCTCCGCCAGCAGAATGCGGCCCATGAAAGCGGGCAAATCGGGCTCGGAAGCCGGCGCCGGACCCGTCGGCCGGGCATCCGGCCCGGGCAATCCCCGCGCCATGGCCATGAGGGCTTCCAGCAGGTGGGACTGCCGCACGGGCTTCGTCAGACAGGCGGTGATACCCAGCCCGCCCACATCCAGGCCGTCCCGGCTGCTGGACATGGAAGTCAGCATCAGGAGGCGGGTATCCGCGATGGCCGAGTCCATCCTGATCTCGCGAGCCAGCTCGATGCCGTCCATGCCGGGCATCACCATGTCGAGAATGGCCATCTGGTAGGGCTTCCCTTCCTGGGCGGCCCTCCTGAGTACCGACAGGGCCTGACCGCCATCCTCCGCCATGCCGTTCTCGAAGCCCCAGCACACCACCTGCTCGTGGAGAATGGCCCGGTTGGTCTCGCTGTCGTCCACGATGAGCACCCGCACCTTTCGAGGGCTCATGGCGGACGGCATCCCCGAGGACACGAAGTCCCGGGGCCCGGAAGAGCCCTTTCCCAGCCGGATGCTGAAGCGGAACGTGCTCCCTTCACCGGGAGCGCTCTCGGCGGAAATGCTCCCTCCCATCATCTCGACGAGCTGTCTGGAAATGGCCAGCCCCAGACCGCTTCCGCCGAATCTCCGGCTCATGGAGCCGTCGGCCTGGGAAAAAGCGTCGAAGATCTGATCCTGCGCCCCTTCCTCGATGCCAATCCCCGTGTCCCGGACCTCGAATCCAATGACCGCCGTGTCCCCGACTTCCTCCAGGAGAAGCACCCGAGCCCGTACTTCCCCGGTGTCCGTGAACTTGATGGCATTGCTGACCAGGTTGGTCACGATCTGCCGAAAGCGGCCCGGGTCTCCCACGACGGACACAGGAATGTCCTGCACCTGCAAGGTGAGCTCGAGCCCCTTGCGATGAGCGCTTTCCGCCAGAAGCTCGACGGCCTCCTCCACCGTTTCACGCAGATCGAACTCGATGCTCTCCAGGCTCATGCGCCCAGCCTCGATCCTCGAGAAGTCCAAAATGTCGTTGATCACCCTCAGCAGAGTCTCCCCCGATCTCAAGACTGTCTGGGCGATGCCGAGCTGCTTCTCGTTGAGATCCGTGCCCATCAGAAGCTCCGCCATCCCCAGGACGCCGTTCATGGGCGTGCGGATCTCGTGGCTCATGTTGGCCAGGAACTGCGACTTGGCGAAGCTCGCGGCTTCGGCGGCCTCCTTGGCGATGTTGAGCTGCAGCACCGTCCGCTCCAGCTCCCGGTTGGACCTGGACAGCTCCGCCGTCCGGGCGGCGACCTCTTCCTCCAGGTGCTCCCGGTGTCGCTTGAGGTCGAGATCGCTCTCCTGAATCCTGGCGAGCATCCCGTTGAACCCCGAGATCAGGATTCCGAGCTCATCGTCGGTGCTTCGGACTGCTCTCCTGGAGTAATCTCCGTGCTCCGACACATGCTCGATGGTCTGGACCAGGTGGGAAATGGGGCGGGAGATGGCCCGCTGCAAGACGAGGGAGATGAGGGAGGCAATGGCGATGAAGACCAGGATCCCGATGCCGAGGACGCCGCCATACCAGCGCAGCCGATCTCTGAACTCCTGCAGATTCGACTGGATCACGACGCGTCCGATGACGTCGCTGTCGAGGAAAATCGGCTTGGAAACCTCGAGGACATCGCCGAACATCGAGCCCAGCATCCTGGGCAGCCAGCCCGGGGCCCCCTCGACCTGCCGGCTCGACCCGGCCGCTCCATCTTTCGCCGTATACCTGGCAAAAACCCGCCCCGACCGGTCCTCGATGCGTGCCGACAGAACGTTCTGCACGGCACTCAGAGCCCCGAGGGTCTCCTCCGCCGACCGCGGATCATGGAACGTGAGCGCCACCGCGCAGTTGGTTCCCAGCACGCCGGCCAGTGTCGACAGGTTGTCGTGCATGGTGGAGCGCAGCCGTATCAGCTCGCCCGTCACCAGGGCCACCGAGGCGAGCACCAGGACCGTGCTGCAGGTGAGCACCATGATGGCGGTCAGCTTGGCCTTGATGGATCGGTTGCGGATCAGCTTCATCGACGCTGCTTTCTCACTTTTTTCGTTATCGATGCGTGGGAAAGACCATCATAAGGGCTCCGTAGAGCTCCATGGTGGCATTCACTCTCTTTTCGGCCTCGTTCCAAGGCATCTTGACCGGTTAATCTTGCCCGTTCATCATACGGACCCGGACACACCGGCACGGGGTCGGCTCAGCCAGAAAATGGCGCCGCCCAAGAGGCATCCAGCACCAGCCATGGCGAACACCACGGGGTACCCCGACCACTCCGCCACATAGCCCAGGGCCGTCGACCCCACGAAGAGCCCCGCGTCAATGCTTCCGCTGAATACCGCCGTGGCCTTCCCCCGATTTCCGGGACTCTCGTCTTTCACGGCCAGGGTGTTCAGGGCTGGATAGAGGAATCCGTGCCCACATCCCATCAAAAACCCTGCCAGGACCAGGACCATCGACCCGCTCAGGTGGATCATCACACCAAGTCCCGCGCAGAGGAGCAGAAAAGCGCACGGGATGATGCGGTCCACTCCGATGCGGTCCGACAGTCGGCCGCCGAGAAGTCGGGTCGAAACCGCGGTTCCCGAATAGGTGATGTAGTAAGATGAAAGGATGGAGATTCCCCTTTCGGTGGCAAAAGGCGGAAGGAACGTCCCCGAGGCGGCCAGACCGAACCCGAAGAGGAGAGACAGGGCCCCGACAAGGAGCAGGCGATCCCCGCGAAGCACGGCAAGAAACGAGATGGCAGGCGACGCCGAACTGGCTCGAAAGGTTTCGGGCAGGGGCAGATGGACCAGGAAGCTCAGGAGCCCCATGACGGATGCGGTCGCGAAGAGGGCCAGGAACCCCAGATGGCTGATCATCAGCTCGCAGACAGCCGGTCCCAGGGCCATGCCGGTGAGACCGGAAATGCCGAACATCCCGATGCCTTCGCTGAAGCGCTCGGGAGGGATGATGTCCGCCGCATAGGTGAAGGCGGCGGTGAAGCAGAGGGCGATACCGGCCCCATGAGCCACGCGCACCAGCAGCAGAAAGGCATACATGTCCTTCAGAGAGCCCTCGGGAAGCAGATAGGTCAGGGGCAGGAGGGTCATGATCACCGAGCCCAGGGTGAAGCTCCGCTTGCGCCCGATGCGGTCGATCATGGAGGCGATCCACGGTCGGCAGAGAACCGAGGAGAGGGTGAAGGCTCCCATGAGGATGCCCACATCCGACGGGCTTCCGCCCCGGTCCAGGATGAAAAGCGGAAACAGGAAAAAGCAGCTGTAGCTCGATATCGCAGCCAGGTTGGCGAAAGCCATGGCCATGAAACGGGGTGTGTAGAGCATTCAGAAGGGTCTCTTCCGCGTTGAGGGAAATCCATCGGTCAACAGAGGAAACCCATACCAGAGACCTCCACCACCGGCAACGCATCATTCTCGAATACCCGGGGGAGATACCATGCGATTCAACCGATCCCAGGATGATTACGCCGTCATCGCTCCATTTTTCGATGCGGCATTGGGACCCTTCATGGCGGCCATTCGGCGAGGGGTACGCCGAAAGCTGGGGGAGACGGGCGTCCGGGACGTCCTGGATATCTGCTGTGGTACGGGCCACCAGGCCCGCCTGTTGGGCGCCGCGGTAGATCGGGTGGTCGGAATCGATCGATCCGCCGCCATGATCGCGGTGGCCTCGAGGAAGACCCGCGGCTTCCCTCCCTTCCTCCGGGGAGACGCGCGGAATCTTCCCTTTGGAGACGGGTCCTTCGACGCCGCCCTGCTTTCCTTCGCCCTCCACGAAAACGATCCGAGCTGCTGGCATCCGATGATCCGGGAGGCCCTGCGCATCCTCCGACCCCGGGGACGACTCCTCGTCGTGGATTATCTCGCTCCCCCCCTGAAGCGAAAAGGGATCGCCTCACTCATGGTGAACGGCGTGGAATGGCTGGCGGGTGAGAGGCACCACCAGAGCTTCAATAAGTTCCTGGAGGCCGGCGGCGTGACCACCATTCTGGGAGGGCATCCGTTGAAGATCGTGAGCGTGGAGCCGATTTTCGCCGGCACGGTGGGAATGGTGACGAGCGAAAAGAAGGTCCTCGCACGGTGAGCACGGGGGAAGTGTCCGGTACCGCGGTCTTTCCCCCATGCCCTGCCCGGACTCATTTATGGGACGGGCAGCCGAAGTCCGGAGTGCCAAAGCCATGAGCTCCTGGCTCCCCGCCCCAAAGCGTGCAGTCCTCATGGCCCGGCCCTATTTGGGGAATTTCAAGACGACCGTCTGCCCGTCGTCGTCCTTCTCGGCTTTCAGCTGAAGCTCCAGACTGCTGTCGCGAATCCCCACGGCGAGGGAGGTCTCGCCCTCGTCGCCGTCGAAATGACCGATCTCCTTCACCACGTCGAATATCTTCTTTCCCACTTCCTTCCCCGGCGAGGGAAGCTCGGACTTTCTGAATTTGGCGACGACCTTCATCCCGCCATCCTCGTCGGAAGAGAGGGCGATGGACTTGGCATGGCTGTCGATACCGTAAAGAATGGCCAGGGCAAGCCATTTCAGTGCGGCATCGTCTTTGTCTTCTTCGTTCTTCAGAACCGACATTTCCCGTAGGGGCTCAGTATTGAGATAGCAGTCGCACATTTCCTGAACCTTGAGGTGAAAGCTGCGTTTATCCTTCATGGCTGAAGACTCCTTCCCGTGAAGCTGAATGGAACCTGTTCTTTCCCTGGGCAAAGCGGATGGCGCATCCCGCGGTCGATATCCGTGAGCGTGGCACCTGCTGGTGCTCTCAGCCCTCAATGAGTTAAGGATAATGATCAACTCAGACACATCAAGCGGACGGAGCGTCACCAGACCGGCATTTTCCCAAAGCCGCGACCATTCCCATGGAAGCCCCCGGCAGGAAGTTCCAGGATCCATGCATCACCGCCAGGCTCCAGCCTGAAGGGGGGCACCACCCATGGAAAAATACCATGCCCCCATACGGTATTTACGTAGGACGCCCTATTCTTTTCCTCTGGGATTGTCGATATCTTGGAGGGTACAATTTCTGGGCCCTGCCGAGCTTCCGCCGGAGATCCATTGCGGCACGGGGAAGCCCCCGGAAGCGGAGCCGCCTCCCGCTCAATTTCAGCTGCCGTGACATGGGTAGTTTCATGGAAGTCGAAAAAGAAACTTTGAGAGTCCTTCTCGTGGAGAACAGCGAAGATGGCTACATCCTCGTTAGGGACATGCTCAGTGAAGCCCCGCGCTCTCGATTCGATCTCGACTGGGCCAGCGATTACGAGCGGGCGATCCAGGAGCTGGAGCTCAGGCGCCATGACGCCTACCTGATCGACTATGACCTCAAGGGCCGCAACGGGCTCGACATCCTCCACGAGGCCATCCAAAGGGGATGCAGGGCTCCGCTGGTGCTGCTCACCGGCAAGCCCGAGCGGGACATGGACATTGCCGCCGTGAGGGCGGGAGCCTCGGATTATCTCGTCAAGAGCGAGATGACGCCCCGTGCTCTTGAACGATCCATCCGCTATGCCATCGAAAGAAAGCGGGCCGAGGAAACCCTGAGGGATTCCCAGCACCAGCTGCGCCACCTTTCCGCCGAGCTGCTTCATGTCCAGGAGGAGGAGCGAAAGCTCATCGCCAGCGAGCTCCACGGAAACCTGGGTCAGCTGCTGGTCGCCGTCAAGCTGGGTGTCGAGAATACCCTGGCTCAGCTCAAAAAGGGGCGACGCTCGCCCAGCAGGCTGGAGCCCCTCGTCCCTGTTCTCCAGCACGCCATCGAGGAGGTTCGGCTCCTCTACACCCGGCTGCGCCCGATCATTCTGGATGACCTGGGAATCGTCGCGACCTTGAAATGGTACTGCCGGGAGTTCACGCATCTGCACCCGGAAGTGGACGTCGACGCTTCCATCGAGGTCGAGGAAGCGGATATCGCCGACTGCCTGAAGGTGGTCATCTACAGACTGGTTCAGGATGCCCTCGAGATCACCATCAATGGGGGGACGGACAAGAAGGTCACCCTTAACCTGAAAAAAATGCATAAGGAGCTCTTCCTCTCCATCACCTCGGTACCCTCTCCCGCCAAGGCTCACCCCCTGTCCGCCGGGCTTTGCGCCCAGAAATCACTGACACTCGCCGCCATGAGAGAGCGGACGGCCCTTTCGGGCGGACGCTTTCGTGGGGAGTCGGACGGGGCGGGGGCAATGACCACCCATATGGCCTGGCCCCTCTAAATCCGCACAACGAGTAAGCCAGACTCAATAGAAAAGCGCATCCAGCTTTCCCAGCAAATCCTTGGGCAAAGGCTGTAATGCCCCATGGCTCAGGAGATGGGCGTAAAAGAGCGTGTGGGCGGCATGCTCGAGCTTCTCCAGCCTGAGCAGGGCGTCGTGGGGCGTCGCTCCCATGGTGACGGCCCCGTGCCGCTCCAGCAATATGGCCTGGTGATCAGCCACCAGCGCCTCGATGGACCGGGGGACCTCGTCCGTTGTCGGTGTGGCGTAGGGGGCCGTGGGGACCGAGCCGAAGCTCAGGTAAACCTCCGGCAGCGCCTCGGCCATGAACGGAATGGAGGCCAGGGTGAAAGCCGTCAGCATGGGGGGGTGAGCGTGGACGATGGCCCGGATGTCGGGCCGACGGGCATAGATCAGGGTGTGCATGCGGATTTCGCTCGAAGGTCTGGATCGTCCCTGAAGGACTTCACCCTGTAGATCGACGAGGAGCATGTCCAGGGGAAGAAGCTCTCCCTTGGACTTGCCGCTGGGCGTGACGAGGAAGCGCTCCGACCCCACCCGGCAGCTGACGTTTCCGTCGGTGGCGGCCACGAGGCCGCTCACCTGAAGTCTCTGGCAAACCTGGACGAGAGCCGTCCGCTCCCCGCCATGGTCGTTCATTTCTGCTCCTCTCCCGGATCCTGAGGCTCGTGGAGGTCGACACTGCTTTTGACCTTGTTTTGTTGGGGCAGTTTATATAAAGGAAATGGGTTTGTGAAGCCATCGCTCGGAATCGGGTCCATTCCCTTGGAGACAGGCAAAGCCCCATGATCAAATGGTTCAAGCGGAGAAGAGCGGAGCGCGACGCGGCATCCGAGTCGGATAGACCCGGGGCGCCTGGGAACGTGTCCGAGGGAGAACCGCTGGAGGACCTGCCTCCAGAGCCTCGGGACACATGGGAGGAGGAGCTTGAGCCGTCGGAGGAATGGGACGAAATCTCCCCGGAAACCGACGGTGAGCAGGAGGGCTGGTCACCGGCTTACGAGGGAGAGGTCCAATCCGCGGGCCCTAAACGCTGGGGCGGCAGAGTGAGGGAGCGGCTCCGCAAGACGCGGGAGCGGCTGGTATATCGCCTGGACCGCCTCTTCGCCGGCCGAAAGCAGCTCGACGAGGATGTTATCGAGGAGCTCGAGGAGATCCTCATCACCTCGGACCTCGGCATCCGGACAACCCAGCGCCTCCTCCAGCATGTGACCGAGGGCATCCGTCGCCAGGAGCTCAAGGATGCCGAGGTGCTCAGACAGCGGCTGCGCGAGGACATCCGAAGCCTCCTGTCCCTGGAGGCCCCCCCCTGGGACTTCGAGAGCCACCGGCCCTTCGTCATCCTGGCCGTGGGAGTCAACGGCGTCGGTAAGACGACCACCGTGGGGAAGCTGGCTCACCGGCTGAAGCAGGAAGGGCGCAGCGTCATGCTGGTGGCTGCGGACACCTTCCGGGCCGCCGCCGTCGAGCAGCTCATTCTATGGGGCCAGAGGACCCAGGTCCCCGTCGTCCACCAGAAGAGCGGCTCGGACCCCTCGGCGGTGGCGTTCGACGCCATCGATGCCGCCGTGGCCCGCGGCGTCGACGTGGTGCTCCTCGACACGGCCGGTCGCATGCACACCAAGGCGAACCTCATGGAGGAGCTGAAGAAGATCCAGCGGGTCATCTCCAGGAAGCTTCCGGGGGCTCCCCACGAGATCCTCCTGGTCCTGGACGCCACGACGGGCCAGAACGCTCTCTCCCAGGCACGGCAGTTCAAGGAAGGCGTGGGCGTGACGGGAATCATCCTCACCAAGCTGGACGGAACGGCCAAGGGGGGCATCGTCACCGCCATCTGCGAGGAAACGGGGGTGCCCGTCCGCTTCATCGGCATTGGCGAGCATGTGGATGATCTGCGGCCCTTCGATGCGGACGAATTCAGCCGCGCTCTGTTCTGACGGGGTGACGGGAAAGGATATTCATGCAGGGTGCTCTGGACGGAATCAAGGTGCTGGACCTCTCGCGGCTGCTGCCGGGGCCGTTCTGCTCGATGCTCATGGCGGACCTGGGGGCCGATGTCATCAAGGTCGAGGACCCGGGCGTCGGCGACTACATCCGCTGGTGGCCTCCCAAAATCGGTAAGAACAGCGGGTTTCATGTGGTCCTGAACCGCAACAAGCGCTCACTGACCCTGAACCTCAAATCCCCGGAGGGGAGGGACATTTTCCTGAAGCTCGCCCGGGATGCCGACGTCGTCCTGGAGGGCTTCCGACCGGGGGTGATGAAGAAGCTCGGCCTGGATTACCCCGTCCTCAAGACCGTCAATCCCGGTATCGTCTGCTGCGCCATCTCGGGCTACGGGCAGGAGGGTGACCGCGCGCGGAAAGCCGGCCACGACATCAACTACCTGGCCCTCAACGGGGTCCTCTCCCACAGCGGACGCTCGGGGCGGCCCACGGTTCCCGGAGTCCAGATCGCCGACCTGGGCGGCGGAGGGCTTTTGGCGGCCTTCAGCATTCTGGCGGCACTGCTGGCTCGCCAGCGCACCGGGGAAGGTCAGTTCGTCGACATCTCCATGACGGACGGAGCCATGGCCTGGAACTGCCTGCGGTGGGGCCAGTTCATCGCCGACGGCCGAACCCCGTCACCCGGGGACGATTTCCTGAACCACGGCTACGCATGCTACAACGTATACGAAACGAAAGACGGCCGCTTCATGGCCCTGGGAGCCCTGGAGCCCCAGTTCTGGAAAGCATTCTGCCAGGCCATGGAGCAGCCCCGGTGGGACCGCCCGGACTACTTCGACCCCGGACCGCACCAGGCCGCCCTGGAAGCCGAGATCCAGGCGGCGTTCAAGGATAGGGACCAGGCCGAATGGGTCGAGATCCTTGGGAAATACGACTGCTGCTGCGAGCCGGTGCTCAGCCTGGCCGAAGCGATGGATGACGGGGCTCTGCGGGCAAGGGGGATGGTGGTGGAGCTCATCCATGAAAGCTGGGGATCGTATCGTCAGCTGGGGATCGCGCCCAGGCTCTCGGCAACGCCGGGAGCGATGCGAAGCCATGCTCCCGAACTGGGCGAGCACACGGCTTCGATTCTGCTCGATCTCGGCTACGACCAGTCCCGCATGGACCGGCTCAAGGCGGAGGGGATCGTTTGAAAGCCAGACCCGCTTCCCTGGAAGCGGGGTCGGGCTCCCTCTCAGCGGGTGTGGCCGGGCAGCTGAATGGTGGTGCAGCTCTTGCCGGGAGCGCAGGTTCGAGTGGTGGCGCAGGGGGAGGAAGCTGCCTTTTCGCTGGAAGAGCTCCCCATGGAATAGCTCACCTGGCTGAGGACGCGCTCCAGCTCCTCGCCCTGGCATTCGGGGCATGTCAGATCGGCCGGATCCGACGAGCTGGAGAAGAGGACTTCCTGGATGTGGCCGCACCGGGCGCAGCGAAATTCGTAGATGGGCATGGGCTCTCCTTTGGGTGAAAGACGGGGAATCTCCCTGGAATCCGCTGAGCTTTTAACAAATGGCGATCCGGGAGTCAAACCATCCTCCAGGCATCCCGGCCAAGTCCGCCCCGGCATTCCCGCCCGGCTTGACCGGGGCGGGCCGGCCCCGCCATCCTCTGGAATGTAGCCCGAGCCTTGAAGCTCGTTGAGATCTACTCCATGGGGGACAAAACCCTGGTTTCCGCGCATCGCGGGGGCGAACCATCTTCCACTCCCGCAAAGGAGCTGCCGCGGATTTGGACAGCTGGCGAGAACCTGCGAGAATGAAGTTCTTCAACCTTATCGAGCAGTGATGATTCCGTGCCTCCTCTTTGCGCCCCCGACGAGAACCTGAGCTGTTTCGGGTGCTGCCCGCCCATCCGGCCCCGTCATTACGATCCCCTGGATTTCGTGGGCAGCCTGAGACGGGAGCTCATGGACAACCGGGAATCCTTTGGAAAGGCCCCCCTTCAGGCGAAGCCCATCATCGGTTATCATTGCTGGGCCCTGGGCTTTCTGGATTCAAGCAATGGAAGGGCAGGCTGCCTGCTGCACCCCTCGCGGCACGGGGGAAAGGATCTGCGGGGGCTCGTCGATTACGGCGGCAAATGCCGGCGAGAGAGCTGCGGAGCGGCGCGGGTTTTCGATCGCCTGCCCGTCGAGGGTCAGGCATTCTGGCTGCCCCTGGTGCGCGGGCTGAACCCGTTTTATTTTTCCAGTCGCCGGGCCAATCCTCTCTTTCACATCCTTCCCTGGGGAGCGTGCCTCCTGGAGCGTCTGCGGCACGATGCAGTCGGCCGGGGATGGTCCGTGACGGAGCTTCTATACTGGCGGCCTTTCCTGGTGCACCCGGACTGGTGGCCCAAGGCCCATCGCTACCTCTTCCACCTGGCGCTGGAGCAGCCGGGAGCCTTCGGCGGAACCAGCGAGGCCGTGGAGGGACTTGCGCGGGAGATTCTGGAGGGGATCGGCCGCCTGGAAGCTATCCAGGATCTCGGGTCCCCCGCCCCTTCCGGCAAGCTGATCTGGACACACCAGGCATCCGAGCCGCCCGCCTTTCTGGACTTCCTGCGGCTGGCCCTGGAAATCGAAAGAGTGGACCCGGCGCGACTCCCGCCGGCGAGAAAAGCCATGGAAGGGCTCTCGAGGGAGATCGCGGCTCGGAGGGCCCCTGGCGAGGGCCGCCTTCGTCCCTGGAAGGTCGTATGAAACCCGAAACAAGGCTCGGCGGCGGTCGAATCCGGTGCCGGGCGGGAGAAAAGATCACATCATGACCCCGCTTTCCGAAAGACCCCATGAAGCCCAGCCTGGAAAGCCATCTTTTCCTGCGGACTGGGATATCGATACACTTCGAGTCAACTGGAGGGAGCACCTGGAGCGCATCTTCCGCGACGAGGAGATTCCCATCCCCGTCAAGCGCGTGATCCGGCAGGTGGAGGGCAGCCCGGTATACCAGGAGATCCTGGCTCGCTGGAAGGACATGAAAGGCGACGAGCGTCTCAAGAACTGGAAGCTGCTCCTGGAGCAGAGCGGAAAATCCCTGGAGGAGATCCTGCCGGCCTGCATGATGTGTGGCGAATGCTGCCGTCGGGGAAGCCCTACCCTTCAGCTGGAGGATCTGGAGCTGCTCAAGGAGGGGAGGCTCCCCTGGGATCAGGTTTACACCCTTCGGCGGGGCCAGCCCGTCCACTCGCCGTTTAAAAACGAGCTGTCGTTCCTGGTGGATGAGCGGATGAAGGTTCGCGAAAAGCCCGGAGCCCGGGAGTGCGTCTTCTTCGACCACGCCACCGATCAGTGTCTGGTCTACGCCGATCGGCCGGCTCAGTGCCGGGCCCAGGCCTGCTGGGACCCCACGATGGCCGAGGACCTCTCCCGGCAGCCCTACCTGACGCGGCGCGATGTCTTCGCCGACGTCGAGCTGCTCCTGGACCTCATGGCGGAGCACGACCGCCGGTGCTCATTCGATTCCCTCAAGGAGGCTTTCGATCGGTTGGCGGCGGGCGGGACCGAGGCCCTGGACGAGATCCTCGGCCTTCTGGCCTACGAGGATCATTTCCGCCATTTCCTGGGCGAGCAGCTCAAGATCCCGGACGAGAGCCTGGACCTGGTCTTCGGAAAGAGCCTGGCCGACCTGGTACCCCTTTTCGGGTTCCAGGTCGTGGAGGAGCCCGACGGCACCAGGTGCCTCGTGCCCGACAACGGGGAAGCTTCGGCTGCGCCAGGGAATGATTGAGCGTTCACGGAGCGGCTCCATGGCCACCTTCCAGCTCATCATGGGTAACCGGCTCGAAACGCTGGTCGCGGCCCTGGCCGATGTGCTGAGGACCCCCCTGGGATCGCCCTTGGAGAAGGAAATCATCCTGGTGCAGAGCCGCGGCATGGAGCGGTGGCTCTCCATGCAGCTGGCCCTTCGCCTGGGCGCCTGCGCCAACGTCCAGTTTCCGTTCCCCAATGCCTTCGTCTACGACATCTTTCGCCGGACCCTCCCCCCTCTCCCGGAGGAGTCCCCCTACGAGTCCCGCTTCATGACCTGGCGAATCCTGGAAGCCCTCCAGGTCCTGTTGGAGGAGCCGGGCTTCGAGCCCATACGCGGCTACCTGCGGGAGCCCGGCTTCAGCCTCCGGGCCCTGCAGCTCTCCCAGCGCATCGCGGAAACCTTCAACCAGTACGTCATCTACCGCCCGGAGCTCATCGCCGCCTGGGATGCCGGCCGGGAGGATCATTGGCAGGCCGGGCTCTGGCGCGAGATTTCCAAGGGGCGGGAGGGGCAGCACCGGGCCGCCCTCCGCGAGCAGCTGCTCCGCAGGCTGGAAACGTGCGACCCCGCCGATCTCGACCTCCCCCGGAGGGTCTCCCTCTTCGGCATCTCCTACCTGCCGCCTTACCACACCCAGATCCTCAAGGGGCTATCACAGTTCATGGAGGTGCGCATTTTCCTCCTCAGCCCGTGCCGGCATTACTGGAGCGACCTGGCGGGTCCCCGTGAGATGAGGAAGCTGGCGTTCCACCCCTCGTGGCAGGGGATGTCCCCCGAGGAGCTGCACCTGGAGCGGGGCAACAGCCTTCTCGCCTCCATGGGGACGGCGGGGCGGGAGCTTCTGGAGCTGCTCCGGGACCTGGACTGCGACGAGGAGCACCACTTCGTGGAGCCGGGAGAGTCCAGCCTCCTGGCCTGCATCCAGTCGGACATCCTGAGCCTGACGGACCGGGAGGCCCAGACGGGGGGGCGGCAGGTCCTCCCGGCGGGTGACCGCTCCATCCAGGTCCATTCGTGCCACGGCCCCATGAGAGAGGTCGAGGTGCTCCACGACCAGCTGCTGGACCTCTTCGGCGAGACCCCTGACCTGCGCCCCCGGGAGATCCTGGTCATGGCCCCGGACATCGAGTCCTATGCACCCTTCGTGCAGGCCGTCTTCGATGCCCCCGACGGCTCCCCCCGGATCCCCTACAGAATCGCCGACCGGAGCACGAGGAGGCAGAACCGGGCGGCCGCCACCCTCCTCGCCATCCTGGAGCTGCACGGTGAGAGGCTTTCGGCGCCCCAGGTCCTGGACATTTTGGAATCGCCTGCCGTCCAGGCCCGCTTCGGGCTGACACCCTCCGACTTCGAAGTCATCGCCGGCTGGGTCAGGGACGTCCGGATCCGCTGGGGCATCGACGAGCACCAGAAGGGCCAGTGGGGGCCGCCGGCTTTTCGAGAAAATACGTGGCGCGCGGGAATCGACCGGCTCCTTCTGGGCTATGCCCTGCCGGGCGGGGAAGAACGCCTCTTTGGGGGGATTCTACCCTACGACGACATCGAAGGGGGCGAGGCGGCCATCCTGGGGGGGCTCGCGTCCTTCCTCGGCGCGCTGTTCGATTTTCTCGCCTCCCTCGACGTACCGAGGACGCTGGCCCAGTGGGCCGACCACCTGTTGGAAGCACTTTCACGACTCCTCCTGACGGACGGGGACTCCGAGATCGAGGTGCAGGTCCTCAAGAAGCGCCTGGCGGAGCTCAAGGAGAGCCAGGAGATCTCCGGGCTCCAGGGCGCCCTTGCCCTGGACCTCATCCGGTGGGCCCTGGCCGGAAGCCTCGAGCGGGAAGGTGCCGGCCAGGGCTTCATCAGCGGAGGCGTCACCTTCTGCTCCATGCTTCCCATGCGGTCCATTCCCTTCCGGGTCCTGTGCCTCATGGGAATGAACGAAAGCGCCTTTCCACGCCAGTCCAGGCCGGCCGAGTTCGACCTCATGGCCAGAAGCCCGCGGCCGGGCGACCGCTCGCTGCGCAACGAGGATCGCACGCTCTTCCTCGAGGCCGTCCTGTCGGCCCGGGACCGGCTCATCATCACGTACACGGGGCAGAGCGCCGAGGACAACAGCACCATCCCTCCCTCCGTGCTGGTGAGCGAGCTCATGGACCACATCGGCGGCAACTTCACCCTGGAGGGCTCCGAGGTCGGGGACCGGATCCTGGTGCGCCACCGGCTCCAGCCATTCCATCCATCCTATTTCCGTGGAGGCGGCCCCCTGTTCTCCTATTCGCGGGAGCACCTGGCCGAGGCCCGCTCCCTGGCCTCGGCCAGGCGGGCCCCTCCCGCCTTCATTTCGGGTGAGCTCCCCCCACCGGACGAGTCCTTACGGACGCTGAGCGTGGACGACCTGGCGCGGTTTTTCGCCAACCCGGCCAGATTCCTTCTGAACCGCCGCCTTGGACTGCACCTGGACGAAGAGACGGGGCTTCTGGAGGACACCGAATGCTTCGAGCTGGGCGGGCTCGACCGATACCTCATCCGGTCCGACCTCCTGGATGCGGCCATGGAGGGAGCGGATCCCCTGGGCCGGTATGAGCTCGTGCGCGCATCGGGAAGGCTCCCCCACGGGACGCCCGGCGATCTCGAATTCAGGGAGCTGAGCCGGGGTGTCGAGGACTTCGCCTCCCGGACCGCCCCCTATCTGAGATCCGGCCCCCTGGAGCCCCTGACGGTGGATCTCGAAGTGGATGGATTTCGCCTGACGGGCACCCTGCGATCCCTGTTCGCGGAGCGAATGGCACGATACCGCTACGCCACCCTCAAGGCCAGGGACTACCTGGACCTGTGGATTCCGCACCTGGCGATCAATGGCATGGCCGAGCCCGGTTATCCTCGGGAGAGCGTCCTCATGGGGCTGGAGAAAGGATCCTGGCGTGCGCTGAGCTACAGTCCCGTGGAGAACGGGCGAGAGATCCTGGCCAGCCTCCTGGGACTTTACTGGCAGGGGCTGCGTCGGCCCCTCCGCTTCTTTCCACGCTCATCCCTGGATTACGCGGAAATGCTCCTGAACGGACAGAAATCCCGGGAGGAAGCCCTCGCCAGGGCTTCAAGGACCTGGGAGGGGAATGGATATCAGGGCGGTGAGCGGGAGGACCTCTATTTCGACCTCTGCTTCAGGACCCTGTATCCCCTGGATTCGGAATTCGAGCGCATCGCCGGGGTGGTTTTCAATCCTCTTCTGGGCTCCGTGAGGGAGGTCACCGCCGATGGCTGACGTCCAGGAGCTGGACCTCCTCGGCACGGCCCTCGACGGGTCCAATCTCATCGAGGCCAGCGCCGGAACGGGGAAGACCTACGCCATCACGGGCCTGTTCCTGCGGCTCGTCCTGGAGCTCAATCTGCCCGTTCACGAGATCCTGGTGGTGACCTTCACCGAGGCCGCCACCAGCGAGCTCAAGGACCGGATCCGGAACCGCATCCGGGAGGCCCTGGACGTCTTTTCGGGCCGGGAGACGGAAGACGCATTTCTGCGCGGTTTGTGCGAAAGATGTCCGGAGACGGACCTCGCCCGCCGCAAGCTGAGCTGTGCCCTCGTCGATTTCGACCAGGCAGCCATTTTCACCATCCACGGGTTCTGCCTGCGGACCCTGCAGGAGCACGCTTTCGCCAGCGGGATCCTCTTCGACGCCGAGCTGGTGACGGATCAGGAGCGGCTGGTGCGGGAGGCGGTGCAGGATTTCTGGCGTGAGCAGTTCTACGAGGCCACTCCTCTTTTCACCCATTACGCCCGCTCCTCCGGTTTTTCCCTCGAAGGGCTGCGCTCCCTCGTGGGGAAGAACCTCTTCAGCCCGCGCCTCGAGGTCATTCCCGATCCCGCCCCCGACACCGGCGACCAGGTGGAGCACGAAGATCGGTTCCTGAGCCTCTTCGGCGAGGTCTCGAGCGCCTGGCCCCGGGAAAGGGAGGCCGTGGAAACCCTCCTCCTGGAGAGCCCGGCCCTCAAGAAGAACATGTACTCCGCCGGCGGAGTCAGGAAATGGGTCGAGGAGATGGATCGCATCCTGGGCGGCGAGTGCGTGAGCTGCCGCCTCGGCGTGCCCTTGGAAAAGCTCGCCCGGAGCGGCATCGAGCAAGCCCTGAAAAAGGGCCACGCCCCTCCGGCTCACCCCTTTTTCGATCTCTGCCAGGACCTGCTGGAGGCCGCTCTTCGCCTCCAGGACGCTTACAGCCGGCGCATCCTGGGGCTCAGGGTGGCTTTCGTCGACCACCTTCGCCGCCACCTGGAGCGGCGCAAGCTCGCCAGGAGCGTGCTTTTCTTCGACGACCTCCTGGTGAAGCTCGAGGAAGCCTTGTCCGGACCGGGGGGCGAAACCCTGGCCGCGGCTCTGAGGGAGCGGTACAGGGCCGCTCTCATCGACGAGTTCCAGGACACGGACTCCATTCAATACTCCATCTTCAGGAGGATCTTCGGAGGTCACGGCGCCCCGCTATTCCTCATCGGAGACCCCAAGCAGGCCATCTACGGATTTCGGGGTGCGGACATCTTCAGCTACATGGAGGCCGCGAGGGAGACGCCCCGGCGATGGACCCTGGCCGAGAACTGGCGCTCGGAGCCGGGCCTCATCTCCGCCGTGAATGCGATCTTCTCGCGGGCCGACAATCCGTTCATTTTCGAGGAGATAAGCTTCCACCCCGCTCGGCCCGCACAGGCCAAAAGACACGAGCGTCTCCAGGTGGACGGCCACGGACCGCCATCCCTCCAGCTTTGGTTTTTACGGGCCGCCGACGGCGCCGGCGGGAAGCTCGTTTCCCGGGAAAAGGCCCGCCCACGAATCCTCCATGCCGTGGCGGCGGAGATCTCGAAGCTCCTCGACCTGGGCCGCCAGGGCCGGGCCACCATCGGCGACCGCCCCCTTCGCGAGGGGGATATGGCGGTGCTGGTCCGGGAGAACCGGGAAGCCCGCGAAGTCCAGAAGGCCCTCTCCGCCCTCTCGGTGCACGCGGTCCTGTACAGCACCGAGAGTCTCTTCGACACCCGCGAGGCCGCCGAGGTCCAGCGGCTCCTTTCGGCCGTCGCCCGCCCCGCCAGCGAGCGCCTCATCCGGAGTGCCCTGGCGACGGACCTTCTGGGGATGAGCGGGGAGGAGATGGCGCGCCTCATGGAAGACGAGGCGGGGTGGGAGGGTTGGCTCCTGGATTTCAGCGCTTACCACGAAGCCTGGTCCAAGTTCGGCTTTCTACGCATGTTTCGGCAGCTGCTCTCGGGAAAAGAGGTCCTGCCTCGTCTCATGACCCTGGACGACGGCGAGCGGCGATGCACCAACGTGCTCCACCTGGCGGAAGCACTGCACCGAGCCGCGGCGGAGCAGGGGCTCTGCATGTCGGCCCTCGCCAAATGGCTTGCCAGTCGGCGGGACGAGCGGGCCGAAAGGGCGGATGAGCACCAGCTCAGACTCGAAAGCGACGAGAACGCCGTCAAGATCGTCACCATCCACAAGAGCAAGGGGCTCGAGTATCCCATCGTCTTCTGTCCTTTCCCGTGGCGGGATTCCCACCCCGAAAAGGACCTGGCCCTCTTCCACGATGAATCCCGGGGGCTTCGGCTGACCCTGGACCTGGGATCCCCCCAGCTGGAAGCCCACCGCACCGTGGCCGGAAGGGAGCAGCTCGCCGAGAGCCTGCGGCTGCTCTACGTGGCCGTGACCCGTGCCCGCAACCGCTGCGTGCTCCTCTGGGGACCTTTCAACAAGGCGGGCACCGCCGCGCCGGCGTACCTGCTCCACCGTGGGATGTGGGAGGGCTGGGACGGCAGCCTGGCATCCCTCGACGCCCGATTCAAGGAGCTGGGAGAGGAAGCCCTGTGGGCGGACCTGGAGGAGATCCAGGCCGGGAGCGGAGGAACGGTGGAGCTGCTCGAGATGCCCGCCGGGGAGGGCATCCCGCGGCCGGCGGCCGATGGCGCGGCCCAGGATCTGGAGTGCCGCCGGTTCACCGGGACCATCGACGGCACGTGGGGGATCTCGAGCTTCTCGTCGCTCATTTTGAATCAGCCCCACCGGGCGGAGCTGGCGGACCATGACGATTCGGCCCTTGGCGCAATCCCCGAGGCAGCCGACTCCGAGGAGCCCATGGCCCGGGAGCGGCCCTTGGACATCTTTTCGTTTCCCCGGGGGACGGCGTCGGGGATCCTTCTGCACCACATCTTCGAAGAGCTGGATTTCACCTCGGCGGACGACCGGCTCACGCGGGAAGTCGTGCTGAAGGCCTTCGGTGCCCAGGGGATGGACCCGGTGTGGGCCGACGCGGTTTGCGAGATGATCCGAAATGTCCTCGGAACGAGCCTGCCTTCAACCTTCGGGGCTTTCACCCTCTCCCAGGCTCCCATGGCGAGACGGCTCACGGAGCTGGAGTTCTACCTGCCCCTCCGGCGGCTCGGCGGAGCCCAGCTCACGGAGCTGTTCACCCATCAGCTGGGAGGCAACGGCGCCGGGGGGGCGGGGTCAAGCCACGGGCGGTTCCGGCTCGAATCGGTGGAAGGATTCCTGAAGGGTTTCATCGACCTGGTTCTGGAAATCAACGGCCGGTTCTACATCGTGGACTGGAAGTCCAACTTCCTGGGGCCCACCCTCGAGCACTACGGCCAGGAATCCCTCGGGAAGGCCATCCGGGACAGCCTGTACGACCTCCAGTACACGCTCTACTGCGTCGCCCTGCACCGTTATCTCGGGGCGCGGATGGCCGGATACCGCTACGATGAGCATTTCGGTGAAGTTTTTTATCTCTTCCTGAGGGGGATGGACCGTCGCCGAGGCCCGGAATACGGAGTCTTCCGGGACCGCCCGTCCCGGGAGTCCATCGAAGCACTGGCCGAGGGGCTTACGGGGCGATGATTCCCGAGAAGCTCTCGGCTTCACCATTTCGGGTCGCGCATGAAAGAAAGTCTCGGACAGCCTCCCGGCCTGCATCGTCAGGGCTGGGGGGGGCTCGCCATCCGTTTTCCGCTCTTCACGGGCGGTTCACGCCATACCGAGCCTTGCTTGCAAAAACGTACACAAAGGCGTACATTTAATCGAAGAATCTTATTCCCTGGGTGTGAGGCGATAGACATGCGGGAAACGAATGTGGTTGAACTGCGGAAGCGCATCAAGCATTATTTCGACGCGGTGGAAAAGGGTGAGGTGGTGCGCGTTTACCGCAACGGCAAGCCCATTGCCGAGATCCTGCCCCTGACGAAACGGGAGGCTTCCTGGAAGCGAGAAGTGCCGCGACTGACGGTGCCGGGCCTGTCTCTCAGTCGGGAGATCCTGAAAGATCGAGCGGAAACTGATGCATGAGAGTCTTCTTCGATACCTCTGCGTTCGTCAAAAGGTACATCGAAGAACCCGGCACGGACAAGGTTGTCGAGATCTGCATGCAAGCCGATAGCCTGGTTCTTTGCGTGATTTGCCTTCCAGAGATGATCTCGACGCTCAGCAGGCTTGTTCGCGAGAATAAGCTGTCAGGCGATGACTACCAGAAGACCCGGGATCTCATCTTGAGGGAAATTGAGGATGTCGAGATCTGCCATCTCACACCAGACGTGGTCACTCAGACCATGCGATGCCTCGAGAACAATGCGTTGCGTGCCATGGATGCTCTGCACCTGGGGTGTGCCCTCATTGTCGAGCCGGACCTTTTTGTGTCCTCGGACCACAGGCAGCTTGAAGCCGCCAGAAGCGAGGGACTCGAGGTCATGGAGGCATGAGCCTGTTTGGGAATGGCTCATCCTTTTTCGTCGCAGGCGGGGATAAGCCCCGCCAACACCGGCCCGGACATATACTGCCAACGGCTGGGAACTTGACTTTCCATCATTTCGACCGAAGGAAGAAATCCGAGATCCCTCACATCCGTTCGGGATGACAAAAGTCCACATTAAAACCTTTGGCAGTATGACCCGGCCCTACCCTAAGACTGCGCCTGCCATGATGGAAGACCTTCTCAAAGTCCTCGGAGCGGCGGGGAGGCTGTCGCCCCTGGATCTCCATTTCGCCGGGCTCATGGCTCGCCTGGACGGGAGCGGTGCGCCCGAGGTACCGCTGGCGGCGGCGCTGGCCAGCAATGCCACGTCACAGGGACACGTCTGCCTGGATCTGCGAAGCGCCCGAAAAGGTCTTCGGGAGATCCCGACCGATGGGCTCGCGGTGCCGGAGGAGGACCAATGGCTCGAGCGGCTGGCCAGGAGTCCCGTGGTCGGGCCCCCCGGCCAGTACGCTCCCCTCGTCCTGGACGATTCGGGCAGAATCTACCTTTACCGCTACTGGGCATACCAGCGGAAGCTCGCCGAAGCCCTTGGGGCAAGGATGGAGAAAGCCCCGGAGGTTCATGATCCGGAGGCCCTCCGGTCCCGGCTCGACCGGCTTTTTCCCGTCGCGGGGAGGGACATCGACTGGCAGCGCATCGCCGCCCTCGCCAGCGTGAGGAAGACCCTGTGCGTGGTCTCGGGGGGGCCGGGCACGGGGAAGACGACGACGGTGGCCAGAATCCTGGCGCTGCTCCTGGAGACGGCTCCGTCGGGGAGGCTGCGCATGGCCCTGGCCGCCCCCACGGGGAAAGCGGCGGCGAGGCTCCAGGAAGCCATCCGGGGAGCCCGCGCCGCCCTCCACTGCCCGGAGGAGATCCAGTCGGCCTTGCCGGACACGGCATCCACCCTCCACCGGCTCCTCGGCAGCATCACGGGCTCCCACCGGTTCAGGCACGACGAGGACAACCCACTGCCGCTGGATGTCCTGGTGGTGGACGAGGCCTCCATGGTGGACCTTCCCCTCATGTCCAGGACGGTCCAGGCCCTCCCCCATCGGGCGCGGCTCATCCTCCTGGGTGACCGGGACCAGCTGGCGTCGGTGGAGGCCGGAGCGGTCCTGGGAGACCTTTGCGGAACGGGGGGACGGATCATCTATTCGAGGGAGTTTGCCGCCGATTGCGAGAAGGCGTGCGGCATGTCCCTGGACGAGGGGCTCGTGGTCCGCGGGGCCAGGGATAAGGCGAGGGACTGCATCATCGAGCTTCGGAAGAGCTACCGCTTTTCGGGCGAGGGCGGCATTGCGCGCTTCAGCGCCCGGGTGCGGCAAAACGATGCAGGCGGGGCTCTGGCGATCCTCGAGGCGGGGGGCGATTCCGATCTGGCGTGGGATGAAGCTTCCTCGGACTCGGCATGGACAAAGGCCGTCCGGTCCCGGCTGATCCGGGGGTTCAGGGACTACCTCCAGGCGGTCCAGTCGCTGGTCGAGCACGCCGAGGGGGATTTCGACGACGGCCTGCGACGTGTTTTCGGCTGCTTCGAGAAATTCCGGGTCCTTTGCGCCCTGCGGGAAGGCCCCCGGGGTGTCGCCGGGCTCAATGCCCTGGCCGAGGACGTCCTGGTGGAGGAGGGGCTCCTGGAGCGGGGTCGGGGATGGTATGCCGGACGGCCCGTCATGATCCAGCGCAACGACTACGGCCTTCACCTGTTCAACGGTGACATCGGCATCACGCTCCCCGGCATCCGGGCGGGCTCCGAGCACCGCGTCTTCTTCGCCGGCCCCGAGGGGACTTTCCGCTCCTTTCATCCTCACCGGCTTCCCGAGCATGAGTCGGTTTGGGCCATGACGGTCCACAAGAGTCAGGGCTCCGAATTCGACGAGGTCCTCCTGGTCCTCCCCGAGCGGGATGCGCCGGTGCTGACGCGCGAGCTGGTCTACACCGCCATCACCCGCGCCCGAAAGCGGGTGGCCATCACCGGGACCGGGCCGGTTCTGCGCCAGGCCATCCTGCGCTCCACCGAGCGCCTTTCCGGCCTCTCGGACGCCCTGTGGACCGCCCCGGCTGACTCCAATCGACAGGTTGACTTCCAGACGGGTTCCCGGTAGTTCATGGATCGAAGCCATGCTCTTCGATCCCTTGTTGAGCAGTTTTTTCAAACCCTTCCTCAAGGCGGGACCTTTCCCATGATCCGCTTCATCCATGCCGCCGACGCACACCTGGACAGCCCACTGAAGGGTCTCGAGGCCCATGAAGGGGCCCCCGTGGACGTCCTGCGGGGAGCGACCCGCCAGGCCTTCGATAACCTGGTCCAGCTGGCCATGGACATGCGCGTCGATTTTCTGCTCCTGGCCGGCGACCTCTACGACGGGGACTGGAAGGACTACGGCACGGGCCTCTTCTTCCGGGCCCGGATGGCTCGCCTGCGGGAAGCGGGCATTCCCGTCTATCTCATCGCCGGCAACCACGATGCCGCCTCGGTGATCTCCAGGAAGCTCAGCCTGCCCGAGAACGTGCATGTCTTTTCCACGCGGACGGCGGAGTCAGTGGAGGTACCCGGGCGCCCCGTGGTGATCCACGGCCGGGGCTTCCCCCACCGCGCCGTCCCCGAGAACCTGGCCAGGGACTATCCCGCCGCCGTGCCGGGCCGTTTCAACGTAGGACTGCTCCACACCAGCCTCACGGGCCGGGCGGGCCATGACACGTATGCTCCGTGCTCCGAGGCGGATTTACGCCAGAAGGGTTACGGCTACTGGGCCCTCGGCCATATCCACCAGCCCGAGGTGGTGAGCCGGGACCCCTGGATCGTGCTCGCCGGGAACATACAGGGACGGGACATCCGGGAGACGGGGCCCCGCGGCTGCTGTCTGGTGACGGTGAGCGACCTGATGGAAGTCGAGAGTGTGGAGAGGCGGGAGCTGGATGTGGTCCGGTGGCGGATGCTGGAGATCGATCTGGCGGGCGCATCGCAGCCGCCGGAGGTCCTCAGCCGTGCCTCCCGTGTCATGGCGGGGGCCGTGGCCGAGGCCGAGGGCCGGCGGGTGGCGGCCAGGCTGGTGCTCAAGGGGGCCACGTCCCTCCACGGCTCCCTCCACCGGGACTCTCACCGGTGGAAGGCCGAGCTCCTGGGAAGGGCCCAGGAGCTGGGCGAGGATGTGCTCTGGATCGAGCGCATCCAGGTGGGGACGTCCCCCGTGTACGACCTGGAGCCGCTGGCGGAGCGGGACGCCCTCACCCGCATTGTCCTTGAGACCTTGAAGGAAGCCGTCCTGGAGCCGGGTGCCCTTCCCGTCGACATCCAGGACATGCTCGGGGTGCTGCCGGGGGAGGTTCGGAGCGACATCGAGGGCCAGTGCCAGGGAGCCGAGGGGGCGGCCATCCTGGAGGATGTGCGGGCCATCATCCTGGAGGGTCTGGGAACGAAGGGAGGGACAGCATCATGAGGCTCGAGCGATTGCAGATCCCGGCCTTCGGGCCGTTCACCGACCTCGACCTCCGATTCCCCGCCGCGGGCGGCGATCTCCATGTCATCCACGGTCCCAACGAGGCCGGCAAGAGCTCCCTCCTGCGAGCCATACGGGATCTCCTCTTCGGCATCCACGGCCACTCTCCGGACAACTTCCTCCACGACTACAAACAGCTGCGCATCCGGGGGGAGATCGTCAGCCGGGCCGGCGTGAAGCTCGCCTTCCAGCGCCGCAAGGGGAACAAAAACACGCTCCTGGACGCGGACGGCCACCCGCTGCCCGATCATGCGCTGGCTCCCTTCCTCGGCAGCGTCGATCAGGCCTACTTCACCACCATGTTCGGGCTGGGGGCCCGGGAGCTTCGGGAGGGAGCCGAGCAGCTCCTTCGCGGGGAAGGAGCCATGGGGCAGGCCCTGTTTTCGGCCAGCATGGGGGGAGCCCCCGTCCAGCGGGTCCTGGCGGCCCTGACCGAGGAGGCCGAGGGCTACTATCGGGGCCGGGCCACGACGGGCGTGTCCATCCGGCCGGCGGCCACCGCCCACAGGGAGTGTCTGCGCCGGAGCCGTGAAGCCGCCGTGAGCCCCGAGGCCTGGGAAAAGATCGAGCGGGACCTGGGAGAGGCCTGGCGGGAGAAAGCTCAGCTGGAAGCGGGCCTCCAGGGGATCCTTCGGGAGCTGGAGTGGATCTCCCGCTGCGAGGATGCCCTGCCCACGGTGGGGCGCCTGGGCGAGGAAACGCGGAATCTCGAGGCGCTCCCCCCCCTGCCCGAGGTTTCGAGCGATTTCGTCGAGCGGGCCAGGGCCGCCCGGAAGACTCTGGCCGACGCCCAGGCCGAAGCCCAGCGGCTGACGGTGCTGGTCGCCAGGCTGGAGGATCAGCTGTCCCAATGCCGGACCTCGCCCGCTTTCCTCGAGAGGGAAGAGACCCTGGAGCGGCTTCACAGAGACCTGGGCGTCTTTGGGGACCGCAAAAATGAAATGGTGGATCTGGAAACCGAGCTGACCGGTCTCGAAGCGGCTCTGCGGGTGGGCATGGGGAAGCTGGAGCTGACCGGCGGCCTGGCCGCCCTCGAGACCCTGCGCCTCGGCACCGCCCCGAGGCTCGCCTTCGAGGAGGCAGCCGCCAGCCTGCACAAGGCCCGGGAGGAGCGCGACAAGCACGGGACGAAGGGTGACGAGATCCAGAGGCAGGTCGAGACACTGGAAGCGGAGCTGAAATCCTTTCCGGAGATCGATCCCACCGGCCTGCGGGACGCCCTGGCCGCGGCGGCGGCGGCGACCGACGCCGACAAGACCCTCCCGGCGGCGGAGTCCGAGGTCAAGCGCCTTGAGCGGGAAGTCCTGGACATCCATCGACGGCTGGCGGGCGCGACGGAGGACCCGGAAAGGACGGCCGGACTCCCGGTTCCGGGAAAGCAGGCCATCCGCCGCCTGGGCGGCGATATGGAGAAGATCGGGGGCGAGATCAAGGGCCAGGAAGACCGGATGTGCGAGGACAGGAAGCGCCTGGACGCCGTCCGGGCGGAGCTGGCCCGGCTGGAGCGGCGCGGCGGGCTGCCTTCGGAGGAAGCGCTCAGCGCCGCCAGGAAGCATCGGGATCACGGCTGGAGCCTGGTCCTGGCGGACTGGAAAGGCGGCGGCGCCCGGGAGGAGCTCACGCCGGGCCTGCCCCTGGAGGAAGCCTTCCCCCAGGCGATGGCGGAGGCCGACACCATCGCGGACCGGCTCCGCGAGGAGGCGGATGCCGTGGCCCAGGCGGAGGAGAAGCGCTTCCAGATGAGCGAGCTGGAAAGACACATGGGCGAGGCCCGGGAAGCCCTCGGCAGTCTCAAGGCCGTCCTGGGGGAGCGGAGGCAGGAGTGGGCGGCCCTGTGGCAGCACTGCGGCATCCAGCCGGCCACGCCCGGTGAAATGGAGGAGTGGCGGGACGTCTGGGCGGAGCTCCAGGACCGTCTACGCCAGCTCGGCAAGGCGCGGGAAGCCGTCCTTGAAAAGAGCAGCCAGGTCGAGCAGGCCGTGAGGCTGCTTTCGGGGGTGCTCGGCGAGCCCGGGGAGAAGGGCTTCAGGATCCTTTTCGAGAGGGCCAGGCACCGCATCCAGCAGGAAGAGGAGAAGGCGGGCCAGCGCATTCAGATCGGGAAGCAGCTCCGGACCCTGGGCAGCCGCCTGGAAGCCCACCACCAGAAGGGTGCGCGGCTGGAGCAGGCGGCCGAGACCGCCCTGGAGCACTGGAAGACTCAGTGCCGGGCCGTCGGTCTGCCGGCGGACGTCTCGCCTCAGTCCGGTCTCGCGCTCCTGCGGGAGCGGGAGGATCTCCTCGCCAAGTTCGATGCGTGGAGGAAATCCTCGGCCAGGCGTGACAAGATCCTGCAGGCGGTTCACCACTACGAGGGGGAAGTCGCGGAGCTTTCCCTTCCCCTAGGCATCGAGGGCGACACGACCGAGGCCCGTGTTTCAAGGCTTTGGACCGCCCTGACCAGGGCTCGGGAAGCCCAGACGCGGCACGAGCAGCTGGTGGGGCAGGTCCAGGAGGCCAGGGAAAGCCTCGAGAGCCAGCGGAAGGTCTCCGCCCAGGCCACCCGGGCCTTCGAGGAGCTGGTCCGCCAGGCGCGGATCGAGACTGCCGGGGAGCTGGAGCCGCTGCTGGCCGGCCTCGAGACGCGGGACCGCTCCCGGGCCCAGATCGCCACCTTGCGGGAAACCCTCATCGGCCTGGCCCGGGGACAAACGGTGGACGACTTCCTGGCCCGCCTCGGCGAGGAGGACGCCGATTCCCTTCCCGACCGAAAGGTTCTCCTCCAGGGCCAGAGGCAGGAGAAGGAAGCCGCGCTCCAGGCGGTGCTCGACCGGGCTTATGCCCTCAAGGCCGAGCGGCATAAGCTGGAGGCGTCGGGAGACGCGGCTGCGCACCATCGCCAGCAGGCCGAGCTCCTGGCGGCGAGGCTGAAGCAGGATGCCTCGCGCTACGTGCGCCTGCGCCTGGCCGCCCACTTTCTCCAGACCCAGATCGAGCGGTTCCGCAAGGAAAACCAGGGACCGCTCCTGGAACGTTCGGGGGAGGTGTTCCGACGCATCACCCGGGGAGCGTTCAGCGGGCTGGGGGCCGAGTTCAGCGCCGACGACACGCCGGTCCTGGTGGGGCTGCGCCCGGACGGAGCTTCCGTCGCCGTCTCGGGGATGAGCGACGGCACGCGGGATCAGCTCTACCTGGCACTGCGCCTGGCCGCCCTGGACCGCTATCTCGAGCAGCATGAGCCCATGCCCCTCATCCTGGACGATCTGCTGATCACCTTCGACGACGATCGGGCCGCCGCGATCCTCCTGGAGCTGGCCGAGCAGGCGCGGCGCACCCAGATTCTGCTGTTCACTCACCACGCCCACCTGGTGGATCTCTGCCGCCGGAGCCTCGGCGAGAGCGGGCTCCACCTCCACCATCTTCGAATCGCCGCCTTCGCATCATGTAGCTGAATCGAGCCCGGCACGGGAATTCTTCATCCTGGGGCGTTCCAGTTGGTATCTCGGCGCGGGGTGCTCATGGAGCAGCCAGCAGCTCAGTGCTGTTGACTTAAGCCGCTGGGCCTTTCTTGCGTGAGGGGTCCCACGCCTCAATACCCCGGCGGCGGACCGGCGGACAGCGGGCTCCGGAAATGAGGGGCCTTTTCATGCGATGCATGAGCAGCCTCCTTCGATTCGCGTGAAACAGCGCCCGGACTGAGCCCGTGCGCCTATTCGCCCTTCTTCTTCCCCTCGGCCGCCTTGGCCAGCGCTTCCGCCTCGGCCTGCATGATGGCGGCTGCAGCCGCGGCACCGGCGGCCTCCGGAGGCAGGCTCTGGCCTTCGGAAGACCCGGAGCCTCCAGCCGGGGCTGATTGCGGAGGCAGGTACACCGTCACCTTGCGGTCGGCGAACTCGATCCCCTTTTGCTTGAAGGCCTTCTGCAGCCGGTGAAAGACTTCGCGGCGGAGGATGAACTGCTCCCCGGGAATGCACTTGAACTTCACCCGCATGATCATGGCCGAGTCGTCCATGCCGCGCACGCCGGCCGACTTGATGTCGCTCAGCAGGACGCCGGCGAACTCCTCCTCGGCCCGAATCTCCTTGTTGATCTTCTTGACGATCTTTCGGATCACGTCGGGGTCGGTGTCGAACTGGACCCGGACATCCAGCTTTTCGATGATGTAGTCGCGGGTGAAGTTCTGCACCACCTTGAGGTCTCCGAAAGGGACGACGAAGATCTGGCCTCGCGGATGCCGCAGCCTGAGGGATCGGAGGGAGATCTGCTCCACGGTGCCCTTGGCGGTGCCGGCTTCCACGTAGTCTCCCACCCGGAAGGCGTCGTCGATGAGGAAAAAGACACCCGAGATGATGTCCTTCACGAGGGTCTGGGACCCGAAGCCGATGGCCAGGCCCACCACGCCGGCGCCAGCCAGGAGCGGGGCGATGTTCACGCCCAGGGCTCCCAGGATGCTGAAGCCCACGACGATGAAAAGAAACACCAGGATGAACTTGCGGAGCAGCATGAGGAGGGTTCCGCTGCGGGAGCCTCCCGAGCCACCTTCCTCGGCTTCATCGCCTTGAAAAGACATCTCCTCGGCCAGTCGCTGGTCGATGCGGGCCTTGGCAATCTCCCAGGCCACCAGCCCCAGGACCAGGGCGATGACGACGCCGAGGACGCTCCGGGCAAAGATCCACCCGATGTCCAAATCGATGCCCCAAAGATCGAGGACGCCGAAAAAGAGGAAGATGAGGAGCACGATCCTGAAGCCCTTGCGGATCAGGGGGAAGTAGAGGCTCACATCCTTCCGGGCCGCCTTCTCCCTCGGCTCCCCGGGACTTCCCGGGGCCTTTGCCAGCGCAGCGCCTCCCCCTTCGTCCCGGGCCGTGAAATCAATCACCTCCCGGGGCTGGCTTCGCAGCCGGCCGAGGAGCTGGTGCATCCACTGATCCATGGCGATGCAGAGAGGAACGAGAAACAGGCTCAGAATGAGCCTGATGATCGTGGCGTCGGCCTGAATCAGCACCCTCGCCCACCAGTGGACACCCACAGCCACCGCGACGACGATGGCCGGGTAGTGCCACAGGTCGGCACACCGCTGTCTGAGGAGCCAGAGGGATGCGGAGCCCGGCTCACCCGGGGGGCGGATGACCCCGGCCACGCGATGCCGGACCCGCCAGATCATCACGACGAGGAGGAGACTCACGATGGGGCCGGCGGTGGAGTAGGCGAAAAGGAAGAGCTCCCGGCTGGCCCCGGATTTCTGCAACGCCACGGCCAGAGCCGATCCAGGCAGGACCGAGGCCGCCATCACGACGATCCAGCGGTAGAGGAACCGGGCGTCGGAATCCGACATGCTGACCAGCCGTAGATCGGGAGCCCCGGGGGAGGCGACGAGTCGGGCCAGCAGCTCGATGACCCGGAAGTAATAGCTCAGGATGATGAGACTGGACACCAGGTATCCGGACTGACTCTGTCCGTAGAGGAGGAAATGGCCCAGGAACGTCACCAGCGCATAGACCCCGATGCCCAGACTGTTCAGGATCAGCCGGGACAGGAAAATGACGACCCTTTCCCACCCGCCGGCGGGAACGGTCTGGAGCAGCTGGGTCCGCAGCGATTCGCTTTTCCAGAGCAGCAGCCTTTCGGCGGCCAGGCCCGCCAGGATGATCAGGACGGTAAAGGCCAGGGCCGCCAGTACGGCGTCCAGTCCTTTCCCCCCCACCATACGCTCCCACACGTCGGTCTCGGCGGACGTGTAGGCGCCGGCGACGATCCCGCCGATCCGTTCCGAAAGGCCGGACAGGGCCGCCTGAGCCCCATAAAAGGCGGCCGGGATCCCCCTCGCCTCCCTTCCCACCTGATGCGCGGCCGCTTTCTCGGATCTGGCGGCAGTGCTTTTCTTGAGCTCGGCGGCAAGGAGCTTGCGGGCCTGCTCGTCCGTGAGCCCGGCCAGGTAGCCGTCGACCTGGTCATGGGAAAGGTCCGGCGGAACGCCTTCGGCCTTGGGGGGAGCCTTGGGCTTCATTTTGACCGGCATCTGGGCCCAGCCGGCGGCGGGGATGCTGAAAAGCAGGCCTGCGAGCAGAACCGTGCAAACAGCCCTGATGGATCGGATGGAGGTCATGTGCCTGCTCCTCTTCGCTGGATTGCGTCAAGCCCGGGGTATCGTCCGGGAGCCATTGACCGCGCGATGGGTGGAAAGCCGTCCCGGTGGACGGGTGAACGTTCCTTGGGGGTGGGGTAGCCCCTGTGAGCCGGGACGCAGCCCGGCACCGGCCGTGCCCATCCCCGCCGTCGCATCGAGCCTGCCCCTTCCCCCGTCACCGTGGCTTCACCCGTCCAGGCGGCCCAGATCCACGATCTCCAGCCGGTTGTTGGTGTCGGGATATTTGTGGGAGGGGCCCTCGGTCACCACCGCCAGCCTTCCTTCGATCCCATGAGCCCTGAGCCAATGGGCAACATAGGATCTCCAGCTTTCGGGGTGATCGCCCTCGCAGACCGGGTACACCCCCGAAGAGAACTGCAGACGTTGACACGTTGCCTCATGAGAGCTGACGGCGACGATCCAGATGGGGAGGCGGAACCGGGCGATGCTCCTCGCCGTGTCGCCGCCGTGGGTCGGGACGAAGACAGCCGCCGGGTCGGTGTACTGGAGGACCGTCTCCACCCCCAGGTCGATGAGTCTCGCCGGAGGCACCCTGCCCCTGAGATCCATGCCCCTGAACAGCTGCCGGGCGCTCGTCACGGCGCGGTACGGCTCGATGGCGGCGGCGATCCTCGCCAGCATGGCCGCCGAATCGACGGGATAATCACCCATGGCCGACTCACCGGAAAGCATGACCGCATCGGTTCCGTCCAGGATGGCATTGGCCACGTCCGTGGCCTCGGCGCGGGTGGGCCGCCGGTTGGTGGTCATGGATTCCAGCATCTGGGTCGCCGTGATCACCGGCCGGGCCCACTGATTGGCCTTCCGCATGATCTGCTTCTGCACGACCGGGATCTGCTCGATGGGCAGCTCCACCCCCAGGTCTCCGCGGGCGATCATGACGGCGTCCGCCGCCAGGATGATCTCGTCCAGGTGCTTGAGAGCGCTCGAGCGCTCGATTTTGGCGATGACGAAGGGCTGGTGCCCCACGGCCGACGCCGCGTCGCGCACCGCCTGGATGTCCGCCGGGCTTTCAACGAAGGACTGGCTCACGGCATCCACGCCGTTCTCGAGGGCGAATTCCATGCAAACGCGGTCGTGCTCGGTGAAGGCACAGATGCCGAGATCGATGTCCGGGAGGTTGAGCCCCTTGCGGGAGCGCAGCTCCCCGCCCACGACCACCCGGCAGTGGACGTCGCTCCCCCCGACGCGCTCCACCTCCACCTGGATGAGGCCGTCGTTCAGATAAAGGGTATCGCCGGGCTTCACCACCCGCGGAAGGCTGGAGAAGGTGACGGACACCCGGCATGCATCCCCCGTGATGTCATCCGTCGTGAGGGTGAAGCAATCCCCCGGCTTCAGGTCCACCGGCTCGACGCCGAACTGCCCGATGCGCATCTTGGGGCCCGGCAGGTCCGCCAGGATGGCCAGGCGGCGGCCGGTGGCCCGGGACGCCTCGCGGAGGTTCTGGATCACTTCCCCGTGGCCGGAAAAATCCCCGTGGGAGAAGTTGAGCCGCGCGATGTTCATGCCGGCCAGCAGGAGCTGCTCCATCACCTCGCGGGAGCGGGATGCCGGCCCGATGGTGCACACGATCTTGGTCTTGTTGGGCGGAAAGGCCATCATGATCCTCCGTGGGCGGAGCCCTGTGCATCGCTCCGCCTCATCTCGCCAGCCAGCCTCGGGATGCGCCTTCCCGTCGGGCGCTCTCCATCCGCCGGCTGCGTCAGGCGCCAAAGCCTCTCGGTCGGCCTACATCACCGCCGGCTGTCCCGTGGACGCCAGAACGATGCTCCACAGCCTGCCCCGGGGATCGATCTTCTTGCGCCGGGAAACGGCCATGGCGATGGGCACGTGCGTGAATTCTCCGCCCCAGTCCCCCACCACCATGCTGGTCCGGCCGGCCATCCCCGCATGGACCGCATTGTGCCCCAGGAGCAGGCAGAACGCCGAATCGTGGGCGTTGGCCGGCACGGATCGGATGATGTAGCTGGGATCGATGTACTTGAGTGTCAGCTCCCGTCCCAGCCCCTTGAAGTGCTCATTGATCCCATCCCGCAGGAAAAGGCCGATATCCCCGAAACGCACGTTGCCCGAGGCATCACGCTCCCCGCCGGTCTGCATCAGATCCTGGCCCGCCCCCTCCCCCACGACGATGACGGCATGCCCCTTCCTCTCCAGGCGCGCCTCCAGGGCTTTGAGAAAGCCGTCGAGGGTGAAGGGAATCTCCGGCACCAGGCAGAAGTTGACGTCGTTGCAAGCCAGGGCGGCGAAGGCGGCGATGAAGCCGGACTCCCTTCCCATGAGCTTCACGAGCCCCACCCCGTTCCGGGCCCCCGTGGCCTCCGTGTGGGCCGAAACGATCGCCCGTCCGGCCTCCGACACGGCCGTCTCGAAGCCGAATGACCGCTGGACGCACGATATGTCGTTGTCGATGGTCTTGGGGACCCCGATGACGCCGATCTTCAGGCCCCGCCGCCCCACCTCGCCGGCGATGGCCTGGGCGCCCCTCAGGGTCCCGTCCCCGCCGATGGTGAAAAGGATTCCCACGTTCATCCGCTCCAGGGTGTCCACCATCTCGGAAACATCCTGAGGACCCCTCGAGGAGCCGAGGATCGTTCCTCCCTCATCGTGGATCCGTGCCACCATTTTGGGGGTCAGCTCCAGGGGGGTGTGCCGGTGCCTTGGCGACAGCCCCTCATATCCGTAGGGAAATCCGAAGACGGTCTGGACCCCGTAGTGGTGGTAAAGGCTCATGACGATGGCCCGAATGACATCGTTCAATCCGGGACACAGTCCTCCGCACGTCACGATGCCGCACTTCAGTTTGGAAGGATCGAAGTAGATCCTCTCCCTCGGGCCGGCCTTTTCCAGGACTGGCGGAGAATTTCCCGCCTTCAGGTATTCCTCGATGGTGGGAAGATGGCTGTGATAGAGCACATGGTCCATTTCATCCACGGTGTGGCTGTTGGCCATGGGAGACGGGATGCGACACTCCCCCAGGCGGGGCACGCTGAAATCGAGGTCGGATGGATTCATGGATGTTCTCCTCGGAACGGTCTCCGGCAAGGGAGGGCCGAACGTTCCCTTCAGGACAGGATCTTCTCCAGGATGCACTTGGTGATCATGTAGGTCGGCCGGATCCCCTCCACCCCCAGGCTGCCCGAAGCCAGGGTCTGCCCGCTCTTGAGGGGGTTGTCCGACGCATAGTACGCGTATCGAACCTTCACGTCCCGGGAGATGTGGCCTCGGATCATGGCCGCGTTGATGGCCCGGTGGTAGTGACCGCCCTCCATTTCCAGCCCCACGGCCTTCCAGCTCGAGACCTTGAACGTCTCCAGCACGTCCCGGTTCTGCAGGGACGTTCCCAGCACCGTGATGACCGGCCCCACGAAGACCTGGTCGCTCCCCGCAAAATCCTCCGGCTTCAGATCGTTGTCCAGTATGTAATTGTGGGCGGACCCCTCCAGCACGTGAGCCGTGGGGATCATGATGTCCCCCTTCTTGCCCATGAGGGTGCCCGCCTTGCCCATGACCGACATGGAGACAAGATTCAGGTTCTTCTCCCTGCCATCCCTGGCCATGGGCTGGAGGAGGGAGTCGATGAGCTCAAAAGCCTGCGTCCCGAAGGCGTAGTCCATGACGAGGATGACGGGCTTCCGCTCGCCGACCGCACCCATGTCGATACGCAAATCAGGGTGGAGCTCCAGCCCGCCCAGCCCCGCGGTATCGATGATCTGGCAATCCACATGGGAGCCGCTCGCGTCGGGAAGCGCGTGAAAGCCATGATTGCGGGCATGGTCCCGGATCTCCGCGCTTCGACTCCGTATCTCCTGAACAAAGGTGTACAGATTCCCCGTGACATTGGTCGTCATGTCGCGGCCCACCGCGGCGTAGCCGTAGAGCAGGTTGGCGACGCTGTGGAGATTGGAGCTGATGAGGTGCAAAGGGCGGTTCTCCAGACTCAGCTCGGCGAGCCTGGACTTGATCTTGGCGGACCATCGCTTTCCATACATGTGGTGGAGGATGACGTGGCTCAGATCCGGCGTGAACTGGACTTCCACATCCCTTTGCTTTTCCAGCATGTGCTCCATGCCCTTTCCCAGATTGTAGATGATCTGGAACAGGCTGTTGCTGGCGTTGAGCTGCTTTCTGGAGATCTCGAAGTACTCGTACGCGGCCTTGGTTTCATGAAATGTCCTCCCCAGGATGATGCTCAGGTTCCAGAGGGCCCGATTGAGCTCCTCGCTGTCCGGCTCTTCCCTCGCCTGCATGAATTTCTCGAGCTCATTCCATTCCGTGGCCAGGCTGCCTTCCTGATCCCTCATCTTGCTGTGGATATTCTTGGACTCGATGTAAAGAAAGGTCAGGTGAGTCAGGATATCGTAAATCTCGCTGAAGCCCCGCGTGACCACGAAGCACATTTCCTTTTCGTTGATGCGGTAGGAGGTCCTCCTGCGCTTGGGGGGCTGGAGCATGACAAAAGAGCTGTCACCCAGGTCCTCCTCCGAGGTCATGACGAAGCGGCTGCACTCCTCGATCCCCTTCGGCAGACGGTCCATGACGTATTCCAGCCCCTTCAGCTCGATGCTGCGGGGATCGTTCATGGTGCCGTAGATCTCGGGACTGAGGGTTTTGAGGGCGTCCTGCAGGACCTGGCCCGAGCGTCCGCTCATCTTGAATCGACCGATGAGAAGCAGGGCGTCGGCGGCGATCCTGAAGCTGCGAATGGCCAGTCTCGCCGCGTGGGACCTGGTGGTTTCTTCCATGGCAAAGCCTCCATGTGGTTTCTGGGAGAGGGCGCCCGCGGAGACCCGCGCACCGGGCAGAAACGGTGCCGCGGTGATCGACCATGCCACGGATCAAAGCCCTTCGCTCACCTGCAAAGCCACAATCCGTGCGATGAGGACGGCCGGAAACAGCTGCCCTATGAGGGCTTCCATCATGGCCAGGCTTCTGGCAAAGGGGTCCACGGCCAGGACATCGCCGTAGCCCAGCGTGGTGAGCGTCACGAAGCTGAAATAAATGAAGGCGCTGTCCCGGGCTTCCCTCGAGAGTGGCGAGCCGTCCGGCGATGCTGGAATCTGGAAGGATCCCGGCAGGAAGGCCTCCACCAGCTGGTAGAGGGACGCCCACATGACGCCCTGCATGAGGTAGACGGCAACGGCTCCCTGCACCCGATGCCCGGTCTTCGGGCCTTTTTCGAACACCCGCATCATGAGGGCCATGACGATCATGCCGCAGAACACCGCATTGAAGCCATGGTGCAAAACCAGCCAGGTCTTGTCCGCGAAAAGGAGCTGACCCCGTTGAAGCAAGCCCGTGGGAATGGCGACCAGGAGCATCAGCCGCCTCAGCCGACGGCTGGGAGATGCGCCGAGCACGCCGGAGAGGAGCACGATGATGAAAAGGACATTCAGGGTCTCGCCCGTGTTGTAGTGTTTGGAAAGGGGATTGATGACGAAAGTGAACAGCGTCAAGGAGACCAGAAGGACGGACAGACCGAGGTCCGTGGACCAGAGCCAGGCCGGGTCTCGAATCAGCCGCTGATAAAGATCCTGAATCCGGCTCATGAAGCTCGCACTTTTCTGGAGTCGACTGGCGGTTTCGATGGATCTACAGGGCGGAGTGCGCTTCCCCCCCGCCGTCACCCGGCGGAAGGCGCCTTTCTCACGCATTCCCCCATGGCGGGCGGCGCCTCGGGCGGCGTGGGCACCCTCTTTTCGGCGTCCTCCACCCATCCGCCCCCCATGGACTTGTAGAGATTGATGTAAGCGTTCAGCACACTCCCCTGGATGCCGGTGTGGATGAGCTCGGCGTTGAAGAGGCCCCGCTCGGCGTCGGTCACCTCGATGTAGCTCGCATAGCCTTCATCGTAGCGCAGCATGGAAAGCCGGGCGTAGGTTCTCAGAGCGTCGATCTGCTGACCCACCGCCCGGAGCTGCTCCTGAAATTTCACGCGGTCCACGAGGGCGTCCTCCACCTCCCGAAACCCGTTCTGGATCGCCGCCTGGTAGGCATAAAGCGTCTGCTGCTGAAAGGCCTCGGCCGCCTTCACCTGCCCCTTGATGCGCCCCGCCGTGAAGATCGGCATGGTGACCGGCGCGGCCAGGCTCCACACCCTGGTGGATCCCATGAAGAGGTTGGAAAGATCCGTGCTGGAATTCCCCAGGAGCCCGGTGAGCGAAATCGTGGGGAAATAGAGCGCTTTCGCCTCGCCGATCCGGGCGTTGGCCGCAATGAGGCGCTGCTCGGCCTGGCGGATGTCGGGGCGCCTTGCGAGAAGATCCGAAGGGAGCCCCTCCGGCACACCGGGGATCTCCAGATCGTCCAGGCGCCGGCCCCGCAGGATGTCTCCCGGATTGCGCCCGATGAGGATGCTCAGCGCATTTTCCGTCTGCACGATAGCCCGCTCGAAATCAGGAATGCGAGAGAGGGCATCCCGGTACTCAGCTTCAGACTGGCTCAGGACCACCTCGGAGACCACCCCTCCCTCGAAGCGCAGCTTGAAGATATCCAAGCTCTCTTTCCGGCCTTCGGCCGTCTTTCGGGTGATGTCGAGCTGCTTGTCGAGGGTCAGAAGATCCACGTAGGCCGCGGCCACCGAGGAGACCAGGGTCAGGATCACCACCCTGCGGGCTTCCTCGGTGGAGAGGAGATCCGCCCGGGCGGCCTCGGTGGCCCGACGGAGACGCCCGAAGAAATCGATCTCCCAGCTCCCGTTCAGAAATACGTCATAGGTATCGAAGGTCGCCCGGGTGGACGGGATGGAAGAGACACTGTCCTGGGTCACGCGCTGGCGGGCGAAGGCGGCCCCGGCCCCCACCTGCGGGAAGAGTTCCCCGCGGGTCGTGACGTAGCGGCCCGCAAACTCCTCGATGCGTGCCGTGGCGATGCCAAGGTCCTTGTTCTCCTCCAGGGCGATGGCCACCAGCTCATTGAGGACCGGGTCGCCAAACCGCTCCCACCAGGCCGTGTTGGCGAGCTCCTTGGCTTCCGTCGTCTCGTAGCGCCAGACGGCAGGCGCATCGACCGCCGGCCTCCGGTAGTCCGGCCCCACGGCGCAGCCCCAAAGCATGGAAAGAAGAACACCGACCAGGATTGGCTTACGCATGCTCCCCTCCCTTTCCCTCGCTCTCCCCTTCTTCATGAGCCGCTTCCCCCGTGGGTCCTCCCGATGATTCCCCGCGGTGCGCCAGGCGCTCCACCACGTAGAAGGTCACCGGGATCAAAAAGATGGCAATGAACGACGCCGCCAGCATGCCGCCGATGACGCCGATCCCCATGACCTGACGGGCAATGGCCCCCGCCCCCGAAGCGAGGGCGAGCGGCACGCACCCCAGGATGAAGGCGAAGCTCGTCATGAGGATGGGGCGGAGCCGCAGCCTCGCCCCCTCGAGGGCCGCATCCATGATGGTCCTCCCTTTCTCGTACTCCACCTTGGCGAACTCGACGATGAGGATCGCGTTCTTGGCCGAAAGCCCGATGAGCATGATGAGCCCGATCTGGGCGTAGAGGTTGAGCTCCAGGCGCATGATGAAGATCCCCGCGAAGGCCCCGAAGACGGCTACGGGCGTTCCCAGGAGCACGCTGAAGGGAAGAGACCAGCTCTCGTACTGGGCGGCCAGGATCAGGAAGACGAAAATGAGAGAAAGAGCGAAGATCACGGAGATGGGGACCCCTTCCTGGGCCTTCTTCTCCTGAAAGGACATGCCGAGATAGTCGTAGCCCATTTCCCGCGGCATGTTCTGGGCGAAGACCTCTTCCAGGGCCTTCATGGCCTGGGCCGAGCTGAACCCGGGCGCCGCCGTCGCATTGATCTGAGCCGAACGGTAGAGATTGAACCGCATCAGGAACTCGGGCCCCGACCGGTCTTCGAAGCGTATGAGGGTCGAGAGCGGCACCGACCCGCCCGACTCATTCCTCACGTAGAACTGGCCCAGCTGCTCGGCCTCGGTGCGGAATTCCCCCTCGGCCTGGAGGTAAACCTGCCACTGACGCCCAAACCGGTTGAAGTAATTGATGAAGTATCCTCCCATGAACGCCTGGAGCGTCCCGTACACATCCTTCAGGTCCACCCCCTGCTTCAGCACCTTGTCCCGGTCGACATCCACGAAGATCTGAGGAACCGTGGGCAGAAAGGTCGTCGTCGCACGGGCGATCTCGGGCCTCTTGGCCGCGGCGGCCAGGAATTTCTGAGTGTTCTCCCAGAGGAAGGGGATGTCTTTTCCCGAGCGGTCCTCGAGGACGAAAGTGACGCCGCCCGACGTCCCGATCCCCGGAATGGCCGGAGGCGAGAAGGCGAAGGCGGCTCCCTGGGGAATCTGCCCCATGCGCCGGTTGAGATTCGCCATGATGGCCGCGTATTTCTCCTCGGGCTTCTTGCGCTCGTGCCAGGGCTTGAGGGTGACGAAGAAAAAGCCGCTGTAGGTGTTGGTGACGCCGGAAAGCATGCTGTAGCCCGCGACCGTCGTGCAGTACGCCACCCCCGGGGTTTCCATGATGATCTTCTCCAGCTCCCGGCAGGCCTCATCGGTCCTCTGGAGCGATGCGGCGTTGGGGAGCTGGACCCCGGCATAGAGGTAGCCCTGGTCTTCCTCGGGGAGGAAACCGCCGGGCACCTTACCGCCAATCAAGCCCGTCGCGCCAGTGAAGAGCAGGAGGATCAGCAGGCTGATCACGAACTTCCGGATGAAGAAGCCGCACAGCTTCACGTAGCCGCTGGTGGCTTTGCCGAAAAGGTTGTTGAAGCCCCGGTAGAAGGCCCCGAGGGGGCCCCGGGCCTGCTTCCTGGGCTTGAGAATGAGAGCCGAAAGGGCCGGGCTGAGCGTGAGGGCGTTGAAAGCCGAAATCAGCACCGAGATGGCGATGGTCACCGCAAACTGCTGATAGAGCTTCCCCGTGATACCGGGGATGAAGATCGTGGGAAGGAAGACGGCCGAAAGCACCAGGGCTATGGCGACCACCGGCCCCGACACCTCCTCCATGGCCTTGAAGGTCGCATCCTTGGGCGAGAGCCCGTGCTCGATGTGGTGCTCCACCGCTTCCACCACCACGATGGCGTCGTCCACCACGAGGCCGATGGCGAGGACCAGGCCCATGAGGGCGATGGTGTTCACCGAAAAACCGATCATGGGGAAGAACATGAAGGTCCCCACCAGGGAGACCGGGACGGCCAGGGCTGGAATGAGGGTGGCCCGCCACCCCTGCAGGAAGATGAAGACCACGATGATGACCAGCACCAGGGCTTCAACCAGGGTGTGGAGGATCTCCTTGATGCCCTCCCGGACGGACTGGGTGGTGTCCAGCGAGATGGTGTAATCCAGATCCGAGGGGAAGGAGGTCGTCTTGACCTCTTCCATGAGCTTCTTCACGCCGTCCACGGCCTGGATGGCGTTGGTCCCCGGCAGCTGGTAGAGGGCCAGGACGGCCGAGGGCTTCCCGTTCAGCCGCCCGACGATGGAGTAGCTCTGGGCGCCGAGCTCGATCCTGGCCACATCGCTCAGTCGCACCAGCGACCCGTCTGGATTGGCCCGGACAACGATCCGCCCGAACTCCTCCGGGGTCTCCAGCCGCCCCTGGGCCCGGATGGCGTAGGTGTACTCCTGGCCCGGAGGCGCGGGCTCCCCTCCCACCTGCCCCGCCGGGTTCACGGCGTTCTGCTGCTTCACGGCATTCACGATCTCGGGGATGGTGATGTTGAGCTTGGCGAGCACGTCGGGCCGAACCCAGAGCCGCGTGGCGTACTGGCCCGCCCCGAAGACCGTCACGCTCGCGACCCCCGGAACGCGGGTGAGCTGGTCGTTGAGGTTGATGAAGGCGTAGTTGGCGAGGAACGTGGCATCGTAGCTGTCATTGGGCGAGAAGAGCGAGACCAGCATGAGGGGCGAGGACGTGGACTTCTTGACCGTGACCCCGTAGTCACGCACCTCCGAGGGGAGCTTGGAATCCGCCTGGCTCTTGCGCATCTGGGCCAGCACCTGGTCGATGTTCGGATCCGTCTCGACGTCGAAGTTCACGTAGAGCTTGAGCTCTCCGTTGTTGGCGTTGAGCGAGTACATGTAATTCATGTTGTCGACCCCGCTCATCTCCTGCTCGATGGGGGTCGCCACCGACTGCTCGACGGTCTGGGCGTCGGCTCCCGTATAAACCGTGTTGATGACGATCTCCGGCGGCACGATGTCCGGGTACTGGGCGATGGGAAGCCCCAGAATGGACACCACGCCCACGATGACCGTGATGATGGCGATGACGATGGCCACGATGGGCCGGTTGATGAAGAACTTTGCCATGAAAGGACCGCCTTTCGTTGCTGAGCATTGGCTATTTCATCTTGGGCACCACGGTCATGCCGTCCTTGACCTTCTGAAGACCTTCAGAGACGACGCGATCGCCGGGTTTGAGCCCCTCGGTCACGACCCACATGCTGTCGGAGCGCTCGCCCACCTTGACGGTCCGGAGTCTCACCACGTTGTCCGCATCCACCACCGCCACCTGGTAACGGCCCTGGAGCTCGGAAACGGCCCGCTGGGGCACCAGGAGCGCCCCCGCCTCCTGCTTGATGACGGCCCGGATCCTGGCGTACTGTCCCGGCCGCAAAAAGTTGTCCGGATTGGGGAAGATCGTCGCCACCTTCAAAGTCCCCGTCTGGGGGTCCACCTGGCGGTCCGCGTAGGCGAAGCTCCCCGGGTGCTTCCAGGTGGAGCCGTCGGCCAGGATAAGCTCGAGGGGCATGCGGCCCGCTCTCGCGGATGAATTGCTCCTTGCTTCCTCGGCCAGCTGCAGGTACTCCGTCTCGCTGAGGGAAACGTAGACCTTGATGGGGTCCACCGTGGAGACCGTGGTCAGTGGCTTGCCCTGGGGCGTCCCCACGAGATCGCCGATCTGGGCGTTGGCAAGTCCGGCGATACCGTCGATGGGGGAAATGATCCGGGTGAATTCGAGATCCAGGGCAGCCTTCTTGTAACTGGCCTTGGCCTGGAGCACCTGGGCCTCGGCGGCCTGAACGGCTCCCACCGCATCGTCCTTGTCCTTCTGGCTCACGGCGTTGGCCTTGGCCAGGGGCAGGATCCGCTTGAGCGTGGCCTGGTGGGTCGTCAGAACCGCTTCGTACTTGGCGAGAGCCGCCCTGGCCTCATCCACTCCCGCCTGGAAAGGCCGGGGGTCGATCTCGAAAAGCAGAGTCCCCTTTCGAATGAAATCCCCTTCCTTGTAGTTCTGCTTGATCAGATACCCCTGGACCTGGGCCTGGATGGTCGCATTCACCAGACCGTCCATGGCAGCCACCCATTCCTTGAAGACCGGCAGGTCCTTCTGGACCACCGTCATCACCTCCACCTCGGGCGCGGGCGGTGAAGATCCCGCCCTGTCCTGAGCCCACCCCGCATGCATTCCGACGAGCACACCCGCCAAGACCATCAAGACCCATCTTCCCTTCACGTCTCTCCCCCTCTCTCCGCGGCTATTTCAAAGATGACGGCGCTTCGTTATGAATCAGCAATATGGTCGAGATCCATTCCCCCAATGGGCCTGGAGGCCCAGAATATCAGGCAGTGAAGCAGAAACGGACCGCTGTGGCAATTGGACCTTGGTCCAACGAAACGGCAGTTTACGACATGGCCAGTTTTTTTTTAACCGCTAATTCCATGGAAATGATGGAAATCATGAGCAAGTCCGGGCTCAGGTCCAAAACTGCCGACCAACGGACGGCGCGGGATCGCGACAAGCGTCCCCGCGCGATTTCCACGCGGACGGCAAAAGCGCTGGACTCGAAGTCCTCCTTGGTTCAACATGCCGTGGAGTCGAATCGACCGGGAACGTTTTCACACTCCACATGCGAGTAGACCATGAGCGACAGCTATTCAGAGGTGATCGCCGGCGAGCTCCACATCTCGCCTCGACAGGTTCAGGCCACGGCTCTTCTGTTGGAGGAGGGCGCGACGATTCCTTTCATCGCGCGCTACCGCAAGGAAGCCACGGGATCTCTGGACGAGGTCGCCATCGCGGCCATCCGGGACCGCCTGGATCAACTGGAGGCCCTGGACAAGCGCAGGGCGGCCATCCTCAAGTCCCTGACCGATCAGGGCAAGCTGGACGACGACCTGCGGGGGCGGGTCCTCGGGGCTCCGACCCTGGCCACCCTGGAAGACCTCTACCTGCCCTATCGTCCCAAGCGCCGCACCCGCGCCGCCATCGCCCGAGAAAGAGGTCTGGAGCCACTGGCTTCCCTCCTCCTCGGCCAGGCCCCGGAGACCGACCCATGGGCCGAGGCCGCACGGTTCATCGATGGGGAAAAAGGCGTCTCCTCGGCCGAGGACGCCCTGGCCGGGGCCCGCGACATCGTGGCCGAGTGGGTGAGCGAGGATGCCGATGCCCGGGCCAGGCTCCGGACCATTTTCATGGACCGGGGAGTCATCCGGTCCCGCGTGATTCCGGCCCGGGAGGTCGAGGCCATCCAGTATCGGGACTACTTCGACTGGCAGGGACCGCTGAAGGACACCCCATCCCACCGGATTCTGGCCGTTCGGCGGGGTGAAAGCGAAGGATTTCTCACGGTCCGCGTTGGGCCACCCGAGGAGGATGCCCTCACTCTCCTCGAGGCCCTTTTCCTTCGAGGCGATTCGGCCGCGTCGCACCAGGTGCGGGAGGCCGTCCAGGACGGGTATCGACGACTCCTGGGACCGTCCCTGGAGACCGAGGCGCGTCAGAAAGCCAAGGAAAGGGCGGACCTCGAAGCCATCCAGGTCTTCGCCGACAACCTGCGACACCTGCTCATGGCTCCCCCTCTCGGCTCCAGGCGCATCATGGCCCTCGATCCGGGCTTTCGGACGGGGTGCAAGCTGGTCTGCCTGGATGGTCAGGGCGCCCTCCTCCACGGCGAGACCCTGTATCCCCACTCGGGAGTCGAAGCGGCATCCCGGGCCGCGGGCCGTGTCCAGGCCCTGGCGTCTCAGTTCGCCATCGAGGCCATCGCCATCGGGAACGGGACGGCGGGGCGGGAGACGGAAGCGTTCGTGCGCGGCCTGGACCTCCCGGGCGCCGTCCCCGTCGTCATGGTGGACGAAAGCGGGGCGTCGGTCTATTCGGCGTCGGAGACCGCCAGGGCGGAGCTTCCGGACCAGGACGTGACTGTCCGCGGGGCGGTCTCCATCGGAAGACGGCTCATGGATCCCCTGGCGGAGCTGGTGAAGATCGACCCCAAGTCCATCGGCGTCGGCCAGTACCAGCACGACGTGGATCAGGGTGCCCTCAGGCGCGGCCTGGACGACGTGGTCATGAGCTGCGTCAACGGGGTCGGGGTGGAGCTGAACACGGCGAGCCCCCATCTCCTGGCCTATGTATCGGGTATCGGACCGCAGCTCGCGGCCAACATCGTGACGTACCGCTCCGGGGTCGGACCTTTCCGGTCCAGGGCAGAGCTTAAAAAGGTCCCGCGGCTGGGTCCCAAGGCCTTCGAGCAGGCCGCCGGCTTCCTCCGGATCCGGGGAGCGGCGAATCCCCTGGACGCCAGCGGCGTCCACCCGGAATCGTACCCCCTGGTGGAATCCATGGCCAGGGATCTGGGCTGCTCGGTGGCGGATCTCATGCGGGATGCCGCAGCGCGCGGAGCCATCGACCCCGCCCGTTACGTGAGCGAAAAGGTGGGACTCCCGACACTCACGGACATCCTTCAGGAGCTGGCCCGTCCCGGTCGCGACCCGCGGCGGGCTTTCGAGGCTTTTGCCTTCGCGGCCGGCGTTCAGAAGGTGGAGGACCTGGAGCCCGGCATGCGGCTTCCGGGCATCGTCACCAACGTCACGGCCTTCGGGGCCTTCGTGGACGTGGGAGTCCACCGGGACGGCCTCGTGCACGTGAGCGAGCTCTCGGACAGCTTCGTCAAGGACCCCCGGCAGGTGGTGCACGTCCATCAGAAGGTCACCGTCACCGTCGTGGAGGTGGACCGGGAGCGGAACCGCATCGCCCTCTCCATGCGGTCGGCCCCTGGGGCCAGGGTGGACCACGCCCAGCCCCCACCCCCAACGGCACGAAAGGAACGAGGGGAGCCAAAGCAGCGGCCCGGGCCCAAGCAGGCCTTCAACAACCCCTTCGAGGCGGCATTCCGGAAGTCGTGAGGAGCGGTGGACCGTTGGCTTTGAACCGAGGCTTCGTTTACCGGGAGAAGATCGATGGAGGCCGGGCCGGCGTCGGCGTGCTGGAGCATCTGAGCCGGCATCATCGCCATTCGACCCGGGAGGATTGGGGGCTTCGCCTGGAGTGCGGCGAGATCTTCCTCGAGGGCCGGCCCATCGCCCGCGACGCGGTCCTGAAGGCCGGCCAGGAGCTGGCCTGGCACCGGCCGCCCTGGGACGAGCCCGAGGTGCCCATGGACTACGCCGTCCTGCACCGGGACCCGGATCTCCTGGTGGTGGCCAAGCCCGGCGGGCTGCCCACGCTTCCGGGCGGGGGATTCCTCGAGCACACCCTGCTGAGCCTGGTACGGAAAACGTGCCCGGAGGCGACCCCCATCCACCGCCTGGGGCGGGGCACCTCGGGAATCGTGGTCTTCGCCCTGTCGGTCCGCGCCCGATCCAGCCTGAGCCTGGCCCTGAGGCGCCGGGAGGTGACCAAGATCTACCGGGCGCTGGCCCGCGGCGCTCCGGCGTGCGATCGATTCACCATCACCACGCCCATCGGACCGGTGGCTCACCCCACCCTGGGCACCGTCCACGCGGCCTCGCCGGCGGGGAAGCCCGCCGTCAGCCGGGTGAGACTCCTGGAGCGGCGTCGGGACTGTTCTCTCCTGGAAATCGAGATCGAAACGGGCAGGCCCCACCAGATCCGAATCCACCTCGCTTCCGTCGGCCACCCGCTGGTGGGTGATCCCCTTTACGCCGTCGGTGGAGCCATCCTGACAGGACAGGTCGGACTCCCCGGGGACTTGGGCTATCACCTCCATGCCGAGCGGGTGGTGCTCGCCCACCCGGCTACGGGAGACCGCGCCCCCTTCGTCTGCATTCCACCTCCCGAGCTTCGAATGCGGCCGGAATGGTGAGATGCCTTCTCGTGCCTTTCACGATCTCGCGCGCTCCCAGGTGAAAAGGGGAAGGACCGCGGCCCCGATGGCGCCACGGCTCTCTGGAAAGCTCAGCAGACGAGCTGTCGAGCCTGCTCCAGGAGTCGCGTCATGTCCAGGGCGGGAAGGGGTGGGCTGAAGTAGTCGCCCTGCATGGCGGAGCAGCCGCTTTCCTTGAGGAGCCGCAGCTCCTCGTGGGCCCCCACCCCATCGGCGATGACGTAAAGCCCCAGGCTTCCCGCCACGGCCAGGATGGCCTTCACCAAGGCCTGGCTTTCGGGCCGGGCGTGGAGATCCTTGATGAGGGCGCCGTCGATCTTGAGCCCATGGAGGGGAAGGCGCGTGAGGCTCCTCAGGGAAGCACTCCCGCTCCCCAAGGCGCCGAGGACGATTTTAACACCCCGACCATTGAGATCATTCAATATACGCAGCATGGCATCCGATCTGCCCATGGCCGCTCCCCCGGTGATGGTCAGCTCCAGCAGCGAGGGATCCAGGGACGAAGTCGCCAGGGCTCGCTCAACGACCTCCACCAGGTTCCTCGAGCGAAGCTGGCGGGCCGGCAGGCTCACGGCCATCCGGATCGCCGGCAGACCCGCCTGCCCCCAGATCCGGCTCTGCAGGCAAGCGGACCGGATCATCCACTCCCCCATGAGGGTGATGAGCCCCGTGCGCCCGGAAAGCTCAATGATCTCGGGTGGCGGGATGACGCCCCACTCCGGGTGGTCCCAGAAAGGAAGCACCTCGACGCCGGTGATGCGGCCCGTGCGGAGGTCGACCCGGGGCTGGTAGACCATGGAAAGCTCCTCCGCGCTCAGCGCATTCCCCATGGAGCCTTCGAGGCCCCATCGCCGCAGGGCTATGGCGCTCCGCGACGGGTCCAGGAATTCGAAGGTGCTTTCGCCCCGCTGGCGGGCATCCAGCATCGCCTTGTGGGCACTGAGGAGCAGGGTGTCGGCGTCGTCACCGTCGCCGGGAAAGACGGCGATGCCGATGTTGGCGGTCAGGTCGACTTCGCGGTCGGCAACCAGGAAAGGTTGGGACAGGGTGTCGAGGATGCGCCGGGCCACCCGGGCACTGTCCTGTGCCTCCCCGATGGGCTCCAGGAGCACCGCGAGCTGGTCTCCCCCGAGGCGGGCCAGGGAGGGTGGAGCATCCCCACGGCGGAATCCCGCTCTCCGGTCGCCCTGGCGGGTGCAGTGGACGATGCGCTCGCAAGCGGTTTTCAGAACGGAATCCCCCGCGACGGTTCCGAAGGTTTCGCTCACGGGCAGGAGCCGGTTGAGATCCACCAGGAGAAGCGCCAGGGAGCGTCCGGCGCGGCGGGCCTGGGCCAGGGAGCCGGCGAGTAGCCCCCGGAAGGCCGGCAGCCCCTGGAGGCCGGTCCGGGACTCATCCTCCGTCGACCTGCGAAGGACCGACCCCGCACACTTTTTCTGCTCCCTCGCTTCCCGGACGATGGCGATCATCTCTCCGGAGCCGGCCGGAGCCAGGGTGGTCTCGCAGGCGATGGTCCGGCCTTCCAGGCGCAGAGGGTGGGCGATGGTCCGTTTCGATCCAGCCCCGAGGGCGCATTGGAAGGCCCGGGCATCGGCGTGAGCCGCGCCCGGGGCCACCAGCTCCCCGATCCTTCGCCCCACCGAGGCGCGCAGGAAGCGGGCCAGCTCGGAGCCCTCCGGGCCGTGGACATCCAGAATCCGTCCCTCGGGACCCAGTCTCAGCAGGGTATCGGGCAGGGCGAGCAGGAATCGGCGAAGCCTCGCCTCCCGGCGCTGCAGCGCCCTGCGGGAGCACACCTGCCGCCACAGAAAGCGGAGCTGCCGGTCGAGGGTATTCCAGTCGATGGAAGTCGGGATGATTCCGTCGGCGCCGGCCTCGAAGGCCCGCTCCATGGCCGGGACATCGCCGGGACTTGTCATCACCAGCAGGGTAGCCGTCGAGCCACCGGGCAGCTCGCGCAGTTTCGCGCACAGCGTGAAGCGGTCGGCTTCAAGGCCCGTGGCTCCAAGGATCACGAATTCGGGAGGCCTCTCCGTGAAGCCATGAAAGACCTCGGCGGCCTCCCGAACCTCAACCAGGTCGCAGCTCGACAGTCCCGCGGCCCCGTCGGCCGGCTGCCAAAGGGCCTGGTCCTGGTCCAGGAGGAGAACCAGGGGACGGTCTTTTTCTTCATGATCCTTGGACATGAGATCCTCATCTTGGGGACATGACCTGCCAGCCACCTGGCCCCTTCCCCGGCACTCCGCCGCGGCACCCATGCGGGTGAAGGGATGAAGCCCGGCAGGCCTGAACCTGATTGCCTGTGCTCCCACGGTGAGACTTTCGGCTTTTGCCGGAGCACTCTTGAGCCCTCGAAGGGGAGGTGATCCAGGGAGCCTCCGCCAACAGCCGCACAAGGGTTTGAATTGAGAACTTTCATATGCTAGCCTTAACACAATCCACGCAGCCCCCCTCCCGGCGCAGCTCTCGGAGGAGGAAATGGAGGATGGGCATCGGCCCTCCGCACTCAAAACGCATCGCGGGCCGCGGCCATGCGGGGAGGGGGGGGCTTCCGAGGAGCCCCTCCCTTCTTTTGCTGAGCCACCGACGGTGGCGCATCCGCATTGAGCCCGGAAATGAAAGGACAGCTTATGGATAAGATCTTGAGAATCGACATGGGCGCCGAAGGTGGACCCCGGATGACCGAAGCTCCCCTCGGAGACTATGCCGGCATGGGGGGACGGGCCCTCACCTCGGCCGTGGTGTCGAAGGAAGTTCCTCCCCTCTGCCACCCCCTGGGGACGGATAACAGGCTGGTCATCGCCCCGGGGCTTCTGAGCGGCACCACGGGCGCCATGTCCGGACGCCTCTCCATCGGAGCCAAGAGCCCCCTCACGGGCGGGATCAAGGAATCCAACTCCGGTGGGCAGGCCGCCCAGGTACTGGCCCGGCTGGGCTACGCCGCCATCATCCTCGAAGGGAAGCCTAGGGCGGACGAGCTTTACGTCGTTTTCATCAACAAGGACGGTGTGAAGATCTCCCTCGCCCCGTCCCTCAAGCTTCTTCCCAATTACGAGCTGGTGGAAAAGCTCAAGAGCGAGTACGGGGAAAGCATCGCCTGCATTTCCATCGGCCCCGCGGGGGAGATGAAGATGTCGGCGGCTTCCATCGCGTGCACGGACATGGAGCTTCGTCCCACCCGTCACGCGGGGCGCGGCGGGCTCGGCGCGGTCATGGGATCCAAGGGAGTCAAGGCCATCGTCCTGGACGACACGGGCATGAAGATGCGGACGCCCAAGGATCCGGAGAAGTTCAAGGAGGCCAACAAGGTTTTCGTCCAAGGGCTGCGGAGCCATGCCGTGACCGGTCAGGCTCTCCCCGCCTACGGCACCAACGTGCTCACCAACATCATCAACGAGGCGGGGGGCTACCCGACCTACAATTTCAAGGATGGCCGCTTCGACGGCGCCCACAAGATCAGCGGCGAGACCCAGGCCGAAACGGAGACGGCCCGCGGCGGACTGGCCACTCATGGGTGCCACCGCGGCTGCGTCATTCGATGCTCGGGGATTTACAACGATAAGGACGGCCACTTCCTGACGAAGCAGCCCGAATACGAAACGGTGTGGGCCCACGGTGGACACTGCGGGATCTCGGACCTGGACACCATCGCCCGGCTCGACTTCATGGATGACAACTACGGCCTGGACACCATCGAGATGGGGGTTGCCATCGGGGTTGCCATGGATGCGGGGATCATCAGGTTCGGGGATGGCGAAGGGGCCATCAACCTGATGAAGGAAGTGGGACGGGGCACTCCCCTGGGACGCATCCTCGGCAACGGCGCCGCCGTGACCGGGAAGGTCTTCGGGGTGGAGCGGGTCCCGGTGGTCAAGGGGCAGGGATTGCCGGCCTACGACCCACGGGCCGTCAAAGGCATCGGGGTCACCTACGCCACGAGCACCATGGGGGCCGACCACACGGCCGGCTACGCCGTGGCCACCAACATCCTCAAGGTGGGCGGCGACGTGGATCCCCTGAGCGCCCAGGGGCAGATCGAGCTCTCCAGGAACCTGCAGATCGCCACGGCGGCCGTGGATTCCACAGGCATGTGCCTCTTCATCGCCTTCGCGCTCCTCGACCAGCCCGAAACTTTCCAGTCCCTCATCGACATGCTCAATGCTTTCCACGGGTTGAGTATGACGGGAGACGACGTGACGGCCCTTGGGAAGTCCATCCTGAAGATGGAGCGGGACTTCAATGCGCGGGCTGGTTTCACCGCAGCCCAGGACCGCCTGCCGGCTTTCTTCAAGGAGGAAGCCATCGCACCCCACAACGTGACCTTCGACATCCCTGACGAGGAGCTGGACCAGGTCTTCAACTGGTAGCCATCCCTGCCGTCATCGCCACGCGGCACTGGGTGACGAAAATAACGCCGCGGCAAAGTCTCGAAGCTCCCTCTCCCCGCATCGGGGGAGAGGGAACGACCGCGAGCCTGCGTGCTGATCGGAAATCATGTCGACGTGATGAACGGCCGGCGATGGGGATGAAGCCCCCATCCATGGACCGAGGGGGTGTACAGGCAAAATCGTGTGCACACCCCTCCCCGCCAGCCGCGCCGTTCCCCCGTCATGCGGAATGCTTGAACATCTCCATGAGCTTCCGCTGCATCCTCAGGGTCACCTGCTGGCGATCGTGGCCTCCCCTCAATCGCTCACCCAGGAGCTTCCCGGCTTCGACCGCCGATGCCACGACAGCCGGCTGCCTGGCGACGTCGGGGACCATTTCGGGAGTGATCTTCACCCCCTTGCCGTAAACCATGGCGGGAATCCCGACGCCGCAAGTCTCGCCGTAGCCGCACGAATAACACGCCGCGGCGCCCTGACCGCTCACCGTGGCCACCGTCTCCACGAAATTGTAGAGAAAGAACCGCTGAATATCGCCCGCGGGAGCCCGTCCATCGGCCCCGCCCACGCCCACGGCCACGGCCAGCTTGCCCCAGAGGGTATTCCCTTCCTGATGGCGGAATTGAAACCACCGCTCCAGGAAGGCATGGGTGATGGCATTGAGGGTGCTGTAATAGTTGGGGGCTCCGATGACGAAGGCATCGGCCTCCACGATCTTATCGCGCAGGGGAGCCATGTCGTCGTCCACCTTGCAGACGTTGTCCCGGGCGCACCCCAGGCAGGCGATGCATCCGCCGATCTTCTTGCCCCGCAGCGATACCAGCTCATATTCGACACCGGTATTCTCGAGGACCGTGCGGACCAGCTTGAAGACCCCCGAGATGTCCTCCTTGCGTGAACTTCCCGAAATTCCCAGTACTTTCAATGCGCTCTCCTCTTACTGCGCTGTCGCGACCCTCTATCCTTCGGGGCCCGGCCGGGCGGGAATCCTGCCCTCCCTGGAGCCCGAAGCTCGAAATCCTGATGAGCACACCATAACAAAGAGAGCCTGGAAGAAAAATCACCAAAACACGCCACGGCCAGGGAGCCCGACCTGTTTAAACCTTGATTTTCCTGTTATATGAGCCAGGTCTACAAAGGAGTGCTCCCCGTCTCATCCACGGGAAGGCAGGGCCCGGTGCGGCGGGCGTGCCCCGCCCCCGTCGAGGGGCAGGCTTCCCGGGCGATGATGACCCGCAAGCCCTGGTGCGACAACGAGATTTCTGTCATTGCCCGGGTGTGCAGTGGCTCCCTCTCCCTTGGCGAGAAGTTCGGGGAGAGGGGAGGCTGCTGCGAAATCGAACTGACGGAGCCCTCGAGCATGGGCCACCAACGCAATTCCACCTCGGACAGGAGATGACCGTGATGAGCAAATGGCTGGCTGTTGCGGTGTTGATGGTCGTGTGCCTCGGATGGGGGGAGGGGGTCGCCTCGTCTCCCGGCGGGTCCCGCGAAGGCGCCAGGGTTCCCCGGGAATCCCGGGCCGGTGCGGCGGAAAAGCCCGAGACGGTAACTCTGGATCAGCTCGTGGAAGAGGCACTGAGCCGGAGTCCCAGCATCGAAGCCGCGAGCCGCGCTGCACAGGCCAGACGCGTCCGCATCCCCGCCGAGACCACCCTGCCCGATCCCGTCGTCTCCTTTCAGAACATGGGGGACCTGAATCCTCCCAGCCTCCAGGCGGGAGACCCTTCCTCCGGGCGGTTTTACGGCATCGAGCAGGAGATCCCCTTCCCCGGGAAGCTGGCTCTCAAGGGCAAGCTGGCCGCCTCGGAGACCGAAGCCGAGGAGTGGAGCGCGGAGGAAGTGCGCCGACAGGTCGTGGCCGACCTCAAGGAAGCTTACTACGAATACGGTCTCGTCCTGAAATCCCTGGAGATCGTGGAGAAGGACAGAAAGCTCCTGGAGACCATGACCGAAGTGGCCCAGTCCAGGTATGCCGTGGGCGAGGGCTCTCAGCAGGATGTCCTCCGGGCCCAGGTGGAGCTTTCCAGGCTCCAGGACCGCCTGGCGGAGCTCGAGCAGCGCCGGGCCTCGGTGGTGGCCCTCATCAACAAGCTGGTCTACCGCCCGGACGACTCGCCCCTGGGAAAGCCGGTCTTCCCCGAAAACAGTCAGCTGGCGCTCAAGGAGGAGGAGATGGTGCGGCTGGCCATGGACCAGGCGGCAAGCCTTCAGAAGCAGGACCGGCAGGTCGAGCGGAGCGAGCATGCGGTGGAGCTGGCTCGAAAGGAATACTACCCTGATTTCGCCCTGGGCTTCACCTACGTGGACCGACGGTCCGACCCCGAAATGTACGGCCTCATGGTGAAGGCCAAGGTCCCCCTCTACTTCTGGCGCAAGCAGCGCCTCGATCTGGAGAGCGCCCGTCTCAGCCTCTCCGCCACCCGCAAACAGCGGGAGAGTGAAGCCTCCAGCGTGACCTATGCCGTCCGGAACGCCCATGCCGCCGCACTGTCGGCTCAGAAGCTGGCCCAGCTGTACGGGACGACCATCGTGCCCCAGGCCCGGCTGACCTTCGAGGCTTCCCTGGCATCGTACCAGGTGGGCGACTCGGATTTCCGCATGCTGATGGAGAGCCTCTCGGCACTGCTGGAATACGAGCTCAAACAGTACGAAGCCCTGGCCGAGCTTCACAAGGCCGTGGCGCGCCTCGAGCTTTTCACCGGTCCCCTGACACCGCCTCGCGACTTTTGACGTTCCGGGACCGATGGTGGTCTCCCTTGAGGGGAGCCAGGTCGATGAAATACCGGATCGCACGAAGCCACCGCCCCACTGGCGGGCGAGATGGGACACCCAGGTCTCCTTGCCGTCATCTCGGGGGACGGGAGCACACCCTTCCTCCAGAAAGAGCCGCGCCCCCGTCGAGGTTGCGCAGCAAGGCTTCAGCCAGAACCACGTCCCGAGCCGCCGGGCAGGGCTTTGGATACGCTCCCTCGGAAATACCCTTCACATCTGGATGAGCTCGGATTATTTTAATCGAGGAATATTTCGCGCTCTAGTTGAAGCTACCTATTATCACAGGAGGAAAGCCATGAGGATCCACCTCACCCCCCGGCCTGCCGGGGCCAAATGGGGGAAGCTGGGCAGGCCATTGCGTATGGCGGGCCGGGCCCGGGCATCGGGCGTTTGGCTTTGGGTCCTCGCAATGGCCTGGATGGCGGCGGCGGGAGGGGGTAGCTTTGCGGGCGGAATACCGTTCCCGTGGCTGCCCCAGGCCCATGCGGCCTCGGCCGAGGTCTACACCTGTCCCATGCATCCCGAGGTACAGTCCGACAAGCCCGGCTCGTGCCCCAAATGCGGCATGTTCCTGGAGAAGGCGGCCCAGGCTCAGGTCCCCCCCCCCGCGAAGCCGACGCGGCCCTCCAAGCAGCCCGGTAAGACGCAGGCTCCCCAGGCGTCCCCGGGGGCCTACACCTGTCCCATGCACCCCGAGGTGCGTTCCGACAGCCCCGGAAGGTGTCCCGATTGCGGCATGTTCCTGGAGAAAGCCCCCGCCGAGCCGCCTGCTCCCCAGCCCGCCGCGCCCAAACCGTCCACCCGGGCACCCGGGGAGGCGGACCGGAAAGCATCCGCAACGGTCTACACCTGCCCCATGCATCCGCAGGTGAGATCCGATAAGCCCGGTTCATGCCCCATCTGCGGCATGAACCTCGAAAAGATGCCCGAGCAGGGGGCATTGCCCGGTGGCGGGTCCATGCCCGCCGGCACGGTGAATATCCGCCCCGAAAGGCAGCAGCTCATCGGGGTCCAGGTGGGGGAGGCGCGGGAAAGGGACCTCACGGGGACGGTTCGCGCCGTGGGACGGCTCTCCATCGACGAGACCCGGGTGGCCCGCGTGCAGACCCGTATCGACGGCTGGATCGACCAGGTCTTCGTCAACTTCACGGGGAAGCCCGTCAAGAAGGGACAGCCGCTTTTCAGCGTGTACAGCCCCGAGCTGGTCTCGACCCAGCAGGAGCTGCTGGTGGCGCTCAAGTCCATGGAGCGGCTCCAGGGGAGCACCCTGCCCGAAGCGCGGGCCGGGGCCGAGACCCTCCACCGGTCGGTTCGGGAGCGGCTCAGGCAGTGGGAGCTTTCCGATGGCCAGATCCGCGACATCGAGAAACGCGGCACTCCTTCCCGCTCCGTCACCCTCCATGCCCCCATGGACGGCTTCGTGGTCGCCCGCAACGCCTATCCGGGCCAGCGCATCACCCCCGAGACCGAGCTTTATGTCATCGCCGACCTTTCCCAGCTCTGGGTGATGGCGGAGGTCTTCGAGTACGAGCTTCCCATGATCCACGTCGGGCAGTCGGCCCAGCTGTCCTTGACGGCCCTTCCCGGGAAGGTTTTCCAGGGCCGGGTGTCCTTCATCTACCCGCAGGTGGAGCCGGCGACGCGGACCCTCAAGGTTCGCCTGGATCTGCCCAACCCCGACCGGCAGCTCAAACCGGATCTCTTCGCCCAGGTGACCTTCACCGTCGACCACGGCCGGGAGCTCGTGGTGCCCCAGGACTCCGTCCTGGACTCAGGCACCGAGCAGACAGTCTTCGTGGCGCGCGGCAACGGCTACTTCGAGCCCAGAACCGTGACCCTGGGGCGTCGCGTGGGCGGGGACGCGGTGGTGCTGAGCGGGCTGAAGGCCGGTGAGCGCGTGGTGACCTCGGCGGTCTTTTTCGTGGACTCCGAAAGCAAGCTGAGGCCCGCCTTTCAGGCCATGACCTCCGACGGGACGGCTGGGACGCCGGCGGGGACCCCAGGGGATGGCCACTCCCATTGATGCCCCCCCGGGGACCCATCGCAAGCTGGAGATCCGTGACGTATGCTCTCTCCCACAACCTTGCCAGCCGGAAAGCGTCCCCATGATCAACCGCATCATCGAAATCTGCGCCAACAACCGGTTCATGGTGCTCCTCTTCACCGCCATGTCGCTCATGGCGGGCTACCATGCCATGCGGAGCATCACGCTGGACGCCATCCCGGACCTCTCGGACACCCAGGTCATCGTCTTTGCCCGCTGGGACCGCAGCCCCGACATCATGGAGGACCAGGTCACCTACCCCATCGTGACGGCCATGCTGGGGGCGCCCAAAGTCAAGGACATCCGGGGATTGTCGGACTTCGGCTACTCCTACGTCTACATCATCTTCGAGGACGGGACCGACATCTACTGGGCCCGGTCGCGGACCCTGGAGTACCTCAGCGGCATCCTGCCCCGCCTTCCCCAGGGCGTGCAGGTGGAGCTGGGACGCGACGCCACGTCCATCGGCTGGGTGTACCAGTACGCGCTGGTGGACCGGACGGGAGCCCACAACCTGGCGCAGCTGCGATCGATCCAGGACTGGCTGCTGCGCTTCGAGCTGCAGGCCGTGCCGGGCGTCGCCGAAGTGGCGCCGGTGGGGGGCTTCGTGCGCCAGTACCAGGTGGCCCTGGACCCCAACGCCCTCCAGTCCTACCGGATTCCACTGGATACCGTGGTCCAGATGATCCGTGACGGCAACAACGATGTGGGGGGCCGCCTGGTGGAGCTGTCCGGACGGGAGTACATGGTCCGGGGGCGGGGCTACATCCGGTCCATCGCCGATATCGAGAACATCGCCGTGGCCGTCAATGCCGAGACGGGAACGCCCGTCCTGGTCAAGGAGCTGGGACGGGTCACCCTGGGCCCCGACATGCGGCGCGGCATCGCCGAGCTGGACGGCGAGGGCGAGACGGTGGGCGGCATCGTCATCATGCGCTACGGCGAGAGCGCCATGAAGGTCATCGAGCGCGTCGAGAAGCGCATGGAGGAGATCCGGCCGAGCCTGCCTCCGGGAGTCGAGCTCATCACGGTCTACGACCGGTCGGACCTGATCCGGCGCTCCATCGAGACTTTGAAAGCGACCCTCGTCGAGGAGCTCATCATCGTGAGCCTGGTGATCCTCGTCTTCCTCTGGCACATTCCCAGCGCCGTCATCCCCATCCTCACCATCCCCATTGCCGTGATCCTCTCCTTCATCCCCATGCACGGCCTGGGCATCACGGCCAACATCATGTCCCTCGGCGGCATCGCCATCGCCATCGGAGCCATGGTGGACGCCTCCATCGTGGTGGTGGAGCAGACCCACAAGAAGCTCGAGCAGTGGGAGGCCGGCGGAAGGAAGGGGGATTTCCGGGAGGTGGTCATCGGAGCCGTGAAGGAGGTGGGCGGCCCCAGCTTCTTCGCGCTTCTGGTCATCGCAGTCTCCTTCGTGCCCGTCTTCGCCCTGGAGGCCCAGGAGGGGCGCCTGTTCAAGCCCCTGGCCTTCACCAAGAACTTCTCCATGGTCATCGCCGCCGTGCTGGCCATCACCCTGGACCCCGCCATCCGGCTGCTTTTCACGCGCATGGATCCCTACGCGTTCCGCCCGCGCTGGCTGGCCCGGGTGGTCAACGCCATCCTGGTGGGGAAGATCCACGGCGAGGAGAATCACCCCATCAGCCGGCCCCTCATGCGGATGTACCATCCGATGGTCGTGGTCGTCCTGCGCCACCCCTGGATCACCATCACCGTGGCGGGCCTCCTGGTAGCCGCGACAGTGCCGGTGTACCAGCGGCTGGGGTCCGAGTTCATGCCGCCCCTGGACGAGGGGGCGCTCCTCTACATGCCCACGACGCCCCCCGGCATCTCGGTGACCGAGGCCACGAAGCTCCTCCAGGTGCAGGACAAGATCCTCAAGAGCTTCCCCCAGGTGGACCGCGTCTTCGGCAAGGCGGGGCGGGCCGAAACGGCCACGGACCCGGCGCCTTTCTCCATGATGGAGACCGTCATCCTCCTCAAGCCCCACGGCGAATGGCCCAGAGCGGACCGCTGGTATTCCTCGTGGGCGCCGGACTGGGTGGCCGGCATCCTGCGGAGGGCCTGGCCCGACCATCAGAGCACCCAGGACTTCATCTACGGACCCGGGGGGCTCGACGAGGCCATGCAGCTCCCGGGGGTCGTCAACGCCTGGACCATGCCCATCAAGGCCCGCATCGACATGCTCACCACCGGCATCCGGACGCCCGTCGGCGTCAAGATCCTGGGGGCGGACCTCCAGGTCATCCAGGAGATCGGTCAACGGATCGAGGCGGTGCTGAAGCCCATTCAGGGGACGACGAGCGTCTACGCCGAGCGGACCACGGGGGGCTATTTCCTGGACTTCGACTTCAAGCGCGAGGAGCTGGCCCGCTACGGGCTCAGCATGGCCCAGGCCCAGATGGTCATCACCTCGGCCATCGGGGGTGAGAACATCACGACCACGGTGGAAGGGCGCGAGCGCTACGGGGTCAACGTCCGCTACATGCGGGACTTTCGGAGCTCCATGGACGTGCTGGAGCGGGCCCTGGTCTCCACGCCCGGCGGGGCCCAGATCCCCGTGACTCAGCTGGCGGACATCCGTCTCGCGACCGGCCCCGGGATGATCCGGGATGAGAACGGGCGCATGTGCGGGTACGTCTACGTGGACATGGCGGGGCGGGACGTGGGAGGCTACGTGGCCGAAGCCAGGCGGGCCGTCCAGGACCAGGTGCCCCTGCCTCCCGGGTACACGCTGGCCTGGAGCGGCCAGTTCGAATCCATGCAGCGGGTCGGTGAGAGGCTGTGGGTGGTCGTCCCGTTGACGCTGTTCATCATCTTTCTGCTCCTCTACCTCAACACCCGCTCGGTGGCCAAGACCCTCATCGTGCTCCTGGCGGTACCCTTTTCGGCCATCGGCGCCGTCTGGCTGCTCTACCTCCTGGATTACAACACCAGCATCGCCGTGTGGGTGGGGCTCATCGCGCTCCTGGGCGTGGATGCCGAAACGGGAGTTTTCATGCTGCTCTACCTGGACCTGGCCTATTACGAAAGGCTGAAGGCGGGGCGCATGCGGAGCCGCGAGGATCTGCGGGAGGCCATCCTCGAAGGGGCCGTCAGGCGGCTTCGTCCCAAGTTCATGACCGTCGCCGTCATGTTCCTGGGGCTGGTCCCCATCCTCTGGTCCACGGGAGCGGGCTCCGACGTCATGAAGCGCATCGCGGCACCCATGGTGGGGGGGGTCTTCACGTCCTTCGCCATGGAGCTTCTGGTCTATCCGGCCATCTACGAGCTGTGGCGCTGGGC
>JALOPI010000017.1 GCA_025453975.1 Syntrophobacteraceae bacterium
TCGGTGTTCCTCCGGGTCAGCTCGGCCACGACTTCGGATGCCCCGATCCTGCCGGCCATCTCTCCGCAGCAGCTCTCCCTGGCTCCCAGCGTGCCGCAGGAGACACCGGCGTGGTCCAGGAGCCGGACGAGGGCCAGTCCCGCCTTCCGGCTGCCGCTGCCGATGCTCGTATCCCGGGCCGTGGCGCAGCAGGTGAAAAGGCAGTACTCGTGATCGGGGGTGTAGGCCGGGAGGCTAACACCCTGGGCCCACTCCGGGCGGCTCTCCCTTCTCCCCCCCAGCGGGGTGCCGTTCTGCCTGAGACTCTTCATGGAACCGTCCAGATATCCCGGCAGGGAGCCGGCGTCCACCACCTGGCGGCGGACGGAGGTGATGAGGTCGAGGATGCCGATGCCGCGGGGACACTGCTGGACACAGCTGTTGCACGTGGCGCAGGACCAGGAGGCCTCATCGACGGATGCGCTGGTAGCCTGGTCCAGATTGAGGCTCCGCAGAATCTGCCGCGGACTGTAGCTGGCCACCTCGCCCACGGGGCAGACCCCCGTGCAGGCGCCGCACTGCATGCAGCTCTGGAAGGTCTCGCCGATATCTCCCCGGATCACGGCTATGTCGGTCCGGGAATCTCGAAGGGCCTTTTCCTTGAGGGTTGTCAGAAAGATCGCCAGAGGGCGGTACATGAGGTGGGACAGCTTGCCGAAGGGAAGCATGAGACAGAGCATGCCCACACAGATGGCCACATGGATGACGTAGATGGTGTAGGTCGGGATGGGCAGCCCCGACAGCCGGAAGATGTGAACCAGGATGCCCGTGACGGCGATGGAGAGGATCAGGACCAGAAAGAAGATATCCGTGAAGTCCGAGAACCGGTGAAGGTTCTCCTCCTTCTTGAACCACCGGCTGTACAGCATGGCCGTGGAGCCGACCATGAGGGCGATGGTGGCGTAATAGCCGAGGAGCCGCGTCCAGTGCCAGAAGGGGTGGACGATGTCGGTCTGGAAGGTGGAAAGGTAGCCCATGACCAGGATCTCCATGGACACCCAGCCGGAGAAAAGGAAGAGATGCCTCCACCAGGCGCTGCGGGGCCCCGTGCCGCATTGCTTCCAGCGCTTCTGCGTGAAGTAGTTGACGGCAAACACGGGGGCCTGGGTCACCAACAGGTGGAGGGGTATCTTCGTGCCCTGCATGATCTTGAAATACATGTAGGCGGCGTTGGAGAGGAGCATCGTGAAGACAAACCCGATCATGATCTGGTCGCCGAGATGCACCCAGTGCACCGGCGCGAAGGTGGTGAGCTCCACCCGGTCGGTGACCACCGGCCCGTGAAACAGCAGGAAGAGGGCGACCACGAAGAGCGCCACACCGAGGAAAGCTGCCACTTCCACCTTCGGTGATGCGTAGAACCTCCGGGCAAGCCCCGTCCAGTCATACTGGGTCATGAGCCATCGCCGGGTGGCCATCATGGTCTCGGCGGGCTCGGCCCCCCGGGGGCAATCGATGTTGCATTCGCCGCAGTAGTAGCAGAGCCAGGGCTCGGGAGATTCCAGCAGCTTGTCTTTCAGTCCGAGCTGCAGATAACGGTAGATTTTTCGAGGAAACGTGCTCTCCCCGGTGGACAGGGGACATGCCGAAGCACAGTTGCCGCACTGCATGCAGGCTTCCATGTCCCTGGCCCCAAGCCTTTGGACCTCGCTGTACAAATCCAGGTCGATGCTGTTGTTCTTCACGATCTTCCCCCTGCAAGTCCACAAGTCGCCCATGGCGGATCTGTCCGCATGAGATGTGATTGGGCATCGCCAAACGCTTGTCGATGGGGCCCGGGACGGGACGGGCCCTGGTCCGAGCCTCGCGTCCTGGAACGCCGGGTGGCGGCATCCGTAACCATTGAATGATCAGGCAGGGTAACCCGGGGGCTGTCTTGCCCATGAATGTCCCCGATGTGCTCCATGGGAATCCGGGGCCGGGCATCGTGGACGAGGAAGTCCCCTCGGGCTGGGGCCTGGAGCTGTTTGGGGGGCACGCCGGGAAAACGGGGCGCATCTCCGCGGGGAGGGCGATAGAGCGCACTCTGGAGGCGCCGGGAAACCCGTTTTCGGTCACAGGCCAGGAGGAAGCTCAACATAGAGGGAGAGCTCTTTCACAAAGAGAGTGTGAGCATCCATTCACAAAATCAGGCGCCATGCGCACTGGCTCCGCCGGCCTCCCCGGGGAGGCCAGCCCTTCCGCGCCGAGCTTCAATTCCCTTCGCTTCGCCCTGGGGTGATCCCGGTGGTGTCGGCGATCAGCGTCACTCGTTCAGGCATCCCCATGGCGCAAGTAACTTTGCATCACATATCACATAGTCAAGTTCAGGTCAAGGAGATGTTGGGCTTCCCTTGGCCCCGCTAAAGCCTCTGAAAGCAATGAGCCATCACGGGTGGATCCGAAAGCCTTCCCAATGGGCCCGCCCTCGGGAAGCTCACGGGAGGGCCCGGAGCATCCTGCGGACTGCCGGGGTGCTGAAGGGGGTGGGGCTCCCGAGGTGATGGCCGGGGCCGGGGCATGGGCGTCCGTGCTTCGATGGGGTGATTTTTTATGGGAACCGAGCATTTGAGTTTGACAAGGCGATGGGGTGGGTGATAGATAGGCCCAGGTGGGAATTTGTGGAGATTTGGGGGAAAAAGTGGCGACCCTCACCAAGCCTTACTTCAGGGGACAGTCCATTCATCGCCTCGATGCCAAGGGGCGACTTCGCATTCCCACGAAGTTTCGAGAGGTCTTGCAGAAGCATTTTTCAGATACCCTCATCGTCACACAGTGGGGTCCGTGTCTGGGCGCATTTCCCCTCGAGCTCTGGGAGCAGATCGAAGAAAAAGCGGCGAGTTTTTCGCTGGTTGATCCCAATCAACAGAACTTCAGGCGGTATTTCATCTCCAGCGCTCAAGAGTGCCCCTTCGACAGTCAGGGGCGCGTCCTGATCCCCCCCGTCCTCAGGGAATACGCCGGGCTGGATCAGGAGGTCTTCCTTGCCGGAACTCTCAATCACTTCGAAATCTGGGACAAGGGTCGTTGGGACCGGCAGATGGAGCTGAACCGCGAGAAGCACGACGAAATCATGGAAACCATGGCGACGATGGGCCTCTGATCCCATGAAGAAAACGGTCTCTCCCACTCATATCCCGGTCATGCGAAACGCGGCGGTTCAGCTGCTGGGATGCCGGTCGGGAGGGACTTACATCGACGGGACGCTGGGTGGGGGAGGCTATACGGAGGCCATTCTGGAGGCCAGTGCCCCTGATGGCCGACTCCTCGCCATAGACTGGGACGAAGCCGCCATCGAGCGGGCTCGAGCCCGTTTTGGCGCCCACCTGGATCGACTCACCCTGCGCAGGGCCAATTTTGCAGGCCTTGGAGAGGTGCTCAATGAGGCGGGCTGGCCCAGGGTGCAGGGGGTGGTGCTGGACCTGGGCGTCTCCAGCTTCCAGTTGGATGATCCCGAACGTGGATTCAGTTTTCGCGCCGACGGCCCGCTGGACATGAGGATGGATCTCTCCCTTGCCCAGACCGCCGCCGACCTGGTCAACCGGCTTCCCGAAAAGGAGCTCGCCCGACTGATCACCGACCTGGGCGAGGAGCGATGGGCTCGGCGCATCGCCCATGCCATCGTGGCCCAGCGAAAATCGATTCCCTTCCACAGGACGGTTCAGCTGGCTGAGCTGGTTCAGATGGTGGTGCCCCGGACGGCTGATTCCAGGCGCATTCACCCGGCCACGCGGACCTTTCAGGCCCTGCGACTGGCGGTCAACTTCGAGCTGGATTCACTCAAGCGCTTTCTGAGCGAGATCGTCAGCTGGCTGGCGCCCGGCGGAAGGCTGGTGATCGTGTCGTTCCATTCCCTGGAAGACCGAATGGTCAAGGAGCATTTCAAGTCGTGGGCGAAGCCCTGCAGCTGCCCCCGGGACCTTCCCGCCTGCCGTTGCGAGGGGGCTTTGGCGCGGTTGCTGACCCGGCGAGCCCTGCGACCCTCCGAGCACGAGGTCTCCAGCAACCCCAGGGCCCGCAGCGCCCGACTGCGAGCCATCGAAAGGCTGCCTCAGACGGCCCCTTGAATGGTTGGATCCCGGCCCGCCCCGAAGGAGGCGGGTGAGCATGGACAGGGGGGAGACTCGCCATGGCTCCATCGAGCATGGAGATCGATTTAAAGGGAGGAGGGGGACGATGGATGTTCGGTCCCCTGACGGGATGGATTGCGGCGACGGCATTCCTCGTCATCAGTTTTGTGGTCGGCTCCATATTCTATGTCTGGCTCTACATGCAGCGGGTTCAGAACGGCTACCGTCTGGCCAAGCTCTACGAGCAGCATGAGGCTCTGCTGGCCATAGAGCGGAAACTGCGTCTCGAGTGGTGTCGGTTTCAAGACCCCAATCAATTGGAAGACCTTGGGCGAAATCGTTTTGGGCTTGGGCCTCCCAGGCAGGACCAGAAGATTGTCGTGAGGTGATGAGCTGGATGGAGAGGGGCGGGCCATGAAGGAGAGTAAGTCGAAAAACCTGCTGGGAGTGCGATACTGGTTCTGCCATGGCTTGTTCACGTTCATCATTCTAACCGGCTTCTGCGTGGTGCTGGCCAAGGCGTTTCGGCTCCAGGTGCTGGAGCACCATGTCTGGGTCGAGCGTAAGCGGGCCCAGACCGAGACCAGCTTCCAGGTTCCAGCGTACCGCGGCACCATCTACGATCGCCAGGGCCGCATCCTTTCCTATTCGGTTCCCCAGTTCTCCCTGGCCGCCAACAGCCAGCAGGTCGAGCATCCGCAGAAGCTGGCCTCCAAGCTGGCCCCGATCCTGTCCATGCCCCAGAATGTGCTCCACCAGAAACTGGGGTCGGGCCGACGCTTCGTCCTCATCAAGCGCCACCTGAGCGATCAGCAGGCCGTGGCGATATCGAATCTGAAGGCGTCGGGTCTGACAATGATCACCGAGTACAAGAGGTTCTACCCTCATCGCCAGGTGGGGGGACACGTGGTGGGGTTCGTGAATACGGATGGCGTCGGGCTGGAGGGGATTGAGAAGAGCTTCGACCGTCTCCTGAGACAGGACCCCACCACCGTGGGCCGTTACCGGGACGGGATCCGAAAGAGCCTGTGGCTCGACGACGAGCCGCCCCCGGAGCCCGCCGAAAGCTATGGGCTCAAGCTCTCGCTGGACGCCTTCATTCAGTATGTGGCTGAGTTCGAGCTGGACAAATGCATTCAGCAGTACCGTGCCAGGTCCGGAGAGGTGGTGGTGATGGATGCCAGGACCTCGGACGTCCTCGCCATGGCCAACTGGCCCCCCTTTGATCCCAATCTGGCGGAGCAGCGGGATCCAGACCTTTACCGCAACCGGACCATCACGGATTACTTCGAGCCGGGCTCCACCTTCAAGGTCTTTCTGGTGAGCGCCGCCCTCCAGGAGGGAACGATCCGGGAGAAGGACAAAGTGTTCTGCGAGAACGGGCGATGCGTGCTGGCGGGCCACACCATCAACGATGTCCACCCTTACGGCTGGCTGTCGCTGCCGGATGTCATCAAGCACTCGAGCAACATCGCCGCGAGCAAGCTGGCGCTCCAGTTGGGAGGCGAGCGGTACCACAAGTACATCAAGGCCTTCGGCTTCGGCGATCTCACGGGCATTCAGCTTCCCGGTGAAGCCAGGGGGCAGGTGAGGGGATGGAAGAAATGGCGTCCCATCGATCTGGCGACGACGGGGTTCGGCCAGAGTATCGGCGTCACGGCGCTTCAGCTGACCCAGGGCATTGCCTGCCTTGCCAACAATGGGCAGCATGTGGTGCCGGGGGTAGCCCTCGAGATCGTGGATGCCGACGGACAGACGGTGAAGGTGGCCGAGCGCGAGCCGCCCAGGCGGGTCGTCGACAAGCGCGTGGCGACCATCGTGCGCGACATGATGAAAGGGGTCACGCAGGAGGGGGGGACGGGTGTCAATGCCGCTCCCGACGGTTACACGGTGGCGGGTAAAACGGGGACCGCCCAGATGCTGGATCCCGAGACCAAGAGGTATGCGGTCAATAAGTACACCTCGCTTTTCACTGGCTTCGCGCCGGCGGAGGACCCCCGCATCGTGATCACGGTGGCCGTCAGGGAGCCTCACGGAGCGATTTACGGCGGTGTGGTGGCGGCGCCGGTCTTTCGTGGCATTGCCGCCAAGATCCTGCCTTACCTGGGGGTTTCTCCCTCTTACAAGGGGACGGATCCTCCCGTGCAGTTCCGCCTGGCCAACGCCGCCTCGTGTGAAGTGGTGAAGCCGTCTCCCCAGATCGTCCGCGCGTCCCACGCGGAATCCTCGACCACCATGCCTGATCTTGGAGGAATGAGCCTCAGGCAGGCCCTGGATCGCGTCTGCTCCATGGGGTTCGAGCCGCGCATCGTGGGGAGTGGCCGGGTTGTGCGTCAGAGTCCCGAGCCCGGGGCTCCTCTGGCCTCCGAGACGAATGTGGAGATCTTCCTCAGGGATGGATCGTGAAGGGTGCATGGCCATGCCCGTGGACAAGGCCCCCAAGAGACTGAGTGACCTGCTGACGGGCCTCCGGGTGCTGGATGTGACGGGAGGTCCGGAGGCTTTCGTCCGTGAGGTCGCCTACGACAGCCGCAGGATCGAGGGCGGGGACCTCTTCGTGGCGGTGCGCGGCACGCGTCAGGATGGCGGAGCCTTCGTGGAGGATGCTCTGCGCAGGGGGGCGGCGGTCATCGTCAGTGAAGACCCGCCGCCCCCGCGGTCCAGTGCCATCTGGGTCCAGGTTCCCAGCAGCCGGGAGGCCCTGGCGGGTCTGGCGGCCAGCTACTATGATCATCCGTCCCGGCGCATGCGGATCCTGGGCATCACGGGAACCAACGGGAAGACCACGACCACCCTGTTGGTGGAGTCCATCCTGAAGCGAGCCGGGCATGTCGTTGGTGTGCTGGGAACCCTGGCCTACCGTTGGAAGGACCGGGTCCTCAAGGCTCCCATGACGACCCCCGAATCCCTCGATCTGCAAAGGCTCCTGCACGACATGCTCCAGGACGGGGTGACCCATGTGGTCATGGAGGTGTCTTCCCACGCCCTGGCGCTGGGGCGCGTCCGGGGAACCGCGTTCAGCGCGGGCCTCTTCACGAACCTGTCTCAGGATCATCTGGACTTCCACCAGGATATGGAGTCTTACTACCGATCCAAGTCCATCCTCTTCCGGGAATACCTGGGGGACAGGGACGAGCCCGGCGTGGCGGTCATCAACCGCGACGATCCTTATGGATTCCGTTTGATGGAGGTCACGGGGGCCGAGGTTTGGAGCTATTCCGTGGAGCGTCGGGACGCGCGGGTCTGGGTGCGGTCCGCGGACCTGTCGCCCGGGGGAATATCCGCCGAGCTGGTCACGTCCGACGGTCCATTGCGGCTGCGCTCCCCGCTCATCGGGCGTCTGAACCTCTACAACCTGGTGGGGGCGGCGACGCTGGCGATGGCCCTCGAAGTGCCCCGTCCCGCGATCGTCGATGGGCTGGCCGACGTCGCCCGCGTGGATGGGCGTTTGGAGCGGGTGGCCATTCCGGAGAGCGCCGGCTTTGAGGTGATCGTGGATTACGCTCACACTCCCGATGCCATGGTGAAGGCCCTTGCCTGCCTTCGGGAAATGACCCGCGGCCGCCTGCTGGTCGTTTTCGGGTGCGGCGGAGACCGGGACCGGAGCAAGCGTCCTTTGATGGGCGAGGCAGCGGCGCGTTTGGGTGACCTGGTGATCGTGACCAGCGACAATCCACGGACCGAGGCGCCGGAGCGCATCATCGAAGAGATCGTCAAGGGCGTGCGCTCGGCGAGAATGCCCCTCCTGGACCTGTCCCGCCCGGCCGGCAGTAAGCTGGGATACGCCGTGGTGGAGGATCGGAGGGAGGCCATCGGGAAAGCCCTCTCCTGGGCTCAGCCGGGAGATGTGGTCTTCATCGGGGGCAAGGGCCACGAAACGTACCAGATTGTCGGGTCCGAGGTCCTGCCCTTCGATGACCGGAAGGTGGTGCGGGAATATTTCGAGTCCCAAGGGGAGCGCGGGGCTCGGAGCCGGTGAGGGGCTGACCCGGACGAGAGGCCCGAACGATGTATCCATAAGCCGTATGCTCGAATCCTGAAACCGGGAGCGCTATGTCCAGCCAGGCATGGAATGTCGCACGAATCGTCGAGGCCACGGGGGGGACGCTGATCCAGGGGGACCCTTCGGGCCAAGTGCGGTCCATCGCCACCGACAGCCGAAAGGTCGGGCCGGGCGACTGCTTCCTGGCCCTGAGGGGAGAAAGGCATGACGCCCACGATTTCGTGAGCCAGACCCTGGCCGCCGGGGCCCGATCGGTTGTGGTCTCCGAAGTGCGTGCCGCCTGGGGGATGAAGGAATCCGGGATCTCCGCGGCGATCATACAGGTCGAGGAAACGCTCCATGCCCTGGGGGAGCTGGCCCGGTTCCATCGCCGCCGCTTCGACATCCCCGTGGTGGGCATCGGGGGAAGCAACGGCAAGACCAGCACCAAGGAGATGGTGGCCTCGATCCTGAGCCGCACGCGCCGGGTGCTCAAGAATCCCGGCAACCTCAACAACCTCGTCGGGGCTCCCCTGACCCTCCTGGAGCTCACGGAGGATCACCAGGCCGCCGTCATCGAGATGGGGATCAACGTTCCCGGGGAGATGGCCCGCCTCTCCGCCATCGTCGGTCCCACGGTGGGGCTTCTGACCAATATTCATCCCGCGCATCTGGAGGGTCTTGGATCCCTGGACGACGTGCTGGCCGAGAAGGGGAAGCTGCTCCAGTCGCTGGGGCCCGACGGGGTGGCTGTCGTCAACTGGGATGACCCGAGACTGCGGGGTCTGGCCAAGCGTCTCGGCTGCCGTGTGATTCGCTTTGGAACCGGGGGGGAGCCGGTGGAAGTGCGTCTCATGGGGCGGGTGTCCATGGAGGATGGCCTGAGCGTGTTCGAGATGGGGCTCGGATCCGAGGGGGTCGCCATTCGACTGCCGGTGCTGGGAATGCACCAGGTGCAGAACGCCCTGGCGGCGGCGGCGGTGGCCTGGGCGCTGGGAGACCCTCCGCCGGTCATCGCCGCCGGACTGGAGAGCCACCGGCCGGTCCGCCAGCGCATGGAGCTGCATCGTCTGGGACGCGGCAGGGTGCTCGTGGACGACACGTACAACGCCAATCCACGCTCCATGATCTCGGCGGTGCAAACAGCCCGGGAGGCTGCCCCCGGAGCCAGGCTCATTGTCGTCCTGGGCGACATGCGCGAGCTGGGGCCCGAGAGCCGGGCCCTGCACCGGGAGGTGGGCCTGCGCATTGGAGCCATGGGGATCCAAAGGCTGGTCACCCTGGGGGATCTGAGCACCGAGATCGATGCCGGCGCCAGGGAAGGGGGCCTGGCCCCTTCGCGCTGCGCCCATGCCGGGAGCCATGAGGAAGCCGTGGAGAGGGTGACCGATAGCCTGGTGGATGGAGCGTGGGTCGTGGTCAAGGGGTCCAGGGGAATGACCATGGAGAAGGTGGTGACGGGTATCCTGGAGAGCATCGCAGCCCAGGGCGCCGGTGGGCGGGATTGAGGATGGGGATGAGGGCGAGGTGAGGGAAGGGGACAGGGTGTCGGGAGGCTCAAAGCCGGAAAAAGTCCTGGTTGTGGGAATGGGGGTATCGGGCCGAGCCGTCTGCGAGCTGCTCCTGAGGCAGGGGGTGCGGGTAATGGGGACCGATCTCGCGCCCGGGGAGCGCCTGGGGGCGGCCCTCCAGAGCCTCGAGGCCATGGGGTGTCGTTTTCGCCTGGGGAGGCACCTCCTGGACGATTTCGTTCACGCGGATCAGATCGTGGTCAGCCCCGGGGTCCCCATGGACCTGGCGCCACTGAAGGCGGCCGCCCGGGCGGGAGTGGAGATCGTGGGCGAGCTGGAGTGGGCGTGGCGGCAGACGACCACCCCCGTGGTGGCCGTGACCGGGACCAATGGAAAGACCACGACGACCTCGCTCCTGGGGGAGATGCTCGGAGCTGCCGGGCGAAAGGTTTTTGTGGGCGGCAACATCGGCACGCCCCTCAGCCGGTGGATCCTGGAGGGCGGCGAGGCGGACGTGCTGGTGCTCGAGGTCAGCAGCTTCCAGCTGGACACGGCCACCTCGTTCCGGCCCCGCGTCGGCATCCTGCTGAACATCACGGAAGATCATCTGGATCGATACGAAAGCTTTGAAGCCTATATCCAATCCAAGCTCTCCATCTTCCGGCACCAGACTCCCGAGGATGTCGCCGTCATCAACCTGGACGATCCCTGGTGCCGGGATCGACGCTCGGGCATTCCCGGCAGGGTCCTGACCTACAGTAGAAAGCTTCGCGATGCCACCGCCGGGGTGGGGGAGGGAAGGATCCGGTGCGCCATCCCGGGAAAAGAGGCCTTCGAGCTGGACATCAGCCAGAGTCTCCTGAAGGGGGTGCACAATCAGGAGAACATCATGGCCGCGGCCCTGGCCGCCTCGGTCATGGGGGCCGATCCCGGGGTGCTCCAGGAGGTCCTCGGCCGGTATCGCGGGCTGCCCCACCGGGTGGAATGGGTGAGGAGCTGGAACGGAGTGGATTTCTACGACGATTCCAAGGGAACCAACGTAGGGGCCGTGGTCAAGGCCCTGGAGAATTTCGACCGGCCGGTGTGGCTGCTCCTGGGGGGAAGAGACAAGCTGGGATCGTACGAGCCTCTCTTCGAGCCTCTCCGGAGCAGGGGGCGCGGCGTTCTGGCGTTTGGGGAATCGGCTCCCAGGATCCTGGAGCAGCTGTCGCCCGTGGTGGATGCACGCGTATTCGAGGACCTGGAGTCGGCTTTCCGGGAGGCTTCGCGGCTGGCATCGCCGGGGGATGTGGTCCTGCTGTCGCCGGCGTGCTCCTCCTTTGACCAGTATGAGAGCTACGCCCAGCGGGGAGATCATTTCAAAAGGCTTGTGGGAGAATTACCGGAATAGGCCGCCCCGGGCTAACCTGGCGGCCCTCCGCGGGCCTTTGCTTCGGGGCTTTCAGCGGTCCATCTCGCTGATTTAAGGACCCGCCGCATCCCCCTCTCCGCCCTTTGGGGGTAAGGGTCGGGGTGAGGAGGGGACTGGAGCCGACTTCCTCTCACGCCGTCCCGCTCCCCGAGGGAGAGGGACCTTTCAGTCAGCAGCATTGCCGTCAACGGCGCCGCCAGACAACGTGTCTCCAGCAGGAGAGAGAGATGTCGCGATCCCTGACCGATGTCCCATCACTTACGGACGACGGCGGCAGACCCAGGACGGGCTCCCTGACGCTGGCTCTGCCCATGGAGATCCAGTTGTGGATCATAGTGTCCCTGCTCATCGTCATCGGGCTCATCATGGTTTACAGCGCCAGCTCGTCGGTGGGGTTCAGGAACATGGCCGAGAGCCTGGATGTCGAGGCCTCCACGTCTCACTACCTGGCCCGCCAGCTGATCTGCATCGCACTGGGACTGGTGTCCATGGTGGTGGTCAGCCGCGTCTCCTACAGGAAGCTCGGCCAGTTCGGGCCGCACCTCCTGGCCCTGGCGATCCTCTCCCTGGCCCTGGTGCTGTTTGTGGGCGTCGAAAAGAACAATGCCAGGCGCTGGTTTCAGATCTCCATGTTCCTGCTCCAGCCCGCGGAGTTCGCCAAGGTGTGCTGGGTGGTGTTCCTGAGTGCCTGGGTGATCAGGAAGCAGGACAAGATCAAGCGGATGAGCATCGGGTTCTGGCCGCCCATGATCTGGTGCGGGGTCCTGGGGGGGCTGCTGCTGCTGGAGCCCGATTTCGGGACGACGTTCATGATCGGCTGCTCCACGTTTGTCATGCTGCTCCTGGGGGGGGTTCCCTTCAGGCATCTTTTCGCCCTGGCTCCCCTGGCGGCGGCTGGCTTTTACCGGTTCGTGTATCTGGTGCCGTACCGCTGGGAGCGTGTGACGGCTTTCAGAAATCCATGGACAGATCCCCTGGATTCGGGGTACCAGCTCATCCAGGCCTGGATCGCCGTGGGGTCGGGAGGCTTCTGGGGGATCGGTCTGGGAGCCAGCCAGCAGAAGCTGTTCTATCTTCCCGAGGCTTTCACGGATTTCATCCTGGCGGTGGTTGCGGAGGAGCTGGGGTTCGCCGGCATCACGGCCATCACGGTGCTGTTCATGTTCTTCTTCCTGACGGGCTTTCGGATTTCCAGGTCGGCGCCGGACCAGCTGGGCATTTTGCTGGCCGCGGGGCTCACCATGCTGATCTCCCTTCAGGCTCTGCTGAACATGGGGGTGGTGCTGGGGCTCATGCCAACCAAGGGGCTGCCCCTTCCTTTCATCTCCTATGGCGGCAGTGCCTTCACGGCCAATTGCGTTGCGGTGGGGATCCTCATGAACATCGCCCGGCACGCGGACAAGCGGGTGGCTCGAGATGTATAAGAAGTATCAGCACATTCATTTTGTGGGGATCGGCGGTATCGGCATGAGCGGCATTGCCGAGCTGCTGCTGAACCTGGGGTACCGGGTGAGCGGCTCGGACCTGAGGGAGTCGGAGATCACCCGGAGACTCGCGGCCCTGGGTGCCCAGATCCATGTGGGGCATGAGGGTGAGCAGGTGAGGGGGGCGGACGTGGTGGTTCTCTCCTCGGCCATCTCCGAGGACAACCCCGAGGCGCGGGCCGCCCGATCCATGGGCAAGGTGCCCGTCATCCGGCGGGCGGAGATGCTGGCGGAGCTCATGCGGTTGAAGTACGCCGTGCTGGTGGCCGGAGCCCACGGCAAGACCACGACCACTTCCATGGTGTCCACGGTGCTGGCACGGGGAGGACTGGACCCGACGGTGGTCATTGGCGGGCGCCTCAACGCCTGGGGAACGAACGCCAAGCTGGGCTCGGGGGATTTCATGGTGGCCGAGGCGGACGAGAGCGACGGGACGTTCCTCCTGCTTCCTCCGACCATCGCCGTGGTGACCAACATAGATCTCGAGCACATGGACTTCTACCGGGACCTGGAGCACATCCAGCGCACGTTCCTGGAATTCATCAATCGGATACCATTTTACGGCCAGGCGGTGCTCTGCCTGGAGGACGAGAACATCCAGACCCTTCTTCCTCTCATCTCCAAGCGTTACGTCACGTACGGGTTTTCGTCCCAGGCCGACTTCCAGGCGCGGGAAGTGCGATCCCGGGGGCTGACCACATGCTATCGGGCGTTCCATCAGGGTCGGGAGCTGGGGGAGATCGAGCTGCCCATCCCTGGCCGGCACAATGTCCTCAACTCCCTGGCCGCCGTGGCGGTGGCCAGGGAGCTGGACATGGACTGGCCCGGCATCCAGGCGGGACTGAGGGACATGACGGGAGTCCATCGCCGGTTTCAGATCAAAGGCGAGGCAGCGGGGGTGCTGGTGCTGGACGACTATGGCCACCACCCCACGGAGATCCGCAATGTGCTGGAGACGCTGGCCACCTGCTTTCCCGACCGTCGGCGCATCGTGGTGTTCCAGCCCCACCGCTACACCCGGACCCAGGCCCTCATGGACCAGTTCTCCCGCTGTTTCTACCATTCGGACCTGCTTTTCCTGACGGAGATCTACCCGGCCAGCGAGCGTCCCATTCCCGGGGTCACCGGGGCGCGGCTGGCGGAGCAGGTGGCTGCCCACGGACATCACGATCTCGAGTTTCATGCCAGCTTCGAGGGTCTGTTCAGGAGTCTCCGGGCAACGGTGAAAGCGGGGGACGTCGTCATCACGCTGGGGGCCGGCAGCGTCTGGCGGATCGGCGAGGACCTTTTGGAAGCGCTCAAGGGGTAGCCATGTTGCGCCAGCAAGGGGCGGTGCCCGCCCCCTCGATGGAGCCCGAAGCTCGAAGCCTGTTCTGGAGTGGTTTGGAGAAACGTCCGGAACGGGATCGAGAGCTGGAGATCCTTTGGGATGTGCCGCTGGCGTCGTGCACGACCTTTGGCATCGGCGGGCCAGCCCGCTGCCTGGCGCGGCCCCTGACCATGGATGCCGTTGCGGATGTGCTCCGCCGCGTGCGCGAGGTGGAGGTGCCGTTCTGGGTGCTGGGAGGGGGCAGCAACGTGCTGGCGCCCGACGAGCCCCTGGACGGGGTGGTCCTTCAGCTGAGCCGGTCCTGCTCGGAGATTCGTATCCGTGGGGCGGGGGAGCGGGGCTGCGTGGAGGTCCGGGCGGGGGCTGGACTGCGGTTGTCGCGCCTGATCCGATTCGGGCTTGAGAACGGATTGAGCGGGCTGGAGCCGTTGGTCGGGATTCCCGGCACGGTTGGAGGGGCGGCGGTCATGAACGCGGGTACCCGCGACGGGTGCCTGGCCGATGTACTGTTGTGGCTCGACTGCCTGGATGAGAAGGGGGCTCGGCAGCGGCTGGGACTGCGGGATCTGCGTCCCGGGTATCGCACCATGGGATTAGCGGACGGCTGGTGCGTGGTGGAGGCGTGCCTGGGGCTGAGGCCTGCCACCAGGGGAGGAATGCGGGACCGGCTTCGGGAGACGATGCTGAAGCGAAAGGCCACTCAGCCTCTAAGGTGGCCGTCGGCGGGCTCGGTGTACAAAAATCCCCCCGAGGCCCCCGCCGGCTGGCTCATTGAGCGCGCGGGACTCAAGGGCCATGCCGTGGGTGGAGCAGCCGTGTCGGAAAAGCATGCGAACTGGATCATCAATCGTGGAGGGGCAACGGCCGCGGATGTGCGCGCCGTAATGACCCACGTGGAGAAATCGGTTCTGGAGGCATTTGGTGTTTGTCTCCAAAGGGAAATTCTAATATTGTAGGCTCAAATGGAAGGGAAGGAATCCTCATCCTCCGGGGATGAGGATCCATCCGGTGCTGCGCCATGCGGAAAAAGTCAAATCGATATATCCCGGACAGAAAGGCTCAGGTCCGACGATGGGTCAGGCGAATCAAGACGGCCTTTGCTCTCCTGATGGTCCCGCCTGCCCTCCTCATATTCAGTGCTGTTCTGGCTCGCGCGTATCATGCACTCCTGGATGGGCCGTGGTTTCGACTGGAGGAGGTGGAAATTTCAGGCCTCAAGACCGTCGAGCGCGGAGAAATCCTTAACGCCCTGGGCATTCCTCGAAATGCCAGTCTTTTGACGATGGACATATCCGAGCGGGCGAAGGCGTTGAACGCCATTCCATGGCTTCTCGCCTCCTCGGTGAAAGTCGATTGGCCCCATCGCGTCATGGTGGAAGTGACCGAGCGGGAGCCCTTCGCGGTGGTATTCGCGGATCGATTCCTCGTGATGGACGCCGATGGCGGCCTCTTCGCCGAAACGGCCCCCAATGAGCATCCCTCGCTTCCGCTGGTGACCGGTTTTTCGGGATCCGGTCTGAAAGTGGGGGATCGGCTTCCCGCGGAGCCCCTGGAGGGGGTGAAGCGGTTGATGGCCGCCCTCGCGGCCACCAGGGGCTGGTTTCCACTGAATCAGATCTCTGAGTGCCGCTGGCACAACGAGGAGGGGATCATTCTCTACACGACCGTCAAGGCGATTCCCATCGAGCTTGGATGGGAGGACTATGAATTGAAGCTGGGGCGTCTTCAGAAGGTTTTGGGCCACCTGAGCCAACGGCAGCTGCTGGAAGGGGTGACCCGGATTGACCTGGATTACCCGAACCGGGCTTTTGTATCCGGGGACTTTCCCGCTCCCAAGGGGATTTAGGCGGGAGCCCTCGCCGGGGCCTCGCCGGGAATCGGTAGGCGGCGCCGTGGGTGAGGCTCCTCGGAAGGAGTGAGGGCGGTACCTGGCCCTGGCCCGTGGCGCGGGCGGGGATGATGGCAGCCGGGAGCGGAAGGGCAGGACGGGGCTGGCTCGTTTGAAGGGGAGGCAATGGCGAGGAGAGAGGAACTGGTTGTTGGTCTGGACCTGGGAACGACGAAGATCTGCGCCGTCGTGGGGGAGGTGACTCCCGAGGGGATCGATATCGTGGGAGTGGGCACTTATCCCTCCGTCGGACTGAGGGGTGGAGTGGTCGTCAATATCGATCAGACGGTGCAGGCCATCAGGAAAGCCGTGGATGAAGCCGAGCTGATGGCGGGATGCGAGATCTCCGCCGTCTACGCGGGCGTGGCGGGCACCCATGTGCAGAGTCTCAACAGCCACGGCGTGATCGCCATCAAGAGTCGAGAGGTGACCCAGAGCGACATAGACCGCGTGCTGGATGCCGCCAGGACCGTGGCCATGCCTTTCGATCGGCAGGTGCTGCACGTGCTGCCCCAGCAGTACATCGTTGACGACCAGGAGGGCATCCAGAATCCACTGGGCATGGCCGGGGTTCGCCTCGAAGCCAAGGTGCACATCATCACCGGCATGGTGAGCGCCATTCAGAACATCATCAAGTGCTGCGAAAGAGCGGGCTTGCAGGTTCTGGACGTGGTGCTTGAGAGCCTGGCGTCCAGCGAGTCGGTGCTGGATGCCGACGAGCGGCATCTGGGAGTCGCCCTGGTGGACATCGGTGGCGGTACCAGCGATGTGGCGGTGTTCGTGGATAACGCCATCCGCCATTCGTGCGTGGTGGGCCTGGGAGGCAACCATATCACCTCGGACATTTCCGTGGGCCTGCGCACGTCCATGGAGGAGGCCGAGAAGGTCAAGAAACAGCATGGGTGTGCACTGGTGGAGTGGGTGAACCCACAGGATGTCATCGATGTCGGGTCCGTTGGCGGGCAGAAGTCCAGGCAGCTGGCCCGGACCATCCTGACTCAGATCGTGGAAGCTCGCGTTGAGGAAATATTGAAGATCGTCGAGTGGGAGCTGGTGCGGTCCGGATTTGCCGAGTCGCTCCACGGGGGAGTGGTGTTGACAGGCGGCGTCTCTTTGCTGCAAGGTATCCGAGAGCTGGGTGAAAGAGTTCTGGATATGCCCGTTCGAATTGGAATCCCCTATCGGTTCGGCGGCCTTGGTGATGTGGTCAAAAATCCCATATATGCCACCGCCACCGGCTTGCTGCTTTACGGAAGCAGACAGGGAATTCGAAGGCCTGTGCAGGAATCTGGGTCCTTTTCGCTCAAGGGAGTTTTGGCAACGCTCAAACGCTGGGTGAAGGAGTTCTGGTAGGCCTTCGTCTTAAGGAGAGGGAGGATTCCCCTCGGCCGGCGGGTGAGCGTCCGGGTGCCGGGGGGGGCTGACAGGCTGGGTGATCATCACGAGACCCGAGGGAAATCGTTGGACCATACAGGGGACGCAATGAGGGGGAAACCGAAGAAGATGGAAAATTCCATTGCAACCAGAGCGAAGATCAGAGTCCTGGGGATCGGCGGCGGTGGTGGAAACGCCATCAACAACATGATCAGCTCCGGCCTCGACGGTGTTGAGTTCATAACCGCCAATACGGATTTTCAGGCTTTGGAGCGCAGCCTGGCTCCCACGAGGATCCAGCTGGGAGGCAATTTGACCAAGGGATTGGGGGCTGGTGGAAGCCCGGAAGTGGGGGGCAAGGCGGCCCAGGAAGATATGGACCAGATTCGTGCCGCCGTGGAAGGCAGCGACATGGTTTTCATCACGGCGGGCATGGGTGGCGGAACCGGAACGGGAGGGGCTCCGGTGGTGGCGCAGGTCTGCAAGGATATGGGAGCCCTGACGGTCGCGGTGGTCACACGGCCCTTCAACTTCGAGGGGAAGGTGCGGCATCGGAATGCCGAGGAAGGGCTGAAATCCCTCCACGACGTGGTGGACACCCTCATCACGATTCCCAACAATCGGCTGTTGTGCCTGGCCGACAGGCGGTCGACTTTCCTGGAAATGTTCCGGCGCGCCGACGATGTGCTCCTTTTCGCCGTCAAGGGTATTTCGGACCTCATCACGCACCCTGGTTACATCAACGTGGATTTTGCGGATCTCAGGACCGTCATGAGCGAAAAGGGGCTGGCTCTCATGGGGACGGGGGTCGGAACGGGCGAGAATCGCTCCTCCCAGGCGGCGCAGCAGGCCATTTCCAGTCCGCTCCTCGAGGACATCTCCATCCACGGTGCACGGGCCGCCCTCATCAACATCACGACGGGCCAGGATTTGGGCATGCACGAGTTCGAGGAAGTGGCCTCCATCATCCACAAGGAAATGGATGAGGATGCCAACATCATCCTGGGTATGTCCATCGATCAGGGCATCGTGGACGAGGTCCGGGTGACGGTCATTGCCACCGGTATCGGAAGGGTGGAGCCCGTTACCAGGGCGGAGACCTCGCAGGCGGCGCGCCCCAGGCGCCTCAAACCGGAAGGGATCATCCCCGAGCTGAACTATGACTACCTGCAGATTCCGACGGTGGTGCGTCATCGCACCCTGCGGGACGAGGCTGTTCAGGAGCCGGCGACGGTAAAAAAAAGAACTCTTCTCCAGAAACTGACGGGAGCAGGTGGCGCCGCCATCGAGGATGAAGACCTGAATATCCCCACCTTCATCCGGCGCCAGGCGGATTGAGCCACGTGAGGTCTCCAGGGGGCGTCCGTCGCCGATCCAGGTGTCGGAGATCCTGGATTGTGCCACGGGAGCGCCCTGTGAAGCCATGGTTGGACAGGCACGGACATCAAGGACGGCCCAGCCCCCGGGTGCTCCGTCGCTCCGGGCGGGACCTGGTCGCGGGGCATGGTCCCGCCCGAGCCGATGCTCGCTAAGCTGGTGCGTCGCCAGCAGATGTGGCTGGCGGAAGAGGAAGGTACGCTGCGCAAGGATTGGCGCGGCAGGGCTCATATTGCCCTCGCCTTTCCCAACCGTTACGCGGTGGGCATGTCTAACCTGGGCTTTCAAACGGTCTACGGGGCCCTCAACCGCTTGGATGGAGTGCTTTGCGAGAGGGTCTTCTACCCGGAGCCCGAGGATCTCGGGCTCCTCCGGGAGAACCCGGGCCATCTGATCAGTGTCGAGTCGCAGCGTCCCGTTCGCGACTTCGATCTTCTCTTCTTCTCCGTCTCCTTCGAAAACGACTTCCCCAACCTCATCGATATGCTGGTGCTCGGCGGAATCCCTCCCCGATCGGGGGATCGATCCGCTGGGCACCCTTTTGTTGCGGCCGGCGGCGTCGCCGCATTCCTCAACCCCGAGCCGCTGGCGGTCTTCATGGACTTCATCTTCGTGGGGGAGTCCGAAGAGCTTCTGGCGGATTTCCGGGACGCATGGAGTGACCTTTCCCGGAAGGCGAATCCCAGGCCCGAATTGCTGCGGGCTCTGGGCGAGGGTGTGCCGGGGATTTACGTGCCATCGCTCTATCGGCCCGACTATGATGGGCAGGGGCTCCTCAGGTCCATCGCCCCCGCGGAGGGCTCCCGGCTGCCGGAGAAGGTTCGATATCGTCGGGCGGATCTGGCGCGATCGAGTCCCTGTGCTTCCGTCATCGTGACGCCCCGGGCCGAGTTCAGCGGGACGATGCTCCTCGAGATCGGTCGGGGCTGCGGGCAGGGCTGCCGGTTCTGCGCCGCCGGGTTCGTCTATCGCCCGGCTCGGTACGCCCCGGTGGAGGGGCTCGAGGAGTGCGTGGACGCTCGCCCCGGGGGAGGATCGAAAGTGGGCCTGGTGAGCGCGGCCGTTTCCGATCATCCCCGGATCTCGGCTTTGTGTGAGTCGTTCATCGCACGGGGGCTGGAGCTGTCCTTTTCGTCCCTGCGGGCCGACACGCTCTCCGATGCGGTGCTGAATGCCCTGATGGCGGGTGGACACAAGGCGGTGGCCATCGCCCCCGAAGCGGGCTCCGAGCGGCTGCGTCGCGTCATCAACAAGCGTCTCGGAAGGGAGATCATCCTGGAGGCCGCAGATCGGCTGACGGAGCGGGGAATCCTGAATCTGAAGCTTTACTTCATGATCGGGCTCCCCACCGAAACCCTCCATGACCTGGAGGAAATGGTGGATTTGGTCAAGGCCATCCAGCATCGGGTGCTGAGCAGAAGCAGAGGGCGGCGGAAGATGGGCACTATCACGCTCAGCATCCACTCCTTCGTCCCGAAGCCCTTCACGCCCTTCCAGTGGAGCCCGTTCGCCGGGGTTTCGACGTTGAAGGAGCGTGCGCGCTGGATTCAAGCCTCCCTCAGGAAGCTCCCCAATGTGAGGGCTCACTTCGACCTTCCCAAGTGGGCTTATGTTCAGGCGCTTTTCTCCCGCGGTGACCGGCGGGTGGCGGATTTTCTGGAGCAGGTGGGGGCGGGGCGCATGCCGTGGAGCCAGGCCATGAAGGAGTCGCCGCACAATGCCGATTTTTGGGTCATGCGGGAGCGGGGCGAGCTGGAGCCGTTTCCCTGGGAGATCGTGGATACGGGCCTGAAGCGGGACTTCCTCCGGCAGGAGCTGCAAAGGGCGCTTCAGGGGCAGGAAAGCCCGGCCTGTCCTCCCGAGGGAGGCTGTGTCCGTTGTGGAGTCTGCGGAGGCTGAAGGAGTGTATCGGCACGAGACGGAATCATCGATGGTGAATTGAACTTGAATCCAACCGACCATATATTATAGTTTAGCGGTTTTACGAGTGGAAGAACGGCTGAAAAATTCAGCTTGCCGTGACGCCGAGACAGGTTTCGGGACAAGGGAATGGCCTCGCGGTGACCCAGGGGCTTGAGCCCGGTTCGTTGTCGCGGGGACCGAGGAGATCCTGTTCGATGCAGCATAATGACTACTATGGCGTTCTGGGTGTTTCGCCCCAGGCGACGGATGAAGAGATCAAGAAAGTCTATAGAAAGCTGGCCCTGGAGACTCACCCGGATAGAAATCCCGGGGATACTCGAGCTGAAGAGCGCTTCAAGCGCATCAGTGAGGCCTATGGAGTTCTGTCGGACCCCCAGAAGCGGTCTCAGTACGATGAGTACCGGCGCCTGGGCTTCCATCAGAGGCCGGGCAGGCCTTCGGGTGCCACGGGCTTCGGGTACTCCCAGGAAGAGATTTTCAAGGATTTCTTCGCCAGCCGCCATGCACACGAAGTCTTCTCGGAGATGCAGCGGGAATTCCAGAGGATGGGCTTTCGTTTTGACGACACCTTCATCAACAGGGTTTTTTTCGGCGACAAGACCATCTTCTTCCAGGGGTTCAGCTGGGGGGGCCCCGGCAGGGTTAAAGTCTTTCGGTATGGCAATGTCGGGCCTCGGCAAACGGCCTACGGGAATCGTCCTTCCATGCGGGGGAGCGTCCGTCCGTCCTCCATCGACGGCTCCCGCCCGGGCGGTCTGATTCGCCAGGGGCTGTCTCTTCTGACGGGCGGTATCAAGAAGGTGGGGAAGGCGATTTTGGGAAAGATATTGGGGGTGCCTGTCCATCATGGGGCTGGGCTTCCCCATAATGGATCCGGCGCCAAGGCCGCGGATGTGACTTACGAGCTGGTGATCTCGGCCAGGGAGTCGCTCACGGGCGCCGTGGTGGAGGTGGAGCTGCCTCACCTCGAGAACGGCAGAAGGGTTTCGGTGCGAATACCGCCGGGAGTGCAGACGGGTACCCGCCTGCGGCTCAGGGACATGGGCTTTCCCCTGCCGGGCGGTCGCTCACACCGGGGTGATCTCTACATCCAGGTTCGGGTCCATTGATTCCATCGAGATGCCTGCCAGGAATGCACGAAAGGCTTCCTGAATGTGGATCTCATCTCCCGGCTGCAGGGTGCGTACATCCAGGAGATACCGGTCGGATTCGATCCGTCCGATGATGGGAGGGCGGTTCCGCCTCAAGGCTGCTTCGATTCGGTGGGATCCCATGGTGCTCGATTGGATGGCGACGACCCAGCTCTCGAGATCGTGAGCGGGAAGGGATCCCCCTCCCACCTGCGAGACCCCCGGCTGAATCTCCACCTCCAGTTTGTGCTCTGGATCCACCGCCACGATGAGAGATGCCAGGCGTTCGGCGCGCCCCCGAAGCTCTTCCAGGGGCAAACTGATCATCCGGAGAGTGGGTATTCGGGCCACGGCCTTCCCTTCGTCGCGATAGAGGCGCAGGGTGACTTCCAGGGCGGCGAGGGTCATTTTGTCCACCCTGAAGGCCCGGGTGAGGGGGTTTTTTTTGCATTTCGCCACCAGATCCTTCCTGCCCAGAATGACACCCGCCTGAGGTCCTCCCAGAAGCTTGTCTCCGCTGAAGGTCACGAGGTCCGCTCCCCCGCGCAGAGCCGCCTGGACCGTGGGCTCGCCCCTCAGACCCAGGCGGGAGAAGTCGATGAAAGACCCGCTTCCGAGGTCCTCCACCACCGGGATCGAATACTTGCGACCCAGGACCGCCATCTCCTGGAGGGAAACCTCGGAGGTGAATCCAACAATGCGGTAATTGCTGGTGTGGACTTTCATGATCAGGGCCGTCTCCGGACCTATGGCCGCCTCATAGTCTCCGGGGTGGGTCCGGTTGGTGGTGCCCACCTCCTTGAGGACGGCGCCGCTGCTCCTCATGACGTCGGGAATCCGGAAGGATCCGCCGATTTCCACCAGCTGTCCACGGGATACGATGACTTCTCTTCCCTGGGCGAGGGCGCTCAGGGTCAGGAAGACGGCTCCGGCGTTGTTGTTGACCACCAGAGCCGCCTCGGCGCCCGTGAGCTCGCAAAGGATCGCCTCGGCGTGCACGTGGCGCGAGCCCCGGCGCCCTTGGTCCAGATCGTATTCGAGGTTATTGTAGCTTCGGCAGAGGATGCTCAGGCGCTCGATAGCCTCCTCGGGAAGCAGGGATCGCCCGAGGTTGGTGTGGATGATGATTCCCGTCCCGTTGATGACGGGGCGGAGGGTGAAATCGCTGACCGCGGCGAGGTGACCGAGGACATCCGGGAGGATCCGGGTGACCTGGATCTCTCCGTGGTCCACCGGTTCCGTGTGCTCGCGCAGGGACCTGCGCCTGGAGTCGAGCACGGACCGGATGCTTTCCACCACGAGCCTTCTCGGATGGTGTATCAGGGCCTCCTGGATCTCGGGCTCCTGCAGCAAGGCGTCCACGCTGGGAAGCTGACGCAGGATCGACTGGGCTGAATGGCTCATGATGCTCCTCTTGACATTTTCGATATGACCTTGACCCGCCAGGGCCCTTTCGGAAAGCGAGCCCTGCTCTCACAGTGTAACACTTTACAGCGCCCTGTGAAATTCCGATGGCGCTTTTCATGGAAGCGGCAATGAATCGTTCGGTAGAATCGAGCATGGGGGATGAATCCGAGCTGGCGGTTTCGCAATGGAGCGGCGCCGGGGCTCGGGAAGTCCTCGAATCCGTGGGGAGGCACGACGGTACCGTGGTGCTGAGGCGGGTGGAGCGGTCCGCCCTCGGATACCTCATCGCATTGGGCCTGAAAAGCCTTCGAGCACCCTGGCTTGTCATCGCCCCGACAGATCGCGAGGCCGAAAGCCTTCTCGAAACCGTCGCCTTCTTCTGGGGCCGCGACAATCCGCGGCCGGACCAGGAGATCAACCGCCGCCTGCGATTCCTGCCCTCGCGAGCAGGCCACAAGGTCCAGTCTTTGGGCAAGACGGAGACCACGGCTCGCCGCATGGAATCCCTTTTCGCCCTGCGCTCCGCCCCGGAGCCGATATGTGTGGTGACTTCGGCCGTGGCTATGATGGAGCGGGTGATGCCGGCGGATCTCCTCGTGGGCCACACGGGCTATCTCGTGAAAGGAGACGAGATCGACCTGGACCATTGGACCCGGCGGCTGACGGAGCGTGGATACTATCGGGCGCCGCTGGTGGAGGAATACGGGGACTTCAGCCGCCGGGGCGGTGTTCTGGACATTTACGCGCCCCTTTACCGGTGGCCTCTCAGGCTCGAGCTCTTTGGAAACGAGCTGGATTCCATCCGCATGTTTCACCCGGGCACTCAGCGATCCATGGGGAATCTGGAGGAAGCCGTCCTCCTCCCCACCAGTGAGGTGATTCTGGACGATGCGTCCCGGGAGCGGGCGGAGGATGCGGTGCGAAACGATGTGCGTGCCGAGCTCATCACGCCCGCCGCCGCCCACGTCTGGCTGGAGCGGATCCGCGAGGGGCAGGAGCTGGGCGGCTTCGAGGCCGTGATGTCGGCATTCCACGAGAAAATGTGGACCCTGACCGAGTATCTGCCTCCCGAGACCATTGTCCTCTGGACGGACAAGGGCAAGGCCCGCCGCGAGATGGAGGAGACCACGTGGCGGTTGACCCGCGAGTGGGAGGCGGGCCGATCGATGCATGAATGGGCGCGGCCGCCGTCGGAGCTTCTCGAGGATCCCGGGAAGGTGGAGTCTGCGGCGGCCTCGTTCAGGCAGCTGGTGGTGGGCAGCCTGACCGACGAGGCTCAGGGCTCCATGTGCCTCGATCTGGCGACCTCCGGTCAGGCCGCGCTGGCCCTGGCCATCCGTTCACACTCCCACAAGGAAAGGCTGCTGGAGCCTCTGGCGGCTCAGTGCGACCAGTGGCAGCGGCAGGGGATTCGGACATTCCTCGTTTGCAGCGGCAAGGAGCAGGCCAGGAGACTCTCGGAGCTGATGCAGGGCTACGGAGTGGACACCGTGGTCAGCGACCTGCCCTTCGGGGAGGAGTCCTTCGATGCTCCGGTCCTCAAGATCCTGGTGGGCCAGATCGAGGAGGGCTTCCTCTGGCCCGCCGAAAGGCTGGCCGTTCTCTGGGAGGAGGAGATCCTCGGCCGCAGGGGGCGTCGTCGTCAGCGCAAAAGCGTTTCGGGCCTGTTCCTCAGCTCCTTCAACGACCTGCACGTGGGCGACTTCGTGGTGCATGTGGACCACGGCATCGGGGTTTACCGGGAGCTGGCTCACCTCACCATCGGTGGAGTCGAAAGCGACTTCCTGAGGCTGGAGTACCAGGGCAACGACCGGCTTTATGTGCCGGTGGACAAGCTGCAGCGGGTCCAGAAATATCTGGGCGTCGAGGGTGAGAATCCCCGACTGGACCGTCTGGGGGGCAAGTCCTGGGAGGCGGCCAAGAAAAAAGCGAAGGAGTCCGCCGAGCGCATCGCCCAGGAGCTGCTGGATCTTTATGCCAAGCGCCAGATGAGCCGTGGCTTTCAGTTTTCGCCTCCCGGCCAGCTCTTCATGGAGTTCGAAACGACCTTCAGCTACGACGAGACCCCGGATCAGGCCGGCGCCATCGAGGATGTGCTGGAGGACATGGCGTCCGAGCGCCCCATGGACCGGCTGGTCTGCGGCGACGTGGGCTACGGTAAGACCGAGGTGGCCCTGAGGGCGGCGTTCAAGGCGGTCCTGGATGGCAAGCAGGTCGCCATGCTGGTTCCCACCACCGTCCTGGCGGAGCAGCACTATCACACCTTCAGCGAGCGGTTCGAGGGCTTTCCCATCGAGGTGGCGAGTCTCAGTCGCTTCAGGACGCCATCCCAGCAGAAGCAGATCCTCGAGAGGCTCGGGAAGGGGACCCTGGACGTCATCATCGGAACCCACCGTCTGCTTCAGAAGGACGTGCGGTTTCATGATCTGGGCCTCCTCATCGTGGACGAGGAGCACCGCTTCGGAGTCAAGCACAAGGAGAGGCTCAAGCAGTTCAGGGTGGCCGTGGATGTGCTCACCCTCACGGCGACCCCCATCCCTCGAACGCTTCAGATGTCCATGGCGGGAATCCGGGATCTGAGCACCATCGAAACGGCTCCCCAGGATCGGCGAGCCATCGAGACCCTGGTGACCCGCTATGACGAGCTGACCGTCCGCGAGGCCATCTACCGGGAGCTTCAGCGCGGCGGGCAGGTGTTCTTTGTGCATAATCACGTCCAGAGCATCTACCAGATGGCCACAACCCTGGGGCGGCTGGTGCCTGAAGCTCGCGTGGCCGTAGCCCACGGCCAGATGAAGGAGCGCGATCTGGAGAAGATCATGCTCGACTTCATCCACCGCCAGGTGGATGTCCTGGTGTGTACGACGATCATCGAGTCGGGCCTCGACATTCCGGCGGCAAACACCATCATCATCAACCGGGCCGACCGTTTCGGCCTGGCTCAGATCTACCAGCTGAGGGGGCGGGTGGGGAGGTCCAACGAGCAGGCCTATGCCTATCTGCTCATCCCGGGGGAGGATCTCATCACCCGCGATGCCCAGAAGCGCCTGCGGGCGCTCATGGATTTCAGCGAGCTGGGGGTGGGGTTCAAGATCGCGCTCAACGATCTCCAGATCCGTGGCGGCGGCACCATCCTGGGATCGGCCCAGTCGGGACACATCGCGGCCGTGGGTTATGAGCTGTACCTCGATCTCCTGGACAGCACGATCCGGGAATACAAGGGCGAGGAGCCGGAGCCCGAGAGCCCCGATCCCGAGATCTCCATTCCCATAGCGGCGTTCCTGCCCGAGGATTTCATCCCCGACACGGACCAGCGCCTGCTGGCCTACAAGCGGCTGGCCACCCTGTCGGACGAGGCGGCCATCGATGACCTGGCGGTGGAATGGCGCGACCGTTATGGCCCGTTTCCCGACAGCACGCGCAACCTCATTCTCCTGGCCAAGGTGCGGCTGCTTTTCAAGAATCTGGCGGTGGTGCGTCTGGATGGAGATGCGGAGACCTTCGTGCTCCACTTCTCCCCGCGGGTCGATCTCATGGGGATCCTGTCCGGAATGGAGGAAAGTCGCTGCGCCTACACCCTTGAAACGGACAGGAGACTGCGGGTGGAGGTCTGGGGACGCACCATGGCGCAGCGCCTTTCGCGCCTGAAAAGAGTGTTGCAAGGCCATGGTGAAAATGTTAGTGACGAAAAGGCATAAGCTCCCAGCTATCCATCCTGGCCGCCTTCGGGGATCTTCAGCGCAGAGGGTTTTACATGCTTCGTCGTATTTGGGTTTTGCCTTTCGTTTGGATCGTTTTCTGCTCGCTGGCCTCCGCGGAAACCGTGGACAAGATCGTGGCCAATGTCAACGGGGATATCATCCTCTACAGCGACTTGAAGAGCCGGATCCGTCTGCTGGAGAAGGACAATCCCCAGATCAAGGCCGATGGTGCCGCCAGGCAGAAGGAGATCGAGCGGGAGGTCCTGACTCTCCTCGTGCGGGAAAAGCTCACCGAGCAGGAAGTGAAGCGCATGAAGGTCACCGTTTCCGACCGGGACGTCGACGCGGCCATCGACAACCTCAAAAAGGAGCGCAGCCTGACCGACGCGCAGTTCGAGTACCTGCTGCAGCAGGAGGGGCAGACCCTGGCCGGTTTTCGCGAGAATACACGCAAGCGCCTCGAGCGCAACCGGCTTCTGGACCGCGTCCTCAAGTCGAGAACGATCATCACGGACGAGCAGGTGGCTGCATTTCTCAAGACCGAGGAAGTCGCGGGCCGTGAGCTCAGGCGGCTGGGGGTGCTTTTCATTCCCTTCCCCGCCGGGAGCGCCGAGAAGGAAGCGGCGGCGGAAAAGCAGGTCAGGGATATTCACGCCAGGCTGAAATCCGGCGAGGATTTCGGTGCCGCGGTGAGGGCATATTCCAAGGGACCTGCCGTGGATGAAGGGGGGGACATCGGGCTCATGGAGACCACGGAGCTGGCCAGGCCGGTGGAGATGGCGACCCGTAATCTCGGGGTCGGCGAGACCACCGATGTCATCAAGGCTCCGGGGGGATTCTACATCTTCAAGGTACTGGAGATTCAAAGGGAGCGTGCGGCCGCGGGCCAGCCGGAGGTTCAGGAGAAGGCCCGCAGGATACTGCTCCAGCGGGAAATGGACCGCAAGTTCACTGAGTGGATCGAGGACTTGGAACGACGTGCTTTCATACAGATCACCCTGTGAACGGGTCCCCTCCCATGCATGAGCTTGGAGAGCATCTCAGGACGGAGCGCCAGAAGCAGGGGCTGACGGTCAGCTTCATTTCCGAGAAGACCCGCATCAGCAGCAGCATGATCGACGCCCTGGAGGCGGGCGCATTCGATCGCATCGGGATACCTCTCATCATTCGGGGCTTCATCAGGAGCTATTGCGATGCCCTGGGTGTGGAATCCGTCCCCCTGATCGAAAAATACGAAAAGCACATTGGCTCCTTCGATCGCCAGGGGTCGGGCTTCCGCAAGTATGCGGAATGGTGCCGGTCCATCAGAAGGAAAGGGCGGTCGCGGGTTTTTCTGATCGTGCTGATCGTCATCCTCGCCATCGGGACGCTCGTCGGGGGAGCATGGTTCTCCCTGTGGCTCAAAAACCAGCAGTCGACGGAAAAAACGAGCGAAGTCAATCCCTCGCTGGAGCTGCCTTCGGACCTGATCCGGCCTCAAGGGGGAGCCCTGGCCAGCGTGGAGGAGCCGGGTGGACCCGGGTCCTCATCCAATCCCTCTCCCGACGCCGGCGAGGGAGCACGGGAGTCCGCCGCCCCAGGTCGTTCCGGCCTCGACAAGCCAGGCTTGCTGGGGATCCCCTGTAAGCCCGTTTCCCAGACGCCATCGGCCACCGAAGTCCTGCCCATGGAAGCGGAAGAAGGTTCGGGAAAGACGGCGCGACCCCATGTCCTGACCCTGGAGGCAATCCGAAGGACGGGAGTGAAGCTCAGGATCGACGACCAGGGTGACTTGGCCCTCAAGCTGGGGGCAGGCGACCGCAAGGAGCTGCAGGTGATGCGGGTGGTTGAGCTCGAGCTGCGCGACCCCCAATCCCTGAAGATCATGTGGGATGGCGAGATCGTCCGGAACGGCCCGGCTCGGCTCCGCCTTCCCCCGGCATCACAGGAGGAGGGAAAGAAGCCCTGAGCGATTCACCCCTGGACACACTGGTGGTTGTATCCCTTGAGCGCCTCATTTCATTTTAGGAAGGTGCTTTTTTTTTGGGGCGGGGCGGGGGAGGAAGGCCGTCGCTTTCCGGAGGGGATGGGCTGCGGGGATATGAGGCTCGATCCATGAGTGGGCGGGAGACCGAAGCCTTCATTCTCAAAACCGAGGATCTGGGCGAGGCGGATCGATGGGTCAGCCTCTATGCCCGGTCGGGTGGGAGACTCAGGGGACTGGCCAAGGGGGCGCGTCGGAGCCGCAGGAGATTCGCGAACGTTTTCGAGCCCTGCAGCCTCGTCACCATGGAGCTTCGGGAAAAGCGTTCCCTGGTGTGGATCGAAGCTTGCAAGCTTCTGGATCCACACTTAGCATTACGAGAGCACGTGGGTAAGTGGGCCTGTGGAGCCCTGCTCTGCGAGCTTGTGCTGGAGCTGGTTCCCGAGGGAGAGACGGATGAGGGGCTGTTCCGGCTTCTGAAGCATTCCGTGTGGCAGCTGGCAGAGGAGCGGGCGCCCTTGAATGTGGTCCTGGTGTTCCTGTGCCGTCTGATGGACATGTCCGGATACCTGCAGGCCATTTCCGGCTGTGATCGCTGTGGGAGGGGGCTGCGCGATGCGCGATCCTGGAGGTGGGACCCGGCTCGCGGTATTCTGCTCTGCTCCGATCATGGTCCCCTGTCCGCGGGAATGCTATCCATCGACCTCGGCAGTCTTCTTGTCATCGAGGGAATACGAAGGATGCCTCTCGATTCCATCTGGAGGTTGCAGTTTTCATCCAGCCAGCGGCTGGAGATTCTGCGCTCCCTGCTGGGCTGGGTTTCCTTCCACACGGGAAAGGGTTTTGCCTCGCGTAAGGTCATCGAGCAGCTGGACTGGACGTGATTGGGCGCGCCGGAAGGACGCCCCCGTGAGCCGCGGGGGACTGCCTTCTTGAGATCCAGGGGCTGATCTCGGCGGTGTGGAGAGGGGAAGGATCCCGTGGCTGTCCCGGAAAGCCCGGGTGGACACTCACGTTAGCGGAAGGATGGATGAGACTTGGATTTTGTGGGTCAGCTTGAAGGCGTCGCTCTGAATCACCCGATCCTGGCCGTGGGGCTGTCTTTTCTGGGAGGGGTCCTGGCCAGTCTGACTCCATGCAGTTATCCCATGCTGCCCATCACGGTGGCTTTCATCGGAGGGAAAGCCCACGGAAGTCGCTGGATGGGCTTCAAGCTGGCGGTTTTCTATGTGCTGGGGCTGGCCTTGGTGTATGCTTCCCTGGGAGCGTTCGCGGCGCTGTCGGGACGCATGTTCGGGGCCATGACCACGAGTCCCTGGACTTACCTGGTGGTGGGGAACGTCTGCCTCTTCTTTGGCCTGGCGATGCTGGACGTGGTCCAATTGACGCCTCCCGCGTTCCTCAATCGACTTCAGATTCGGGACCTGCCTGGGCACGATATCCTCTCCAGCATGTTCCTGGGCGGGGCCTCCGCCCTGGTGGTCAGTACCTGCACGACGCCGGTCCTTGCGGTGCTCCTCACCATCGTGGCAACGGGGCAGAGCGTATTCTGGGGCATCTTGATGCTCTTTGCCTTTGCCTATGGTCTGGGGATCCTCGTGATCTTCGTCGGAACTTTCACCAGCCTGCTCACCGCCTTGCCCAGATCGGGGGTCTGGATGAGGCGGGTTCAGAAGCTCTTTGGACTGCTGATGCTGCTCGCAGCCCAGTACTACTTCATCAAAACAGGAGAGCTGTGGTTATGAAGCATGTGGCCAGGATCGCCGCCAGTTTCGTAAGCGTGACACTTTTCGTTCTCATGACCTTCGGGACGACAGCCCTTGCGGGTGTGGATGACGCCACGGCAAGCGGTGTCGAAGGGAGGACGCTCCTTGCGGGGCTCTTTGGGTCGACCACCAAGTCCCAGGCCCCGGATTTCGATCTCCAGGACCTCAAGGGCACTCCGGTCAAGCTGAGCCAGTTCCGGGGGGATCGCCCCGTGCTGCTTTACTTCTGGGCCACCTGGTGCCCGTCATGCTCCACCATGAAGCCTCACCTGGCCAAGGTTCGCGAGAAGGTCCCCGAAAAGGACTTGCAGATTCTGGGCATCAATGTCGGTGAAGGGGACAGCCTGGAGAAAGTGAAGCGCTACCAGGAGGGTCATCCGTCGCCCTGGCCCACCCTCTATGACGCGGGCAGCAAGGTGGCCAGGTCCTATCGAGTCCAGGGCATCCCCCTGTTCGTTCTCATCGATAAGGAAGGCATGATCGTCTATCAGGGCAACGATCTGCCCCAGGATCCCCTGCAGATCCTCAAAAAGTGAGCTGTTCAGGAGTCGTGGGCGGGATAGCGGAGCCTCCCCGGGGACTGGATCGGCGAACAGAGGATCGGGCGGCGCAGGTTGCGGGGTTCGCCAGGAGTCCGTCGGTTTGGGGGGGGGCTCATGGGGCGTGCATTAAGGGGGAAGGGGAAAGATGAAGGATGTGCTCACCGTCATCATGGCTGGAGGACGAGGGACGAGGCTCATGCCCCTCACGCAGGACCGCTCGAAGCCCGCGGTGCCCATCGGGGGAGTTTATCGCCTCATCGACATCCCCCTCAGCAACTGCATCAACTCTCAGCTCTATAAGATCATCGTTTTCCCGCAGTACAAGTCCCAGTCTCTGACGGATCACCTCGAGGAGGGCTGGAACATTTTTTCCAGCGCGCTGGGGCACTATCTCAAGATCGCGGCGCCCCAGCAGAGGATGGGAACCGACTGGTATCGCGGAACGGCGGATTCCGTCCGACAGAACATTTACCTCATCGAGAGAGAGCACCCTCGATATGTGCTCATCCTTTCGGGCGATCACCTCTACAAGATGGACTACAGCCAGTTTCGGGCCTATCACGAAGAGCACGACGCCGACGTGACGGTGGGCTTGCTGGAGGTGGACCGTTCCCAGGGCTCGGAGTTCGGCATTGCCGAGGTGGACAGCGACTTCCGCATCCGGGCATGGGAGGAGAAGCCCAGCGAGCCCAAGGCCATTCCCGATGATCCTGAAAGATGCCTGGCATCCATGGGGATCTATCTCTTCAAGACCCCAATCCTTCTGGATTTGCTGAAGAAGACCGACTACGAGGACTTCGGCCGGGACATCATACCCAGGCTGATTCAGGAGATGAAGGTCCAGGCCTATCCCTACCGTCGCCTCAACAAGATCAGGGACTACATTTACACGATGGAGTCCGACGGCGTCCGAAGGCTCAAGCTGGTGGACGGCACCAGGGATTCCCAGTACTGGCGGGACGTGGGAACGCTGGATTCCTACTGGAATGCCAACATGGACCTGACGGGCGTGGATCCGTTCTTCAACCTCTACGGGTCTCTCTGGCCCATCCGGACCTTTCAGAAGCAGTTCCCGCCAGCCAAGTTCGTGTTCAACCAGCCCGAGGCGAGGCCGCCGCGCGTGGGGATGGCCCTCGACTCCCTCGTGGGGCCGGGGTGCATCATCAGCGGCGGGACGGTCAGGAGCTCGGTCCTGGGCTGCAACGTCATGGTCCGGAGCTGGGCCGAGGTGGATGAGTCCGTGGTCATGGACCATGTGGAGATCGGCCGCGACTGCAGGATCAAGAAGGCCATCATCGACAAGCACAACTTCATTCCGCCCGGGACTCACATCGGCATCGATCCCCAGGAGGACCGCAAACAGTTCGAGGTGACCCCCCGGGGAATCACCGTGGTCCCCAAGGGGTATTTTTCCCGGGAAGCCTGAGTCCCTTTCAGGCGGACGACGAGGCAGGATCCCAGATTTGTGCAGGTTGGGTTGAGCGATGGCGAAACCCAACATGGCTCGCGGCCGGTGCTGGGCTTCACTTGGTTCAACCCAACCTGCAACTTGTCTCCACTCATTGAGAAGATATTTTGTCGGAATGGCGCCGCCTCTAAAGCTCCGGCCGTGCCAGGTGGTGGTCCGTGTGCTGCTCGAACTGGTGGGCGATTCGGAGCACCAGGTCTTCCCTCAGGTGGGGGCCGAGGATCTGCTTCGCTGGAGAGGCCGCAAGGGATCGAAATCCCGGGAATTCCCGCCAGGCTCGCCGGCAGTGTCAGCACGTCGCTCAGGTACATCTGGAGGGGATCGTCGGACTTCTCGCCGATCTTGAAAGCCGGGATGGGGGCCACGGGGGCCAGGAGGGCGTCGCATCGCTCGAAGGCATCCAGGAAATCCTGTCGAATCAGGGTGCGGACCTGGGAAGCCTTCCGGTAATAGGCGTCGTAGTAGCCGGCCGAAAGGACGTAGGTCCCCAGCATGATCCGGCGCTTCACTTCGGTGCCGAAGCCTTCGGAGCGGCTCCGGCGGTACATGGTCATGAGGTCCCGTGCATCGGGGGCACGCAGGCCGTATTTCACACCGTCGTAGCGCGCCAGATTGGAGCTGGCCTCGGCGGGGGCGATGATGTAATAGGCGGCCACCCCGTACTGGGTGTGAGGGAGGGAGACCTCCATGAGCTCGGCCCCCAGCTCTTCACACTTCCGGATGGCTGTCCGCACGACGGCTTCCACGTCGGGGTGCATGCCCTCGACGAAGTATTCTCTCGGGATGCCGAGACGGAGCCCTTTCATGGGCTCCCGCAGAGCGGCCCGATAGTCGGGCACGGGCAGCTCGATGGAGGTGGAATCACGCTGGTCGTGGCCGGCCATGACCTGGAGGAGCAGGGCGGCATCCTCCACGTCCCGGGTGATGGGGCCGATCTGATCCAGGGAGGAGGCAAAAGCCACGAGACCGAATCGCGAGACCCGGCCGTACGTGGGCTTGAGCCCCACGACTCCACAGAATGAGGCGGGCTGGCGGATGGAGCCCCCCGTGTCGGTGCCCAGGGATCCCGCGCACAGGTCCGCCGCCACCGCCGCGGCCGAGCCTCCACTGGACCCTCCGGGAACGCGGTCGGTGCTCCAGGGATTGCGGGTGGGGCCGAACCCCGAATTCTCCGTGGAGGACCCCATGGCGAACTCGTCCATGTTGACCTTGCCGAGGAAGATGGCTCCGGCGGCCCTCAGCTTTTCGATGACCGTTCCGTCGTAGGGGGGAAGGAAGCCTTCCAGAATCCGGGAGCCGCAGGTGGTGCAAACGCCCCGGGTACAGATGACGTCCTTGATGGCCAGGGGAATGCCCGCCAGGGGCAGGGATTCCAGATCATCGCGCCGCTGATCCAACCGCTCCGCCTCGCGAAGCGCCGTTTCGGCCTGTATGGCGAGATAGGCGTGCAGATGGCCGTCCCATCTCTCGATACGATCGAGATAATGCAGGGTGAGCTCCCTGGCGCCGATCTCCCTGCGAAGGAGACGGTCTCGCAGCTCGTGTATGGTCATGGAGGTTGGGTCCATCACAGGATTTCCTTTGCTGGAGTCTCTCTGGCCCATGCTCTCGGCTCTCCCGCATCCCAGGGGGGCACGCAAGGGGGGCCGCGATGAAAGGGGCGATGCCGGATGGCGAGGTGTCGGGGGGATCCGTGGATCCGACGGACCCCGGCGTCCCGCCATTCGGTGGTCAGATGATCTTCGGGACGATGAAGCTGCTTTGATCCGTCTCCGGAGCATTGGCCAGGGCGGCCTCCCGGTGGAGAGAGCCCAGCACCCGGTCGGGGCGGAGCACATTCCGGTTCTGGATGGCATGGGTGGTGGGGGCGACGTGGGACGTGTCCACCTGGCCCAAGGCATCCACGTACTCCAGGATGCTGTTCATCTGCTCCGTCATGAGCGCTTCGTCGGCCTCGGACAAATCCAGCCGGGCCAGCTGCGCCACGTGACGGACTTCTTCCCGGGTGATTTTACCTGGCATGGTCCTATCTTCCTTGCTGGGGGGAGGCCCCCTCGGGCACCCCGTGAAAGGTCTCCATGGTGCGGCAGTCCCTGAAGGCTCCCAGGACCTCCTGGATGCCAGTGCCCCTGCAGTTTGCCAGCACCTGGAAAGTGAGATCGTGCACTCTCGCCTCCTCCAGCTCCTGCTCGCCGGGGGTGGCGTCAAAACGCTGGATGAACCGGGCAAAGCGGATCACGTGAATGAGCTCATGGCTGATGATGTAAACGGCCAGAGCCTGCAGACCGATCTGAGGATCCCGCCGGGCTGCCTTGCGGATGACGTGGTCCTGAAGGCATATCTTGAAATAATCCCCGGGGTTGCCACCCCTCAACTTCTGGTCCGGGCACCGGAGGTATCGCCGGATCTGGGCGAAAGCCGAATCGGTGATCTCCTCCGGCGTCAAGTCCGACAGGGAGCGAATGTCGTAGCGGTATCGCTTCCAGTCCGAAGTGGAGATCTTGTAATGATTGCTGACAAGATCTTCCGCGATTTCAATAGCGTGCTCCAGCGCCTGGATTTCGTGAAGGTCGAAAGGGACCCTGGTCACGTTCGAGCCCGCGTCGCCATGGAGCTTCGCATCCGCCGAAGGGGCTGCATGCCAGCTCGGCCCAGGGGCGCGGAGCCCGGCGGAGGCGACGGGCTCGATGGGGATTCGATGGAGCTTCATGGATGAAAACGGGTACCCCTGTGCTCGGGTGGGTGCGGTTTTCGGCTCTTCCCGCGAGGTGGCCGCCGGCCGCGCGCACAGTCCTCCATGGCTACTGGGCCGCCAGCGTCTTTTCATTGGGATGGGAGCCCAGCCAGGTCACCTTGCCCTGCTCGAGGTCATAAATGGCAGCCACCACTTTGACTTTGCCGTCGCGCACTCTTTTTCGGATCGCTTCACTGTTTTCGAGGATGTCCTCGATGGCCTGCCAGGCGTTTTCCTTGACGGCTTCCTCCACCAGCGCATCCCCGGCCATCTGGGGATGCGCGGCCTTGGCGCGGGCTACGGCGGGCATGATATTATCCACCAGCTGGGGAATGCTGCCATGCACCTCCGCTTTTTGGGCCACGGCCGTCACCGCGCCGCATCGCGTGTGGCCGAGCACCAGGAGGACGGGCGTTCCCAGGTGATCCACTCCGTATTCCATGGAGCCGATCTCATCGACGTCAGCCACGTTTCCGGCAACTCGGATCACGAAAAGATCGCCGATGCCGCTGTCGAAGAGCACCTCGACGGGTACCCTCGAGTCGGAGCAGCTCAGAATGGTGGCGAAGGGCTTCTGCCCCTTGGCAACCGTCTCCTTGCGCCGGTCGGCACCCTGGTTGGGGTGCTTGACGGTCCCTCCCGCATAGCGATCATTGCCCTCCCTGAGCTGGCTCAGAGCCTGGTCCGGGGAGATTCCGGCCCCTTCACCGGAAGCCCAGGGCAGGGAAGGACTCCACAACAGCAGAGAAATCATGATGATCATCCAGCAAGAATGCCTCACCCTCATTATGTCCTCCTGCGTCTCGATCATTGGTCAATAGTGCTCCCCATCCACGCTTCACATCCATCTCACGCGCCGAATCCCCTTCTTCTACTAGAAACTCCTTCACGAATCAAATGGTCTGTCCGTTTCTGGACGGACCCGGGCCGCAAGCGCATTTCAGTTTGAATGATGGTTTTAGGTTTGATATAAGTTTCAATAATTGACTGGTTGCGGTTAGAGGCCGATTCGGGGGGAGACGGATGCGGTGCGCGGCCCGACGGGGGCAAAAGGCGGGCAGCGCCGGTCCCGACGGCATCCATGGGTGGAACGGGGCGTCAGACGCGGTGGGAGAGAGGACATGAAGCAGCTCAGCTTGTTCCAGGTCGAGGGTGGAGTTGCTCCTCGAGAGAGCGCATCCAATGGCAGATTCACGCAGTATGTCGAAAACCAGGCCTGCCGGATGGAGCAGTGTGGATGGGTCGAGGAAGCCACCAACCTCAGACGCTGGGCCAGAGAGCTTCGGGCCGGAGACGTCGAGTCCGGTTACGTGGTGCAGGAGCCCTTGCTGCCCAGGAGCTGAAGGCTCGGCCCGTGAGTGAGGGTAACCACTGATCACAACAACGGATCACGCTCGGCCCGGCCCGAGGTGTTCCGCGTGGATCGGTTGATGGGCGCTCCAGGGGGTGGGGTGCCTGGCCGCCGGTTCACCCAGGGTACGCCGGGAGGGTGGTGAGCCTGTCGTCCTCGATGGGGCCTCCCACCGTCAGGTGATAGAGGTCCTGGTATCTGCGGGACTTCAAGCCCAGCAGATGGTGCATGGGGTCGTCGAAGTAGCAGCCGATGCCCGTCGCCCGCAGTCCCGCCGCTTCCGCTTCGAGATAGAGCATCTGGCCGATCAGGCCGCATTCCCAGAAAAGCCTCGGATAGAACCACGGACCTCGATCCTGGAGCGGACCTTCAAACTCCGCGATCATCCCCGTGCTGAAGCAGCCGGCCCCGGCAATGTCCTGGAAGCATGAGATCTGGGCGGCGGCCTGTCTAAGGTCTCCCTCCAGGAGCTGAAAGAGGAGAAGCTCCTGGGGACATTCGGGGGGACGATTCCAGAGGAAGTCCCCGCGCATCGCCTCACGGAGATCGGGAAGGGCTTCGGCCGTGGAGGGGAGCATGTAGAGCCCTGGGCTCAGGCCGTCCACCCTGTGTACAAATAGAGCCAGGTGAGCCTGCGGGGACCAGGGCAGCACGGCGTGGGGCCCCTGGCGCCGGGTCGGGACCGCCCGCCGCAGCATTCTGAAAAAGGCTGATGCCGACATGCGGGTGGCCCCGTCCATGGAAACGGCGCTCCGCCTCTGGAGCGCCAGATGGCTCAGGAGAAGGCCGGGTCGGACGTCGGGACCAGGCTCCTCTTGGCTCCAGGGCAGGCTTTCCATGGCGCTCGGGGTGGCCGGCTTGCGGGAGGCCCGCGCCACGGCCTCGATGATCTCCCATTTGGCGTGGTCCGGGCTCAGCTCATTGGGCCTGCCCTGCCAGGCCAGGCTCTCGAGGACGGCTCCGTCGGGAATCTCGAGCTTCGGGATGGCATCCTCGTCGGTCTGTCGGGTCTGGATGAGGATCAGCCCGTCGGCATGCTCGGCTTCGGGTCCCGAGGGATGCGGGAGTCCCAGGAGGGCTCCCACGGCCTCCGTGCCCGGTCCATCCAGGAGCCGGGCTTTCCAGCCCAGGCCCGAGGCTGCAAGACCAATGGCTGCCAGGGCATGCCCCACATCCAGCTGGCAGTATCGATAGGCCCGCTCGCCATATTTCCAGGACTCACGCCAGTGGATCGAGGAAATCCCCATGAGGAGGCTCCCGGGAGGAAGCCCGGCCGTCATCCCCTTCCAGATCTCGGCGGGCAGGACGGCCCGCCGCTCCAGCCCATGCTCCCGTGGAGCATAGTGGTAAACACCTGGCTCATCGCTCAGGCCGTGAACGGGACCGGTGACGAGATAGCCTTCGGTGGGATGCAGGTTGCCGCTGGACGGGTTGACGCGGAGGGCCCATGCCGTCCCTCCGGCCTGTTTCCAGGCGGAGAGAGCCAGGCTGTGCCGGAGCAGCCATGAGACGGATCTGGAATTCAGGGGAGCCGCTGGAATCCTACCCCACGTCAAGGCATGGTCATAAAGGGGGTCCTGAATTTCCGCCGGTGAAGGGTCCAGGGGAATCAGGGGGGCGCCGTGGTAGCGTCTGAAGGGGTCCGGCTGGGTGGCCCAGTCCAGATGGCCCGGTCCCCGGGCATACCGCTTGAATCCGTGCTTGGTGGCTTCATGATAGTCGAATACCACTTCGAGATCCCCGACCATGACTCGCAGCTCCTGATGTGAGGCGTTACCTGTCCCTGGAAGTCGGGCTGCGACTCGGGGTGGGCATGAGTCCCCTATCGGACCGTGGCCCAACCTCTTCGGCCTTCGATGGGCATTGGGGAGGCACGGTGTCAATAGTCCATGGACCGAAGCCTGCGGATCCTCTCCTCCATGGGCGGGTGCGTGCTGAAAAGATTCATCAGGCTGCTTCCCGAAAGGGGATTCACGATGAACATGTGGGCCGTCGATGGATTGGCGCCATGCATGGGGATGCGCTCGGACGCCACGGAAAGCTTTTCCAGGGCGCGGGCCAGGGGCTCTCCACCGTGGGACAGTCTCGCCCCGGTTTCGTCGGCCAGGTATTCCCTGGACCGGGAGATGGCCATCTGGATCAGCATGGCCGCGATGGGCGCCAGGATGGCCATGGCCAGGGCTCCAAGAACCCCGCCGCCTCCGCCTTGCTCGTCGTTGCCGCGAAAACCGCCGAAGATGGCTCCCCACTTGACCATGTTGGCCAGCATCATGATGACGCCCGCCAGGGTGGCCGCGATGGAGCTCACCAGGATGTCGTGGTTCTTGATGTGTCCCATTTCATGGGCGATGACCCCTCGCAGCTCCTGGGGCGTCAGAATGCGGGTGATCCCCTCGGTGACGGCCACGACGGCGTTTTCGGGATTCCGTCCCGTGGCGAAGGCATTGGGGGTGTCCTCGGGGATGACGTACAGTCGCGGCATCGGGATCTGAGCTTCCTGAGCCAGCTCGCGCACCATCCGCACCAGGTCGGGAGCCGAATACTCGTCCAGGGGCTGAGCCCGGTACATGGCGAGGACGATCTTGTCAGAGAACCAGTAGCTGCCGAAGTTCATGACGACGGCGAATACAAAGGCCAGCATCATGCCGGACCGTCCGCCGACGACGCTGCCGAAAAACAGAATGAGAACCGTCAGCAAGGCCATCAAGAACGTGGTGCGCAATCTCGTGGACATGACTCGTACTCCTCCTGCTATCCGAGTGACCGTGCATCGAGGACCCATGAAGCCGTCCCGATGCCGTCGGTCGAAAGTGGCGATTCACTCTACTCGGAAAGGACGGGGATTCTACGGGATACCACCGGGGCGCCGGGCTGCTTTTGAATCCGGATGGTCAGGACGCCGCCCCTGAGCTCGGCTTCGATGCTGTCGTACCGGGCATCTCGAGGCATGAGGACGGCCCGCTCGAATGCGCCACCGGGCCGCTCGGCCGCGTGGACATTGGAATGGGCGGGATGCGCGGGAAGCTTCCTGATGCCGGAGATCCTCAACATGCCGTCAGTCACCTCTAGGGAGACCTGATCCGGCCCGACTCCGGGGAGGTCGGCGTGAAGGACCCATAGGTCGGACCCCTCCCAGCAATCCATTAAAGGATTCCACATCTGCTGCTCAGCTGGAGAGGGCTCGGGCTGAGCCACTGCTTCGGCGAGAGTCTCATGAAACAGCACGTCCATACGCTGCTTCATGGCTTTGAGCTCCTCGATGATGGGATCACTCCGAGGCTGCATCAAGACTTCCTCCTCACGACACCGACGGCATAAAGATAAACTCTGAATTTCTTCAGAAAATTAATGAAATGTCCCGGGACTGTCAAGGAAGCTTCCACTGGAATTTGAGCTTGTTTGGGAACGACTCACCCCGCCCCGTCCCGGATCGTCCCTGACAGCCTGCCACTCCCAGACGGGTGCTTGAATCAGTCCCCCATGGGCTCGAGTCATCTGCGGTTGGGGAGAGCCACCTCGGAGAGTGGGTTCCCCCCCCCCCAGGCCCAGCCTTGGGTGAGACTGGTATTCCGGGGTGTTGTACGCTAGTATGGCAGCGGCGGCGGGCTGAAGCCAAAGCGGCATCGAGGGGTGCGGGGACCGGGCTCTCCGTCGGAAGCAGCCTGGCCCGGGAGATGGATCGTGGTGCCACCCGAGCACGTTCTTCAGTGGTGGAATGCCTGGTGGTGAAGGGGCCCCGGAAGGCTCCGGGGAATGAACGGTGAGATCCTCATGAGCGGAGGAGCGGATGCGCTATTCGAAGTATTTCATACACACGCTTTATGAAGTGCCCAGGGAAGCCGAGACGCCTTCCCACATCAACCTGCTGCGCGGGTGCTACATCCATCCCGTGGCCGCGGGGCTTTACTCGCTCCTGCCTCTGGGACACCGCGTGGCGGAGAAGATCAAGACCATCATCCGCCAGGAGCTCGATGCCATCGACGGCATGGAAGTCACCATGCCCGTGCTGAATCCGGCGGAGCTCTGGAAGAAGACCCGGCGCTATTTCGACATCGGACAGGAGCTTTTCCGCATCAAGGACCGGAAGGATCGGGAGCTCGTCCTGGCCATGACTCACGAGGAGGTGATCACCGACATCGCCCGGGCCTTCCTCAGGTCCTATCGCGACCTGCCGGTGATGCTCTACCAGATCCAGACGAAGATCCGGGACGAAGCGCGCCCCCGGGCTGGCCTCCTGCGCGTGCGCGAGTTCTTCATGAAGGATGCGTACAGCTTTCACCCGAGCTTCGAGGATCTGGACGAGTATTATCCCAGGATCTTCAACGCGTATTTGAGGATTTTTGCCCGGGCCGGGCTCAAGACCGTGCCCATCGAGGCCGATTCGGGGATCATGGGAGGGACGGGATCCCACGAGTTCATGCTGGAGTCCCCCCATGGCGAGGACCGTTTCGTGGTGTGCTCCCGGTGCGGGTATTCGGCCAACACCGAGAAGGCCGTCGGCCTCAAGCCCATGAAGGAGGAGTCCCTGGAAGATCCTGCCCCACTGGAAAGGGCTCCCACCCCCGGCGTCAAGACCATCGCCGACCTCATGGCGTTTTTCGGCATTCCCGAGGACCGGCTCCTCAAGACCGTCGCCTACACCGCCGACGACGAGCTGGTTCTGGCCTGTATCCGGGGGGATTTCGCGGTTTCGGAGACCAAGCTCGCCAATCACCTGAAGGCCATCCGGCTGGAGATGGCATCGGAGGACGCGCTGGCGGCCCGCGGGCTTTGCGGCGGCTTCCTGTCGCCCGTTGGGCTGGAAAAGACCCGAGTTGTCCTGGACACTTCCGTCCACGAAGGGGCCCTCTACGTCGCGGGGGGCAACGAGGCGGATGTCCATCTCAGGAATGTGAGGCCAGGCCGCGATTTTCTGGCCCCGGAGCGGGTCGATATCGCCGAGGTCCGTCATGGGGATGCCTGTGCCGCTTGCGAGAGCGGGGTCCTGGAGATCAAGCGGGGCATTGAGCTGGGTCACACGTTCAAGCTGGGGATCAAGTACACCTCCCCCGAGTCCATGGATGTCAGCTTCCTGGATGGAGCCGGGGCTCAGCAGCGGGTCATCATGGGCTGTTACGGCATCGGGGTGGAGCGGCTCATGGCGGCTGCGGTCGAGCAATGGCACGATGACTCGGGGATGATCTTCCCGGCGACCATCGCACCGTTCCAGGTGATCCTGACGTCCCTGGGTCAGAAGGAAGCGGTGCTGGGAATGGCCGAAGGCATCTACCAGGAGCTGATGGGGCGCTGCGAGGTGCTCTTCGACGACCGGGACGAGTCGCCGGGTGTGAAGCTCAAGGACGCTGACCTGCTCGGCATTCCCATCCGGGTGGTGGTGAGCCAGAAGCTGACCAAAAACGACCAGCTGGAGATCAAGGTGAGGCAGACGGGGGAGGTCATCGTCTGTCAGCGGGGCGAGCTGGGCGGGCTTCTCCCGAAGCTTCTGGATGATTTGATGCCTTCCCTGGAGGGACTGCCTTACATGGCTGAGTGAGTGAGCGGCTGATTTCGCTTCAGGTCAGCCGGGTGCGGGGGGGTGCGGAGCGGCCCGCCCCCGTGGTAACCGGCTCCGGAATGAGGAGTGCCCGTGAAGTCCTATCGCAAGGAGTTATGGTTCAACGTGCCGACCCGGCGGGCCTTCATCAACATCACCTCCCAGGTGGAGGACTGCCTCGGGGAGAGCGGTGTCCGTGAAGGGCTTCTGCTTTGCAACGCCATGCACATCACGGCCTCGGTCTTCATCAACGATGATGAGCCGGGTCTTCACCAGGATTATGAAGCCTGGCTTGAAAAACTGGCTCCCCACGAGCCGGTCGGCCAGTACCGTCACAACGTGGGGGAGGACAATGCCGATGCCCACATGAAACGGCAGGTGATGGGGCGGGAAGTTGTGGTGGCGGTGACGGGGGGGCGGCTGGACCTGGGAACCTGGGAGCGGGTCTTCTACGGGGAGTTCGACGGACGAAGGAAAAAGCGGGTCCTGGTCAAGATCATTGGAGAGTGAAGGGGCCGGGGACGGGGCGTGGTGCGGCGCGGCATCGGAAAAAGGTGCTTCCGTTCTGGTTCCCGGATGATATGATGATTTTCATCGAACAGGGGAGAGGGCAGCTCCGGAATCTCGAGGGGCGGCGCCCTTGGAAGCTTCATGAGGTTAAGGAGCCGTTATGTACATAGAGATGATCGTGTCGGGGCTGGTCATGGACCCCCAGACCAACACCCCCATAGTGATCCTGAAAGATCCCCAGGATGAAAAGTCACTGCCGATCTGGATCGGTCTCCTTGAAGCGACCTCCATTGCCACCGAGCTAGAGAAGATTCAGTTTCCCCGTCCCATGACCCACGATCTCATGAAGAACTGCCTGGATCATCTGGAGGTCAAGGTGGAGCGTATCGAGGTCTGCGACCTGCGAAACAACACTTACTACGCCCTGATCTACCTGAGGGACCAGGACCGTCTCAGCTCCATCGACGCCCGCCCCAGCGACGCCATCGCCATTGCCCTGCGGACCAACGCACCCATCTTCGTCAACGAGGATGTACTTTCGAGATCCCAGAAGGCCGCGGAAGATGTGCGCCCCGTTTTTGACAAGGAGAACCAGGACAGATGGTCCGAGATGCTCGAGAAATTGAATCCGGACGATTTCAGCAAGTATAAGATGTGACGCGTACCCCTCGCGAGGGGACCGCAGGGTTCTTCCGGCCTGCCGTGTCGGAAGATCAGGGAGCCTTCCCCCCGACGCCCCGAATGCCCTGACGGGGGTGCTCACCCAGCTTTCTCAAGCCATCATCCCTTCAGAGTCAGCCCCCCGCGGTGACAGAGCTGTTGACCGGATTCCATCGGCCTGAGCACCGGACGGTGCCATGGGCTCCGTGAAGCCGGCCCGTGCGGGATCCAGGGTCGGCTTGAACCGTACCCACGCCGAGTCAACGGCATTGCCCTGGGAGGATGGCCTCGGAGGCGGAGGGCCGCGGCCGGCCGCATGGAGGGGGATGGCACTGCGACGGACTTAAGGAGGATTCCATGAACGAGTGGAGCGAGGACCGGTTGAGGAGAATGATCGATGCGGCCCGGGGCCGTCGACCGGTTGATCTGTGCATTCGCGGCTGCCAGCTGGTGAACGTGCTTTCGGGATCCCTGGAGACCGTCAGCCTGGGGATCGATGGCGGCTTCATCGTCGGCTGGGGTGACTACGAGGCCGAGCGGGTCCTGGACGGGCACGGCATGTTCGCATGCCCCGGTTTTATGGATGGCCACATCCACCTCGAGAGCACGATGTTGAGTCCGGCCCAGTTCGCCGCCGCGGTCATTCCCCGGGGCACCACCGCGGTGGTGGCGGATCCCCATGAGCTGGCCAATGTTTACGGTGTCGACGGGATTCGGTATTTACTGGAGGCGGTGGAAGGGATTCCCCTGGATTTCTATTTCAACCTGCCCAGCTGTGTGCCGGCGTCTCCGCTCGAGACGGCGGGGGCCCGGCTGGGGGCCGCCGACCTCGAAGCCATCAGGTGTCATCCCAGGATCCTGGGACTTGCCGAGATGATGAACTTTCCCGGGGTCCTGGCGGGGGCTCCCGATATCCTGGAGAAGCTGCTGCTGTTCCAGGACGGTGTCCTGGATGGGCACGCCCCGATGCTCCGGGGGCTCGATTTGAACGGCTACCTCTGCGCGGGCATCCGGTCGGATCATGAGTGCACAGCGCTGGACGAGGCGCGTGAGAAGCTGGCCAAAGGCATGACGATCATGATTCGTGAGGGAAGCCAGTCGAAGGATCTCGAGGCCTTGCTGCCCGTGGTGAACGATCGATCGTGGCCTCGATGCATGTTCGTGAGCGACGACCGGCATCCCGACGACCTGCTCGGGGAGGGTCACATGAATGCCATCGTGAACCGCGCCATGTCGCTGGGCATGGAGCCCGTCCGCGCCCTCTCCCTGGCTTCCCTCACTCCCGCCTGGTACTTTGGACTCAAGCGGCGCGGAGCCATTGCTCCGGGCTTCCATGCGGACATCGTCCTGAGCCCGACCTTGAATCCCTGGCAGCCTCGCCTGGTGCTCAAGGACGGGGTGGAAGTGGCGCGCGATGGTGAGCTCACCGTGGAGTCCGGCGCGTGGCCAGGCCCCGCCGTGCCCGCCAGCCCCATGCGCGTGGGCAGACTGTCTCCCGAGGATCTGGCCGTGCCCGTCCAGGAAGGTGCCTTGCGCGTCATCGGCGTGCGGGAAGGGACCCTCCTGACCCGCAAGCTCGCCATGGATCCCACGGTGGAAGGCGGCCTTGCCGTGGCGGATGTGGAGCGCGATCTGCTCAAGCTGGTGGTCTGGAACCGCTACGGCGCCGGTGCCAGGCCTTCCGTGGCTTTCGCCAGCGGCTTCGGCTTCAAGGAAGGGGCGGTGGCAACGACGGTCGCCCACGACTCCCACAATCTCATCGCCCTGGGAGCTTCCGATGCGGCCATTCTGCGCGTGGCGGAGGCCGTTCGCGCCTGTGGGGGCGGGATGGCCGTGGGCGGTGAGCAGGGTGATGTGGAGATTCTGCCTCTCCCCATTGGCGGACTCATGTCCCACGGGCTGCTGCGGGACGTGGTGGACAGCCTGGAGCGTCTCAAGGCTCGCTCCAGGGCTCTGGGATGCACGTTGTCCAATCCCTTCATGGCCCTGTCGTTTCTGGCTCTGCCGGTCATCCCCGAGCTCAAGCTCACGGATCTGGGGCTGGTGGACGTGGCCAGCTTCTCCCTGGTTCCGCTCTTCGGTCCAAAGTAGCCCTTGTGAGCTTGCAGGAGGTCTGGTATGGGTGAATAGAATTGAGCTTCCAACCGCCGCTTCCAGTCTCCTGATCCTCGGAGGTTGCCTTGAGAGGAATGGAAGGGACTGGCGCGGTGAGGTTCGAGATCGAAGCCGTTGGGCAATGAGCATCGAGTGCGTGCGACGCCAAAAAAAGGAGGATGTGATGGGCTCGGTTTCCTGTACGTCAATGGATGATGTCATCAACTTCGCGATCGACCGGGAGGAGAAGGCCAAGGAGTTTTACCAGCAGTGCGCCGGTAGAGCCAAGAACCCCGGGATCAAGACTTTCTTCCAGGAGATGGCGGATGAGGAGCAGCGGCACAAGGATCTGCTGGTGGGCCTCAACCCGTTCAAGCTGGACGAAGTGAAGCTGGATCAGGTCGAGGATCTCAAGATCAGCGACTTCCTGGTGGACGTCAAGTTCTCCGACGACATCACTTACCAGGAAGCCCTGACCATGGCCATGAAAAAGGAAGAAAAGGCCCACGCCTTTTATGCGGCCTGGAAGACCAAGTGCATGCACGAGAAGACCGCCAAGGTCTTCGAGCTCCTCGCGACGGAAGAGATGAAGCACAAGCGCAAGATCGAGAACATCTACGACGACGAGATCCTGACCTGGGATTAGGCTGGGCTCGTGGCCATGGTCTGGCGCGGAGGCTTCGAGCCTCCTCGAAGCCGCGATTCAACCTCCCGAAATCTCCATGGGCTTCCGCCCCGGCTCTTCCGCCGTCCTGGCGGGAGAGCCCTCTCCACTGTCCTTGCCTTCCCGCTGCTGGATTCGGTTACCGGGATCCCTGCCCACTTTCATCTCCTGGCCATGTGGCCGGCCACATGGATTCGAGAGAGGGAGAGGCTCCCCGCGGTGCGGAGCCCGGGCCTGCCGGGAGCGGCCCGGGTGCCCGGCGGAGTGGGTTGACGGGCCAGGCTTGGGGGACGCGGGGCGTTGAGGTCGCGGGCCCGGCGATCAGGGGGGCTTGGGGCGGTCGGAGGGGGGCAGGCTGTAGTGCTGGGCGAGGAGCTTTCGATAGACGCTGGTGGCGTGCTCGTCCGCCTCTCGCTCTACCCCCTGGTGGTCCAGGAGGTAGAGGTGGGCGAATCTTGGGATACCCCAGCGGTCGTACTGCTCGACATGCTTGAGCTCATGGGACCAGAGAAAAAGGTCTTCCGTCGAGCGCTGGTCGCGGAAAACGATGAGGTTGTCGAGGGTGACGGCTTGGACATGCTCGTTGGCCATGACCAGGCGCTGGAGGGTGCCGTTGGCCGAAACGGACCAGTCGGTGGTGTAGCGCACCTTGTCGAGGATGAGCGGATGGAAGTGAGGCCCGAGGGCTCGCCGGATTCGGTCGGGGATGGGCTTGGATGAGCCCAGGGCACGATCCCGGGAATACCGGATGACTTCCGCCAGGGTTTCCGCCGCCATTTCGGCCACGACTTCCGGAAGGGAATCGAAGAAATCCTGGCTGCGAAGGGGCGGATCCGACCATTGGCCCGCCGCCGATTCCAAGGGGGCGAAAAGGCCGGGGGGAGGCGATGGCAAGATTTTGTCGCCATCGGCCCCCAGGCTCAGGAACAGGGCTAAAGCCATGATGATCAGGGCATTGAGCCTCGGAAGCCTGGTTGGGCGAGGGGGCTGCTCTGTCTCTTGCATGTTGCGACTTCACCCGTGCGGAGTGTGGAGAAGAGCCGTTGGTGCCGCGCCCGCCCCGTTGCTCCGCCAATGGGGGCGAGCGGCGAGCGTGATCCGGGAAGACGGGGTCGGGCCTTGATCCGGTGGAAGCCGGGTGCCGGTCTCATTTTCGGCGAGGCCGACACGGTCATGCGGCCGGGATAGAAAAGGAGATCGCGCCACCATGCGTCGAAAGGACCGCGAAATCACCGACCGTCGAGCCATCGATGCCATCATCCGCGCGAGTCGCGTCTGTCGCCTGGCGCTCTGCGACGGCGGGGCTCCTTACCTGGTACCCCTGTGCTTTGGCTACGACGGCTCACACCTTTACTTCCATTCAGCCGACCAAGGAAGAAAAATCGACATCCTCCAGCGCAGTCCCCGGGTCTGCTTCGAGCTCGACATCCTGCACGGGATTGTCGCCTCGGATCAGCCCTGTGGGTGGGGCATGAGGTACGAAAGCGTCGTGGGCTTCGGGATGGCCGAGATCCTGTGCGACCCAAGGGAAAAGGCACAGGCCCTCGGCTGGATCATGAAGCAGTACGGGGGACCCCATGGGCCGTTTCCCGAAAGCTCCCTGGAAAAGACGCTGGTCATCCGAGTCGCAATCCAGGAGATCACGGGGAAGTGCCACGATTGAATGCCTGGAGCAACGGTTCAAGGGCCCAGGGGCCAGGACCCCGGGGTCGAAGGCCGAAAAATGGCTCAGCGTGCCGGGACGCAAAAGCTCACCTTGCCCTGGTTGCGTCGCAGCAGCACGTAAAAGGCCCCTGCGCCCCCGTCGTGGGAGCGGGCCGACGCGAAAGCCAGGACCAATCGCTTCAACGGAGCCTGGGTGAGCCAGATCACCAGGTTCTGTTTCAGGACCGGCTCCTTGTCCAGGGAGTTGAGGCCGCGTCCCGACACGATGAGCAGGCAGCGACAGCCCTGGGCGAAGGATGCCAGGATGAGCTCCGTGACGGCGCTCCGGGCCTCGATGCGGTTCATCCGATGCAGGTCCAGGTGGTTCTGATAGCTGAACTCGCCCTGTCGAAGCTTCTTGAGGACCCTGGGGGAGAGGCCGGTCACGGCGCCGTCGATGTATTCATCTGAAAAGGATATCTCGAAGTCCAGGTCCCCCTCAACCAGGCGGAGGAGGTGGTTGCGGACCTCCTCTTCTTCCATGGAGAGAAAGCGCGGAGGGGTCTGGGTCGGGGGCGGCGGGGGAATTCGCCGCGGTCCGCTCTGGTCCAGGGGGATGACGCCGGACATGGCATCCAGGAAAAGGAAGGCTTCCTGGTCCCCCGGCCGTTCCGGGCTGTTGGGAGGGGCGGCTCGAGAGGGGAGGGGCGGATGGCTTTTTCTGGGGGGGGATGCCTTTGTAAGCTGTTGATCTAAGTCGACAAAGGGGGTATAGAAGCCATGGGGCCCGGCACGGAGCGGGAGGCGTCGCTCTTGAGAGGATGACTTCTTATGGCGTTTTCCGGGCATCGTTCGACCTCGCTTCATCGGTATATTTATCATGGGGACAGATTGGTGAAAAGTCGGGCATGAACCCCGTCATCGTCATCAAGAACGATTCGGACCTGGAGCATCTCCTGGGGGAGCTGCAAGGCGCGCCATACATCGCCGTGGACACTGAATCCAACGGCTTCTATGCCTATTTCGAGCGAGTCTGCCTGATCCAGATCTCGGTGCTCGACCAGGATTACGTGCTGGACCCGCTGGCGGTGGAGGGCCTGGCGGGTCTCAAGGAGATCCTGGGTGATCCGGCCATCGAGAAGGTGCTCCACGCCGCCTCCAACGATGTCGTGGGTCTGAGGCGGGACTTCGACCTGGAGATCTCCAACCTCTTCGACACGGCCATCGCCGCCAAGCTCCTGGGCTACTCGCAGCTTGGACTGGCGAGAATCCTGGACCAGCATTTCAGCGTTTCGCTCAACAAGAAATGGCAGCGATACGATTGGGGGAGACGTCCCCTCAGCCCTGAGCAGATCGATTACGCGCGACTGGACACGCACTACCTCATAGAGCTGCGGCATCGGCTGGCGGCGGAGCTCGTGGAAAAGGGACTCTGGGATGCGGCCGTGGAGGCGTTTGAGAAGGCCTGCCACCAGGAGGTTCCCGCCAAAGACTTTAGAGTGGACAGCTTCATCCACATTCAGGGGGCGCGGGCCCTGGATCCCGTGGGCAAGCGCATCCTCAAGGCGCTGTACCTTTTTCGCGAGATGGAGGCGCGACGTCGCAACCGCGCCCCCTTTCGTGTCTTGAGCAATGAGGCCATGCTCAGGCTGGCTCTCGCCCGCCCGACCAGCCTGGCGGAATTCGTCAAGATCAAGGGAATCCCACGCCCCTTTCACAACGCTCGCGCGGCGGGTGCGCTTCTGGAGCTGATCAGGCGCTCGGTGGATCAGCTGGACGGAGCCAGGTCCAATCCATGACCGTCGCCGGGCTGCTCCGCACTTTCGCCCCCTCCTCCTGCCCGGGGATGGACGAGCCGGGGTGTGTGGCTTCCGTCCATTCCCGCGCTGCGACCCATCGTTGCCGGTCTCGAGCCCTCGGCCCCCGCGGGGCCTTTCATCATGCCGCTGCCGCGCCTTCCTGGATTTCAGGGCGAGGCCGCTCTCCAGGAGATTCCATGTCATCCAGTGTGATCATTCAGGATTGTTTCAAAGCGTTCAGTCACGACCAGGACAAAGCTCGCACGCCCGATGAGACTATCGCGTGGGCAAGGGAGCGGCTGAGTCGGGTCGATCTCAAAATTCTCGCTCGAACCCTGCGCATCGACACGGGCCGTCTCGGCATTCCGGTGTACATCAGTCTCTGCGGTCCGGACGCCACCCGGGTGACGGGCACCCAGAAGCAGATGGGCAAGGGGGCCACGCCGGCTCAGTCCGAGGCCAGCGCCCTCATGGAGCTCATCGAGCGCTTCAGCTTCTTTTCATTCCTGGAGGAGCACCCCTTTCCGGTGTATTCCCATGGAGAGATCGCCGAGGCGGCCATCCGGCCCGAGCTGCTCAAACACTCGCTCCACGACGAATGCACCCCCGACCCCCTGTGCCGACATTTCCTGAGGGATTTTCCCATGAGATGGGTGCGGGCGAAAAATCTCACCCGGGGCGAGGACCAGTGGATTCCCATCGACTGGTTCTACCTCATCAACGAGTACAACGGGCCGGCGGCCGGAAACACCCTCGAGGAAGCCATCCTCCAGAGCTTGTGCGAGGTGGTGGAGCGGCACGTGGGGTCCCTGGTGAGTTACGGCGGGCTCGCGACTCCCGCCATCGACGCGGCGAGCGTTCGTGACCCCGCCGCCCTCGAGCTGCTCCAGAAATTCGTGGAGAACGGCGTCCAGCTTCACCTCCGCGATTTTTCGCTGGATACGGGCATACCGACCGTCGGGGCCCTGGCCTACGATCCGTCGACCTTTCCGGAAAAGAGCGAGATCATTTTCACGGCGGGGACCACTCCCAGCCCCGAGAAGTCCCTCTGCCGGGCGCTCACGGAGGTCGCACAGCTCGCGGGGGATTTCCAGACGCACACCTCCTACAAGCCAACCCTTCCCAAGTACGCCGACCTGGAAGAGGCCCGCTACCTGATGACCGACGGCTCCAAGGTTTCCATCGCGTCGCTCCCCAACCTGGACGACGACAACCTGAGGGTGGAAATCGACCGGTGCGTCGGGGCTCTGGCAAGGATCGGCCTTGAAGTGCTCGTGGTGAACGTGACTCACGCCGAACTGGGTGTCCCGGCCGTTTACACCATCGTTCCCAGGGCACACTTCCTGGACCGGACCCGGGACACGGATTTCCCGCAGCATGCGGCAAGAATCCTCCTGAAGACCCTGGGTGAGGCGGCGACTTCGGCGGACATGGAGCGGCTCCTCGAAACCTTTGGACCGCGGTACGATCTCACATTTTTCATGGCCCATGCCCTGGAGCTGGAGGGGGACGTGGAGTCGGCTCTCCGACTCTTCGAGCGGGCGCTGGGGCAGAACCCCGATCCCCGTGAGCTGGCCAGCATCCATGTGCACATCGGGTCCTGTCTCAAGGACATGCAGGAGTACCCCAGAGCCCTGGATGCCCTGGCGGAAGCCGAGAAGCTCAACGACGGCCTGAAGGAGATCTACAACCTGCGGGGGTTCTGCCATTTCAAGCTGAAGCAGCATCACGAGGCCATCGCCGCCTTCGAGCGGGCCATCGAGATCGACCCGGGGTCGGCCATCGACTACGCCAACATCGGCTCCAACCTGCGGGAGCTCGGGTTCAAGGAGGAGGCCATCAAGCTGTACAAGATGGCCCTGGAGCTCGACCCGACCATCGACTTCGCCCGGGACAACATCGCCCGCCTGGAGGTCGATGTGGCTGATGGAGTGTAGCCGGGCAAGGCGGGCGCCCGGGTCAGGTCCTGTGGAACATGCGGGCGATCTCCGCCGCGGTGAGCTTCACCCAGACCGGCCTCCCGTGGGGGCAGGTGGAGGCGATGCAGGCGGCATCGAGGGATTCCAGGAGCCGCCGCATCTCCTCCAGGTGAAGCTTCTGACTGGCTTTGATGGCGTCGTGGCAGGCGGCCGACTGGGCCAGCCGGGTGAAAAGGTCGATGCGGGGTGAGGGCTCCTCCTCCGGGAGCTTTTCCACGAGGTCCCGGAGAACGAGGTCGGGTGCCATGCGGCTCAAGGCGACGGGCACGGCCTGCACGACGAAGCTGTCTCCTCCGAAAGACTCCATTTCAAATCCCATCTCCCGCAGCTGAGGGATCCACCCCCGCAGAACCGCGGCCTGCCGGGGCATGAGCTCGAAGACGACGGACTGGAGCAGTCTCTGGCCGGCCTCCGGGCGGGCCCGACTGGAGATGGCGTTGTAAAGGATCCGCTCGTGGGCGGCGTGCTGGTCGATGAGGATAAGCCCCTCTCCGTCCTCCACGAGGATGTAGGTGCTCATGAGCTGCCCGATGGGGCGGCATCGGCTGAACCGGGGCTCCTGGCTTCGAATCCGGGGGTCCTGATCCAGAAGGTCGAAGGGTGTCAATGGCTCTCCCGGGGACGACGGAGTTGCCGTTGCCGCCGAGCTGGTGCTCAGCTGAACGGGCATCGCTTCGGCGGGCGGGAGGGTGCTCGCGGCGGGAGCCGGGGCATGGGCCGGCTGGCCCAGTTCGGTCTGCTCCTCTCTTCCCCACGCCTGGGTCGAAGGCCGCATGCTGGAAAACGCCCGGGGGGGAGATGCCGCTGGAGGGGTGCCCTCGGCGGACAGGGGCACGGGGGACGGTCTGTGGAGACCCTCCCCAATGGCGCGGCGCACGGCCTCGAGCACCTCGCCGGGCTGTCGAAAGCGCACTTCGCGCTTGGTGGGATGCACGTTCACGTCCACCAGGTCCGGGGCCAGGTTGATGAAGAGGGCCACCGTGGGGAACCTGCCCTTGGGAATCATGGATTCGTAGGCGCTCAGGATGCCGTGGTTGAGGGTCCGGTCCCGGACGGGGCGGCCGTTGACGAAGGCGAAGATCATCTGGGATCCGGCCCGTTGCAGCTCGGGGGGGCTCACCAGGCCCCGCAGGGTGATGGACGGCCCTTCGAAGAAAACGGGCCGAAGCCTCGTGGCCGTCTCCGCCCCCAGCACCTGGGCCACCCTGGCTTCGAAGCTTCTGGCCCTGGGCCAGTCGTTGAGGGATCGCTCCCCGTGGGTCATCTGAAAGTGGATTTCGGGGTGGGCCAGGGCGAGCCTCAGGAACTGGTCGCTCACATAGGATAGCTCGGTGTCTACGGTGCGCAGGAATTTCCGGCGGGCGGGAACGTTGAAAAAAAGATCCCGGATGGTGATGAGGGTCCCCGGTGGGCAGCCAGTCTCCTTGACGGCGCGGATGATCCCGCCCTCGATGCGGATGTGCGTTCCCGAAATGGCTTCGGGCTCGCGGGTCACGAGGTCGAAGCGGCTCACGGCGGCGATGCTGGGCAGGGCCTCGCCGCGGAAGCCCAGGGTGTGAACCCTGCCGAGATCCTCGACGGTTCTCAGCTTGCTGGTGGCATGCCGCTCGATGGCCAGAAGCGCATCCTCGCTGGACATGCCGCAGCCGTTGTCAACGATGCGGATCTCTTTTCGGCCTCCCTGGACGAGGGTCAGGCTGATCCGGCGGCTGCCCGCATCGATGCTGTTCTCCATGAGCTCCTTGGCCGCCGCCGCCGGGCGCTCCACGACTTCACCCGCCGCGATCTGGTTGCACAAGGTGTCTGGCAAGATTGTGATTTTTCCCATTTGTTTCTCGCTTTACTTTTTCCCCCTTCTCATCTATTCCAAAACTCACCCAGTTTCCGTTTCCATCCTTGATCAGAGTGAGTCTTTGCCATGGAATCGAGCCCGTTCCAATCGCTGGTCAGCCTCCTCAGCAACATCCTCGAAGCTTACACGACGGCCTTTTTCGTGCTCGAGCCCAAAAGCCGCCAGCTTCAGATGACGGCGTCACAGACCCTCAGCAAGTATCTCCCGGAAAAGGTGGCCCTGCCGCTGGAGCAGAGCGGCATTCTCTCCCAAGTTCAGAAGGTGGGGCAGGTCGTCCACCTGGACAAGCTTCAGGAAGGGACTCTGAACCTCTCGGCGACGATTCCCTTTTATCGCGATGGGGAATCGCACATCAAGGGCGTTTTAGTAGTCCCCGTCGGTGACGGGGCTGGGGTGCTCTACGTCGACACCAAGTTCTCGTGGGGCTTCAACGACAAGCAGCAGAAGCTCATTCGCGAAGTGGCCAATGTGCTCCATTATCTCCTTGAGAGGGAGCTCAGTGTATCCAGGCAGGAAAGCTACGGCCGGGTGTTCGATCTCTGGCAGAAGCTGGACGCTCTGCCTTTCAAGGACGACGCCGTGGAAGAGTACTGCGGTGGCTTCATCAACGCATGCAGCGGGTTTTTGGGAAGTGAGTACGGATTCCTCTCGCTTCGACAGCCCGGGCGGGCGGATCAGCACGTCATCGCGGCCACATCCAATGTCCCGAGGAGCCTGGTGAGCCAGAGCCTGCCGGCCAACCAGGGCCTCATGGGGTATGCCCTGGAGAATCGCAAGAGCCTGCTCATCGGCCGCCTCAATCCCGGCACCAGTGATCATTATCTCTTTCTCCCTTCGGAAGGACTCCCTCACCAGGGAACATTCTGGGCCCTGCCGAGCGATATGGCCCTTGGACACACGCTGGTCCTGGCGTTTCTTTCCAGGCAGCCGCGGGAATGGAGTCCCGAGGAGCAGTTCGGCATCACCCACGCCCTGGAGCAGCTCCGAATGAAGCTGGAGCGATGCTGCTACCAGGAGGAATGCCAGCAGCTGCGTCACTTTGATGTCAGCACCGGACTCCTCAACGCCATGGCTTTCGAATCCCAGGTGGATGCCACGCTGACGAATTCCATGCACAACAGCCTGCCCTGCACCGTGGCTCTGCTTCAGTTCGAGCCCTGGCAGATCCTTTCGACGAAGGTGTCGCCCAGGCAGCTGCGACGCTGGCAGAACGAGCTGGCGGCCAACATCCGCGAGGGGCTTCCCCGTGAAGTGACGGTGGGCTTGATGGGGGAGAATCGATTCGGACTCCTCTTTCCCGGACTGACGGTGCAGGAGGCCAGGACCTACCTGACGGCGGCGGCGGATTCAGGGCGAAAGTTCATGGGCTCGAGGGTTAAGGGCGTGCGATTGCAGGCCCAGGCGGGAGCGGTGGGGTTCCCCCAGGAGGGGACGCGGAGCGAGGAGCTTTGGCCTCTGGTCTCGGCCCGGCTGTATGCGGCTCTGCGAACGAAAAGCGAGAAGACCAGCGTATAAAGTATTTGACCCCTATTTTCATTGCCGATAGACTCAACGCCCGTTGAATCGCAGTGTCGCCAACGGCTGACGAGAAGGGCTTCCAATGTTTGAGCGACTGTTCGGGTATTTCTCCAAAGATCTCGCCATGGATCTTGGCACGGCAAATACTTTGATCTATCTGAAGGGCAAGGGAATCGTCCTCAACGAGCCCTCCGTCGTGGCCATCAACCAGGACACCCATCAGGTCATCGCCGTCGGGCATGAAGCCAGGAACATCATCGGCCGTCATGGGCAGCGCATCGTGACGATCCGTCCCCTCAAGGACGGCGTCATCGCCGACTTCGAGGTCACGAGCGTCATGATCAAATCTTTCCTGGCCAAGGTGCTCAGGCGCCGTCAGCTGGTGCGGCCCAAGCTTGTCGTGGCCGTCCCCACGGGGATCACCTCCGTGGAGAAGCGGGCGGTCATCGAGGCGGCCGAGCAGGCCGGCGCCCGCCAGATCCACCTGGTGGAGGAGCCGATGGCTGCCGCCATCGGCGCGGGCCTTCCCATCGATCAGCCGTTTGGGAACATGGTGGTGGACATTGGGGGCGGCACAACGGAGGTCGCGGTCATTTCGATGTTTGCCGTCGCCTACAGCGAATCGGTCCGCGTGGCGGGGGATGAAGCCAACGAGGCCATCCTGCGCTACGTGCAGCGCGAGCGTCAGATGATCATCAGCGAGATCCTGGCTGAGCACGTCAAGATGAAGATCGGCACGGCGGCGCCCCTGGATCTGCCAGAGACGATGGAGATCACGGGCAAGGAGATCCTCACGGGCATCCCCAAAACCTTCACCGTGACGGATGAGGAGATCCGGGAGGCCATCAAGGAGCCCATTCTGTCCATTGTGGAGGCAGTCAAGCGCGCCCTGGAAAAGACCCCCCCCGACCTCGCCGCGGACATTCACGAGAAAGGGTTCTGGCTGGCGGGCGGCGGAGCCCTGATCCGGGGTCTCGACAAGCTCCTGAATCAGTGCACCAGCCTGAAGGTGAATATCGCCGACGACCCTCTGACCGCCGTGGTGCGTGGAGCCGGCGAAGTCATCGACCATCTGGAGCACTATCGGCAGGTATTCATCAACTGAGCCGCCCCTGCCTCGCCCCGGGGAGCCCCCCGGGAAACTCCCTTTCCCCCCGGGCCTCAGCCAGTGTGGGCCCTGAGCACCACCGTGCACCACCCTTCGTGGCGTTCTTCGTGGATCATGACGTGGCTGGGCGGCAGAAGGCCTGCAAGGGTCTGACGCTGACTGTCCAGGAAACCGCTCAGGACGGCCAGTGAGTGGCTGCGCCAGTGGGGCTGGGAGACGATTCTCGTGAGACAGGGCCACTCGATGTTCATGAGAATGAGATCCCAGGAGCAGCGGACGACGGCAGGGTCATCGGCCACGATGGGAAAGATGATCTCCCGCACCCCGTTTGCCTCGAAATTGCCGCGGGCCACCCGCAGTGCCAGGGGATTGCAGTCGATGGCCACGACCTGTCTGGCTCCGAGCAGTGCGGAGGCGGCGGCCAGGATTCCCGTCCCGGTTCCGAAATCGACGACGTTGTGAATGCGGTTTTGGGAGAAGAGCACCTCCAGGGACAGAAGGCAGCCCCTGGTCGTGGGGTGGAGGCCGGAGCCGAAGACCAGTCCGGGATCGATCCGCAGGATCTTCTTTCCGGCCTGGGGAGAAGCGGCCGGAGAGTCGGAGCGTGCCGGGATCATGAAGGACCCCACCTGCTGGTCCGATTGGGGAACCTGCTGCCACTGATCGTAATCCATCTCATAGCGGCCCAGGAGCTCGAATCCCGGGTGAGCCCGGATCCACTCGTTCACGGTCTGGTCCTCGGGACGCTCGAAAAAGAGATAAGTGCAGGGAGGCTCGGGCCAGACGCCGACAAGGGTGGGGAGGCCGGGCCCATGCGCGGGAATGCCCGACGTGAGGCATTCATAGACGAAGAGCCGCTGGTTAGGTCTGACGTTCATGACGGGCACGCACCGCTGGAGACGCCGGGTCGCTTCTCGGCAAAACCCGTTATGGAGCTATGACTTCTCGACTTTCTGGACCATCTGATCCAGCTCGGGCGTGTCGATGACCCACTGGTATGCTTTTCGATTGGAGGCATTGAGGAGAAGGGGCCCCCTCAAGTGAGGGCGCAGGGACCGGTTTTCCCGATCGAAGCACACCATGACCAGGATTGCCAGGTCGTCCGGCTGCTGGAGGTCGATGGGGCTGCCCTTGTCTGGGGGAAGCACGTACCGGTAGCCGAGCACATCGGGCGCACAAACGACGAAAGCGACCGTGGGCTCGTCCACGGCCTGAAGCCATTGGAAGGGCCCATTGCGATGCTCCAGGAGAACATAACGCTTGAGGGCTCCAAAGCCGGGAATCCCCTGGGGAAACTCGATGAACACGTCTTCGCCCAACTCCAGTGTGCCGAAGCGGGATGTCTCTATCTGCATGCTACGGATTCCATCTCCTGGCGAACGTTTTAAAGCCTGATCTGGGCGCGGGACCAAGCTAATCGGTGACGAGCTCGAGCATTTGATCCAGGTCGCCTTCGTTGACCCTGGCGGCTTCCTGGTTCTCCTGCTGTATCTTGAGATAGAGCTCTTCCCTGAAGATCGGAATGTGCCGTGGGCTGGTGATGCCGATCTTCACCTTGTTCTGGTCCACTCCGGTGATCAAAACGGTGATGTCATCACCGATTCGAATCGATTCGCCCAGCCTTCTTGTGAGAATCAACATGGCTCAATCCGTGAATGGGGTCGGAATGTTTCCGCATCTACACTTTTCACGAAGAGTAGCAGAACGCGAGCCATATTTGAAGGAGTATTCACTCATGATCGCGGGGCTCTACGATGCCTGCAGAAACTGCCGCGTCTCTCCATAACGATCCATGAGCTCCACGAGGAATTTGTCCGCGACCTGAGCGTTGATGCCCAGTCGGACGAAAACCTTGTCCTGGTTGGGCTGAAGGAAGCCGTCCACGCCGCAGCCGATGCCCACGGCCGAGACCATGCGGTTGACGACATACACCAGCGCGGTGAGGTCGGCATGCTCCTCCACTTCCAGGGGGCGGTGGTGATGACCGATGGCGGTGGTGACATCGGCGGGGAATCTCCAGCGTCTGGCGATGAGGGCTCCCAGCTGCTCGTGGTCGATGCCGAGGATCCGCTGCTCGGCCTCGATGAATGAGATGCCCTGGGTCTTGACTTCGTTCAGAATGGACTCGAAGTAGGCCTTGACATGAAAGTTCAGAACGGTCTTTCCGATGTCGTGGAGCAGCCCGGCGGTGTAAGCGGTCAATATGTTCTTGCAGCCGACATGGCGAGCGACGATCTCGGACATGAGCCCGGAAGCGATGGCGTGATCCCAGAGCTCCCCGGCCCGGAGATCGTATCCGAGTCCATCGCCCGTGAAGTAACGGGTCGAGCAGGCGGTGAGGATCACGACCAGTAGCTGCTGGTCCCCCAGGGCGACGATGGCGTCCTGAAGGGAGCTGACAGCCCGCTTGCGAGCATAGAGAGGACTTTGGCTCATGGCCAGCACTCTGGCGGCTATGACCTGATCGTATTTGATGACCGACTCGATTTCTTGAAGGGGGGCCATCTTGCGAATGAGTGGGGCGACCTTCCAGACGACATCGGGGAAGGGAGGGAGGCGCTCCGCTGATTCAATGATTTCAGCCAGGGATGGCGGACTGGATGCACTTGTCATGGGTATCTCCTGAGCGAGACGAATGATTTTGGGTAGCTCGGACTCCATATCGAAAGATGGTGGATGGAACTGTAAGATTTTCTGGGCCCCGCTGTTCATGCCGTTGGAGATCGAGTATGAGAGACGAGGGTGAGAAGGTCGGAAGGTAAAGCAGACCATGGCATTTCGTGCTGAGAAAGCCCATGACGGGGACTATGGCCTACTGGGGGTAGGTCCGGGGGCCTCGCGCCGGGAGGTGAAGGCTGCATACCGGCGCCTGGCCAAGGAGTGGCATCCCGACCGTTTCCATGAGCATTCCGCCAGAGAGCGTGACCTGGCCGAGGAGAAGTTCAAAGCGCTCACATCGGCTTACCGCCGCATCGCCGGCGGGTGGCTGGATGAAGGGGCGGCCGGTGACCAGCATCCTCCCAAGGATTCCCCGCCAGGCGTGGCGCGTGGATCTGCCGAACCCCGCCCGGCCCCCGCACCTGGCTCGGGGGGGAGGCGGACAGTCCTTTCCCGACTGGCTTCGGGGTGGAGGCTCGCGCTGTCGGGGCTTCTCCTGGCCCTGGCGGCATCGCTGTATTTTCTGCCGATCCCCACTTGCACCCATCGTCGCGGAGCAAGCCCGTCAGGTCATTCAAGCGGAGGAGGGGAGAACGTCACGAATCCCGGCTCCATCGCCCTTCCGGAATCTCGAGAAGGCGTCGCCACGCCGCCTGAGACTCGACCAGGAGCTGCCCCTCCTCCTGACCAGGCTCCTGCATCGACTCAGTCATCCATGCCGGCCAAGGCGCCCTCTCCGGAGCTTTCCTCCCCGCGCCCGAGCCCGTCCTCGGAGGCCATCACCCTGGGATCCAGCCGGGAGGATGTTTTGAGAATCCAGGGACCTCCCCAGGCCATTCGAGGGCAGACATGGGTCTACGGGGTTTCGGAGCTGGGATTCAAAGACGGGAGGGTGGTGCGCTTCAACAACTTCGACGGCAGCCTCAAGATCCGCGTGCATCCCTCCCGGGCCCTGCCCTCAGCGCCGCCGCGGGCGTTCACCATCGGCTCTTCGGAGGATGAGGTCCTGGCGGTGCAGGGCACTCCCACCCGCATGGACGGGCACCGTTGGATGTACGGCTTCAGCGAGATCCGTTTCAAGGATGGCAGGGTGGAAGAGTATGATAATTTTTTCGGCAATCTCAATATCCAGTTGATGCCGGAGCAGTCCGTGAATGCCGGTCCCGCACCGGGCTCCTTCACGGTGGGAAGCACCAGGGACGAGGTTCTCCTCGCGCAGGGCACCCCCACCAGCATTCGCGGCAATCTGTGGTACTATGGGATGTCGAGCGTGCTTTTCAGGAAAGGAAAGGTGCAGCTTGTCCATGATTCCAACGGTATCCTTCGGTTCACCCCCAAGGAGGAGCTGACTCGAAGCGAGTGACGGCCCGGTGGGCCTCGCGCGCCGCGGGATGGCGGAGGCGATGCGATGACGGAGATCACTCGCGTCGGGATGGACGGGATGGGCAGGGGAAGGGATGGGTGACGCATGATGTCCAAGAGGCTTCTGGAAGGGCTCTATCTGGGAGCGGGGGATGAGGAAGAGCTCCTGGGTCCTCCTCCGCGAATCAACCTCGGAAAAGTCACGATCCTTCTGGATCGCTACCGGGAGATCCTCGGGGAGATCCCCGCGGCGGACCTGGAGGCTCTGGGCCGCGTCCCTCCGGAGATGCTCCGCCGCATGGGCGAGATGGGTCTCTTCGGCCTCATCATCCCCTTGCGTCATGGCGGACTGGGGCTCAATCTTCACGAGTACCTCTGGCTCGTGGAGAGGATGGTGGGCCTGGACCTTTCCGTGAGCCTGGTGTCGCTGGCCCATCTCTCCATCGGCACCAAGGGGATCGCGCTCTTCGGAAGCGACAGCCAGAAGGACCGATATCTGGTTCCCGCCGCGGCGGGAGAGATGATCTTTGCCTTCGCCCTCACGGAGCCCCTCGTGGGATCCGATGCTCAGCATATCCAAACGCGCGCCGAGCTATCGGAGGATGGGGAGCATTACATCCTCAACGGTCAAAAAACCTACATCACCAATGCCAACTATGCCAGGGGGCTCACGACCTTCGCCCAGATGGACCCTCATCGACCGGGGTCCCTGGGAGCGTTCATCATCGAGGCGGGCTGGGAGGGCGTGAAGATCGGGAAGGACATGCCCAAAATGGGGCTCAGGACGAGCTCCACGGCCGCCGTGATCTTTCGGAACGTGCGCGTCCCGGTCGCCAACCTTTTGGGGAAGCCCGGCGACGGCTTCAAGATCGCCATGAGCGTCCTCAATTTTGGCCGACTCGCCCTGGGTGCCGCATCCTCCGGAGTGATGTCCCAATCCCTGCGGGATATGCTGAGTCGAGGGGCGTCCCGGGCCCAATTCGGTCGTCCAATCCGGGACTATCCCCTCATCCAGGAGAAGCTGGTGCGGACGAGGGTCCACCAGGCGGTATCGGCATCCATCAACGAATGGGTGGCCAACCTGCTGGAAGAGGATCCACTGGGTCCGGTGGCCATTGAAACCTCCCACTGCAAGCTCTACGGAACGACGAGGGGCTGGGAGGCTACCTACGACGCTCTCCAGGTGGCCGGGGGAGCCGGTTATCTGACGACGCATCCCTACGAGAAGCGCATGAGGGATTTTCGCGTCACGACGGTGTTCGAGGGCACCACGGAAATCCATTCCATCTACCCTGCCATTCAGCTCCTGCGCGGAGCCTCCAGGCAACGGGGCGGCGCGGGCTCCCGCGGCGTGGGTACCGTCCTGCGCGGGGTATTCTGGGTTGCCGGGCGCAGTTTCCCCGGGCTTTCCTTTTCCGATCCTGACCTGCGCAAGGCGGTGCGGTTCTGCCGCGGGTCGGTGAGAGCCATCCGCAGGCTGCTGCTCTTCGGCCTGCTCAAGCAGGGGCCCAGGGCATGGGAGGACCAGTTCTTTCTGAGGCGCATCACGTTCCTGAGCCTTGGGTGCTTCTCCATCCTCGCCCTGGTGCGGAAGCTCACGAGCCAGGCTTCGGAGGGCGGGCTTTCGGAGGAGGACAGAGCCATCCTGCGGTATGCCGTGGCGGAAGCGAAGGGGCTCCGGCATCGCGATGGCGGCCTCGGGCCTGCCCTCGTTGAGAAGCATCACGATGAGGTGATGGCTCATTTGTTGCTTAAAGGTGCCGGGCCAGGCCCGGGAACGGAGGATCCCGGACGGGATACAAAAAAGGCTTGAAATTATAGATGGATGTGCATAATGGGTTTTCCATGGACTCCGAGGGTCCGGTGCCAAGGGAATGATCAGGTGTTTTCCACGGGTTGCCAGGTCGTTGAATCGCACCTCAGCACACAGGGAGACTGGAAATGAGACGAAGCTCAGGAGCTGCCGTTCTGGTTCTTTTGCTTCTCTTTTGCTCGGGATGCAGCTGGACCAGCCTCAAACTCTCGAGCCTCTATCCGTTCAAGGAGAAGCCGGCTCCCGTCTGCACCTTGTCGGAGCAGTCCGAGTACGAAAAGGCTCTCTTGGCGGCCCAGGGATCGGGGACCGATCTCCATCGGGCACGGGGGGATGGGAGCCTGGTGACGGCGGATGGCGCCGGACAGAAGATGTCCGGGGAGCAGGTCGTTCACAAGTTCGTCATCAGGAATACCAGCAAGGCTCCCCTTCGCATCGAAAAAGTCATATCCGGCTGCGGAGGCCAGGTGGGTCGTTACGACCAGACCATTCCCTCGGGAAAAGAGGGTGTCATCACCATCACCCTGAACCCTCAGGGGTGCGAAGAGAGCAAGGTGAGGTCCGCCATCGTGGTCACTGACGATCCTCAGCGCCCAGCGGTGACGTTGAAAGCCAGGCCCGCCAAAGGCTCATGATCCGCTTCCGCGAGACCGTCGATCAGGGGCGACTGTCCCCCATGCGAGCCAGCACCTTGAAATACGACTGAATGTACTTGCCGGATACGACCTCCGCGAGGGGAAAGATCAGGCAGCATCCATCGAGAAATCTTCCGTTCAGACCAAAAAAAAGCCTTCTGGAAATCTCATGGAGGGCCTCGTTGGCCGAGGCCAGGATGCCCTCGAGCCCGGGAGTCAGGGCGACGCTTGCGGGGCAGGCGACAGCTTCCTGACCTGGAGGGTGGCTGAGGACCGGCCCGAGGCTCCACACGCGGCAGCCGAGGGGCCGATGGACACCCGCCAGACAGGCTCCATCGTGGTGGAGGGGGCAGACGTACTCGCCTGGCGGCTCCACTCCCAGCAGGCACGACTCTTCGTGCTCGTCGTCCAGGGGAATTGAAAGCACCGCGGCATGCCCGGAAGGGGCCCGGGGGGGGGAAGTCCCCAAAATAGCGCAATGGGCGGCCAGGGCGTTTCCGATGATTCGCTGCCGCTCCTCATGGGAGAGCTTGCGATTGAGGTGATGCAGAAGGTAGGCCGCCTCGATGAGCTGGAGCATCAGGACTTTTCCACAGGCGCCGCCCTCGCATGGAGTGCGGCTGACGCGCTCCAGATCCTCCGCCACGGCCAGGCCGAGCTGGTCCTGGATCTCCCCGGCCACGCTCTCGTATTCATCGAAATAATGACTGAGATCGAGCCGTCGCCCGGCCGTTTCGAGGGAAGGCTCGCGAACGGTGAGCCTCCCCGCTTTCTTGTCGTATTTCCTGAGGAATCTCCACTGGCTGAAGCTGGTCGGCGTGAAGCGGGCCTTTTGGAGGTGCTTTTCCGCGAGCTTGAGCCCGAATCCCCGTCTCAGCAGGTAGGACGTGATGAAGGTGCCGGTCCTTCCGATCCCCAGCCGGCAATGGACGAAAACCTTCTTGCCCAGGTAGATGGCCTCGTCCAGCCATTCCAGGGCTTTCTCCACCTCGGCGGGGTCGGGCGCGTGGTCATCCCGGACCGGCAGGTAATAAACCTCGAACCCTGAATCCTTCTCGATCTCGTGGAGGTCACAATACTCCGCGCAGAGGTTCACGATGGCGTCGATGCCCTGCCCGCGGATGGAGTCCAGCTCGGCATAAGACATGGGGGCGTGTCCAGCGGCCAGGTGGTCGGTGATCCAGGTGAGGGGGTACTCCTTGTCGGCCATCCGATCCCTCATCCGTTGCTGTGGAATCCGTCACGCATCGAGCCCGGCTCTTTCCTTCGCCATGAGCATCATGGCGACCTTTTGTTCCAGTTCCTCTTTTTCGATGGGCTTGACGCAATACTCGCTCACGCCAAGTCTCAGGGCTTCCCGCGCCGTGTCCAGGGTGGGGTAGCCCGTCAGCATCATCACCCGCAGGTCGGGCTTGAGCTTCCTCAGCTCCTGCAGCACCTCGATACCGCCCATCTTTTTGAGCTTGATATCCAGGATGGCCAGGTCGACGGGATGGTGGGCCGTGAATTGAATGGCCTCCTCCTCCTCCGTGAAGCCGAACACCGTGTGTCCCTTCTTCTGAAGGATCTTCTTGATGAGGATGACCGCGTCGCCGACGTCGTCCAGGACCAGAATGTTCGCCATGAGTCCGATGCTCCATGTTCAGGGAGTGTTCCGGATGGAGATGAAGTCCTATACCACAGTGCCTGAGGGTTCGGAAGAAGCGCATGGTCTCGCGGGCGCTTGGCGCGGGGCAGCGCAAGCTCGACCAGGAATCCGGGCGGGCACCGAGTCCATCCAGGAAAGATGGACTCCGCTCGTAGTGGTCATGCTCCGTCGGCCTGCCTTCACGCGAGGGCATCCGGCGAGTCTGGTGCGCCATCGAGGAGGAGGGGCTGCCCATCGTTGGGCGGCCCCTTCCCCGACTGGATGGGCGGCACCCGGTTAAAAAGCCCCGAGCAGGTTAGCGGCGAGGATCATTAGACCCACGCAGGCGACTCGCTTGACCACGATGGGGCTGACCCTTTTGGCGATCTGCGGCGCGATGTAACCGCCCAGGATGGCGGCGGGAAACATGACGAGAAAGAAGGTCAGGTCAAAGTTTCCGAACTGATAGTGGCGGGCGGTTCCCATGAGGGTGTTGAAGAAGATGGCCAGGAGCGAGCTTCCCACCACGACGTACATGGGAAGGCCCAGGCCCACGGTCATGAGGGGCACCATGAAAGGGCCGCCTCCGAATCCGAACATGGATGAGATGATGGCGATGAGGAAGCCGCCGATGCAGCCCAGAATCACATTGACTTTAAATTCCTGTCCCCAGAATTCAACGATCATGATCGCATATCCTTTCTTCACGGATGTGAGCGTTTGTCAGGCTTTGGCCTTGGCGGCGTCCTCGGCTCTCTTCTTGAATTCCTTCAGGATCGCCTGCTCTTTCTTGTTCTTCTCGAGGTACCCGGGAGTCGTCTGCCAGAACATCAGGGAGGCCAGGATGATCAGAATCCAGCCGAAGACGAACTTGTACTGGTCCAGGGTGATGAGCTCGGTCATTTTGGGGCCGATGAAGCCCCCAGCCAGCATGGCGAGACCGATGGCCACCCCCAGCTTCCAGCTGATGAACTTGATTTTGGAGTAGTTGATGATGCCGCTGCCCTGGGAGAAGAGTACCGTCGGCATGACCGTTCCGGCGACCACGGTGTGGGGCAGTGGCCAGATGGAGACGAGGAGCGGGTTCAGGATGAAGCCGCCACCCGCTCCCATCAGCACCCCGAAGATCGAAATGGCGAGGGTCAGGAAGAAGGGGCCGAGCAGGTTGATGCTCGTTCCGGCATTGCTCATGTAAATGGTGGGAAATCCGACCACGTTGTCGACGGCGACCGGCTTGCTCTTCGCATCCTTGTCCGCCACGACCCGAATCATGTACTTGCCGGGAGCCGAGCCGGCGAAAATATCCACCTTGGCGGTGAAAGTCCCGTCCGGCTTCACGTCCACCGTGGGAGCGAAGACCTTGCCCGGGCTGCGGAAGCGGGCCTTGACCAGCTGCATGGAGCGCCGCCTGTTCTCTTTTTCGTCCATTTCAGGAAGGAGATCTCCACGGGAGCCCACGATGCTTCCCATGAGGGTGGCCTGGTAGCGATCGATCTTGATCTTGCCGGGAACGGAATAGGCCACATCGGCCCCCAGGTCCTTGAGGGCCTGGGAATAGCTCCACTTGCCGCCTTCCTTCTTGATCTTCTCCAGGGCGTCCTTCTGACTGGTGGGGACGGCGATCTTGTAGTAAGCCGGCATGGCATGGCTCATGTAGAGGATGTAGGGCCTTTTGCCCGAATCCTTGTCCACCTCGGAATCGAACCGGGAGGCACGGACCTGCTCTTCGGACCAGACTTCCAGGTAGGCGGGCTTGCCCGCGGGGACCTGGCCCGTGACCGTGATGATCCCGCCATTCTGCAGGCTGGTCTTGTCCACCTTGATCTCAACCGGAGCCGCCGCCGGAGCTTCGGCCTTCTTTTCCTCGGGCTTGGCATCAGGCCTGGCTTCTGGCGTCGCCTCGGCTCCAGGCGGCTGCTGGGCCGGTGCCGACTGCTGCGCCAGCAGGGTGGTCTGGTAGTACATGAACAGGGTTGCGGCGAGCGCAACCAGCAAGGAAAAACCGTAACGCTTCATGAGAACCCCCTTTGATGATGAGTGGATGATGGCTGTCCTTGAGGTCAACGGCGACCCGCCGGACTGAAGCGAGACCTCAGGCTCAAGGTCGTTTGAGCGCGGGACCGGTGTCGGTCCGGCCTCATGTGTCATGAGCCGCTCCACGCTCTTTCCCATGCTGTGCGCGCGGAAGCTTGCCGGATGCCAGTCGGGCGGGAGTTGAGCACTTTTTGTGCCAGTGGGTGCGGGGCAGGATTCCCGCCGTTTCCACCCGCGCCAACGGCGCCTTCCTCTGACACATGCAAGGGTTTTCCATCCCATCCGCAGGCGTCTAGTGACGTTTGTTTAGATATTTCAAATGGTTGATGCGGTGCATCATAATGGATGCGCTGCAATCCTTTTTATGCGGCTTTCCGGGGTGGGAGGGGGGAGGTGCGTCTTGCGGATCTTCCTGGGCTAGGCACGCTATCATGAGAAGAAGAGGGGCTGAGGAGGAGCAATGCGCCTCCCTGGAGGGTCCGCCATGGCTGTCGGTCTCGTGGTATGGAACTTGCTCGACAGGAGCCGCGAATTCGCAGACAATGCACGACCGAAAGGTTTTCTAGAGCAGTCTATTGTCATGAACGGGAGGTGATCATGCGTAAGGAAGTGTTCAGTCTGTGCTTCATGTGCTCCGTGCGCTGCCCCATCAAGGTCACGGTGGAAAACGGTCAGGCCAGGTGGATCGAGGGCAATCCGCATGTTCAGGGAATCGAGGGAAGCCTTTGCCCTCGGGGATCGGCGGGGCTGGCACTTCTCAACGATTCCGAGCGGCTGCAGTCCCCCATGATCCAGACGGGGGCGCGCGGGTCCAGTGGCTGGAAGAAGGTGAGCTGGGACGAGGCCCTGGAATTTACGGCCGGGAAGCTGAAGACGATCATCGAAGCTCATGGCGCGCGGAGCGTTGTTTTCGGGGAGCGCACCAACCTGGCCACCCACGTGAGCAAGACCTTCATGAAGGCCATCGGGTCCCCGAACCATTTCACCCACGACGCCCTGTGCAAGGGGTCGGTGAACACGGCCTGCCGCTCGCTCTTCGGGATCACCGACGCGGAGCTGGGGATGGATTACAAGAACGCCCGGCAGATCATCGTCTACGGTCGGAACATCTTCGAGTCCATTGAAGTGAAGATGGTCAACGCGGTCATCGAGGCCATGGAGAACGGCGCCAGGCTGACCTCCATCGACCCGCGGGTGAGCATCACCTCCACCAAGGCCCACCGATACTGGATGATCCGCCCCGGAACCGATCTGGCTCTCAATTATGGGCTCATGCACGTCATCCTGAAAGAAGATCTCTTCGACGCCGGGTTTGTGGACCGCTGGGTGCTCGGGCTGCGGGAGCTGCGGGATTTCGTTCAGCCCTACACCCCCGAGTGGGCGGAAAAGGAGACGGGGATTCCGGCGGGAGAGATCGTGAGCCTGGCTCGAGAAGTGAGCAAGGACAAGCCTGGAGTGATCTTTCACATGGGGTACCGGGGTGCCCACCACGTCAACGAGATTTATCTGCGTCGGTCCATCCTCATGCTCAATATCCTCATGGGGAGCATCGAGGCCAAGGGCGGGTATTTCATCAAGAAGGGGCCCGGGGAGGTGGGGAGAAAGGCCCCCCGGAAGCTGGTTGAGCAGGATCTTCCCAGGGTGGAGGCGACCCGGTTCGACAAGGTGGGAACGTCCGAGCTTCCCCTGCCCGATGCGAGCCACGGCGTTCCTCAGATGCTTCCCCATGCCATCCTGAACGATGACCCGTATCCCATCAAGGCCCTCATCGCCAATCGTTTCGACCCGCTCATGTCCATCCCGGATGCCAACCTGACCAAGGAAGCCTTGAGCCGGCTGGACCTCGTCGTGTCCATCGACATCAACTACAGCAACATCGCCTGGTATTCGGACGTCATCCTGCCCGAGTCCATTTACCTGGAGCGGACGGACTGCGTCCAGCAGGCCAACGGACTCAAGCCCCAGCTGTTCCTGCGCCGTGAAGCCGTGGCCCCGCGATACGACACGCGTCCGGCCCCGATCATCATCAAGGCGCTCGCCGATCGGCTGGGAGTCGGCCGGCATTTCCCCTATGAGTCCACGGAGGAGCTGGTGAGATGGCAGCTGGAAGGGACGGGCTTCACGCTGGAAGATTTCGACCGGAAGGGCTTTGTGGCCTACGCCGACAAGCCGATCTTTTGGGATCGCAAGGACGGCCTCAAATTCAAGACGCCATCCAGAAAGATCGAGCTGGTCTCCTCTCTCCTGGAGAACGCCGGGTTCCCGTCCTTCCCCCCGTATGAGCCCGTGATGCTCGATGCCGAGGGGCGATTTCGACTGACTGTCGGGCGCTGTGCCCTGCACACCCACGTCTCGACTCAGAACAATCCCTACCTGAGCGAGCTGGCTCCCGAAAACGTCCTTTGGATTCACACCCGCAGAGCGGACGAGCTGGGGATTCGGAACGGGGCCTACGTGGAGGTCGCCTCGGGCCGGGGCTCGGGAAAGATCAGGGCTTTCGTGACCGATCTGATTCATCCCGAAACGGTTTTCATGCTCCACGGCTTCGGGCATGAAGCCCCGTGGGCCACCCGCTGCTTCAACAAGGGGGTTTCCGACAGCGCTCTCCAGGAGAACCTTTCGGACCCGATCGGGGGAAGTCCCGCTCTGCACGACACCTTCGTCTCGGTGAAGGCGGCCTAGGAGGCTGTCCGAGAACTGTCATTTCGAGCGATAGCGAGGAGTCTGGATCTTCGTGATCACGGTGATTCCTGGAGATTTCTCCCTTGGCTGCGCTCCCTATGAAATGACAAGAGGAATATCGAGACAGCGGCCCGGAGGGTCGGTGCGGGCGTCAAGCTCAGGAGGGGTTTTCGCGGCGCCGAGCGGCGGAGCCCGACCCGTTGTTTCACGACATCCTTCGGATCCCGCTGGATGCGTCCATATCGAGGTTCAGGGAGACAAGAGCCATGAGCAAATACTACCTGTTTCAGGATGCCAGGAACTGCATCGGCTGTCACAGCTGCGAGATCGCCTGCAAGAGCAGCAAAAGCCTTTCGCCGGGACCGAGACTTTGTCAGATCATCACCATCGGACCCAAGTTCGTGGGTGGGCTCCCCCGCAGCTCCTACACCTTCATGCCCTGCTTCCATTGCGAAAACCCCTGGTGCGTCGCGGCATGCCCCACCGGGGCCATGCAGATCCGGGAGAAGGACGGCATTGTCTTCGTCAATGAGGGACTGTGCGTCGGCTGCAAGACCTGCATGTCCGCATGCCCCTGGGGCGCACCCCAATGGAATCCGGAAAAGGGAAAGGTCGTCAAGTGCGACTACTGCATGGACCGCGTCGACGAGGGCCTCAAGCCGGCCTGCGTGACGATCTGCACCACCCATTGCCTGCATTTCGGAACGCCGGAGTCTGTTCCCGAGATCAGGAGGGAGCGATACGCCAGGGCCATGAGCTTCCTCGAGTGAAAGAATCGGTGGAAAGCTCCTCAACGGTACGGTCAAAAGGGAGCCCTGCATGACGAATTCGATCTGTGAGGTCACCAGCACCCTCGACTTTGTGGCCGAAGCCATCGCCGCCGGCCGTCTCGCCCATCCTCGAAGCAGGCAGAGGGCCGAAGAGCTGGAGAAGCTCCTGGGCGATGTGTGCTGGGGCAGAGGGGGGGCGGAGCACTGGGGCGCCATGGAGAGCCTCGCCCGTGCTCTGATGGAGGAGGGTCCCGACGAGGGCTGCGTCGAGGTGGGACAGCGGGTCCATTCGGCCCTTCTGGAGCACAGGGAGGCCTTTGAAAGCCACATCGAGACACACATCTGTCCCACGGGGGAGTGCGTCAAGCTGGCACCCGCTCCGTGCCAGCTGGCCTGCCCCGCGGGCATCGATGTTCCGAGCTATGTGACGCTCATCGGCATGGGGCGCGACGCCGAGGCCGTGGAGATCATCCGCGAGGACAACCCGTTCCCCTGGGTGTGCGGGCTGGTCTGCACCAACCCCTGCGAGCTCATGTGCGTCCGGGGCCGCATGGATGAGCCCATATCCATCAAGTACCTCAAGGGTTTCGCCGCCGAGCGGGCCATGTCCGAGATGCGCTATCAGAATCCGCCCAAGGCGCCGGACAACGGCAGGAAGGTCTGCATCATCGGAGCGGGCCCGGCGGGCATGACCGCGGCCTACTACCTGGCCCTCAAGGGCTACCGGGTGACCATCATCGAAGCACTCCCCGTCCCAGGCGGCATGATGATGGTCGGCATTCCACGGTACCGCCTTCCGCGGGAAGTCATCGACCGCGAGTCGGGAATGATCGAGAGCCTGGGCGTGGAGTTTCGCTACGATACGCGCCTCGGGAAGGATGTGACCGTCGAGGAGCTGAGGGAGGAAGGGTTCGAGGCCTTCCTGGTGGCCGTGGGAGCCCATGATGCCCTCAAGCTGATGATTCCGGGCGAGGACGACTATCCCCAGGTCATCAATGCCATTGTTCTGCTGCGGCGGGTGGCTCTGGGGGATCGGCACATGCCGGGGGAAAGGGTCGTGGTCGTCGGGGGAGGCAACGTGGCCATCGATGCCGCCCGTACCTGCATCCGGCTGGGCTGCCGGGAGGTCACCATCGCCTACCGCAGGACCCGCTCGGAAATGCCGGCCCACGAGGAGGAGGTGATCCAGGCCGAGGATGAAGGGGTTCGTTTCGCGTTCCTGACGGTGCCGGTGGCCGTGGAGGGCTCCAATGGAAACCTCACGGCTCTGCGATGCCTGCGGGCCGAGCTGGGGCAGCCCGACGCCCAGGGACGGAGGCGGCCCGTTCCCGTCCCGGACAGCGATCACCTCCTGACAGCCGATGCCGTCATATCCGCCATCGGGCAGGTCATCGACCGGACCGGCCTTGAAACCCTTCAGGATCTGAAATGGTCCAAGCGCAGCACCATCACCGCGAGCACGGTGACCATGGAGACTTCCGTGGAGGGCTTTTTTGCCGCCGGGGACGTGGTGTCGGGTCCCGCCACCGTCGTGGAGGCCATCGGGGGGGGGAGGAAAGCCGCGGAAGCCATCGACCGATACCTGCGGGGGATTCCTCAGCCCCAGTGGCCCCGGGTTCCCGTGCGCCGTCGGAGGCTTGAATGCCTGGAGGTGCCCGCCTCCACCAAGATGATCCTCTCGCGGCCGCACATGCCGCTGCTCAACCCCGACCGCAGGCGCATCACCTTTCAGCAGGTGGAGCTGGGTTATCCCGAGAACGCCGTCCGGGAGGAGGCCCGCCGATGCCTGCGCTGCGACATCTGCAGGCGCTGCGGGCTCTGCGTGGAGATCTGCCGGGATAAGATGGGCGTGGACGCCCTGCAGCTGGGATATCTCGACTTCGATCATCCCGTGCCCACGGATTTTCGCAAGACGGCCGAGAGATGCATCGCCTGCGGCGCCTGCGCCGCCAACTGTCCCAACGAGGCCATGCAGATCCGGGACGAGGGCGGAGAGCGCTGCCTCACCCTGTGCGGGACCGTCCTCAATCGTCTCCGGCTGGAGTATTGCGAGAGCTGCGGCGAGGTCCTGGGTCCGGCGCGGTACCATGATTTCATTGCCAGACGCACCCAGGGGGTGGGGCCCCTTGTTCAGGGCCGCAGTCTTTGCGTCAAGTGTGCTAGAAAGATCGCCGCCGAGCGTCACGCCGGCATGCCGCCGGGTCGATAGGTCGGGTCTTCGGGAGGGGAGGGCAGACATGGCTTTTCGCAGAGGTCAGAGGGTGGAGGTCTTCAGACAGTCGGAGGACGAGAGCTGGGAGCCCCACATGAACCAGTACATCGGGCTGCACGGGATCGTCACGGACCCTGACACGGCCAAGAACGACCCCAACGCGCTCATCGAGATCAGCCTCGCTGAGAAGGGGACCCACCGCATGCCCCAGGACTGCCTCCGGATTCTGGAGGATTAGGGGTAACCCGTTGCCGGAGTCGCCAGACGGCATCCGCCGGGAGCCGTGCCGCCGCCAATACAGGATGTGATGGGGAATGAAGCTGAAAGACCTGCTGGCCGGAAAGCCCCGCGCTTGGCACACCATCGCCCATGATCTCACGGTGCGGGACGCCGCCCGCCTCATGATCCGGGAGAATGCTCCGGCTCTCGTGGTCCTCAAAGGTGAGGAGCCCGTGGGGCTCCTCACCGTCGGCGACATCCTCCGGCTTTTCGTGACTCCAGACAGCCAGAGCCCAGGGAATACCCGGGTTGGCGACATGGCGGCCGGAGATTGTGCTGCCGCGGAGGCTCACGAGGAGATCGTGGACCGGCTTGCCACGATGCTGCGGACGGACACTGAATGGGCCTGCGTGGTTGAAGGAGGGAGATTCATCGGCGTTCTCGGCCTCAAGGAGCTCATGCGGTACCAGATCGATGCCCTCGGTGCCGAGGTTGAGACGCTTCGAGACTACGCATCCTGCCTGCAGGAGGCCATGAGGGATTGACGGGCCACGATGCCGGGAGCCCCCGGGGGAGACGCGATCATGGTTAGGGTGACCATCGATGGGAATGAAATCGAGGCTAGGGAGGGCATGACGGTACTCGAAGCTCTCCGATCCCTCGACATCCAGGTACCGACGCTCTGCTACCACCCGGCCCTGCGGCCATCGGGAGCCTGCAAGCTGTGTGTGGTGGAGGTGCAGAGCACCCTGGGGCGCTCGTCCCTTCTGCTCTCGTGTGTTCTGAAGGTCAAGGAAGGCTTGAGCATCAGCACCCGGGGAGAGGCCGTTCAGCGGGCGCGGGCCAAGGCTTTCAAGGACCTTCTGCAGATGGCTCCCCAGGCGGGCTCCATCCGACGGCTGGCCGCGGAGCACGGGGTGGACCTGGGGCCGCCGCCCGATGGCTGCATCCGCTGTCGCCTGTGCATCCGCGTCTGCAAGGAGATCGTTGGAGCCGGTGCTCTCCGGATGGAAAAGAGAGACGACAAGAGCTTCGTGGTCCCCCTGGCGGGGCTGTGTATCGGCTGCGGAACATGCACCAATGTGTGTCCCACCGGAGCCATCCGGATGGAGGAAAAGGACGGAGTGAGGACCATCCTGATCCGTGACGAGATCGTCGGGAGGCACATTCTGGAGAAGTGCGAGGCCTGCGGGAAGCTCTTCGCCACCGAGAAGTTCCTCCTGCACGTCCGCGAGCGAACCGCTCCCCATCCCGATGTCAAGGAACGCCACCTCTATTGTCCGACCTGTGCCAAGCTCTTTTCGGACCGCATCAAGGCACTGTCCAAGCCCAGGCGGATCTAGGAGGCCGTCCCGGAAACGCCGTTTCGAGCCGCCGCGAGAAACCTCGATCCTCGCAAGCGATCGATTCCTCAAGATTTCGCTCTATGCCGTGCTCCGTTCGAAAGGACAAGGAGGCATTCCCGGACACCCTCCTGGTGCGTCGTGGCGCAGGTAGCCGCTCTGCCGCCGGACAGGATGCGCCACAAGCGGAAGGCAAGAGCTGAATCATCGGTTGGCCTGGAGAAAGGAAGCGAGGCTCTCCAAATCTTCCACGTTCATGACCTTCACATTGCGGTTGATGCGCCGCATGAGCCCCCGCAGCACCTTCTTGGGACCGACTTCCACGAAGTGATCGAATCCAGCCTGGATGAACCATTCCATCGACTGTCTCCACAGGACCGAGCCGCAAATCTGCTCGACGAGCTTCCGGGGAGCTTCGTCGGCCGATTGAAGGGGGAGGGCGTCGATGTTGCTCACTACGGGAATTTGAGGCTTCTTGAACGAGCATTGAAGCACATGGGGCTCGAACTTTTCCTTGGCCATCGACATGCAGCGGCTGTGCCATGGCCCGCTGACGTTCAGCTTCACGCATTTTTTGGCCCCGGAATCCGTACTGAGTGCCATGGCTCGATCCACGGACTCGCTGCGGCCCGTGATGATGATCTGGTCCGGCGAGTTGATGTTGGCGACCTCCACATCGCACAGGGTGCAGATCTCGCGGAGGCGCCCCTCGTCGAAGTCCATGACCGCCGCCATGGAGCCCGGCTCGCACAGCGAGGCCTCATGCATGAGGCGGCCACGCCACCGAACGAGCCCCATCACTTCCTGAAATCCCAGGGCTCCCGAAGCGAAAAGCGCGCTGTACTCACCGAGGCTGTGGCCGGCGGCGCCGGCGGGATAGATCTCGTGGAGGCGCAAAACGGTGTAGCATGCCAGGTTCACGGCAGTGATGGCCGGCTGCACGTTTTCCGTCAGCACCAGCTCGGATTCAGGACCCTCGAAGCAGAGCCTGGCGAGATCCATCCCGAGGATTTCGCCCGCGCTCTCGAAAAGCTCCCGGACCTCCCTGTAGTCCTCGTAGAGCTCGCGGCCCATTCCGACATATTGAGATCCCTGGCCTGGAAAAAGAAAAACCCAATCTTTCATGACTCACACCCTGGGAAAAAACTTGCGCGCGGAATATCCGTCCGGGCCTCATTGCGCTTGATGGGACGGGCTGCATGGACCGGTGTGCTCAAGCCGGCGACAAGGCGTCTGGATCCCCCCCCAGCCTCGCTTTAATAGATCCTGAGAGGAGATGTCAAGGCGATTGTCCCTTGAGACACGTTCTTCCTTGCATGCGGTCGGACTTGAGGGGGCTCGCTGCACCGTTTCGGACGGCAGGCGAAGGGATGGGAAGGGGTTTTTCCCTCACCGGGCTTGCCCGCATCAAAGGGATAACTATTTTGAAGCAACCCCCACCGGTGGTATCCATACGCTCTTCAGGCTTGCGGTGTCCTGAGGGCGGAAGGCCCTGGAGGGAAGCTCCGCCGAGATTTCGCATGTCCCACAGTTGCCCTGCTCCACCGAGCCCTTTTACGATGCGGATCCCCGGGAGTGCAGGGTGTATGATCATCCCACTTTCAGCTCAAGGAGCCCTTATGTCGAAGCCCGAGGAAATGTGGCAATGTCAGACGGTCAATTGTGGTTACATCTACGATCCGGACAAGGGAGATCGAAAGGGAAAGATACCCAAGGGTGTGAAATTCGAGGATTTGCCCGAAACCTGGCGCTGCCCCATTTGCGGGGGAACCAAAAAGTGCTTCAGACCTCTCGCCGGCCCGGGATCCACCCAGGAGGCCCGCTGCGAGCTGCCGACGCAGAGTTAGGTCGGCCGGGCGGTTGGCGAAAGAACTTTGTTTGCTTTTTCGAAAGGATGCATTATAGAAGCTTGCCCTCCCGAGGAGATGGATGTGTGAGCGATGGTCCGGTGAATGGTGCGGGAGCCACAAGGTATGACGGTTGGATCGGGAGGGTGGCGACGGGTGATCGTGCTTTCCCGCGGCGTGAATGGTCCATCGTTTCCGGCATCGCTCAGCTCCGAAAGACCTCAACGAAAGGGGGTGAATGGGCGTGATGAAGCGAATCGTCTTGCCGGTCCTGCTGCTGGGCTCGGTCCTTTTCCTGGCGCAGTGCGCTTCCGTGGATGACAAGCCGGCTGCCAAGGCTCAGCCGGTCGTCTCCGGCGGGAGTCCGGTGGCCGAGTTTCCCAGCACGGAGCATGACCTGGGGAAAATCGCCAGCGGCCAGGAGTACAGCCACGAATTCGTGGTTCGGAACACGGGGACCGGGGTGCTCCTGATCGATAAGGTGCTCCCTGGCTGAGGCTCCACGGCCTACTGGGACAAGGCCATCTCTCCAGGCAGGGAGGGAAAGATCAAGATCGTCGTGAGTCCCGCCAGTTGCGCGGGTGGGTACAAGAAATCCATCGTGGTGACCACCAATGATCCCAAGACCAAGCACAAGATACTCACCCTGATGGGGCATCCCTAAACGGCTTTGATCCCGAGGTGGTCGCTCGGGACGCAGCGGCAGTAGTCAGGGGGCTCCCGGCGCGCATTCAACGTCTCATCCACGGAAGCGTCGGGGGCTCCCCCCTCCCCAACCACCATCGGGAAACAGGGATCCATGCGGCTCAAGCACCGTTTCGTCCCCCTTCTGATCCTCCTGGCGGTTTCGAGCGGGTGCGCAACGGCGCCCGTTGGAGGTCGGGAGGTGCACCCCCGGCTGAGGGATGCCAATGAGGCACTGGGCGTCCTGCAGGATCGCATCGAGCAGCTCTACGTCGATATGGAGACGGTGCGGCTGGACCTGCGTGCGTTTTACCAGAAGCCTGGATGGCCTGAAATGCGCCAGATCATCCTGACGGTCCTCTCCGCCGACGATCTGGACGACGGCGATGCCGACGGAGGATCGCTTGCGGAGACAGCCACCGGAGAGTGGTCCATGGCCTGGCGGGAGCCCTGGGAGGATCGCTTCGCGGAGTACCTGCACTTGGTCCGGCGATGCACTGCCCTGGAGGCCCGTCGCATCGCCCTTCAGGCGGAGCTTTTCGGGGTCCAGGGGAAATTCCTGGGAGTCTCCGTGGCGGAGTACTCCCGTGGCCGGTACGATGAGGGCAGAGCCTCCGACGAGGTCGTGGAGGTCCTGTCTCGATCAGCCGAGGAGCTGGGCTCCTATTCACTGGATGAGGTGGGACTCTACGACGCTCGATGATGTCGGGGAGTGTCCGTGGCCGTTGCTGATCGCTCCCCCGGAAGGCTCCCTCTTCGCGGTGCCCCCCATCTGACCTTCAGCTGGGTTTTCCCTCGGCCTTCCTGAGTCTCTCCAAACGCTCCCGGGCCATCTTTTGATACATCTCCATGAAGCTGGAAGGCGGTACGGTCCTCTGGTCATCGGGCTTGGACTCCAGGGTGATGGCCTCCGCGGTGCAGGTGGGGACGCACAGCCCGCAGCCGATGCACCGGCTGGAATCGAGGATGGCGACCTCGTCCTCCACATGGATGGCATCCATCTGACAACGTTCGAGGCAGGCGCAGCAGCCGATACAGAGCTCGGAATCGATGCGGGCCACGAAATTCGAGGCCACATAGCGGGCCGGGTCGGGCAGCGCCTTCAAGTTCTTGAGGATCTGGCAGCAGCACCCGCAGCAGGTGCAGATGTTGGCGACCTTCTGGGCGTTGGAGGGCTGAAGGACCAGGCCGGCCCTCTCGGCCGCCTCCAGGATCCCCAGGGCTTCCCCCTGGTCGATGAAGCGCCCGAGCCCGTTCTCGTGATAGTATTCGGCACCGGGTCCAAAGACGAGGCATGACTCCATGGGCCGATCACAGCCCTCCCCCATCATCTCGTGCTCCTTCCGGCAGATGCATGGCGCCACCAGGAGGAGATCCTGCTCGGCGATGATCCGCCGGGCTTCCTCGTAAGGCATCACGCTCTGGTCCGCGGAGAGGGCCGTCGGGATGGGGATGGTTCTGAGCTGTCCCATGTGGATCTGGTGAGGCTGCCTGAAGAAGTGCGGCAGGTATTCGTTCATGTCGCGGATGAGGTCCGGGTCCAGATCATTGACGTGATACTCCCATATGCCGATGACGAACTGGGCTGCCATGTATCGGACCTTGTCCCCCTTGCGAATTCGGAAGATCAGACCCTTTCGCGACAAATCCTCGAGCTTCCCGGCCAGATCCTCCGCATCCATTGCGGCCCTTGCGGCGATGGCTTCCGGCGACTCCGGCCTGGGAGTCACGAACTGGGCCAGTCGGGCCTCCTCGGGTGAAAAAAGCCGTTTCAGAATGCGGATCTCGACGCCCGTCTCCGTCCTGGGGAAGCCGGCCGGGAGACGGTCCAGATGTGCTGCCAGGGATTCGTAAACATCTTGGGATTCGTTCATGAAGGTCATCCTCGAGTCGTGGGTGATCTCCGCGACAATCGCTTTCGTGATTCGAGTCACACAAGCTCTAAATCGAAGCCGCCATCGGCTTCCAGCCCGCGTCGTGATCACCCGGGGCCGCAAGGGAGCTGGATGAGCGGGGGCTGACGGACTGACGGTCCCCATGCCTCTCAACTGCGCGGGGTACTCCATTCGACACGAAGCCTCCGTTTCCGTCAAGGGATATCGAGGCGAATATGGATGCCGGGGTGCTGACGCAGGGCCGCCGAAGAGCGCTGGAGACCCGGGAGACCCGTCGCCTGCCGCCGTCTCGGCAAATCCTGCTGGAACAGGACGGCCGTGTCCTCGGGTGGCACGGGAGAGGGGGCATCCCCGTTGCTGAAAGAATTGTCCTGATTACCTTAAAACAGGTGGAGGCCCTGTGGAGGACCGGCATGAACTGGGCCCATGAGGCATACCTCGTCGAAAGTGGGGCGAGATGAGGAATGGATTTCACCGGGATGCACCTGATGAGGGGCCGCGTCCATGGGAGGAACATATGGATGACCGTGAAGACATCAGAAGGTACCTCTATGAATTGATCGGTGAAGAAGGATGCGGAGTGTCCTGCGGTGAGGCGGAGATCTACTGGGACGATGACGGCTGGAAGCTCAGGATGGAAGGCTTCATGGAGCCCTGGAAGATCGGGCGTACCCTGGAGGAGGCTAAGTCGTCCCTGAGGGAATACGCCCACATGGGATCGGGTCTGGCTTGAACTGCGAATCCGCGGACAAGGGATGGGCTGAGCTTGGCCATGCCTTGTTCCGTTGTTGACGCCGTTCCTTGTGAAGCAGCAGTTCATCGGGGGCGGGAACCAGGGGAGGTCACGCCATGAGCGACGACCGGTTTGAATGCTCGGCCTGTGGAATGGACTATGACCGCGAGTCGGCGGTGAAGGAATGTCGCATCTGCCATCGCACCCATTGCGATCAGTGCATCAGCGAGGAAGGGATCTGCATCCCCTGCCGCGAAGAATGAGGCTGCTGAGGGATTGCGGAAAGGATGCGGGGCGAGGCACGCGTGGGAGCGTGCTTCGCCCCTGCGATTCGGGGAAATAGGAAGTTTCGACCCCCGGAGTGTGTCAGGGTTGGCTGTGTGGACCGTAAGAGGGTTCGGATCATCAATCATGCGGCAACGATCGAAGGAGGGAAGGATGGAAGTGCTCGACGCGATCATGACCCGAAGGAGCATTCGTAAATTCAAGGAGGGCGCAATCCCGGACAAGACCGTCGAACTGCTGCTGGCGGCAGCCATGAGCGCTCCTTCGGCGGGTAATGCGCAGCCCTGGCAATTCATCGTCATCGACGACCGGCGGGTTCTCGATGCCATCCCCACCATCCATCCTTATGCGGGCATGGTCAAGGAGGCTCCCCTGGCGGTTCTGGTGTGTGGGGACCTCTCCTGTGAGAAGTACAAGGGATTCTGGGTCCAGGATTGCTCGGCCGCCGTTCAGAACCTGCTTCTGGCCGCGCATGGACTGGGGCTGGGCGCGGTCTGGACGGGCTTCTATCCCATGGAGGAGCGGGTGACGGGAATGCGGAAGCTGCTGGGACTGCCGGAGCACGTGATTCCGCTGGCACTGGTGCCCCTTGGACATCCGGATCAGCCTTCGGGCAGACAGGATCGTTTTCGGAAGGATCGCATACACCGCAACGGCTGGTGAGGGAGGCGGAGAGGGATCCTCCAGGGGCGATTGTGGCTACCCCAGACGAGCGAAGGGCAAAAAAAAAGCCAGCCGGCGGGGCAGTCCGGTTGGCTTCGAGGAGGAAAGAGCTTTGTTCTCGTTGGTTGCCATGAGCTTAGAGCAAACGGTATGCCAAGTCATGACGCAAACGGCAAACGGTTGAAGATGAAGCCACCGTAAGGGTTTCTGACGTCACCCCCCCAAGTGGCGCCTGGAAGCTATTCGACAGAATCCCGCCTTATGCTTCGCAGATACCGCCATAATCAGGACAATGGCGCCCGCCCGCTCAAGACGCCCGCCACTTGGACCCCAGGAGGGGTCTGGTCCGTGATTATGGCAGACTCTCATCCCTGGGTTCAAATGGGTGGTTCGAGCCTGATCGGTTCAATGGTCGCAGCCATTGAAAAGTCATTCACGAATGATACCATGGGCCTGGTTTTTGCTCTCAAGGATCTGGGATACGGGGCCAGACGGGTGGGCGCTCGTGTTCGCGAGCTGCACGGGCGAGAGGCAGCCCGCGCGAATCCATGATACTTCTTCGCGGCATCCAGACCCGGCTTCCGCCACGGTCAGGGCCGCCATTCGCCGGTTGTTGGAAGAAAGATCCGCATTGATCTCAAAATTGCACACGCTCAGTCTCCTGGGAGTTGAGGCCTTCCTCGTGGAAGTTGAGGTCGACCTGTCGTCGGGACTGCCCTATTTCGCGACGGTGGGACTCCCCGACAGCATCGTTCGGGAGAGCAAGGACCGTGTCAAGACGGCGCTCCAGAACAGCGGCTACCACTTTCCCGCCGAGCGCATCACGGTGAACCTGGCGCCGGCTCACCTCAAGAAGGAAGGCGCGGGATTCGACCTTCCCATCGCCGTCGGTATCCTGGCCGCCATGGGCATGGTGGATGCCGGCCGCCTGGAGAAGACCGTCATGGTGGGCGAGCTGTCCCTGGATGGTCGAGTCAAGCCCGTGAGCGGGTGTCTTCCCATGGCCATCCATGCCCGACAGGCGGGCTACGGGGAGTTTCTGACCCCGGCCGCGAGCGCCTCGGAGGCTGCCGTGGCGGGGGAGCTCTCCGTGGTTCCCATCCGCACGCTTTCGGATGTGGTGGAATATCTGCGGGGGAGCCTCGCCATTTCCCCGCTGCGCCATGACCCGGCCTCGTTCAGCCTGAGCGGCGCCCAGGACGATCTCGACTTCGACGAGGTCAAGGGGCAGGAGCATGCCAAGCGCGGACTGGAGGTGGCCGCCGCCGGCGGGCACAACGTTCTCATGATCGGGCCCCCGGGTTCGGGGAAGACCATGCTGGCCCAGCGCATTCCGTCGATTCTGCCGGATTTGAGCTTCGAGGAGGCCCTGGAGACTTCCAAGGTTTACAGCGTGGCGGGACTCCTGGACGGGCGTCCCCTCATGACCCGCCGCCCTTTCCGCGCGCCGCATCACACCATATCGGACGCCGGGCTCATCGGAGGGGGGCACATCCCGCGACCGGGCGAGGTCACCCTGGCCCACAACGGTGTGCTCTTCCTCGACGAATTCCCCGAATTTCGCCGCAACATCCTGGATCTCCTGCGGCAGCCCCTGGAGGACGGACGCTTGACCATCGCCCGGGCGGCCGTCGCTCTCACCTATCCGGCCCGGTTCATGCTTATCGCTGCCATGAACCCATGCCCCTGCGGATACTTCGGGTCCCCCGACCGCCCCTGCACCTGCGGGTCCCACCAGGTTCAGCGCTACCGGGGGCGCATCTCGGGACCCATCCTGGATCGCATCGACCTCCACATCGAGGTGCCCGCCGTGCGCTACGAAGATCTGCGCTCGACGGCGGCGGCTGAATCCTCGGCCGTCATCCGCGGGCGGGTCGTGGCAGCCCGTGGGCGGCAGGTTGAGCGTTACGCCAGGGATGGCCTCTATTCCAACGCTCACATGAAGCCCCGGCACGTCAAGAAGCACTGCAGGCTGGACGAGGCGGGAGAGAATCTTCTGGCGGGAGCCGTCCGGCAGCTTGGGCTGAGCGCCCGGGCGTATCACCGGATTCTGAAGGTGGCCCGGACGGTGGCGGATCTCGAGGGCACTGAATCCATCGCCTCCCACCATCTCCTGGAGGCCATCCAGTACCGGTCGCTGGATCGGGCCATGTGGTGACTTTGGCAGGATGGTTGCCCTACTCTGCTGCACAAAGTACTCCGGTCACAGCTGACTGGGTTCTTGGATGATGCACCCTGTTTCCCGTGGGAGGCTGGCAGTGACGCAGTGCAAGGCATTGGATGTCCTGAATTCTCACCGCCAGGAATTGAAGGAGCTGGGCGTCAAGTCCATGGCCCCTTTCGGCTCAGCCGTTAGAGGTGAGGCTCGGCCAGAGAGCGATGTTGATATCCTCGTGGAGCTCGAGACCCCGGTGGGAATCTTTGCGTTTCTCAGGCTTCAACATCGATTGGAAGAACTGCTTGGAAAACGAGTCGACTTGGTGACTCCAGCAGCCCTGAAGCGACAACGGCGTGATCAGATACTCAAAGAGTCGGTATATGCCGGCTGGAGCCTGGAAGCTCCGCATCGAAGATATCCTGGAGGCCATTGAAAACATGAGCCGATTGACCCATGGGATGACCTACCGCGCATTTTGCGCGGACAGCAAGACCACCAAGGCGGTACTTTACAATATGGCAGTTATCGGAGAGGCTGCCAGGCGTGCTCCAGCAGACATTGCCCTGCGCCACCCGCAGGTTCCATGGCGGGAGGTGGGAGACATGCGGAATGTGGTTTATCCCATTGACAGACCAGCGCAGATCAAGCTAAGAAGTGGCCGTCTCCAAGGGTATCAATCCGCATCAGGAAGATGGGGGTCGCGACGACCAAGGGGACCGCTACACTTCTCATGAAGCTCGGATGACGAGCAAAAATCCAAAACAAAAACGGTTTGCCTAATCGGGCTATGAAGGCCTGAGGCACCGCAGGTACACGGCGGATGCTTCGGGCCTTCTTCTTTTCCTGGGGGCCTCATCGCCCAAAGCCGGGGGGTGCTGATTACCGCTTCACGGCCATGGGGTCACCAAAGTAAGGCATTAGGAGGTGCAACGTGTTTTGACTCAGACCTGAAACCCAAATCGCAAAAGATGGGGCGGGTCTCGCCCGGCCAAGGAAGAAGACCCGCCCTGGAGCCATGCGACATTCCCATGCGCCCCAGTGCTTTCTAGCACAGCGCTGGGTGCGAAACAACCGAGGAAGCCAAGACATGCAGCTGTCGTCGATGTTTGTGACCGGCGCTTTTATCCTGACTCTTCTTGGAACAGCCCAGGGTGCCTCAGCCCAGGGAGAGACGGCTCCAGCCCGGAAAAGCCCGGAATCAGCCTCCCTTGAGCAGGATGAAAGGTATCAGGGCGAGGACACCCTTCATCGCCGGGGTCCAGCAGTGGATTCTGGAACCACAACCGCCAGGCCTCCATCGACCGAGACCCTGGACGAGATGGTGGTGACGGCGAGCCGGCGTCCCACTCGACTGGAGAGCGCGCCGGCCGTGGTCAATGTGATCACCAGAGAGGATATTCAGCGGTTGCCGGCCCAGAATCTGGCGGAGCTGATCAGGGATGAAGTGGGGATAGTGCTCAAGCAGCCCCAGGGCGCAGGCATAGTGACGCCGCAGTCGGTGGGCATTCGGGGCCTGGATTTCGAGCGAATCCTTCTGCTGGTGGATGGTCAGCCCTGGAACAGCGGTTTCACGGACTACTTCTACCTCTCGACGATTCCTCTGGATGCCGTGGAGCGCATTGAGATCGTCCGGGGTCCCTTCTCTTCACTCTACGGCACCAATGCGCTCGGCGGGGTGATTCATGTTTTCACCAGGGATGGCCGGGGAAGCGCCTTCGATGGGCTCCTGAGCACCCGGCTCGGCGATTTCGGCAGGTTTGAAACCACGGAAAGCCTGGGCGGAAGCCTCGATGAGAAGGCCTCTGCCTTCATCACTCACAACCATTTCGAGAGCGACAATTATTTCCTCAACGACGACCGACCGGATGTCATCGACCCCAGGAACCGGGGCTACACCCATGAGCGGTTCCACGGACACATGGCCTTCATGCCCGCCCCGAACCTGGAGCTTCGTCTTTCCGGTGGAGCGTACAGCAGTGAAACGGGCTACGGAATCGGTGAGAGCTTCGGGATCGAAAAACACCAGGATGTCAACAACTACTATCTCAACGGCCGGGGCACCTGGACCGCCAACGACAGACTGCAGCTCTTCTTCGGCTCGGATCACCTCAGCAACGATTTCGAATTCACGGGGGAAACCCTCACACGTGTCGTGATGTTCCCAAGGCCACCCCGGTTCGTTTTCGAGCCAAGCCAGGATCACTACGGGTTTGATCGAACGAGAGCCTACCTGGGCGGCAACCTGGAGGTGTTTTCAGGCAACATCCTGACCCTTGGGGGAGAGGTCCAGTGGAACCGGGGATTCAAGAGAGTCTCCAATCTCGATACCGATGCCATCCTGCCGGTCTTGAACCGCCCGGGGCAAGAACTGGACGAGCTCGAAGGCAACTACGCTTTCTACCTGCATGACGACTGGCTCTTCCTGAACGACCGGCTCGAGCTCATCCTTGGGCTGCGGTACGACAATTTCGAAGGCTTTGGGGACCACCTTTCCCCGAAGGCCGCGCTCAACTGGTACTATTGGGAGAGTGGACGGGTCAAGTTATCCGCGGGGAACGCGTTTCGCGCCCCTGCGATGAACCAGCGACTGACTCCTGCCTGGACCCTGGCGCCTTTTGTCACGTTCGTGGCCAATGCCGACCTCGAAGCGGAAACCCTTTGGAGCTACGAGCTGAGCTTCGAGAATGAATTCCTGGGGAAGAAGCTCAAGACGCGCGTCACTCCCTTCATGACCTTCGCCGACGACTTCATCACCATCGCGACACTTCCCGACCCGTTGGATCCCAGCCGCAGATCATTGATCAAGCAGCCCCAGAATATACAGTCGGTGAGGATCGAGGGGGTTGAGACGGAAGTGGCGCTCCGGCCCGTGGAGGAGCTGAAGCTCTATGCCAACTATCAGTATGCCGAGGTTCGTGACGACGGTACCGACCGGATTCTCGACAATCATCCCCTCAATGCGGCTCGGATGGGTGCCGTCTGGTACAGCCGCCACTATGCGGATCTCCTCGGCGTCACGGCCAGCCTGGTCGCCGTTTACGAAAGCGGGAGAAATTTCACCGAGCTCCGGACGGGAAGGCTGGGAAGCATCGGCGGCTACACGACCCTGGACACGCGCATCGGCATGGATTTCTGGAAGCGACGGTTCTCGGTCTTTGGGGACATCTACAACCTGCTGGACAAACAGACGTACAAGACGGGCACCGACGATTTTCTCCCCGGGCGCAACTGGCTCCTGGGGCTGCAGATCAACTACCGGTTCTGATCGATGACCGTCCCTTACCTTGACGCGGGTCCCGGTCCCGATGCCGGGAAACGGTTTCCGTTTACGGCCATTGTGGGCCAGGAGCAGATGAAGCTTGCGCTGATTCTCAATGCCATCGATCCCGGCATCGGTGGAGTGCTCATCCGCGGAGAGAAAGGCACGGCCAAATCCACGGCCGTGCGCTCTCTTGCCGCCCTGCTGCCCCTGATTCAGGTCATGGGGGGATGTTCTTTCTCCTGCGACCCGGAAAGGCCTTGGGAGTGGTGTGGCGCCTGCCTCAACCGGCAGGAGCCATTGCCGCCGGAATGGAGACGGGTGAGGATGGTGACCGTCCCCCTCAATGCCACGGAAGACCGCGTCGTGGGTGGAATCGATTTCGAGCAGGCCCTCAAGGTCGGTGAGCGGGCCTTCTCGCCGGGGCTGCTTGCCGATGCGCACCGCGGGATCCTGTATGTGGATGAGGTCAACCTCCTGGACGACCACCTCGTCGACGTGGTGCTCGATGCGGCGGGGTCGGGCGAGAACCTGGTGGAGCGCGAGGGCATTTCGTTTCGCCACCCGTCCCGTTTCATCCTGGTGGGCACCATGAACCCCGAGGAAGGGGAGCTCCGGCCTCAGCTCCTGGACCGGTTCGGATTGTGCGTCCAGATCGTCGCCAGCAAGGACATCGAAGACCGCATCCGGTTGATGGATCGCAGGGAGTCCTTCGACAGGTCTCCCCACCGATTCTGCCGCCGGTTCCAGAAGTCCGGCGAGACCCTTGCCGCATCCATCCGATCCGCCAGAAGCCGTCTTCCACGGACTCGGATGGATCAGAGGATCAGGACCTACGCCGCCGGGCTTTGCGTTGAAAAGGGGGTGGCCGGTCACCGGGCGGACCTGGTGATGGAGCGAACCGCGCGAGCCCTTGCCGCATATCTGGGGAGGCTGGATGTCCGGATTGCCGACGTCAACCGTGCGGCGGAGCTTGTGCTGCCTCACCGCGTGCGCGAGATCTCCGGCCCGCCGCCGTCCTCCTCGAGCCATACCGATGCCCGACCCCGGGAAGACCAGGACCGGGAGAGCGGTCAAGCACAGAAGGAGGTGGGAGCCGGAATGGACGGGGGTTCAGAGGGGACTCATCCGGAAGATCGATTTCGAGAGACATCCCGCCGCCACTCGGCCCCCGATCCTCGGGAGCGCCTCGAAGACCAGGATCCTTCGGCGGGATCGGTCGGAACGGGCCATCGCGTTCATGAGATCGGGGCCGTCTTTCGCATCAAGCCCATTGCCTGCCCAAAGGATCGCACCCTCCGGCGCGGCTCGGGAAGGCGCTCGAGGACCAGAACCTCCCAGAAGCAGGGCCGATACGTCCGAAGCTCCCTGGGCAGCCCGCGCTCGGACCTCGCCCTGGATGCCACCCTTCGTGCCGCCGCTCCGCAACAGCTGCACCGCAAGGCGTCTCACGAATCGAGGCTCGCGGTCCTGATTCAGAGGGAGGATATCCGCGAAAAGGTCCGGGAGAAGCGGATCGGGAACTTCCTCCTGTTCATCGTGGACGCCAGCGGCTCCATGGGCGCCAGAAGGCGCATGGTCGCATCCAAGGGAGCCATCCTTTCGCTTCTCCTGGACGCCTACCAGAAAAGGGACAGGCTGGCCATGATTGTCTTTCGGGGCCGCGAGGCTCAGCTCGCCCTGCCCCCCACGTGCTCCATCGAGCTGGCGGGGAGGCTGCTCAAGGAGCTTCCCGTGGGGGGGCGAACCCCTCTTGGCGCGGGACTCCTCAAGGGTTTTGCCGTCCTGCGCAGCCAGCTTCTCAAGGACCCTGCCACCCAGCCCATCGTCATCCTGATCACGGACGGGAAATGCAATGTCCCCCTGGTTGAAGGGAATCACCCCCTCGGGGAGGTCATGGGTTTTTCCGCGAAACTGGCCAGGGATCGACGGCTCAAGTTCATGGTGATCGATACGGAGCCACGGGGCTTCGCCACCCTGGGGCTGGCATCGGAGCTCGCCGCGGCCCTCCAGGCTGAGCATTTCAAGCTCGAGGATTTGAAGGCGGAAACGCTCCTCGATGTCGTCAGGAAGAGATTATGAGTCGAGACATTCCCACCTATCCCTTTGCAGCCATCGTCGGCCAGGAAAGCATGAAGCTGGCCCTGATCCTGAACATCATCAACCCCAAGCTTTCGGGAGTCCTCGTCCGCGGCGAGAAAGGCACCGCCAAGTCCACGGCGGTGAGGAGTCTGGCCGAAATCCTTCCCAGTATTCCCGTTGTGCCCGCCTGTCCGTTTCAGATGGGCGAGGAAGTCGACATCGGGGTCTGCTCGGCTTGCAGCCACTCATCCTGCGCAGCCAAGCAATCAGGGGCCCCGCCGGAACGGGTCATGAGGAAAGTGGCGGTGGTGGATTTGCCCCTGGGGGCCACGGAGGACCGCGTGGTCGGAACCCTTGACCTGGAGCATGCTCTCAAGGCAGGCGAAAAGCGCTTTGAGCCGGGCATCCTTGCCGCGGCGCACCGGGGGGTCCTTTACGTGGACGAGGTCAATCTCCTGGACGATCACATCGTGGACGTCCTCCTCGATTCAGCGGCCATGGGAGTCAACACCGTGGAAAGGGAGGGAATTTCCTTCACCCACCCCGCGCGCTTCACCCTGGTGGGCACCATGAACCCCGAGGAAGGGGAGCTCAGGCCCCAGCTTCTGGACCGGTTCGGGCTGTGCGTCCAGATCGAGGGGATTCGCGATCCGGAGGAGCGCGTGCGCATCATGGAGCGGCGGGCCGCCTTCGATGAAAACCCGGAGAGGTTCCGCGAGCAGTGGCGAAAGGCCTCCCGGGAGATTTCGAGGAGGATCGGCAAGGCCGCGCGGCTGCTTCCCGGGGTGAAGGTCCACCGCGACCTGCTGATGGAGATCGCAACCTGCTGCGTCGAGGTGGGGGTGGACGGGCACCGGGGGGACATCATCGTGCTCAAAACCGCCAAAACGCTGGCCGCTTACGGCGGAAGAAGGGAAGTGACCCGTGAGGATGTCGAGCGGGGGGCGGAGCTGGCCCTGCCCCACAGGGTCCGGCGGCAGCCTCTGCAGGAGATCGCCACGGACATCCAGGTCTCTCGAAGAAACAGGAGCGCCTAGAATGCTCCCATGCAGCCAGCTCACCCCGTGAGGAGATTCCAGACCCGATGAACGGACCCTATTTTTCGACGAGGGATTACGTTTTTGCAGCCTTGATGGCCTGTGGCCTGCTGCTGGTGGGGAGCATCATTGTGCCCATGACCCTGCCCCTGAGGATTCCCGGACTGACCAATGCCGCCACCGCCCCTTTCTCGTCTTTCTTCCTGGTGATCGGCCTCATGCGACTGCGGAAGCCCGGGTCCCTGCTGCTGATCGCCGGGATTTACGGGCTGGTCTGCCTGGCCATCTCGCCCGTGATCTTCGGCTTCGTTCTGGCCGGAGGTGTTTTCGGCGAAGTCATCTGCACGCTGGCCTTCAGGGGCTACGCCGGAAAGATCGCGCCGGTCATGGGCGCCGTTCTCTATGAAGTGGGGATGTTCCCCGCAGCGATGATCCTCAGCCTCTTTTTCATCCCCGAGCGGTACACGCAGCCGGCGGTCTGGATCTGGATCGTGGCGGAGATCGCGATCGTCGCCACATCACTCGCTGGAGCCCTCTGCGGTCTCAAAGTGGCCAAGGAGCTGGCGCGGGCCGGGAAGCTTCAGCTGGAGACCTAGGAATGTTTCCGAACCGTTCGCGCGCTTCGACCTCCTGCATTCATAGCCTCCACCCACTGGTCAAGACGGGTGCGGGAGCGGCCTTCAGCATGCTCGCCCTCGTTTTGAAGAATCCGATATCCCTGGGGATCGTCCTGATGTTTCTCCTGTGCGTTCTGAAGCTTGCCCGCCTGGAGCTGGGTGCGAGGCGCTGGTTGGGGTTTCTGGCTTTCGTCTCCGTGGTTTCGTTCTTCAACTCTCTGGCCAGCGACAGCACCTGGAGTGCGGCATCCTACACCCTGCGCCTCATGGTCTTCATGATGGCGGTTCCGGTCTTTGCCCTGACCACGGCACCCCAGGACATGGTCAGGGCCCTCTCGGGCCTGCGGCTGCCCCCGGGTGTGATGGTCTCCCTGCTGCTGGTCTGGCGCTTCTTTCCGGTCGTAGCCGGAGACGCCCGGGAAATCCTGGAGGCTGGCCTGCTCCGGGAAGACCGGGGCAGGGGAAGGGTCACCCGCTGGTATCGAGGCTTCGTTGTCCCTTTGACCTTCTGCATCGTCGACTACGCCGACCGCCTGCCCCTGGCCCTTGAACTACGGGGGTTCGATCCTTGTCGGACGCGAACCCGGTTTCAAGCTCCACGTTTCGGGCGCTCCGATCTGGCGTTCATCACGGGCTCTCAGGGGGTGGTCCTCCTGGCCGTCGCCTTCCAATGGTGGGGGGTATCCATTTGATTGAGGTTCGGGAGCTTCGGTGCAGGTATCCCGGGCAGACCCGGGACAGCCTGAAAGGGGTGACTTTTGATCTGCCGTCCGGCACCCTGAGCCTCCTTTCCGGCTCCACGGGAAGTGGCAAGACGACCCTGGGCCTGCTGCTTTGCGGGGTGATTCCCCACCTGCTCAGAGGGCAGACCGGTGGACGGGTCCGCATTGACGGGAAGAGCCCCGAAGCGCTGACCGTGGCCCAGCTTTCCCGGACCGCGGGATTTCTCATGCAGAATGTCGAGCTCCAGGTCTTTACGGACAGAGTGGAAGATGAGGTGGCTTTTGGGCTGGAGAACTTCGCTTTTCCGGCCCATGAGATGGCGGGCAGGATCCACGAAGCCCTGGGACGGGTCCGAGCTGGGGAGCTTCTCGGCCGCTCCATCGCTTCCCTGTCCTCGGGGGAGCGCCAGCGCGTGATGCTCGCGGCGCTCCTCTGCCTGAATCAGCCCGTGCTCATCCTGGATGAGCCCCTGGCTTTCCTGGATCGCCGCGGCTGCCGGCTCCTTCTTGCATTGATTCGAGGCCTTGCCCTCGAGGGCAGAACCGTCCTCATTTTCGAGCATCGCCGCGATCTTGTGCTGCCCATGGCCCATCGTGAAATCTGCCTGGCAGACGGTCTTCTCGTGGATCGGCCCCCCGAGTGCCCCAGGTTCCGCGGAGTGGGCAGATCATTCCCCGGTGGGGAAGCCCTTTTGGAGCTGGAGGGCGTTCGGTTCAATCGCAAGGGAGCCCCCCGGCTCATCCTTGACCGGGTGTCGCTGGAGATCGCGCGCGGTGAAAGCGTGGTTCTGCTGGGGGAGAACGGTGCCGGCAAGACCACCCTCATGAAGCTCATCGTGGGGCTGCTGAAGCCCCAGGAGGGGCGCATCACGGTTCGCGGATCGAGCCGCTCCGGCCGCCCTCCGGGGACTTCGTCTCCCCGGACGGCTTACGTGTTCCAGAATCCCGACCACCAGCTTCACCTCCCCTCGGTGAGGGATCAGATCGCCTGGCAGACTGCCGATGAGGAGAGGGCTCGGCAGGAAGTCGAGTCCATGGGACTGAGGGGGCTCGAGGATAGACACCCCCATTCCCTGTCCATGGGCCAGAAACGGCGGGTGACCCTGGCGGCAGCCCTTTCCGCAAGGCCCGACCTCCTCCTTCTCGACGAGCCTTCGGTGGGACAGGACGACGGAAGCCTCGGGCTCATCCTGCGCAGGATGGACCGGTTCGTTGCGGAGGGTGGAGCCCTGCTGTCCGCCACGCATGATGCCCGTGCAGCCAGGGCCCTTGGCCAGCGTGCATTCCTCCTGAGGGACGGGGGGGGCCTGGCGGGCGGCCCGGATCTCATCGACCATTTCTTCGAGGATGAGCCCGCAACGGAAATCTCTTCCTGAGGTACTCCCATGAACCAGAAACGCGTGTGCTGTGTGATCAATGCTGGCCTCTCCCAAACCCTCCTCGAGGGGGTGGCGCACTTTCGGAAGAGCCATGGGGACCTTCTCAGCGTCAAGGTCCACTATGTCCATGAAATTGACGAAGAACGGGTATCACCCACCCGGCTGCGCGAGGACCTCCTGTCGTCGGAGCTCGTGCTCCTGGATCTTCGGGGAGCCGGGCGCGCCGTTGGCCTCGCGGCGTCCGCCCTGGGAGGGGCCCGCAACACGGTGGTCTGCCTGGTGGGAGCGTCGCCCGAAATCCTGAGCCTTCTCCGCATGGGATCGCTGTCCCTGAAGGAGATCATGGCCGGCCGGGACGAGGAGAACGGCTCACAGGTTTCGAGCATCCAGCGCATCCAGAAGATCATGCGTTGGGTGGAGAGGGCCGGGGATCTGGCACCCATCGGAAGACTTCGGCATGCCAGAAACTGGAGCAAGGTGACGCGGTACTGGGGGAACGGCGGCGCGGAAAACGTTGAGAGCCTCCTGGTCTTCCTGGGGCGGGAATACCTCGCCCTGAAGCTGCCCGCCCCGCCCGAGCCGCTGGAGTACCCCGAGCTCGGGCTCTATGACCTCCAGTCTGGGAAGCACTTCGACACCCTGGAAGCCTACCGGGCTCATGCGGGCTTCCTGGAGGGGCGGCCCACGGTGGGCCTCTTTTTCTATGGGGGCATGCACTTCTCACAGTCCGTGGTGGCCGCGGAAGCCGTCGCGAGGCATCTCGGGTCCAGCTGCAATCTCGTCCCCGTTTATTCGACATCGTTGCACAACCTGGAGGCCATCGAGAAGTTCTACCTGCCGCACGGCCGGGCGAGCATCGATGTTCTCCTTTACCTCCAGTGGTTTCAGCTGGCCACGTTCTCCGCGGACGACCCGGAGAAGACCCTTCGGCTGCTCGGGAGTCTGAACGTCCCGGTCTTCGCCGGAGCCCCTCTCTACGGGCGCGAGCTGGAGAAGTGGGAGGAAAGCGATCAGGGGCTCTCTCCCGTTGAAGTCATGACCACGGTGATCATGCCTGAGCTGGACGGTATGATCGAGCCCGTGCCGTCCCTGGCCCTGAAGGATGAAGTCGATCCCGGTAGCGGTGAGAAAGTCAAAAGACCTGTGGCCCTCGAGGCCCAGGTGGCGAGAATCTCCAGGCGGATGCTGAGGCGGGCCGCGCTGAAGGAGATCGCCAACGCGGAAAAGCGCGTCGCCTTCATCATCTACAACAACCCTCCGGGAGAGGACAACATCGGCAATGCGGCTTACCTGGATGTTTTCGCCAGCCTCCGCAGGCTCGTTTCGGCCATGGCCGATCGCGGATACCGAGTGGAGCCCCTGCCCGAAAGCCGCGAGATCTGCCGGCGCTTCATCGACATTGGCGCGGTCAACAACGCCCGCTGGGTGCCCGTGGAGCAATCACTCGCCGACACCGTGACCGTGACCGCGGAGCGGTACGAGAACATGCTGGCTTCCCTGCCCCATTCTCAAGAGGTTGTGAGCACATGGGGTCGGGCTCCCGGCGAGATCATGGCGGGCGAGGGAAAAATCGTCCTGCCCGGGCTGGAGCTGGGAAACGTCTTTCTGGGGCTTCAGCCGGCGAGGGGAATCCACAGCGATCCCGGGAAGCTCACCCATGATAAAAGCCTTCCTCCCCATCACCAGTACATCGCGTTCTATAAATGGCTGGAGGAGGATTGGAGGGCCGATGCCGTCGTCCACGTGGGGACGCACGGAACCCTGGAGTTCCTCAAGGGAAAGGAGGTGGGGATGAGCCCTGTCTGCTACCCCGCGCTCCTCATCGGCTCCGTGCCTCATTTTTACATCTACCACGTGGTGAATCCATCCGAAGCCATGATCGCCAAGCGGCGCAGCCTCGGCACCATTGTGAGCTACAATTCCCCGCCCCTCACCGTTTCCGGTCTCTATGAGGATTACGCGATCCTCGAGGAATGGATCGATGAATACCTGGAAGCGAAGCTCTCGGACCCCGGGCGGGGACAGCGGCTGGAAGCCCGAATCCTGGAGAAGGCCTCCTCCTTGAGCCTGACGAAGGAGTCTGTCCCCGAGATCCAGGAGGAGCTCGTGCTGATGAAGCGATCCATCATCCCCAAGGGCCTCCACATCCTCGATGAAGAGCTTTCCCTGGAGGATGCCGCCGAGACCATCACCTGTTTCCTGCGGTACGACCGGGATGGCGTCCCCTCGCTGCATCGCCTGCTCGCGGAGGAAAAGGGGCTGGACCACGATGGGCTCCTGGACCGTCCCGAGGGTCTGGATGACAGCGGAAGGATGCCGGCGGAAACGCTCCAGGAGATCGAGGCCAATGCCCGTGAGCTGGTTTTGCGAGCACTTCAGGGCGCCACGGACGGAGCCTCCGATGCCCCCCGCTCCCGGGCATTGGCCGAAGCGCTCAAGATCCACGAGCGCATGAATCGGCGCCAGGAAATATCCAGTCTCCTCGATGCCCTCGAGGGGGGATTCACGATGCCCGGGATCGGGGGGGAACCGATCAGGGACCTGGAAACGCTGCCGACCGGTCGGAATACCTTCCAGTTCGATCCGCGCCTCGTCCCCTCGCAGGCGGCTTGCGAGCGGGGCTTCGAGATTGCTCAAAACACCCTTCGTCACTACTGTAAACTGAATGGGTGTTACCCCAGGAGCACGGGAATCATTCTCTGGGCGTTCGAGACGGCCAAGACACGCGGAGAAACGGTGGGCCAGATCTTTGGCTATCTGGGAGTGCGTCCTGTCCGAAAGAATCCCTGGAAGACGGATATCGAGATCATCCCGGTGGAGACGCTTGGACGCCCGCGAATCGATGTCACGGTGCAGATCTGCGGTTTCTTTCGGGACATGTTCATGAACGTGGTCCACCTCGTCAACCGCGCCATCGATGCCGTATCCAGGCTGGATGAGGCGCCCGAGGACAATTACGTGAGGGTGCACTCCCAGCAGGCGGCGGCCGGGCTTTCCCGGAAGGTGGGCGGCGAGCGTGCCGCAAAGCTTGCCTCGGCCCGGGTTTTCGGTCCCCGGCCGGGAGAATACGGAACGCGCGTGACCTCGCTCATCGAGACGGCCTCATGGACCTCGGAGGAGGAGCTGGTGGAAACCTTCACGTCCAGCATGAATCACCTCTACGGTGAGAACGTGCACGGCGAGCGCTTCGAGGGGCTTTACGAAGGACACCTCCGTCAGGTGCAGATGGTGAGCCAGATCAGGGACACGATCGACTACGAGATCGGCGATCTGGACCATTACTACGAATACTTCGGGGGACTTTCGCGCACCATCGAGTCTTTCCGAGGAAGCCCTCCCGTGCAGCTCATCACCGATACCACCCGGGAACGGGTGCGCACGGAAACCGTGGGGGAAGCCCTGGGTCGATCGGTGCGCACGCGGCTGCTCAATCCCCGATGGATCGATGCTCTCCTGGAGCACGAGGTCCACGGGGCTCAGAAGATCGGCGACCGCGTGGAGTATCTCATCGGTTTTGCCGCAACCACACATGCCGTGGGAGACTGGGTCTTCTCGGCCGTGGCTCAAAGATACCTCTTTGATGAAAGAATGCGTAACAGGCTCAGGGAAAACAATCCTTACGCCGCCGAGGAGATGGCCAGACGCCTTCTGGAGGCCAGGAACCGTGGGTATTGGAATGCATCGGAGGAGGAAAGGGAGAAGCTGCGGGATATCCTTCTCGAGATGGAAGGCGATCTGGAGGAAAGCACCTGAGAGGTCACTCGTACCTTATTCTTAATGATATCAAAGTGAAGCGAATGCCATCGGTAACCTCTCCATAACGGTGGGCGCCCGGGCCTGCCATCCGGAATTTGAAGGTGGCCCGGACGGTGGCGGATCTCCAGGGCGCGGAATCCAACTCATCCCACCATCTCCAGGAGCCCATCCAGTTCCATGCGTTGGATCGTTCCAGGTCTTGATCCGGCGCGAGACATTTCGGGTCCCCGACTTCATGTCCCTGAGCAAACGGCCAGGGGAGCGGTTCCGTCCTCTTTGTGCCGGTCAGGGTGGATCCTCACGCATCGTCGCCGCAGGCGCAGGCATGGCCGGGGCCTCTCCAGGCCTCGAGGATGGCGGAGCAGGCTTCGGCCACCGACAGACCATCGCACCGAATGGTCACATCGGCATAGCGAGAGTACAGGGCCGACCGCTCGGCGAAAAGCTCCTCGAAGCTCTGGTCCGGCCGCTTGGCCAGCCCCCTGGTTTCGTAGTCGTGGATCCTCGCTTTCAGCGTTTCCAGGTCAACGTCCAGGAATACGGTCAGGCCGCTCGACTTGAGGTGCTCCATGGCGGCCTGGCTGTAAACGGCGCTGCCCCCCGTGGCGATGACGTGATGGCGAGGATCAAGACTCAGGAGCACCCGCTCCTCGATGGCCCGCAGGGCCATGTGCCCTTCCCGGTTCACGATGTCCTGCAGGGATCGGCCCTCCGAGCACTGGATCAGGATGTCCGTGTCCACGAAATCCATGGACGCGCACTTGGCCAGCACCACGCCGATGGTGCTCTTTCCCGATCCCGGCATGCCGATGAGCACAATATTATCAGCGCCATGGTCCATGGTGATCTCCCGGGTGATGTCCCGCTGCGGTGGTCAGTCCTGTAACGCCTCGTTCCTCTTACGCTCATGGAGCAAGATAACAATTTTGTCCGGACCATCCAGGGAGGCTCGGTACAAAGCAGGGGCCTCCCCCCGGGAATATTGAGCCCCCAACGGCTTGAGTTTTCAAGCCCAGCGGGGCGTGATCCCCCTGTCGAGACGGCGCTCTTCCCTGGCCCGAGCTCCCCTGAGGTCGACGGAATTGTGGACAATGTTGTGATGGGATCGAGATTCTGAACGAAATTGTTCTGTCCGTGGTGGAACGAGAGGGCGCATATCTCGCCTAATTCATGGATTGTTCTGAACAATTCATCGGTCGGTCCCATCTGGCATCTGCCTTGCCATCACCGGGTGGGGCCCGGTGGCGGGCCCACCGAGACGTTGGGCTCATGGATCCGGAGGCGGAGCGAAGGGAGGAGAAGGCGTTGCTGCAGATGATGACGACCAAAAGGGTGGGGATGTTTCTGGGGATGCTCACGGCGGCGGAAGCGGGGAGCGCCGTGGCCGCCGAAACGGCTTCGATCAACCACGGAGACACGGCATGGCTCCTGGCCTGCTCGGCCCTGGTGATGCTGATGCTCCCGGGTCTGGCTTTGTTCAACGGGGGGATGGTCCAGCGTAAGAACGTTCTGAGCTCCATCATGCACTCCATGGCGGCCCTTGGGGTTGTGGGGCTCCAGTGGGTCATCATCGGCTACTCCCTGGCCTTCGGGCCAGGAAACCCTTTCATCGGGGACCTGAGCCAGTTCTTCCTGGCCGGCACGGGAGTCGACTCCACCAGCGGGTCGGTGCCAACCTACGCGTTCATCATGTTTCAGGGGATGTTCGCCATCATCACGCCGGCCCTCATCAGCGGCGCCGTTGCCGAGCGCATGAAGTTCAGCACGTACCTGGTCTTCATCCTGCTCTGGTCTCTCCTCGTCTACAATCCCCTGGCGCACTGGGTCTGGGGCGGGGG